>NZ_BSTB01000028.1:0-85466 GCF_030269285.1 Micromonospora sp. NBRC 101691
CCCCCGACAACACCTCCACCCCCACAAACCTGTCCGCCGCCACCGCCAAACCCTCCGGCGCCAACCGCAACACACCCGACGCCGGAAAACCCGGCCCACGCAACGCAAACTGATCCCACAACCGCCAATCACCCGTGGCCAGGGTCACGCCTTCGGACATCGCACTGACACCTTCCTGAGTGCGGCGCGACCGGCGCCGACTGAAAAGCAACTGTCGTCGATCAGTTCTCACGCAATTACGGAAGACTCATTCCGAGCGACCGGCGCACCACTGCAGCACCGCACGTGCGCTGTGGTACTTGTGTTCCGCCTGCTCAAAAGCGATGCTGGCCGGCCCGTCGAACACCTCGACGGTCACCTCCTCGCCGCGGTGGGCAGGCAGGTCGTGCATGAAGACCGCGCCCGGGCTGGTGGCCAGCACAGCCGCGTCGACCTGGAACGGGGCGAACGTCGAACGCCAGTCCGGGGTGGGCTTGACCGTTCCGGTGGTCTGCCAGCGGGTGGTGTAGACGACGTCGACCAGGGGCAGGTCAGCCATGTCGTGTCGCTGCGTCACCGTCGCGCCACTGCGTCTGGCGTAGACCTCCGCACGGTCCAGGAACCGTTGTCCCACGCCGTACCCGGGTGGGGTACGCAGGTGCAGCGCGACGCCGGGGAACCGGGACAGCGCGAGGGTCAGCGCCGACGCGGTGTTGTTGCCCTCACCGACGTAGAGCACCCGCAGGCCGTCGACACGTCCGAAGTGACGAGTCAGCGTGGTCAGGTCGGCCAAGGCCTGGGTCGGGTGTTCCTCGGCGCTCATCGCGTTGACCACCGCCATCCGGGGCTGCCCGGCCCAGGTACGCAACTCGGCCTCACTGCCCGCGGTACGGACCACCAGGACGTCGAGCATCCGGGACAGGACGGCCCCGGTGTCCTCGGCGGACTCGCCGGTGTTCTCCTGCAGGTCGCCCGGACCGTAGGTGATCAACTGGCCGCCCAGCCGCAGTGCTCCTGCCGAGAACGCGGTGCGGGTCCGGGTGGACGTCTTACGGAACAGCACCCCCACCACCAGATCGCGCAGGGGGCGGTCGTCGTCGGCACCGGAGGCGTACTCGGCACCCCGACGAATGATCCAGTGCAGGTCCTCGTCGTTGAGATCGTCGATGCTGACGAGGTGCCGACGCGGCGTGTCGAACATCAGGCCTTCCTCCGTCTCGTGAGGGATCGATCACGACGCCGACAGGGCGTCACGGAGCAGTTCGAGGCCGAGGTCGAGTCGCACGACGTCGATGTTCAGCGGTGGCAGGACCTTGACCACCTCGTCGTGTCGCCCGCACAGCTCGACGATCAGGCCGTGGTCGAAGGCGTACCGCTGTACCCGGTCGGCGCGTTCCGCCCCACCGGCCCGGCCGAGGTCGATCCCCAGAGCCATCCCCTGGCCTCGCGTGACCACTCCCGGCTCGCTGTCGGCCAGCTCGGCACCGAACCGCATCAGCCGGTTCGCCGAGACGGCGAGATTGGTCAGGAACTGCCCCTGCCGCCACAACTCGCAGGCAGCCGTGGCACCGACGAACGCGAGCTGGTTGCCGCGGAAAGTTCCCGTGTGTTCACCCGCCTCCCAGACGTCCAGGTCACGACGGATCAGTGTCAGCGCCAGCGGCAGCCCGTAGCCGCCGATCGCCTTGGAGACGGTCACCAGGTCAGGGATGACGCCGGCATGCTCGAAGGAGAAGAACCTGCCGGTACGCCCGCAGCCGGACTGGATCTCGTCGACGATCAGCAGGATGCCGCGTCGCTCGGTCAGCTCACGTAGCCGCCGCAGCCACTGGGACGAGGCGGGATAGACACCGCCCTCCATCTGTACCGGCTCGACGATCACCGCCGCGGGCAGGTCGGTGCCCGAGGACGGATCGTCCAGCAGCCGCTCGATGAGCGCGACGGAGTCGAACGGTCCGGCGGGTCCGTCCTCGTAAGGGACGAAGGTGACATCCTGTCCCGCCACCCCACCGGCACGGCGGGCCCGACGACTGCCGGTGACCCCCAGCGACCCGCAGGACATCCCGTGGTACGCACCGGTGAACGCGACAATCCCCTGGCGGCCGGTGGCCTTGCGGGCGAGTTTGAGTGCGGCCTCCACCGCGTCGGTGCCGGTCGGGCCGCAGAACTGCACCTTGTGGTCGAGTCCGCGGGGCCGTAGGACCGTCTCGGCGAAGCGGGTGAGGAACTCCCGCTTGGCGATGGTGTACAGGTCCAGGCCGTGCATGATCCGGTCGGAAGCCAGGTATTCCTGGATCCGTTGCTTGATGAAGCCGTTGTTGTGGCCGTAGTTCAGGGTGCCGGCACCGCAGAAGAAGTCGATGTAGCGGCGGCCGTCCTCGGCGTACAGCTCCACGCCCTTGGCCCGGTCGAACACCACCGGGAACTTGCGACAGTAGAGCCGTACCTCCGACTCCAGATCTTCGAAAACGGAGAAGTCCGGGGCGGCGACGGCGGTGCCGGGGTGCTCGCTGGTGACGGTCATCTGGGTCCTTTCGTCGGTGCCTGCGGCAGATCGAGCAAGTGACGGCTGAACCGGTCACGCCAGTGGTCGAGCTGGCCAAACACGCGGGCACCGGTAGCGACGCAGATCCGTCGACTGCCACCGATGTCCACCTTGTCACCTCCGTCGAGGGCCGACGCCGGCCGCCTCACCACTGGCCGCGGGCTTGACGACAAGGCTGCTGACCAGCCGGGATGGCGGACAGGGAAGAAGCAGCAGAACCGACGCGCGGGCTTGTCTGCGCGTCTGTCTCTACGCCTCCCGCCACCGGCGGGCGCACGCTGGCGGCCAGACAGCAGACCCGAGAGGGCCAAGACCCTGGCCGACGACAACGTCCACCGAACTGTCCGCCACGGTGAACCGTGGCGGTAACCGGCCCCTGGTACGGGTGACGGCTAGGCAGAGCTGCCCGCGCCCGACGGGCGACCGGTGATCCGCGGCCCGCCTGTCCCCGTTGTGACCGAGCCTGACGGCCGCACCACACCATCACCGGCCCGTCGAGCCGCACCGACACCGGCTCGGAGATCCGTACGAGAGGACCACCGATCATGCTCGATCAATCGATCCGCCCACCCCGGATCGTGCAGGGACCGCGACTGCACCTCCTCCAGGAGGAACGCTCAGCCGTGCGCCACCTGGCCGAACGCCTCGTCGCGGCGCCCCCCGCGCTGCTGGACGACCCGGGCTGGGTGACGCGGGCCCGGCAGGTCAGTTGTCGACTGCCGACCCGGCTCACCGAAGCGATCCGCGCCTACCGGCACGACCCGGGCCCCACCGGCACCCTCGTCCTCACCGGGCTGCCCGTCGGCGAACCTGACCTGCCCGACACACCCACCGTCCGGGACTCCGTGGAGCGCATTCCCGCCCTACCGGCCGTCACCGCGATGCTCATCGGCCTGCAACTCGGCGAAGTCATCGCCTACCGGGAGGAGAAGATCGGAGCCCTGGTGCAGAACGTGGTTCCCGTACCCGGGCTGCTGGAAACCCAGAGCAATGCCGGATCCGTGCCGCTGGAACTCCACGTCGAGAATGCCTTCCACCCGCAGCGGCCGGACTACGTCGGCCTGCTGTGCCTGCGCAACGACCACGCCAAGCAGGCCGGCACTCTGGTCGCCTGCATCCGACAAGCGCTACCACTGCTGACGGAGGCCGACCGCAGGATCCTCCACGAACCGCGCTTCCTGACCGCACCTCCGCCGTCGTTCCGGTCCGGCGACCGCACCCGGCCTCACTCGGTGCTTCAGGGCAGCCTCACGGATCCGAACATCTGCGTCGACTTCAACGCCACCAGAGCGCTGGACGAGGAAGCCCGGGAGGTCATGGTCCGTCTCCGGCAGGCCATCACCGATGTCGCGGCCTCGCTGGTCCTCCAGTCGGGCTCCATGGCACTGGTCGACAACCGGCTCGTTCTGCACGGCCGCACCGAATTCGTCCCCCGTTTCGATGGCCACGACCGCTGGTTGCACCGCGTCTACGTGCACCTGGACAACCGGCGCAGCCGCGCCTACCGGGACGACGGCGGGGCCGTGCTGACCTGAGACCCCACGTCTCCGGTCGCGGCGGGTGCCTTTGACGCGGTAACCCGATGCGCGGCGTTCCGGGCGCCCCTGCTGATGATCCGTCGTCTGCCCGCCGGTGCGTATCCAGTGGTGCCGGCCGGGCGGGCAGTGACCGCAAGGGAGCCTGCTCGTAGCAGGTCCTGTCACAGTCCCGTGGAAGGGAAATCGACCGTGCCGGCCTCCTGCCGCCGATCGGAGAGAAGAACACGCAGAAACTCGGGCACCGGTTCTGCCGGCAGCGCTGCCGGTTGTTCCCTGCTGTGACCCGGCGTCGATTGGACACGCTGAGCGCCATGGATACGACGACGACTGCCCCGAACGCAGGCACAAATGCTCCTCAGGCGCCGGCCCTCCCATACGTGATGTCCGCAGAAGCAGCGCCAGCCCCCGTCACCAGCTTCGTGTCCGGTGCTCGGAGGGAGATCCGGCAGCGGCTGCACAAACACGGGGCGGTGCTGCTGCGCGGCTTTGACATCGGTGGTGTGGACGGGTTCGAGGGCGTCGTGCGGACCGTCGCCGGAGCACCACTGGCCTACGCCGAGCGGTCGTCTCCCCGTAGCACGATCAAAGGTCAGGTGTACACCTCGACGGACTACCCGCCGAGCGAGGAGATTTTCCTGCACAACGAGAACTCCTACCAGGCCACCTGGCCAATGATGTTGTTCTTCCACTGCATGCAGCCGCCCGCCACCCTCGGTGCCACGCCCCTGGCCGACGTCCGGCAGGTGTACCGGTCCATCGATCCGGCCGTACGGGAGGCCTGCGCCGCCCGGGGCTGGATGGTGGTCCGCAACTTCACCCCCGGCTTCGGGGTGCCCTGGCAGCAGGCGTTCAACACCGACGACCGCACCGCCGTCGAGACCTACTGCGCGCGCAACGGCGTCGAGGTCGAGTGGATCGGCAGACAGGGACTGCGCACCCGGGCCCGGCGCGAGGCCGTACACCGGCACCCGGTCACCAACGAACTGGTCTGGTTCAACCACCTCGCGTTCTGGCACGTGACGACCTTGGCCGCCGAGGTCTGCGCCGGGCTGCGGCAGATGTTCGACGAGTCCAACCTGCCGACCAACACGTACTACGGCGACGGACAACCGGTACCCGACGATGTCGTGGCACACCTGCGGGACTGCTACCGAATGGCTCAGCGGCGGTTCGACTGGCAGCTCGACGACGTACTCATCGTGGACAACATGCTCGCCGCGCACGGCCGTGAGCCCTTCACCGGGGCCCGGCGGATCGCCGTGGCGATGGCCGAACCCTGGTCCGGAGGGTCGGCCGTCACGGCCTGACCCTCCGCTCCGCCCCAGACTCATCTCAACGCAGGAGGCGATCGATGGAAACCGGAGATGGTGGAATCCCACTGTCATTCGCGCAGGAGCAGATGTGGTTCCTTGACCTGCTCCACTCGGGGGCCACCCACTACCTGATGCAGCGCGCGTTCCGGTTACGCGGCCCGCTGGACGTCGAGGCCCTCTCGCATGCCCTGACGGCAGTCGCCGAGCGACACGAGGTGTTACGTACCCGGTACGAGACCGTCGACGGGACGGCGATCCAGGTCATCGACGATCCTCAGCCTGTCGAGCTGACCGTACGCGATCTCACCAAAGACCCGAGCGACAGCCGGGAGCGGCTGGTTCAGGAGATCGTCGCGACGGACCTGGACACGCCGATCGATGTGCGGACGATGACGCCCTGGCGGGTCACCGTCATCCGGCTCTCGCCGGCGGACTGGGTCCTCTCGATCACCATTCACCACATCGCCTTCGACGGCTGGTCGTGGGACGTGCTGATCCGTGAGCTCGGCGTCCTGTACCGGGCGTACGCCACGGCTTCGCCCGTACCGTTGGCGCCCCTTGCCGTACAGTACGCGGACTTCGCACTATGGCAGCGGAAGTCGTGGAACTCGTCCGCTGCGCTGATGGAGAAGCAGCTCACCTACTGGCGTGACCGGCTGGCCGGGTTGTCCCCGCTCGAACTGCCCACCGACCGACGGCGCCCGACGCGGTGGAAGGCCGATGGCGGCAGCATCGATGTCAGCATCCCTGATGCCGTCGTGCGGCAGCTGGCCGTCGTGGCCCGTACACGCAACGCGACACCGTTCATGGTCTACCTGGCCGCGTTTCAGCTCCTGCTCAGCCGCTACTCCGGGCAGAGCGACGTGGCCGTCGGTGTGTCGGTGGCCGGCCGTACCCAGGTGGAGCTGGAGCAACTGATCGGCCTCTTCCTCAACACCGTGGTGATGCGGACGGACCTGTCCGGCGCTTCGTCGTTCGAGGAGCTCCTGGACCGGGTCCGTGACACCACCCTGGACGCCTACGGCCACCAGGAGGTGCCGTTCGAGCGGGTGGTGGCCGAGCTGGCACCGGAACGCGACCTGTCCCGCAACCCGTTGTTCCAAGTCGGATTCGCCCTGTACAACACCCGACAGGAATCGCTCACCCTGCCCGGACTCGATGTCGAACGGTTCAGCACGATCGCGACGAGTTCGGCCTTCGACCTGTCCCTGCACCTGGTCGAGCGGCCGGACGGCTCACTGGTCGGACGAATGATGTACCCGACCGCGCTGTTCAACAGGTCCCGAATCGAGCGGATGGCCGCCAACTACCGTCACCTGTTGGTCAGCATCGCCGCCGATCCGCGCCGCCCGGTGACCAGGCTGGAGTTGATCGCGGATCCCGAGCGGGAACGACTTCTCGCGTGGAACCGGACAACGCTCCCCTTCGACACCCCGGACAAGTGCCTGCCCGCGCTCTTCGCCGCCGCGGCCCGCCGTACCCCACACGCCCCCGCCGTGGTCGCCGCTGACCGCGTCCTCAGCTATGCCGAGCTGGCCGCCCGGGTGAACAGCCTCGCAAGCTGCCTGCGGACGATGGGCGTCACCGCGGAGACGCCGGTGGGCGTGGCCATGGAGCGCGGGGTCGAGCTGGTCACAGCGCTGATCGCGGTTCTCTCCGCCGGGGGTGTCTACGTCCCGCTGCCACCCGATCACCCCACTGAACGCCTGTCACTCATGATCGCCGACGCCGGCATACGCATCGTGCTCACCCAGGAGGCCCTACGGTCCCGGCTGCCCGGGGCGGAACAGGTGGTGGCGGTCGACACGCGGTGGGAGGAACTCACCGACCGCGCGGCCCCCAGCGACCTGCCGCCCATCGATGCGGCCCAGGCGGCGTACGTGATGTACACCTCCGGGTCGACCGGGCGACCCAAGGGCGTGATGATCACCCACGACGGCATCCGCAACCGGGTGCTCTGGTCGGTCGACCGGTACGGTCTGGGTCCCGCCGATCGGATCCTGCAGAAGACCACCATCGGTTTCGACGCCTCGATGTGGGAGTTCCTCGCACCCCTGGTCTCCGGTGGCACCGTCGTAATGGCACCACGGGACGCCCACCGTGATCCAGCCGTCATGGTCCGCGCTGTCGTCGAGCACGGGGTCACCGTCCTGCAGCTCGTCCCGTCCGTGCTGCGACTGCTGGTCCAGGAACCCGGGCTGGCCGACTGCACCACACTGCGCCTGGTGTGTTCCGCGGGCGAGCCGCTGCCCGCCGCGCTGTGCGAAAGACTGACCTCCCGCGTGAACTGCGACGTGTTCAACACCTACGGACCGACTGAGTGTTCGATCGACTCGACCGCCTGGCCCTACGTCCCCGGAGAGGCGGCGGAGAGCGCCCCGATCGGCACGCCACTGTCGAACATCCGGGTCTTCGTGGTCGACGGCGAAGCCCAGCTCACCCCCATCGGCGTGCCCGGTGAGCTCTGTGTCGCCGGAGTCGGGGTGGCCCGCGGGTACCTCGGCCGCGGGGACCTGACCGCTGACCGGTTCATGCCCAACCCCTTCGCCCACGAACCCGGTGAGCGGTGGTACCGCACCGGGGACCTCGCCCGCTGGCGTGACGACGGCACGCTCGAGTTCGCCGGCCGCGTCGACGACCAGGTGAAGATCCGAGGCGTACGAGTGGAGCCGGGTGAGATCGAGACGGCCCTTACCGCGCACCCCGCAGTCACGGCCGCGACGGTCACCACCCATCGACCGGTAACCGGCGACGTGGAGCTGGTGGCGTACGTGGTGCCCGCTGACGACACGCCACCGCAGCCCGATGAGCTCCGCGACCACCTCTCCCTGCGGCTCCCGGCCGCACTCGTTCCCTCGGTCATCACGTATCTCGACGCGCTCCCGTTGACTCCCAACGGGAAGGTCGACCGCGCGGCGCTGCCCGTGCCCGGTGATGTACGCTCGGCCGGGACGAACGGTCACATCCCTCCACGCACACCGACCGAGCAAACTATCGCCGAAATCATGTCCGACGTGCTCGGGGTAGACCCTGTCGGCCTCGAGGACGACTTCTTCGCCCTCGGCGGGCACTCCCTGCTGGCTATCCGCCTCGTCCTCAAGCTGCGCCGCGCGTTCGACCTGGAGCTGACCGTCGGTGAGTTGTTCGACCGACGTACGGTCCGGGAGCTTGCCGCCCTGGTCGACGCGGGCACCACACCGAGCCAGCCCGCCATCCAGCCCGTGCCACGGAACCGACCGCTGCCGCTCTCCTTCGCCCAGCAGCGGATGTGGTTCCTGGACCAGTTGGAGCCAGACAGCGTGGAGTACCTCGTACCGCTGGCACTCCGACTACACGGGACGTTGGACGTGGAGGCGCTACGGCATGCGGCCGACGAGGTCGCCCGCCGCCACGAGGTGCTCCGCACCCGCTACATCGGGGTCCAGGGCGAACCGGTCCAGATCGTCGACCCACCGGGGCCGGCGACGTTCCGGCTGATCGACCTGACCGACGCCCCGGACGCGTCGGCCAAGGGCCGGAAGCTGCTCGACCACGCCTCCAGCACACCGTTCGACCTCGAACGGGAACACCAGCTGCGGGTCACGCTCATCCGCACCGCGCCGGATGAGCACCTCATCGCGATCACCCTGCACCACATCGTCTTCGACGCGTGGTCGATGGGCATCTTCCTACGTGACCTGGTTGCCTCCTACGACGCCTTCGCGGAGGGGCGCCCCTCCCCGCTGCGCCCCGCGCAACTGCAGTACGCGGACTTCGCGGCGTGGCAGCGGGAACGACAGCCCGGACACGAGTTGATCGGTCAACTTGACTACTGGCGTGAGCAGCTCGCCGGTCTGACCCCGGTCGAGCTGACGTTCGACCGGCCACGCCCAGCCCAGCGGGACCCACGCGGTGACACGGTGATGGTGGATGTGCCGGAGGAGCTTGCCTCGGCCGTCGCCAACCTCGGCGACCGCAACGGCACTACCCTGTTCATGACGCTGCTCGCCGCGTTTCAGGTGCTGCTCGCCCGGTACACCGGCCGGACCGACATCGCGGTCGGTACCCCCGTGGCTGGGCGGACCCGGCAGGAGACCGAGGAACTTGTCGGCTTCTTCGTCAACAACCTCGTCATGCGCGGTGACCTCAGCGGCGACCCGTCCTTCTCAGAGATCCTCCCGCAGGTGCGTCAGACGGTGCTCGACGCGTTCGCCAACCAAGACGTGCCCTTCGAACACCTGGTCGACGCGCTGCGCCCGGACCGAGACCTGTCCCGGAACCCGCTGTTTCAGATCATGTTCGAGGTTCAGCATCTGGCTCCCCTGCCCGCCGCCCTCGGTTCAGCATCCGTCGAACCCCTCACCTCCGGCACGCCAGTGGCCAAGTTCGACCTGACGCTGTCAGTGCAACAGCGCACGAACGGACGACTACGCCTCGTCTTCGAGTACGCGGCCGGACTGTTCGACCGGACGACCATCCACCGGATGGCCTCCCACTACCTGCAGTTGCTGGCCAGCGTCGTTGACGATCCCGACACCGCGATCGCCGAACTGAACCTGCTCACGGAGACCGAGCGACAGCAGATCCTCGAGCAGTGGCCGAGTTCGGCGGGCAGGCGGCTTCCGCACCTCGATCCGCCAGCGGAATGGCACCTCTGCGTACCGACGTTGTTCGAGCGGCAGGTGCAGCGCACACCTGATGCAGTGGCGGTGGTCTTCGGTGAGCAGCGACTCACCTACCGCGAGCTCAACCGTCGCGCGAACCAGCTCGCCCACCATCTGCGCACGATGGGGATCCGGCCGGAGACCATCGTCGGTTCCTGCCTGGAGCGCGGTACGGAGGCTGTCGTCGCGTTGTTGGCGGTGCTCAAGGCCGGCGGGGTGTACGTGCCTTTCGACCCCCAGCATCCCGTGGAGCGGCTGAACTTCATGCTGGCCGACGCCAACGCTCAGGTGGTGCTGACGACTCGGAACTTCGCCGACCGGCTCAGCGACGACCGAAGGGTGGTGGTGGTTGACGGGGAGGAACCGACGTCCGCCCATCAGCCGGAGACCGATCCCGCTCCCCTGGTCCAACCGAACAACCTCGCCTACATCATCTACACATCCGGCTCCACCGGGCGCCCCAAGGGCGTCATGATTGAGCATCGGTCCTACGTACACCACTGCCGGGTGATCGCCGACGCCTATGACATCAGCCCGGACGACCGGGTGGTCCTACTCTCCGCCCTCACCTTCGACGTAGCGATGGACCAGATCGCCGCCACTCTGCTGGCTGGGGCCGCCATCGTGGTCAGCGACCCGGTGTTCTGGGCACCAGCGGAGTTGGCCGAGCGCCTTGCCGAACATCAGGTGACGATCGTCGAGATCACCCCTGCCTACTACCGGGAGCTGCTCCAGTTCGACGTGGAGTGTCTGTCGCAGCTCAAACTGATGAACGTCGGCAGTGACGTGGTGACGGTCTCCGATGCCCGACGGTGGGCGGCGACCGGGCTGCCCGCACGATTCCTGTGCAACTACGGCCCAACTGAAGCGACTGTCACCTGTCTACTGCATCCGGTCGCCGGTGAACTTGTCGGACATCGTGAGGAGGCGGCACTGCCGCTGGGGCGCCCTGTCGCCGGTACCCGCGCCTATGTGCTCGACGCCGCCCTACGGCCGGCGCCCATCGGGGTACCCGGCGAACTCTGCCTCGGCGGAGTGCGCCTCGCCCGTGGCTACCATGACCGACCTGGACTGACCGCCGAGCGTTTCATACCCGATCCGTTCTCGTCAGCGCCGGGAGCGAGGCTCTACCGCACCGGTGACCTCGTTCGGTACCGACCGGACGGCAAAGTGGAATTTCTCGGCCGGATCGACCAGCAGGTCAAGGTTCGCGGCTACCGCATCGAGCTTGGCGAGATCGAGGCGGCGCTGGTCCGGCATCCGACGGTGCAGGCGGCTGTGGTGGTGGCCAGGCACGTCGGGCCAGGCGAGCGGCAACTCGTTGCCTACCTTGTGTGTCCGCCAGACGCCCGGCTGGACGTCAGCGAACTCTGCGACCACCTACGCGGACTACTACCGGAGTACATGATCCCAGCGATCTGGATGCCGTTGGCCACCCTGCCACTGACCAGCAGTAAGAAGATCGACCGAGCAGCGCTGCCGGACCCGGTCCTGGACCACGGGATGCGGACATACGTGGCACCGAGGAACCCCGGTGAGGAAGCCATCGCGCGGATATGGACCGATGTCCTCGGCATCGAGCAGATCGGCGCGACCGACAACTTCTTCGAACTTGGTGGGCACTCGTTGCACGCCACCCGGGTCCTCGCGCACCTACAGCAGACCTTCGCGGTCGAACTCCCGTTACGCCGCCTGTTCGAGGCGACCAGCGTGGCCAGCCTGGCCAACGTCGTGACCGAGACCATCCAGGCCCAGATCGAGCTGCTGTCCGACGACGAGGTCGAGGAGCTGCTCTCCGAGGACGGTCGAAGAGGTTAGGTCCGTTCGGGGCGAGGGTGGACACTCCGGGCTCGTCCTCGGTCAGGATCCGACGGTTGACCTGACGTTTCAGCGTCGCGCGGATGCTTTCGACGTGTTTCGGTCACGCCTCGACGTCGAGCGCGAGGCATCTGGCCACGGTCCGCATGCCGGTGGGTGTGGTGATCTGCTGGCGGAGCCGGTCGGCGACCCGGGCTGCCGACCGGCTCCGCGTACGGCGATCAGGTGTGATGTGCACCGGTGTCGCCGGGACGGTGTGCCGGTCAGCCGGTGCACGATGGTGGCCGCCGAAGCCCACAGCCTCCGTGACACGGCCGGCTCCGGCCGGATCTCGTACTCGCGCACGAGGCGACGGTGCAGCGCCATGTCCTGCCTGAAGTTCTGGTCGAGGATCGCGTTCGCGTTCTCCCGCCAGGTCGAAGCCGCCCTGATGACCCGAGACCGAGACGCGTTTTGGCCTTCCACGCCCGCAGGATCGGCCCGATCAGCGCCCACTGCTCGCGGTGACATCGCTGCGGTACGGCTTTCGATCATCCCTGACGAGCTGACGTGACGAGACCTCCGGTTGCAGTGTGGGCGTCAGCACCTCACACCTCGCCGGAGTGATTCTCAGCTCAGGGTGCCCTGCCATCGTGGCGTGAGTTTGGGCATCACACCCTGCGCAGGCAGAGGCGGATAGTCGGTGAGTGCGGCGGCCAACGCCGCCACGCTGGGGTGCTCGAAGAGCGCCCGTACCGGCACGTCGACGCCGAGGCTGGTCCGCAACCGCACGGCGATCCTGGTAGCCAACAACGAGTGGCCACCGACGTCGAAGAAGTTCTCGTGCACGCCGATCCGGTCCCGGCCCAGGACCTCCTGCCACACGTCGGCCACCGTCTGCTCCACAGCCGTCCTCGGCGCGATCGCGCCTGCCGTCGAGCCGAGCCGGTGTACCACCGGGTCCGGCAGCGCCCGGCGGTCCACCTTTCCGCTGCTGGTGGTGGGAATCATGGGCAGGGCCACATAGTACGCGGGCACCATGTGCGCCGGCAGCAGCCGTGCGGCGTGAGTTCGCAGGTCATCGGCATCCAGGGAGGAGTTCTCCCCTCGGGGCACCAGATACGCGACGAGGTGGGCGTCGGTGTCGCCGTGCACCACGACTGCGGCCTCGCGCACCGCCGGGTGGGCGGTCAGCGTGGCGGCGATCTCGCCCGGCTCGATCCGGAACCCCCGGATCTTGGCCTGCTCGTCGCTGCGTCCGAGATACTCCACCGTACCGTCGGGACGGTGTCGGGCGAGGTCACCAGTGAGGTACAGGCGCCCGCCCGGCGCGCCAGCCGGATCGGGCACGAACCGTTCGGCGGTCAGGGCGGGGCGGGCGTGGTAGCCACGGGCGAGTTGCACCCCGGCCAGGCAGAGCTGACCGGTGGCCCCGACCGGTACCGGGCGCAGCTCCGCGTCGAGGATGTGCACCCGGGTGTTGGAGACAGGACGGCCGATGGTCACCCGCTCCCCAGGGCGGCAGGGCGTAGCGGTGACGTCTACCGCAGCCTCGGTCGGTCCGTAGAGGTTGTGCAACTCGACGCCGATGCGGGTGTGGAAATCCTCGGCCAGGTCATCGGGGAGCGCCTCGCCGCTGCAGAACACCCGGCGCAGGGTGTTCAGGCCGGACGGCCCAGCGGGCAGGGCGGTGAGGAAGCTGCGCAGCATTGTCGGCACGAAGTGAACGGTGGTGATCCGCTCGGCGGTGATCAGGGTGGCCAGGTACTCCGGGTCCCGGTGGCCGCCGGGGCGGGCCAGTACCAATGTCGCGCCGGTGAACAGCGGCCAGAAGAACTCCCACACGGAGACGTCGAAGGTCGCCGGGGTCTTCTGCAGGACCCGGTCACTAGCGTCGATCCGGTAGGTGTCCTGCATCCAGCGCAGCCGGTTCAGGATGGCCCGGTGGGTGACCACCACGCCCTTCGGCCGACCTGTGGAGCCGGAAGTATAGATGAGGTAGGCCGGATGATCGGGGTCGAGAGCCACCTCGCGGGGGCGGGTCGGCCCGCCGTCGGTACCAGGGTCGCACACGTCGAGCACGGCGGCAGCGTGGCCTGTGACCCGATCGGCGAGATCCGCGCTGGTCAGCACGACACTGGCGGCAGAGTCGCCGAGCATGGTGGCAAGGCGTTCCGGGGGGTCCTCGGGGGCCAGCGGCAGATACGCCCCTCCAGCGCGAAGCACCCCGAGGAGCGCCACCACCAAGTTCAGGCCGCGGTGCAGGCATACCCCGACCACTGATTCCGGGCCGACACCGTGCCCGCGTAGCCGCTGGGCGATCCGGTCGGCGCGGGCTTGCAACGCCGCGTACGTCAGCTCTCCGTCGTCGGAGACCACCGCCGTTGCGTTCGGCGTGGCTGCCGTGCGACGTGCCACCAGGCCGGGCAGCGTCTCTCCGGGTGGATAGTCGACCCGGGTGTCATTCCACACCTCCAGCTGCCGCAGCTCGGGTTGCGACAGTAACGGCAGTGCGGCCAGCGGGGTGTCCGGCCGGGCCAGTACGAGGCGCAGCAGCCGAAGGTAGCTGTCGGTCAGGCGGCGCACTGTGGCCCGGTCGAACAGCGCGGTAGCGTACTGCACCCGGACGACGAGACCGCCGTCAGACAGCGGACTGAGCTCGAAGTTCAGGTCGAACGGCGAGCTGACGATCGGCGCGCGGACCAGTTCAACGTCGAGGCCGGGCAGCGCGAACGGCTCGGGAAGCGCGCTTCGCAACGAGAAGGAAACCTGGAACAGCGGATTGCGGGACTGGTCCCGTTCCAGGACCACCTCGTCAACCACCCGCTGGAACGGTACCTCGGCGTTGGAGAAGGCGGCGAGGGCGTTCTGTCGTACCCGTCGCAGCAGTTCGGTGAAGGTGGGGCGACCGGTCAAGTCGGCGCGGAGCACGACGGTGTTGACAAAGAACCCGACCAGGCCCTCCACATCGGTACGGCCGCGCCCGGCGACCGGGATGCCCAGGCCGAAATCGGCCTGCCCGCTGTACCGGCCGAGCAGCTCCTGAACCACCGCGACCAGCACCATGAACCGGGTCGCCCGGTGCGTGCGGGCGGTCCGGTCGACTTCGGTGACAAGTGCTGGTGACAGGTCCAGACTCATCCCATCACCCACGCCGTCCCAGACCGGTGGGCGGGGGCGGTCGGTTGGCAATTCCAGCGACGGTAGACCAGCCAGCCGGGTACGCCAGTGGTCGAGCTGGCGGGTCACGCGGGGACCGGTGACCCGTTCACGCTGCCACTCGGCGAAGTCGGCGTACTGCGTCGGCAGGGCCGGCAGGTCAGCCGGTACGCCGCTGGTATGTGCGGCGTATCCGGCGGTCAGTTCCCGGTTGAGCACTCGCCAGGACCAGCCGTCAAAGGCGATGTGGTGCACCACCAGCGCTAGCAGGTGGTCGTCGGGAGCGAGCCTGGCCAGGGTCAGCCGCCATGGAGGCGCGGCGGTGAGAGCGATGGGCCGCCGCAGTTCATCGGTGAGGAACTCCGTGACTGCATGCTCACGGTAAGCTGCGTCAACGCCGAGATCAACGAGGTTGATCGTCACGTCGACGTGCTCCTCGATTCGCTGCACGGGCACGCCGTCCCGGGCCTCGTAGCGGGTGCGCAGCACCTCGTGCCGGTCCACGATCGCGGCAAGCGCGTGGCTCAACGCGCCCCGGTTCAGGGTGCCGCGGATCCGCAGCGCCAACGGCAGCAGGTAGTCCGATGAGCCGGGTCGAAGCTGCTCAAGGAACCACAACCGTTGTTGGGAGAAGGAAGCCGCACGGGTAACGACACCCACCTGTCGAATGCCACCGTTGTCCACTTCGCCACCTCCGTCGAGCGGCCGACGCGCACAGGCGTCCACACCGGCCGTGGGCCTGACGACAAGGCTGCTGACCGGAACGGGCGGCCGACAGGGAAGAAGCAGCAGAACCGACCACGTTGCTCTGCCTGCGTCTTTGTCTCTATGCCACCTCAACTTTTGCCTGAGTAGGCTTCGCGCCGCGACCGGGCAGAGGCCGGACGGGTCTTGGCGGCGTAGTAGGTCGACGGTGCGATCTGCGCGGGCGTGTCCTCGAGCGCCCGCAGGACCGGCTGGACACCGTGTTCGGCCTTCTGGGAGTCGACGAAGTCGACCTTCATCGCGACGGACGGTCCAGCTCCGCCGCGAAGAAACTCGCCGCGGACTTCAGGATCTGGTTGGCCCGCCGCAGCTCACGATTCTCCCGCTCCAACGCGGCGAGGCGTTCGGCGTCGCTGCTGGTGGTGCCCGGACGGTCCCCGGCGTCGGTCTCGGCCTTCTTCACCCACGTGCGCAACGCCTCCGGATGAACCCCGAGCTGACCGGCGATCCGCCGGATCGCGCCTACCGCAGACGCCAGGACCCGCGGGCCTCGACGGCCAACCGGGTCGCACGCTCACGCAGCTCATCGTTGTACTTCTTCGGTGCGGGCATCGCTGGTGTTCCTCCCAGGTTTCGATGTCTCCATCAAACCGGTGCGGGACACCACGAGCAGGTTCGCAGCGGGATCCGCGGTCAGCAGGACCCGCTCCCCCGTTCCGAGGCCGCACCAGTGCCGCACCGCAGCCGGCAGCGACAGGTGCCCCTGACCGGTGACAGTGAAAACTCCCTGAGAATCACGACGCACGACGATGGCGCCGCCACCGTGACGGATGTCCGACCGCACGCAGGCTCCCAGCCCAGTGCGCCGATGATCGCCCGATCGCGGATCCGGCCACTGCTGTCGACCGAAGCCAAGCGATACATCCTCGCTCCGGTGCGCTGCTGCGGGAGGGCCGGCATCGGCAAGGGCGCTCGACGCAGCGGAGCCGGACCTAGCGACTCTCTCCTGGCCTGGAAGCAGGACCGGGGGGAACGACGGAAGCCACCGAGGGCTCAGCCACAAGGACCACCACCCTCGTCCGACGCGGAGTCGGTAGAGGTGGTGACAGAGGTCAGATTCGCATGGTCAAGTGCGCTTGACCACCAGTACGCGGGACACGGCATCGGTGCCGCAAATTTGTGTCCGAGGGGCCACACGAACCACTCCCCCACCACCGATCACGATCGGCGCAACCCTCAAACTCGCCCGAATCTAACTGCCATAAGCGCGGGCCTGACCGTCGAGGAGGAGGCAGTGCTGCCGTTCCTGCTCGCCGCCCGTACCGAGGCCATCGCCACCCTCCGCCCGGTGGGCAGGTGATGTCGCCTCTCTCCAGCAGCGAGCACTCGCACATGACGAATACGAGCGGCTGCCAGTCCGCCCACTATGGTTGTCCGCCCGTCGAGACGTCGGCGCGGCCCCACCGCCCATGGACGCCATGCAGGGTGATCTGGCCGATCCGATTGGGAATCGCCGGATCGGTCGCCAGGCGGCCGGCGTACGGCTCCATGCCGAGCATCGTCCGGAGCAACAGCATGGGTGTGCCCGTCGACCACACCTGCGGACTACACGCGGTGGGGTACTGGACGGGGTATTCGGTCAACTCTCGTTCGTAGCCGGCGAATGCCTCCGGTAGGCGCCCCTGGAAGCACTGCGCTGCATCGATGATCGCTCCCGCGATCCGCCCGGCCTGTTCGGCGAAGCCGTAGCGCCGGAGCCCCCACGCAATGATCGAGTTGTCGAATGGCCAGACCGTGCCGACGTGATAGCTGACCGGGTTGTACCGTCCCTCGCACCGTCGTTGGTCCACGGACGTGGAGGCGCACCCAGGTGGGTCGGCATCACGGTGGGGGCACCGGTAGCCCGTTCGCTTCGGCGAGGACGCTGCGGCACCTGTCCGGTAACGGCGTCAGTCGGTCAAGGTTGCTGCCCGTCGAGGTGGCTGATGAGGGCTAGTCCGCCCCTGTCCAGCTCGTAGAGGACCCGGAAGCCCACACGTCGGCGGCGGATCATGCCAGCGGCGGACAGCGTGGTGAGGTGCTCCGACACGGTGCTGGGGGCCAGTCCAAGCGTCTCGCTCACGGAGGTGGTCGTGGTGGGTACGGCCAACGCGCGCAGGACTGCTGCCCGACTGCGGCCGAGCAGCAGAGCCAGCCGGTCAAGTCCGCAGGGGCTGGTCCCACTGCCAGCTCCAGGAGTCGGGCGGGTCGCCAGCACAGCTGCCCCCCGCGCCTGGTAGGAGATCGCCGTCGTTCCCTGGAAGTCGCGGGAGAACATGCGCATACCCCGCCCGAACAGGACCGGAACGATGAGGAGCTGGGACCTACGTAGGACGCACTCGATATCGGTCTGGTGCGGGAGGCTGAGCCGTCGACCCTCCCACCGGACCTGTCCACCGAGGTCCCTGAGCATGGCCTCCGTTCCCTCCGTGGCCAACGTCCGCCCTCGGAACAGGATCTCCTCCTCGAGTACGCCACGCATGGCTGTCCAGTAGGGCGCCAGGGCGGCCAGATAGTACGACTCGACGAGATCGGTGAACCGAGCGAGTGCGTCGGCGGGTGAGTCGGCGAAACTGACCAGCGGCCCGGGAACACCATCCGGATACAGTTCGGCGAGCTCGCTGACGACATCCTGCGGAGTGGTCCTGCGCAGCGCCGCCAGCTCGTCATGAATCGAGGTCGAGCCAGCGGCCGGAATTGACGCGAGAAACGACGGCCATCGTAAGGGGCGAAGCTGGCGAATCCATCCGGACAGCTCTTCGTAGAACGGCTGCGAAACAACCTGGCGGGCGCGCCCGGCCCAGGCTTCGTAAGGGTAGGGCATCTCGGTGCGGTATCGGTTGAGCAGCGCGATGCTGGATAGCGTCTCCCACAGTGGGCTGGTCGCTATACGGACCTTCGCAAGGGATGACTCGTCGAGGGTGATACGAATCATCGAGTCACTTCAGGGATTGGTGGCCAGGCCCTGCCTGCTGGCGAAACTCGACGACACCCTGCGCCCTGAGCCACCCGACGAACTCGGCCGTGTCCACCTGGGCCGTCGCCTTGTCGACCTCGAACTCGGCCGCTAGGTCGACAGCGATGGCTCCGACCGTCGACCTCCCGTCGATCTGCCGGAAGATGAAGGCCGCAACGTCGGTCAACTCGAAGCTCTCCGCACCGGAGGAAACCATGATCGTCCCCCGGAAGTTTCGGATTCGGATCCCGAGAATGAGCCGAGGAACCGATTCCAGCGACGCGGTCGGACTTTCACTCATCTAGACCTCGACCTTCAGCGAGATGTCCTGACACAGGGTCAGCACCTCGTTGATCCAGTCGGACGGGCACTTCTCGTCGAATGTCCGCATGGTTTCGAGTCGCCAGTACCTGGCGAAGGATATGCCTGACGGCATCGCGGCCCGGAAGCGGTGCGGCCGCCACTTCGGAGAGTAGCTGCCGTACTGACCGTGCTGTTCCAGCAGCGCGTCAATCGCGTGACCGAAAGCCTTGCGCGCCGACAATACCGCACTCTCCATCTGGCCGGACTCCACCTGGCCCAGCGCGTCCTCGACGGCATCGTCGGCTGCGGCCAGGGAACGAGCAACGACAAGCGAGCGGAACGCCGAACTGTCAAGCTCTTGCTTCCGCCGGGAAACCCATTCCTCGCCCGCCAACGGGACACAGTTCGCGAGCCTCTCCAGAAATGCCTGCTCGTGACTCACCAGCATCTGACCAGCAGCCCGGTCGCGTTCGAATTCCGCCCAGGAGACCTTCGCCAGTATCTGATCAATCTGGTCGTCAAGCCAGTACGTCATCTCCCAGCGACGGCCGTCCGCATAGAACGCCTCCGTCTGGATCGTCGGAGAATCCAGGGGGAGTCGAATACTGTCGCGGTCGTCACCCGGCCACGGAGTACCAGAGACCAGATAGAAGTCGTAGTCGCTGCGGACGTTGGTCCAGCCCCGAGCTGCTGATCCGACGAGCAGGACCGCCTTGCAGTCCAAAGGTACGAGTGAGCGCTGATCCAGGACATTCAGGAATTTTCCAAGCTCGGTACCCACGCTGAAGCCCCCAGGTCGAAGGTTACTCTAGTAACAGATGGCCCTCTGTTCGTCTCCCGAAGTCCAGCCGGAACAGATCACCTGAATCCGCGGACTCCACGCCGCAGCTACCAGACGTTTCATGTCGGCGGGAACTCGGCCGGTCGTCCATCGAACAAGGGTCCCGTCGAGAGAGTCCATCCACTAGCCTGATGTCGCCCAACGTTACGGTAACCCGGCCGCCGCTTCAAGGATGAGCCAACAAAGACTGCCCCGAGGTATCGAGATACCACATTGACAGATATCGGTCCGGCTCGTAGTATGTTCTCGGCACCTCGGTCCATAAGTCGGCTGACCTTGGGGGCACCATCCCACGACAGGTCCGATCGGCTTCGACTGGCTGGCGCTGCACAGCGGAGGATGGCAGACGTGTTCGACGTGCCCTTTCTTGATGTGGCCTACCGTGAGCCGGCCAGACTTGCCCCTGACCTGTCGGGACTGTCGGACCTCCTTCGGGAGGTCGGGTTTACCGAGACCACGGTTGTCGAGTTGCTGGAGGCACTCGGCCTTCAGGATTTGCTGAGCCGGTCATTGGAGTACGCCCTTCTTTCCGACGGCACCGCAAACCACCTGATGGCGACGGCTGCCGGACTGCTCACCCAACTCTTCGTCCGCAACGGCTGGGCGCCGTTAGATGTGTACCGTGCGCGACTTCCGATCGCACTACGCCACCGCGCGGAGATGCTCGGCCTCGTATCAGTGGCGGGCGCATGGGTCAAAGGGCATGTTTCGATCTCGCCCCTTTCAGGCCAGCATTTCCTGTCTGACCAACTGTTTACCCTGGCCCGCTCGGGAGAGCCGAGCTTCCGTCGTCGCTCCGACATCGTAATGCCACCGCACGCGTCCACCATGGCCCTCCACGACGCCGCGAGTCGGGACGGAGCGTGGAAGCACTTGGTCGACCTCGGGTGTGGGTGCGGAGTGCTCGCAGTGACCCTCGGCGGTAGCTACGGTATGGTCACCGCAGTGGACTGCAATCCGCGGGCCGTCGCCTACACGCGAGCCAACGCGATACTCAACGGCGTTGACCTGATGGCGGAAACCGTCGACGTCACGAAGCAACGCGTCCCCGTCTCCGGCTCCGCACACCTGATCTTCAACTCCCCCACCTCGATCCCGTACCGCCCGGATGTCGGCGAGCCTGGAATCATGTCGCCAGAGCTCGCTCTACGTCGGGTCCTTGCGCAGTTTCCCACCCGTGGCCCGGCGGGTGGGCTGGCGCAGGTGTACATGGTCGTTGAGGTGCCGAACCGGTACGGATCGGCGGAGCAGTTGGTGCGTGACTGGCTGACGGGTGCTCAGTTCGACCGGGTCGAGGTCCGGGAACAACACGACTCCCCGGTTGCCATCCCCACCGAAATGATCCTGACCCGGTCCATCGAACCCCGCTGTCTGCTGTTGAAGCGTGGGGACGACGCGCCGGTGCTCGCCGACTACCTGCGAGAGCGTGGGACGAGAGAAGTGGTCTCGGCAGTGGTGTCGGTCTGGGTCTAGGCCTGTGTCAAGGCCCGCCACAGCCACCCGTTGGTCGCGGTGGATAGTAGCTCCGGCGGACGGCGAGTTCGTCGAGCCATTGGTCACGCTGGGGCCGGGAGGTCGGCGTCCGCCAGGTCACGAAGCCGGCGGATCTGACTGAACCAGATAGCCGCCGGGGCCAGCATCGACGCAAGGCAAGCTGCGGCGAGAGCCACCCGCGGCCCCCATGCCTGAGCCGCGGCACCGGCCAGCGCCGCGCCGAGCGGGATGGCGGACCAGGAGACGAACCGCGCCGAGGCGATCACGCGGGAGAGAAGGTGCGGAGGGGATGCCACCTGCCGATGGGTGCGGGTGATGACACCGAGGATGACGACAGTTGCACCGAGCGCTGCCATCCCGACACCGAAGACCGTGGCCCAGGACCGCGTCGCCAACGGCATCGCCAGTGCCAGGACAGAGCCGATGGGCAGCGCGACGAGCAGCGCACGGGCGCTGCCGAGCCTCGCCACGAGCCAGGCGGTCAGGGACGCTCCGACGAGGGCACCCAACCCGTCGACGGCCATCACCAGGCCAACGGACCCCAGCGGCAACTCGAGGGTTCGCACGAGGAACGGCGGGGTGACGGCCAGGATCCCGCCGACGGCGAAGTTCATCACGGTGCCTGCGATCACCGCCGGTCGCATGACGGGGTGCCGGGCCAGAAAGCGCAGCCCCACCATCACCTGGTTGAGGTAGCCGTCGTGGGAAGTGGCCGGGGTGGACTGCCCCGTTGCGGGGATCCGCGCGAGCAGGACGGCTGAGACGAGATACGAGAGAGCGTCCAGGATCAGACTGACGGCCGCCCCGACAGCCTGTACCAGCACGCCTCCGAGAGCGGGACCGACCAGTTGAGTCGCCGAGTAGGTCCCGGAGATGAGCCCGTTGCGGGCGGTGAGCTGGTCCTTCGGTACCACCTGAGGCAGATACGTGGCGTTGGCGACGTCGAAAAGGTTGCTGGCCAGTCCGACCAGAAAGGCTGCAACGAGCATGTGCGGCAACGTCAGAACGCCCCACCATGCGGCCACCGGCAGGGTGAGAACCGCGACCGCACGGAACAGGTCCAGCGTGACCTGGAGCCGCCGGAGCGCAAAGCGCTGCACGATCACTCCCGCAGGAAGCCCGATGAAAACCGTCGCTGCGTAGCTCGCCGCAGTGAGCACTCCTACCTCGAAGTCGGACGCGTCGAGTACCGAGATCGCTGTCAGAGGTAGGGCGACTACGCTGACACCGGCGCCTGTCATACTGATCGTCGAAGCCGCCCAGTACTTCCAGAAGTTCGCCGGCGGCCAGTACTCTTCCTGGTCGTCACGCCGATCCGACTGAACGGTCACTAGGTCCCCTCCTTGCCACCGTCCGGTGCGGGACAGTGAACCACATGGAGTCGCCAGCTGCGCGGAAGGCAACCGCCCACCTCGTTATCGAAACAGCCACTCAGCGCTCGACGAGGAGATCGAACGCGTCCTTCGTGGCGGGATCCTTCATCGCGCCGACCTCCGCGAAATACCTGGTCGTCGTCCGCGCAGCGACCGCGACGTCCGACAGCACCCGGTTAGGCGTGAATGATTCCGAGAGGATCGCTTCGATCTCGTCCACCGAGAAGCCCAGAGAGGCCATCGAAGTCGCGGATGCCCGGTAGTCAGGTTCCAGGAACGCCTGGATGATCGACGGGATCAAGGGTCCGACAGCGCGACGTTCCGCAGCAGTCAACGCCGACCAGAAGTACCGCAGGATGATCCGGAAGTAGGCATGATGACGACCCTCGTCGCGCGCATGCTCGGCCACGCTGTGACGAACCATCGACGGCAGTCGCTGATCGTGCGGTATCTGTGCCAGGAGGGCGGACACCAGAGTCTCGCTAACGATCGCGAACAGTATCCGCGACGCGGCGGCGATATGCGGCTGGATCTTTTCTGCGATGACGTCGAGGCGGTCGATGAACATCGGACTCGTCATCGGCAGCATCGGTTCCCCGCTGCATTCGACGATTCGTGTCTGGAGGTCGCGGGAGAACTGGGCATGCCACGCCTCGTCGGTCACGATCTTGCACGCGTCCGCCCGGGCCTGGTCCGGGAGAGGTAACCCGGAATACGTGTGGACCAGGTCGGTCGCCGCCGGAATCACCGTACGGCTCTCCAACTCCGAGGTGAAGTTCAGGTAGTGGTGCAGCGCGCGCACCAGCAACCGACGTCGGGTTTCGTCGCCGCGAGCGACCACGAGCGGATGGTCGCAGACGGGAACGAGTTCGGGCGGGAAGAAGAGCAGGTTCTCCCGTGTCAGGTCGTCCAGGGGCTCCACTCGCCGGCTCCGCACGCTCGCCGATCGGTCCCAGTTGCCGAATATCGATGGATAGGCGAATTCCCGTCCGACAAGTTGGTTGACAGGGCCGCCGTGCACCTGCGCGATCCAGTCCGCCGTTTGCGCGGCTATCTCCTGAAAGCCGGACGTCATCCGTCCTCCCCTCTGGTCGAGCCGGTCCCGGCGTCCAGCAGGGCCACGCTCCCGGCCCTCTCGTCTCGGGCGACCACCGCCACCAGGCCGGCGTCGATGGCCTCCCAGAGCGGCTCGGCGACCTCCCGGTACGGGACAGCCACGAACGCCAGCAACTCCCCGAGACTCCGGACACCGTCGATCTCGACCACGAACGAATACCAGGCCGGATTCTCTTCGTCGATCAGGTACTCGATCGCACCGTCACGAAGGATGTACCGCTGCATGCTGCCGTCGGTCGCGTCCAGGACCATCACGTCGCCACTCCAGGCCGGGACAGCATCGGGCGACAGGGGCGTGTGGCCGAGGACGGCCTGTGCCATCTGCTGACCGTCGTCACCGACGAAGGCAGCGCCCTGCCAGGCGGACAGAACTGCGCGCACGGGAGTTTCGACCAACGCTGGCCGCGACGTGGCCACGAGATTGTCTAGAAGACCGAGGTTGAGCAATCTCAGCACCAGATCGGCGGTCTCGACGTCGACACCCAACTCGATCTTCCGAACGACCTGGCGTAGAGCGTCCCCGTCCAGGTACTCGGTAGCACCCGGTCCGCTGAGTGCCTCCTCGACGAGGCGGCCGCCCTCCTGGGTCAGCATCCGGATCAGCATGCGGTGCGTGTGGCGCACGCCCGAGCCGTAGACGAACGGGACCTTCTCCCTCTCCACGACCTCCTTGGGCAGCAGGTCGCGTACCGCCGCCCGGAGGATCCGCTTGTCGAACAGAAGTCTCTCCCGGCGAGAGGCCGGGACGGCAGTCACCAGTTCCACCAGTCGGTGATCCAGGAACGGCACCCGGGCTTCTATGCCGCTGCCTGCGGCAGAGCGGTCCTCGTGCCAGACGTTGTACTGGTGGACCTTGCGATACTCTGCCACGAGGAAGCGCTGGTAATCGTCGCCGCCTCCCTGTGCGCCGCAAGCTCCGCGGACCACGGGTGCGGTCAGTAGCTCGTTCCAGACAGCGGCACCGGCCGCAGTGATTGCTTCACCCCGTCGTGCCATCTGGGCGACGTTCCTGGCGAAGTCGAACCAGTCCCCGTTACCGGAGATGTCAACCGAGTTGCCTCCGTTGAACTCGTCGCTCGCCGCGCCGAGCAGCATTCCCTTGATGGAGGGACGCACCGCGCGCGCGTAACGGTACATCTCATGCTTGAGATACGCCTCAGGGCCGGCCATCGGATGTTCCATCAGCCAGAGAAAGCGGAGCCATTCCTCGTGGGAAGGACAGTGGTCACGGGGGACGTACACCTGATGGTTCGGCACGCCCAGCCACCGGGCGACCAGGTGGGAGAAGCTGGCGTCACCGGTCTCCACCGTGCTGGGACTAAGGATCGTAAATGTGTGCAGAGGGGTCGACCGGACGGCCAGCGCCGCGACAGCGGCGGAATCGATTCCGCCGCTGAGCAGGAGTCCGAGTTCGGCGTCGGCGGTCGCACAGTAGGCGACGGATTCGGCAAGCAAGCACCGGTAACGTTCGACGAATTCGTCGTCTGAATCTGGCAACTCCGGCGCCTTACCCGGAAATTCCCAGTAGCGCCGGGTCCGGGTGCGGCCGTCGTGCAGATCGATCTCGATAATGGTCCCGGGAGGAACAGAGTCGATGCCGGTGAACCAGGTCACCGGTTGGGTGTCGGTGAGGACCGGCGCACTCTGGAGGACCGGACTGCCCAGGGCTTCCTCCCAGTTCACTCCGCGAGGGGTCGCCGGGTCGAGGAAGAGAGCCTTGATCTCCGACGCGAACACGATCCGCTCAGTGTTCCGGTGGAAGTACAGCGGCTTGATGCCAAACCGGTCCCGGGCCAGCACCAGACGATTGCGCGCGGCGTCATATATGACGAGGGCAAACATCCCTCGAACCTCTTCGAGGAACCGCAGACCCCGCTCCTGATACAGGTGGGCCAACACCTCGCAGTCCGAGGCGGTACGCATGACGGCACCGGAAGCGAGGGTGCGGGCCAGGGCGCCGTGATTGTACACCTCGCCGTTGGCGATGAGGACGACGGCTTCATCAGGTGTGTGAATGGGCTGGTCCCCGGCATCGGGTGCAACCAGGGCGAGTCGCGTGAAGCCCAGGCCCACCGGTCCTTCCCGCTCCACCACCTGCTCGTCAGGACCCCGGTGGGCCACTGCGGTTGTCATTGCCTGCAGCAGCGGCTCCGCATCGGCCTTCAGTACCGCGCCACCGAGCAGGGCGATTCCCGCTAGTCCGCACATGGCTCAATGCCCTTCTCGGCGTCGTGATCGGGTGCGGATGGTGCGCCCCCAGCATGAAGGCGCACCATCCGGTCGGTCAGTTGTTGGCGCGGAGTACGGTGGAGAACGTCACCGGGCGCGCTGCCGGCTTGTTGTACTTCTTCATCCTGGCCACCTCCTTCCCACTCCTCGCGATTCTCCGCAGAACGAGCGTGGCTGTTGCCCATAACTGCCCGGAGAATCTGAGCATGGACGGTCGGAGCATTCGGTCAGCCTGTTGGGATCGCCGATCTTCACTACTCCGACCGAACCTCAACGTACTACGGGTGACCACCTCGAGCCAGTCTTTCGGCTCTGCCCGAAAGAGGCATGGTCCCATCGGTACGACCGCACGTTCCGGTCCGCCTCGGAGGGTCGCCACTCCTACCAGATAGGACGGGACATCCGATTCGACAATCTTATTTCAGTGCCCAACCGGCGTTGACTCCTGTTGTCGTGATAGGTAGCGTTCCGGTCGGCGCCGATCGTTCACATTGGCCGACATTGACCTCGCGAACGTTCTTGGAACAGGGTCGGACCGTCCGACCAGGCTCGCTGCAGCCCTCGGATCGACGACGCCTGGTTCCTGCCGGCACCCGGTCGTTCTTTCCGTCCGGCTCAGGGCAGCCAACGCATGGACAGGAGATGCCAGCCGTGCCCGACCACGAGAGGATCCCCACGTCACCGGCGGGCCGCGCCGTGGTCGCCGTCAACAGCATCGCCGAGTACGTCGAGGCGGCCGCGGGGGTCGACATCTCGTCGGGGTCGATCCCGGTACTCCAGGCTCATCGCGGGCCCGTTCCTGCCATGGCCGTCGCGCTGCCGGTGGCGTGCGCGCACCGCGACGACAACTGGACCGGCACGGTGTTCGTGTGCGACGAGGAACTGACACCGGTCGGTGAGGTCCTGGGCCGCAGCACCGGCCGCCCGGTACGCGAGGGCACCATCGCGGCGGCGACGGCGCTCAGCCGGAGCGGTCCCGTGACCGTCGTGGCCAGGTCCATGATGGTCACGCCCGAGCGGCTTGCCGCGATGCCGGTGGATGCGCGGCTCGGATTCGTGACGGGAGCGGACTTCGCCTCGGTGAGCGCACTCGTGGCACGGTCGGTTCGGCACGGCCCCGCCGCCGTCGGCCGGTTGAGGGATCTGCGATTCGACACGTTGACGGACGAGGAGACCACCCCGGACCGGCTTACCGGCGCCAGCGTGACCCCTTCGGCGTTGCGTGCCGCCGTGGCGGACGGCGTCGCCGTGCTCGTCGGCCGCAGCCACGGTCGGGAGTGCCTCATGCATCTGCGTGGCGGGGGGATCTGCGGTCGAGCGGAGGAACGGCCACTGCTGCCCGTCCTGCCGCCCGTCGGTTCCCGCTGGGCAGAACACCCCACAGCCTGCCAGCAGAGTGACCGGTGCTGCCGTGACGACACCTCGATCGGCGACCACCTCCGCGCCGCGGACATCCCTGCTGCGATCGCCGTCCTGGACGGCTGTCGCACGGCGGTGGCCGGCGGTGGAAAGGTCCGCAGCGAGGCTTCGATTCCCCTGGCAATGCTCGATGGCATGACGTTGGCTGTGGCGGTGACGATCGGTATGCGGGGTGGATGTCCCCACGCCGGGCCGTTGTTCCGGGCTCTGCTCTACGCGGGGCTTTCGCTCGGCGAGGCGTGCGCCGAGGTCAACGGCGCCTTGGCGGCGGATCCCGCCGGGGTCGGAAGGCTGATGCTGTTCGGTGACGCCGGGCTCATCCCCGTACCGTCGGCGGCGGATCCGTTCGACGCGGCCCGGCGGTTGCGGGACGGCGAGCGACTGGCTGTCCCGGCCAGCTCGGCGGCGCTCCTCGTGACCGGCGGGTTGGCCATCGCTGCAGAGCCAGGAGGTCCGCTGCCCGTTCCGCGGCCCGACGCGCGGTCGTCCTGGGTTCTGACCGAGCCCGCGACGCGCCCCGAAGCTGGGATAGTGCTCGCACCCGAACGACTCGACGCTCGATGGCACGGACGGATTCGCCCGTGGATCGAACGCATGCGGGAACTACCCGAGATGGGGCTCAAGGTCGACCACAAGGCACTGGACGTCGTCGCCCGCTCCGCCGTCACGGCGGTACGCGCGCGCGCGGAGGCCGACCACCTGGCCGCCGCAGAGGCGGCGGTCGCCGCCTTCGCCACGGCGCAGCGTGACCTGGCGGCCCTGCAGGCCAGGCTGATCGAGGACGAGGTCCAGTGGGCAAGCGGGAATCTCTACAACTTCGTCGACGGGTGGCCGCAGCCCTGGGATGTACGGATGGCCCCCGTCCCGGAGATCTGTCCACAGTGCCGCGACCGGGCCGCCATGCGTCACAGGGTCAGGTCGGGTCGGGGCGCCGGCACGGACCTGTGCTACGTGGTGTGCTACCTGTGCAGCGAAGTCCTTGCCGGGGTCGAGGACTTCCCCGCCGAGGTGACCGTTGAGCACCCGCCGGAGGTACGGCGTGGCACAACCTTCGAAGTGTCGGTGTCCGTCACGGCGCCCGTGGGCATACCGCTGGACGTCGCCGTGGGTGTGACGTTCACCCACGAGAAACGATTCCACTGCTCGATTTCCGATACCCTTTCGTTCGGTCTCGGACCGGGCAGGACGCGACTCCTCCGTTTCTGCGGCACCTCGGATGCCGAACGTGCAATCCCCGACTGGGAGCCGCTGACGGTTATGGTCGCCGCAGATGGTGCGGTGCGCTTCCTCCTTCGCTCGGTGTGGCTCCGTACCTGAAGCGGGCCCGACACCCCGACCACGAGGCACGGCGTCGCACTGGCGGAACGCCGGAGCTCCTGGAGACGAAATGGCCACAGATTTCCGCTTCCCAACCGACTCGCCGCAGACGCTGACCGGTCTCTTCGCAAATAGCGTGGCTCGGTTCCCGGACCGGACGGCGGTGAGCGACGGTGAGCAGAGCCTCACCTACGCCGAGCTGGACCGACGTGCCGCTACCCTCGCCGCCCGCCTGCGCGCCCTGGGCCTGAACCGAGAGGACCGGGTCGGGTGTTATCTCGACCGTTCGGTCGACGTGGTCGTGACCGCCCTCGGCACACTCATGGCGGGCTGCGCGTACGTGGCGGTCGATCCCCGCTACCCCGACGTCCGGCGCGACCTGATGTTCGCCACGAGCGGCGCGGCTGTCGTCGTCACCCGCCCGCAGTGGCGGGAACGGCTCAGTCACCTGCCGGTCAGGCTGCTGCCCTACCGCAGCTCACCAGTGAACGACCGACCGGCGACCGCCATGAGCCCTTCGCCCAGCACGGCGGCCAGCGTCATCTTCACCTCCGGATCCTCAGGTACCCCCAAGGCGATCGTGCTCGAACACCGAAATCTCGCCTTCTTCAGCGTCAACCCCGGCCTGCCCGCGCTGTCGCCCGCTGACCGGGTCGGGCAGATCTCCAACATTTCCTTCGACGCGTTCCACTTCGAGGTGTGGAACACCCTCGCGGCCGGGGCGGAGGTCGTATTTCTGCCCCCCGTGCCCGACCTGATCGCCGCCGACCTACGACGCGAGCTGAAACGGCGGAGGATCACCGCGTTGCTGGTTCCCACGATGGTGTTCAATCACGTCGTACGGGAGGATCGGGACGCCTTCTCCGCACTCCGCATCCTGCACACCGGTGGGGACGTGGCCCGCCCTGCGGCCTGCCGCGAGCTGCTGGCGGGGACGTTCGGCGGCGAGTTCTACAACCTCTACGGCCCCGCCGAGGCCACGACTGCGTGTACGGCACAGCGAGTGACCGGTTGCGACGACGCCGACGCCACAGTTCCGATCGGCCATCCGCTGCCCGGTGTGACAATCCGTCTGCTCGGGCCGGACGATCGGCTGGTAGCCAGAGGAACGGTCGGCGAGATCCACGTCGGTGGCCCGGGGGTCGCCCGTGGCTACCTCGACGCGCCGGCACTGACCGGTGAGCGCTTCGTGCCGGATCCCCTCGACCCCGCAGCGCGGCTGTACAGGACCGGCGACCTGGCCCGGGAACGGGACGACGGTGCCCTCGAGTTCGTGGGACGAGCGGACGACCAGGTCAAGGTCCGCGGATATCGGGTCGAGCCAGCCGAGGTGGAGCGAACCCTCCGCCGTCATCCGCGGATCCACGATGCCGCCGTGCTTCCGTCCGCGGACGGGATGGACCGGCATCTGGTCGCGTTCGTGGTACACGACGGCACGCTGTCGCTGTCCGAGATGCGGACGTTCACGGAGGACGAGCTGCCCGACTTCCTGGTTCCGAGTCAGTTCATCTCGCTCTCCGAGATCCCTGCGACCGACCACGGCAAGCGCGATGTGTCGGCGCTGCGCGAGATGCTGGAGACCCACGGACTGCAACGGGACCGTACCGCGCCGGCCACGGCGACCGAGCGGCAACTCGTCGACCTTTGGTCTGGGCTGCTCGGCATGGAGGGCATCGGAACCAACGACGATTTCTTCACGCTGGGCGGGCACTCGCTGCTAGCGGTGCGGATGCGCGGCAGGATCAAGCGGGAGTTCGGGGTCGACCTCGATCACCGAGTGATACTGGCGGCTCCCACCGTCGCCGGGATCGCCGCAGCGATCGACGAGTCGCGGGAAGAAACCGTCGTATGACCGGCCAGCAGCAGGTGAACCTCGCCGACGTGGAACTCTTCGTACGGGGCGAGCACCCGGAGGCCTTCCGACACCTCCGCGCGACATCACCCGTCCACTGGAATCAGGATGGGCAGGGCGGCGGCTTCTGGGCGCTGACCCGCTACGAGGACGTCTTGTGGGCGTACCGCGAACACACGACCCTCAGCTCGGAAGGGGGCGCCGTCCTGGGCGGGTCGTTCCGAAAGGAGACGGACAGCGCAGCCGGGAGAATGCTCGTGGCCTCGGATCTGCCCCGGCACCGCCTCCTCAAGCAGCAACTACATCCGGCTCTCTCACAGCAGGTGGCGCAGCGGGTCAGCCGGCAGGTCGACGAGCTGGTCGGAAAGGCCCTGCGGCGCGCACTGGCCGCCGGGGGCTGCGATTTCGCCACCGACGTCGCCGCCGAACTGCCCGCCGGAGCGCTGATGGTCATCACGGGCGTCAGCCACACCGAGGCGCACCGCCTGATCGGCATGACCCGGCGTATGGTGGGCTACCGGGACGAACTCTACGTCGACACCGGCGATAACCAACGGCTGCGGCTGGCCTGGTTACAGGCGGAGATCTTCGAGTTTTTCGCCGACCTGGTCGAGCATCGCCGGCGACACCCGGGTGACGATCTCGTCAGTCTCCTGTTGGGAAGCCGAATTAACGGGCGGCCGGTCAGCGAGGAGGAAATCCTCTTCAACTGCCTGAACGTCGCCGTCGGCGGCAACGAGACCTCGGCGCACACCGCCTGCGCCGCGGTACAGGCGTTCATCGACCATCCCGACCAGCGTGAGCTGCTTTGCCGTGATCCCGGCCTGATGCCGGGGGCCGTCGAGGAGGTGCTGCGCTGGGCTTCCACCAATGCCTACGTGCAGCGGGTCGCCAAGCAGGACATACGCCGGGGGGACGTGCTGATCCGAACCGGTGATTCGGTGACCCTGTGGAATGTGTCGGCAAACCACGACGAGTCCGAGTTCACCGACCCCGAACGCTTCGACATCCTCCGCTCCCCCAACAGGCACCTCTCGTATGGTGCAGGACTGCACCGTTGCATCGGGGCACCCGTCGCCCAGGAGGAGCTGACCGTGCTGCTGCGGCGGGTGCTGCTGGGCCCGGCCCAGTTCAGCTCGATCACCCCGCCGGTCAGGATGCGGTCGAACTTCATTCTCGGCGTCCAGTCCATGCCCCTGGAGATCCGTTGACCGCTTCCGCGCACATTCGGGGATCGTCGCCCCGTCCCGCGTATGCCCTCGGCGAACGGATTGAGCGGGTGGTCGCCCACCACTCGAACTCCCACCCCGACGCTGTCGCCCTCCGGCAGGGCGACCGGATGGTCACCTATCGGGCATTGACCGCCAATGCCGAGAGGGTGGCCGGGGCCCTCCGACGGATGGGGGTAGGTCCCGGCGATTACGTTCCGGTGCTCGTCGACCGCTCACCGGAGCTGGTCGAGGTGTTGCTGGGCATCCTGGCCACCGGGGCCGCCTACCTGGCGCTGGACCGTCGATGGCCCTCCGATCGGCTGGCCGACACGATCCGCCGGGCGGGCGCTGCCGTCCTGGTCACCGACGATCCGGGCGAGGGCTGCGAGGGCGTGGACACGGTCACTCCGGTCGAACTCCTGACCGCCGGAACCGGTCCGCCGCCCGAGCCCTTGGTGGACGGCGGGGAGGCCGCCTGTGTCTATTACACGTCCGGGTCCACCGGCCGCCCGAAGGGGGTCGTGTCGCCGCACAGGGGGACGATCCGGACCTTGGTCGGCTGCCCCACGCTCCCGCTCGACCACACCACAGTCTTCCTCCAGGCAGCGCCATTGCCCTGGGACGGACTGTCGCTGGAGTTGTGGGCGCCGTTGCTGAACGGGGGGTGCTGTGTGCTGCTCGACCGCGGGACGCACATCCTGGACACGGAAGGCTTCCGTCAGGCGATCGAGCGCGGTGTCAACAGCGTCTGGCTCACGAGTTCCCTCTTCAACCTCCTGGTGGAGGAGGCACCGGAGTTGTTCGGTCGGCTCAGGCTGGTGCTCGTCGGCGGGGAACAAGTCTCGGTGGCCCACGTCCGGAAGGTGCACGGGAGGTTCCCGGGTCTCCGGATCGTCAACGGCTACGGGCCGGCGGAGAGCACCATCTTCACTACCACCCACGTGGTACGCGGGTCCGATTTGGTCGAATCGTGTGACGAGATCCCGATCGGTCGCCCGGTCCCAGGCACCGCTGTGCTGCTGCTGTCCGCTGACGGCCGGCCCACCGGCCCCGGCGAGGTTGGTGAGGTGGCGGTGGCGGGGGACGGCTTGGCTCTCGGGTACCTCGCTGATCCCGTGGAGACGGCCAAACGGTTCATCACCATCGGAGGCGCGCGCTACTACCGGTCCGGCGACCTGGCCGTACAGGACGAGGAGGGAAATCTGCGGTACCGAGGACGGATCGACCGGCAGTTCAAGATCAACGGAATCCGGATCGAGCCCGGCGAGGTGGAAGCCACGCTGGGGAGGTACCCGGGGATCACGTCCTGCCGCGTCCTGCGACTGGAGGCCGACACCGGACGGTCGCACCTAGCATGTCTCTACACCACGGCTGACGACGCACCGATCGACGAGATGTCACTCCGGGCGGCCGCCGGGCGGAAACTGCTGGCCGCCATGGTGCCGACCGTGTTACGGAGGGTCCCCCGCCTTCCGCTGAATGCCAACGGCAAGGTCGACCAGGCGGTCGCGACCGCGCTGCTGGCCGAGGTGTTGCCACGAGAGGCGCCACCACAGTCGGCGGGCGACGAGCGGGGCGCTGTGCCCGCCGGGGATCTGCTCGCCTCCGTACGGGACGTCCTCGACCGGCACGACCTCCACGACGCCGACGATCTGACCGCCCTCGGCCTCACCTCGCTCGACGCACTACGTGTCGCCGCCCGGGTCAGCCGAGTCCTGGGCATACGGGCGACTATCACCGACGTCTACCGGCTGCGGACGGTGGAGCGGATGCTCGCCCACTGGAGCCGTCTCCGGCCCGCCGCACCGCCGCTCCTGGCGGCGCCGGAGTGGGACGAGACGCCCGCCCCGCTCACTCACGTCCAGCGACGGTTCTGGATCGCCGAGCAGACCTTGCCCGGGTGCGCGGACAACCTCATCGTCTTGGCGTACCTGCTCACCGGTGACCTGGACGTCGCCGCGCTCCGGCAGGCGCTGAACGACGTGGTGCTCCGGCACCCGGCGCTACGAACGATTTTTCCTGTCGATGACGACCTGCCGGTGCAGCGCGTGCTCCCCCCGGGCGACCTGGCCCTGTCGTTCGACGAGACGACGATCGGCGCAGACGACGGCGCCGCCCAGCCCGACCTGTCCGCGCTGGTGACCGCCGTGACGAGGGACTGGTGGGATCGCCCCTTCGACCTGGAACACGAGTTGCCGATCCGGGTCCGACTGTGTCGACTGCACGACCGTCGGGCCCTGCTCTGCCTACACCTCCACCACATCGCCTTCGACGGGTCGTCGGAGCCGGTCCTCGTCGCCGATCTCCAAGCCTTGTACCAGGCGCGGCGGAGCGGCATCGTGCCGGACCTGCCGCCTGTCCTCAGCTATGTGGACTACGCGCGCTGGGAGCACCGGTACCTGGAGACCTGGGTCGCCGAGGAACTGCCGTTCTGGCGCGGAGCACTCCGGCACCGGTCACCTCCGATGCTTCCGCCGCCGGACACTCCGGGAGAGACCACCCGGATCGAGTCCGTTCTACACATCCCGGCGACGCGGGTCGATCAGCTACGGCACCAGGCCGCCGGACACGGCGGTCCGCCGGTGGCAGCGTTGCTCGCGGGCACCGGAATAGCTCTGGCCCGCACCTTCGACGTTCCCGAGCTGTTCCTCGGCACAGCCACCGCGGGCCGGGTGGATCCGGCTTTGAGCAGGGTGGTCGGCTGTTTCGTCAACCCTCTACCGGTGCCCTTGGTGGACCTGCGGCGGCTTCCGCCGTCGGCCGTGCTCGCGCAGGCCAGCACGATCAGCGTCCAGGCCCTCGACCACAGCCGGGTTCCCTTCGACGAGTTGGTCCGAATCCTGCGGCCGGAGCGGGGCCGGCACCCCTGGTTCCAGGTCTGGTCGGTGCTCCAGCAACCCCGACCGCGCGGCGAGTTCGCACCGGGGCTGTCCTTCGCGCCGGTGCGGGTGCCGCCACCCACCACCGCCCTGGAACTGATGTTCGACGTGACACCGATGGCGGACTCCTCCTGGGAGATCGTCCTCCTCCGTCGCTGTGACGGTGTCACCGACGACCAGGCCCGCCGGCTCCTCCTGGAAACCGACCGGGCGTTGACCGAGCTGACGGGTGCGCGCAGCGCGGACACCGGATTGGAAAACGCGTGAAGGCGATGACTGATGAAGATCCTGGCCTGGCGAGTCGCGTAGAGCGGGTACGCCGCTACTACACGCTGGTGGACCAGGGAAAGACGGCCGCACTGGTCGCGCTCTTCTCGCCCGACGCCGTCTACCATCGGCCCGGGTACGCCGCCCTGGCGGGACGCGACGCGTTGTCGAGCTTCTACGAGCAGGTGCGGGCAATCCGCGAAGGGCGACACACGATCTGCACCCTGATCAGCTCATCGGCGGGCGTCGCGGTACACGGGCAGTTCCACGGCGTCTTGCGGGACGGCCGGGAAGTCTCACTCCGGTTCGCAGACTTCTTCACCTTCACTGAGGCGGACAGCATCTCGTCCCGACGTACGTTCTTCTTCACCCCTCTGGTCTGAGTGCCGCCGACGGCCGCCGAATGGGCGCGGTGGCCGACCTGCCACCGTACGCTTGGGTCCATGACGGTGGCGCTGGCACAGACCTTTCTCGGCCGCGAGGTCCACGTGACGGTCGACCGGCCGGTGGGATACCGCCATCCCGTCCACGGGTTCGTCTACGAACTCAACTACGGTTTCGTCCCGGGGACCCGGGTGGCTGACGGTGAGGGACTCGACGCCTACCTGGTGGGCGTGGACGAACCGGTGGCGTCGGCCACCGGTCTGTGCGTGGCGGTGATTCACCGCCTGTACGACGACGATCCCAAGCTGGTCGTGGCCGTCGACCGCAGAAACCGCTCCGACGAGGAGCTGCTGGCCCGCATCAGTTTCCAGGAAGCCGGGTATCCGCACGTCGTCGTCCGGTAGGTCGTACGGCAGCCGCCCCGATGCCGGTTCAGCGCCAGCGCAGCGTCGCCCGAATCCCGTCCGAGCGGAGGGCACCGGCGGTTATCCGTTCGGGAAGGTGGGCCTCTGTCGCTAACACGGTCAACACCAGCGTGTCGGGAAAGACCTCTCGCAGAGTCCACGACAGGTGGGTCGGCATCCCCGAACGGCTGCCCGGCCTCGCTAGGAGCACCAAAGCGGCTGGCTCGGGCATAGCGCTTGCCCGTAGCCGCCAGGCCAGGGTGAAGGAGTCCAGCCTGACGTCGTCGAGTAGGGAGACCACCACGGCCCGGCCGGAGCCGTGACCGAGCCGGACGTCCACCTCCGCGACGGTTGTCCGGGTGACGCCGCGCAGGTCGACGACGGGGCCGTCGTACTGACCCGCCGAGTGGAAGAGACCCGCACCGTCGGGCAGCAGCCGACGTTGCAGCACCAGCGGCCGGCCAGCCGTGTCGATGAGGAACTCAAACTCGACGCACTGCGCAGGGCTCGGCGAGAGCGCCGCAGCCAGGTCGGTAAGCAGCCCGCAGAGGCGATCCGCGCCCGCGGTGCCGAGCGGGCCCGCACGGCGCAGCGCAGCAGCGTCGCCATAGCCGACCGGGTCGCCACCCCCGCCGTACGGAGCCAGTTCCACCGTCAGGCCGCCGCCGTGTACGTACGCGGTGCCCTGCCACCGCAGATCGGGCAGAAGGTCCATGATGATCAGGCCCGCCCGACGGGGTGCCTCGACCGGCAGCCCTCGAACGGCCAGACAGAAGGTGGTGTACGCCTTGTAGAGCCGGGCGAGGGCGCCGCCCTCGCCGGTAGGCGGCCAGGACGGAACCACGACGGTGTTGTCCACACCGGGGGGACGATGGCCGACCGTGCCCGGCCACTGCAGGCTGGTGCGCAGCACCGTAGGCCGGCCACGGCGATCGACGAGCACCCGGTCGAGCCGAGGCGTGAGGAGTCCGTCGAGGCTACGGGCGGCGGCCGGGACATCCAGAGCTCGGGGCAGTTCGGGCAGTTCGGCGGCCCCCCGCTCGACGCCGTGCGTGGTGAACAGGTCGTCGAGCATCGGCAAGCCGAGGACTGCGAACCATGGAAAGTCGCCTCCGGCGTGCTCCACGTCTCGGTGGAGCTCGACCATCTCGGCGGCCTTGTCGCCCACCAGGTTCCGCAACTCCGTAGGGTGATCGATGCCGGCCAGGTGCTTCCGATCGTACGGCTCGTGCATGTCTCTGTCTCTCCCAGATCCAACCGCAGTTTCAGCACGCACCGGAACGATCCGACGCATTCGACGCCGAGTCCCCCGTGGCCCCCGTAAGCGATCCACCGCAGAACATGTCCCTGATCCGCGCGCGTCCCTGCTCGGGGTCGACGTAGTGCAGCCCCGTCATGCCGACGGCCTCCGCGCCCCGCACGTTGCGCAGCCGATCGTCGACGAAGAGGCAGTCCGCCGGTTCGACCCCGATCTGCCGTGCCGCGTGCAGGTAGATCCCAGGCTCCGGCTTGCGCAGCCCGATCTGGTTCGAGAATACGAACTCGTCGATGCACTGTCGCAGCCGCCCCAGCGGATAGTCGGAGCCCCATGCGTTGGAGACCAGGGCGACCCGGACGCCGGCGGCACGCAAATCGGCGACCAGCGCGAGGGTGGACCCGTCCAGCCGGGTATCGGCGAAGAGCCGGCGGAGCAGCCCGGCGGCGGGCACCCGTACGCCGTCCCACCGGCGCAGTCGTGCGGCGAGACGTTCCTCGAAGGCGGCCACGCTCAACTGGCCCCGCTCCATCGCGGGCACCGGGCCGCCGCCGTTCGGCTGCCGAACCCAGTCGTCGAGGACTTCCTCCAACGAGGCTGGGTCAATGCCCAGGTCCCGGCAGAAGCGGGAGTGGTTGCTCGCCATCGGCTCGGTCAACACGCCGCCGTAGTCGAGCAGCAGCGCTCGGAGCGGACCGATCACCCTTCCACCTCCGTCATCGGCATCAGCCAGGACAGGTCTGCACCGGCGGCAAGCGCGTCGGCCCACGGGTCCGCCAGAGTGCCGGACGAGATGGGCAGATCGGCGTTCGCCACCCCGGTTAGGTCACCAACTGTGCCGAGCAGGGGTGTACCCGTTCGCTCTTCAACTGTCCGTGCCCATCGCGCGGCCGCAGGAGCGGACATGGCCCGGTTCTGCACGACGCCGATGACCGAGCGGCGCAGGTCGGCTGGCAGGAGGGCGAGAGTGCCAACCAGCGCTGCGGCGCTGCCGCCGTTCCAACAGTAGGTGGAAAGCAGAATGCGTCGTTCGGGCAAATGCCGGGCAACCAGCACGTTCGCCACGTCGTCGATGGCGTCCACCGGGCTGCCGGCGCCCTCGACGACCAGCGCCGAGCTGGTGGCGGTCAGTGCATCCAGGGCGGAGACGACCGCATGCCGCACGTGCTCCCGGACGGCGGGTGCCATGTCCGCTCCGTCCACCGTGTCGGGCGTGAGCAGCCTCACCTCGCCCGCCGGTTCGCCGTGGACGCGCAGCAGCCCGCGGGCTGGCCCGTTCCCCCCGGCCAGTTCCACCACGACCGGTGCCAGCTCCGGCCGCCAGGTCGTCCGTGCGGCTGCGACGTGGTGCGGGATCGGGCAGGCACCGGGGTCACGGCGCCAGCGTTCCGGCTCCAGGACGCAGACCGCCTTGAAGGGCAGCACCGGCACGTCGCGCCGGGCCAGGAGCCGCAGCAGGGCGAGGCTGACGTGGGTCTTGGAAGAGTTGGGGCCGGTGCCCCAGACCACAGTCGGCGGGAGGACGCTCACCGCCGCTCCTTCCGGTAATCGGCCCGTACACCGTCCGCCCAGGTTCGTGCCGGGCCGTCGCCGCGGGCGACGGCCGAGTCCGGCAGATAGCGGATCTGGGTGCCAGCCAGGGACAGCGCGGCCAGCCAGCGCAGATGGGTCGGCATGCCCGCCTGGGACTCGTCGCCGCGAGTCAACACCAGCGCAGCCGGTCGGGGCAGCTCGGGACTCCGGTCGAGGGTCCACAGCAGCGCAAAGAGGTCGGTCCGGACGTCGTCCGCCACCGCCACCACCCAGATCGACCCGGCGGCCGTGTCGAGGGTATCTGCGAGCCGCTGCGGGTCACGGGGCAGCGAGCGCAAGTCGACCGCCTCGCCGTGCACCGTCCCCGGGGTGTGGAAGGGCTGCGGGCCCTGCGACAGGAGCGGCAGCATCCGGCGCTGGGTGGGTACGAGACGGCGGTCCCGGTCGAACAGGAACTCCAGCTCGGCCACCTGTCCGACGGGTACCGCCCCGGCGAGTTCGGCGAGCCGGTCGAAGAGCTGAACGGACTCCGACCTGGACAGCAGCCCGGATGCGGCGATCCTCGACGGGGTGGTGCCGAGCACCGGAGCCTTCGCCCCACCCGGGCCGACCTCGACCGCCAGTCCGAAGGGACCCACGTAGGCGGTCCCCTCGAGCAGTACAGGCACCCGCTCGGTCAGGATGACACCGAAGCGCGGTTCGCCTCCATGCCAGCGGCGGCGGCACAGGTCGGAGTACGCCTTGTGCACGCCCTGGTAGAGGCCCAGCGCGCGCAGCGGTCCGTCGGCCGACACGGTGACGTCCATCCCCGGCGGTCGGCGACCCGGGTCCGGCCAGACGACGCTGGTACGCAGCAGGCCCGGCCCGGTGGGCAGGTCCGCCAACACCGGCGCGAGCCGCTCGGCGCACCACCTCGCTGCTCCCGCCGACCGGGGCGGTTCCTCCGGGCCGGGCAGGGGTGGGAAGGCAAACCCGTCCGGCCAGCGCACGGCGGCCAGCGGCCCGTCCGCTAGCACCGGGTCGAGGGCGGCCACGGGCAACAGCCAGGACGCGGGCACCGGGTGTCCGAGTTCTCGGCAGCGCCAGCCGAACTCGCACAGCTCAGCGGCCTTGACACCGAAGGTTGCGCGCAGGTCGACGTCACCGCGTACCTCGTCCGGGGTGTGGACCTGCCCACGGATCGCGTTGGTCACCGCAGCTCCATGAGACGCTCGGCGGCTGCGACGAGTCGGCTGGCCGGCGCCGCGAGGCTGACACGGACGTGGCCCGCGCCTGCGGCACCGAACACGCTGCCCGGCAGGACGGCGATCCCGCACCGGTCCCTCAGCGCGTGCGCCACTGCCACGTCTGTCCTTCCCTCGGTGTCCGCCAAGCCGAGGTGGCGGGCTAACCCGTCGATGGCCACGAAGGCGTAGACGCCGCCGTCGGGCAGGTCCAAATCGTCCCGAACTCCTGGCACGGACCCCAGGGCGCGGAGGAAGTCCCGGCCCGCCGTGGCGATGGAGGCGGCCCGGTCGGTGACGATCTGCCGGTGGTCCGGCGCGGTGAACGCCACGGCGCCGGCGATCTGCGCCGCGTGGTTGACCGCGATGCTGGTCAGCGGGTGCACCTGGGCGGCGGCCGCCACCACCGTCGGGTCACCGGTCAGCCAGCCCACCCGCCAGCCTGTCACGCCGAGTCGCTTGGACAGGCTGTTGACCATCAGAATGCCGTCGGCCGCCACCGCCGCGGCCGGCACGTGGGGCCCGTGCCAGGTGAAACAGTCGAGCACCTCGTCGTGCACGAGCCGCACCCCGGCGGCGGCGAGGACCTCGGCCAACGCTGCCAGGCGGGGCCAGTCGTACAAAGCACCCGTCGGGTTCACCGGGGAGTTGAGCAGCAGCAGGGCGGTTCGCGACGTGACGGCCCGGGCCACAGTGGCGGGGTCGAGCCGGTATCCGTCGTGTGGATCGCCGGGCACCCGCCGGGGCCGACGGCCCAGCAGCGTCACGATCGGTTCGTAGAGGGTGTAGCAGGGGTCCGGCAGGAGCACCTCGTCGCCGATGCCGGACGCAGCGAGCACCGCGACGAAGACGGCACCCGTGGCACCGTGGGTGACGAGGACCTGGTCGGTGTTCAGGCGGAGCCCGTAGCTGGCCTGGTAGTGGCGGACGATGGCCTCCCGTAGTCGGGCGGCACCATTCGGTGGCGCGTACTCGTCGTGCTGCCGCAGTTCCCCGGAGCCGGCGGCCACCAGCTCCGCCATCGCGGTACGGAACGACTCCGGCGGCCCGTACCACGGCGTACCGACGCTCAGGTCCAGGAGCTCCCGGTGCCCTCGGTAGCCGGCGCGGATCTGGTGGGTGGGAGCTGGCTCCAGACGGTCCAGCAGCGGGTTCACGGTCACTCCGACGTGGGGGTGAGTTCCGCCTGCGGGTCCAGGCGGAAGTAGCGGCAGGGGGTGTGCAGCAGGACCTGTTCCCGTAGCCCAGCAGGGGCGTCGGCGAAGACGTGATCCAGCCAGTCACGCGAGCGCGGGTAGGTGGTGACCGAGTGCGGAAAGTCCGAGCCCCACATCAGGTTCTCCACCGGCAGGAGGTCCCGACACTGGATCGCGACCCTGTCACGGACGATGCCGAAGAGCAGGTGCCGGCTGACGTACTCGCTCGGGGTGAGCTTGAGTCGGTACCCGAGCGCTTCCCGGAACGTGTCGTACGAGTCGTCCATCATGTAAAGCACCTCGGGGAGCCAGCCGGCGTTGGTCTCGGCGATGTAAAGACGCAGGTCGGGGATCCGATCGAAGACGCCGTTGGCGATCATCCCGGTGATCATTCCCAGCGGGGGCGGCACGGTGCCGCGCATCAACGTGCTGGGCAGTTCGTAACGGCCGGCCGCCGCGGATACCAGCATCGGGTGGCTGCGGCTGCCGATGGTGACGTGGGACGTCACCGGCATGTCCAGTTCGAGTGCCCGTTCCCAGAACCGGTCGTCCTCGTTGGTCGGCTCGGTGGTGCCGTTCGGGAAGTGTGACAGGCAGACCGAGGTCAGTCCCAGACCGCGCACCCGGTCGAGTTCGGCGAGGGCGTCCTCGATCCCGGTGACCGGGATCAGTGCGGTGGCGAGCAGCCGGTCGGGGGCCACCGCGCAGTAGTCCTCGGCGAGGAAGTCGTTGTACGCCCGGACCATAGCGAGGTAGGCGTCCCGGTCGGAGATGTTCTCGATGTATCGCCCGATGAAGACAGGCGGAAAGAGCACCTCGGCGTCGATCCCGTCGCGGTCCTGCTCGCGCAGCCGCTGTGCTGGGCTGCCGGTACCCGGTGCGGGGGTGCCGTCCTCCTCCCAGTAGGAGGCCCCGATGATCTTCATCATCCGGCCACCGGCGATGTTGGTGCCGTTGTGGATCAGTGGCATTCCCTCGACCAGCCAGCCCTCGCCACCGTCGGCAAGCTTGATCAGGCGGGGGGCACGCTCGCGGTGTTCCTCGGGGACCCGGCCGATCCAGCCGTCCACCGGGATCTCGAGATGGCCGTCGCTGGAGATTGTCTGGTATCGGCGTGACACAGGACTACGCTCCTCAGTCGGTGATCAGCGATTCAGCGGAGTAGGTGCGTGGATCACCCCGCCGGCAGCCCGCCGCGGCCAGCGTGTCCAGGAGGGTGTCGAGCACCGGCAGGCCGTCCCGAGGATCAGGGAGGTCGCGCGGGAGCATCGCGATGCGTTCCACGGTCTTCTCGACCGCGAAATTCCCCTCGCGGGACAGCTGTGGCATCAGCCAACGCTGGTAGGCGTCCTGCCAGATGATCAGCACCGCGGCATCGTTGCGGCGACGCACCTCGTCGAGAGTGCGGTGGTTGAGCGCGTAGGCCGTTTCGACGTCCATGCCCACGTGCCGCCAGGAGAAGTCGGGGTTGGCGGGGTCGAGGACCTCGATGCCGAACCGCTCCCGGTCCTCCCAGAGCGGCATCGTCTCGTCGCTGACGCCGAAGACGCTCAGCGTGAAGTGGCCGGCGAACTCCTCGGTGAGGAACTCGTGGGTGAGCAGGTAGTCCTCCGGGCGCTCCCCGGGATAGCCGACCATGAACGAGCAGCGGTAACCGACCGGGCTGCCCCGTAGCAGCTCGAAGGCCCGGCGGTTCGCCACCGCTGTCACCTTCTTGTTCATGTGGCGCAAGCTGTCCTCGCTCATCGACTCGAAGCCGATGGACAGGGTGCGGCAGTGTGCTCGGGCGAGCGCTGCCACGGTCGCCTCGTCGCGGATCGAATTGGCCCGGCTGTAAGCCTCCCAGCCCAGCCCTACCTCCGGCAGGATCCTCAGCAGCTGCCGCAACCGGGTCGGCGGCACCGTGAAAGTGCTGTCCATCGCCTTGACGAAGGTGGCGCCGTTGCGCTCTGCGTAGCCGACCCAGTCGTCACGGATCTTGCCGGCCGAGCGGTAGCGCCACTTCGGGCTGGCTGCGGGAAACGAGCAGAACTTGCAGGTGAAGGGACAGCCTCGCATCGACTCGTAGGGCACCGACGGGAACCGACCACGAAAGGACGGCGCGGGTTCGGCGTCGAGGTCGATGTACTCGACTCGGTTCGCTCGAACGGCACCGTCGCCGTCCCGGTGGACGAGGTTGGGTATGTCCACGACCAGACCACCCCGGCGGAGTGCCGCGAGCAGCATCGGCAGCGCGAGCTCGGCGTCACCACGTACCACGGCGGTGACCTCGGAGTGCTCACGCATGATCCACGGCCACTTCAGGTTGCTGTACTGACCGCCGAGGACGACCGGGATACCGGGCAGGTGCTCGCCGATCCAGGCCAACGCCTTGCTCAGAGTGGCCCGGTCCCAGATGAACGTCGTAGAGAGCAGCACCACGTCGACCGTGCCGGCCGGGGCGACCGCCGTGCCGTTCCAGACGTCGGCGGTATCGATGACCACGACGTCCGTGCCGCTGCGGTCGAGAATGGACTCGAGGGTGAAGGTGGTCAGGTGCGGCACTGTCCAGCGCCTCGGCCGCATCAGCGGATACCGCACCCCCCGGTACTCGAAGCCCAGCTCACGTAGGGAGAAATTGCCCCGGCCGGCGAAGTAACCGCGCTCCACCGTAGGGGCCGCCTTCGGATCGAAGAGCGTGCCGCGCACGTAACGGTCGTTCTTGTGGGTAGGTCCGAAGCCGGAGACGAGTGCGACCCGGTATGTCCTCACTGGCATCCCTCCGTCCGGAGCGCCCGGGCCCGGTCCGGGCGGCCGAGCCGGTCGTACTGGGCGGCCATCGCGGCGCGTGAGGCCACCGGCACGGCGCCGGCGGGCGTGGGCACCACTACCGGGTCACGGCCGGCCAGGAACGGTGCACACCAGCCGTCGCCGATGCGGATCTGCAGGTCACCCATGACCTCGACGATGGTCCCGGCCACCCGGAATCGGCCGAAGTGCGACCGCACCAGGTCGGTGCCGCCGTACGTCACGGGGCTGAGCTGGAATCGGCTTAGACGTTCCCCGATCAGTCGCGCCCCCGCAGCGGTGGACTCCAGGTCGACGTCGGACGGCGTGACCTGTACCCCGAGCAGCGCCGCCGCCAGGGACCCGCTGACCACCCAGGGCTCGGTCATGTCGGAGAGTTGGTCGATCAGCACGGCGAGAGCCAACTGGTGGGTCATGCCGGTACCTGAAGGGTGGCGCGGGCCCGCTGCCACTCCTCCCAACTCTGCGGACCGGCCGCGCCACGGACGCGCAGCGGAACGTAACCTCGTCCACCGATCCGGCGGTGCATGACCTCGTAGCCGTGCCGTTCCGCCTCGGTGATCGGACGGGAACCGAGGGTCGCCTCGAACCGCATGTCGATGCTCCAGCGGACGATACCGGCATGGTTCTCGGTTCCGCTGTGCGCCAGCAGGTTGGTGAAGACGAGCAGGTCGCCCCGGCGCATCGGCAGCAGCGTCACCGGCTCGTACGCCACCCGGTGGGCGGTGCGCCGGTAGATCGCCTCCTGCCGGTCGACGCTGCTGCGTGCGACGTTCCCGTCCCCCGGTACGGCCCCGTCGAGCATTCCCCAGCGGTGACTGCCCGGTACGACGGCCAGGCACCCGGCGTGCACGTCGACGTCGACCAGCGGCAGCCACACCTGGACCATCTGCCAGAGCATGTATTCCGTCCCGGTACCGTAGAACTGCGCGTCCTGGTGCCATGGCAGACGCGACAGGTGCCGTGGCAGGTAGGGGCGCAGGTGCCCGTTCCCCTGGTAGGTGATCTCCTCACCGAGGAGCGGGACGAGCAGGTCGGTCAGTTCCGCCCTGCCGATCAACTCGCAGAACTCGCGGCAGAACAGCATCGGGTCCCAGTCCCGATTGTCCAGGTCGTGCCCGGAGTAGAGGGTGTTGAGGCGGCGTTCGAACGGCTCGTCGGCGTACTCTCCCGCCAGCCGGTGCCGGATCGCCAGCTCGGGTGCGAGATGGTCCACCCGCCGCCGCAGCACGTCGACAAACGGGTCGAGCAGCCGCGGATCGAAGGCTCGGGGCAGCAGCACGTATCCGTCGCGGCGGAACGTCTCGACGTCGATCATGTGACCCCCGTCGGCTCACGGACGAAGTCAAGGTCGACGTCCCCTCGCACCAGGTCGATCTCGTCCCGCAAGCACCGGCGCAGCAGTTCCTCGAGCCAGGCTCCTGTGGCCGGTGGCATGGCCGGGTAGTACGTCGGGTTGAGCAGCACCAGCAGCCGCTTGGCGAGGAACGGCGCCATCAACGCGGGCCCGCCGTCGTCGCCGCCCAGCTCGCGGAAGGTACGCCGGAAGCTTTCCAGACCAGCTCGATAGGCGCCCGAAACCCGACCGTTACTGGCATGGCTGAACCACAGGTAGTTGACGGTGAACGCGGCGAAGTCGTCGTTCGGGTCGCCAACACCGGGCAGCCGGGCACCGATCGTGCGCACCTCCCGGTCACACGGCCCGATGAAGACGTTCCAGGGGTGGAAATCATGGTGCACGTACCGAAGCCGGTCGCCCCGGTCGGTCAGCAGCAAGCGCCACTGCGCGCAGGCGTGTTCCACGTCGACGCGCAGGTCGCGACGCGTGGCCCAGAAGCTGTCGGCACTGTCGACGAGCCGCTGCACCGGCACGATCAGCGCGTCGCGCAGTGCCCTGCGATACAGCACCGTCTGGTCGCCGGCCACGGGACGGTGGAGCGCGACCATGGCGGAACAGAGCCGACGCGCCTCCGCAGCCGCCCTGTCCGCACCGAGGGCCTCCAAATCGTCGAGGCGATCGGCATAACGGATACCTGGCTCGGCCCACTCGAGCAGCCACGGCGTGTCGGTGAGTGGTTCCAGCCGCACGAGGCTGCCGGCGGCGCTGCGGCCCACGGCGGCACAGCGCGCATGCCCGGGGAACCAGTCGTACCCTTCGACCCGCCAGGCTGCCTCACGCAACGCGTCCGCGGCGAGGGTCTCACCGTAAAGGTCCTCACGGGGCGTCTTGAGGTATGCGCGCCGTACGCGTCCGTGCGACTGCACGGTGAGTTCGACGGACTGGGTCATACCGTGCGCCTTGTCGCTGGCGGGGTCGCCGGTGACAGAGAGGACCACGGCCGGCGTGTCCAGCAGGTTGCTCACGGCCCGGCTCCAGGCGGCCAAGTCGTCCCCGAACGGAGGCGGAGTAGGAGTCACCGCCGGCCTACTTCGGCTGCCCAATCCAGGTACACAGGTAGTCCATGTGCACGAGGCGCTGTTCGGAGCGGATGACCGGGCGCTGCGGGAAGGACTGCGTCGGCAGCACGTCCTTCGGACAGTACGGATCCTTGGCACGCATGCTACGTTCGCCGGCGGTGTGCATATGGTGCAGGTAGGACCGCCCGCTGCACCCGCCCCCGCACTGCGCGAGCAGTTCACAGCCGGAGCAGCCCTCGATGGCCGCCGGGTTGGCGTTGCGCTGCCGGAAGACCTTGAACTGTGGGCTGTTGATGATGTCGATCAGGTCGTGCTCGAGAAGGTCCAGTGCCGACTTGTAGTCGTGCAGGTAGACGCAGGGACTGACATGGATCTCCCGCTCCGGCGTGATGGAGTGGATCCGGAAGGAGGTCCGGCCGCAAGGGCACCGCTTGGCAGCCTGGTAGTCGGTCATGGCGGCCAGCGGTGGCTCCCCCAGGTCGATGGGGTCGCAGAGTTCGAGCAGCCGCGCGAATCCCGCGTAGTACATGTCTGCGGGAAGGGCAACCTCCATGTGCTCCGGCTGGACGGGCTTGACCGGGTTGATCCGTACGTGCGCGTCGTACCGCTTCGCCAGGGCCACGATCTCCTCGATGTGGCGCAGCGAGAAGTTCCAGTTCATCCCGCACATGATGGCCGTGTGCGGCTTGCCCTCCTTCTGGGCGATCTCCATGGACTGGATCGCCTGGTGGAAGATGCGCGCACCCCGGTTGCGGTTATGTTCGTCCTCGAACGGTGAATCAAACGAGATGTCGATGTCGTTGAGCAGGTCGAAGGCCCGTCGGTGGTCACGGTAGAGTCGCAGCAGGGTCACGCCGCTTGTGGTGAGTCCCACGATGATCCCCGCGCCGGTCAGCCGCTCGATGATATAGGGGAGTTTGGTGTTGGCGGGGTTGGCACCATTGGTGAACAAGGGCTCGTTGCCACCCAGGTTTACCGTCTCCACGCCGACGAGGGCGAGTTGTTCGACGATCCGGTCGACCATCCAGTCTTCCATGTCGGCGCCCTTGACCCGGGCATTCATGCTGTAACAGTGGTTGCATCGATAAGGGCAGTCGTTTCCGAGAGTCCAACCGATGTTCTTGATCGTGGGCGGGCATTCCGGTAGATCACCGAACTCGTCTACTGGTCCGACATTCAGTTGGTAGTGCTCGAACTGGTCGAAGTCCTCCGGCTGGTACCGCTTGGGGGCGCCCAACTGAATGGACACGGGGATGGCAGGGGAAGGTCGGCCGGCAACCGTCACGGCAGCGGTCCTCTCTGAATTATTCCGAGTGTCGGAGAGAACTGATCAGTTCTCGAAGATGATCGAAGCGGCTTTGCGGATCGCCTCCAGGCGGTCGGGCGCCGTCTCGCGACTGAAAACGGAGAGCGACCAGAGCGAGGCGTACCGCTCGGTGACCGCCAGCGCCTCGGTGCAGTAGCCGGTGGAGCGTGCCAACTCGGCGAGACTGAGAACGTCGCCGCCATGCCAGCCGACCAGCACGTCGGGATCCTTGCCCTGCATCGTCAGCGGAAGACAGGACACCACGACGTCAGTGGCTGCCACCTCGGGAAGCTCCTGGAGCAGGCGTTCCTCGATGGCGTCTCGCCCGCTCGGGTCCCGCGCCTCCCGCAAGAGCGCCACACCCGCGGCGGAGAGCCGCCCTCGGTCCTCGATCCGATACGCCTCACGCCAGAGACGACGGGCCTTGAGGTCGCCGATCGCCGGCTCGCAGCCGTGTGGCAGGTTGACCTTGTGCTCCTCGACCTCGAGCAGGTCCAGGAACTGATCATCCCCCAGCTCCAGCAGGTCCGCTTCGTCGAACGGCTCGCCTGCGTGGTGGGCGTTGATGTTGCGGATGGCGCGGTCGAGCATCGCGTCCGCAGCCACCTTGCCGGACGAGTAGACGATGCGTTCCAGCACGTCGTACCGAACCCGGAGCAGGTCAACCAGAGACGTCACGGCGCGGTGCTCGACATGTCCGTCGACGACGGCGTTGACGCCGAAGCGGAACAACGGGTCGGATTGTCGAACGTCCGCCCTGGCCAGCAGCTCAGCTTCGGTGGCTGTCGGTGGGATTGCGAAGAGTGTCACGAAGCTCAGCAGCTCGCCGTCGAAGTTCCATGGCGTGCCCGCACCGAGCGTGTCGCGGAGCGAGAAGTCCAGCAGGTCGGTGCTGACCGTGGCGGTTACCAGGGTTTCCACGAACGTGTGGACCGGCAGACCGGCGATCACCTGCGCCTCGCTCCAACTGGAATGTGCCGCAGGGCGTCCAGCCAGCAGGTTCACCGAGGTGGCGACCGCCTCGACCGCCGCCAGGTGGTGGCGTACGCCGGCGAGCAAGCTGGCCCGGTCTGCAGGGTCCGGCACCGCCATCAGGAGCGGGGAGGACCCGACCTCCTCATGGATGCGAGCGAGGTAGCGCTGGAACCGGGGAATGCTGCCCGGGGCAGGGTAGTAGCCCAACTGGTGACTGAGGGTGTGCCCGAAAGGCAGCAGGTCCGAGTCGTGGATCAGCGCGTACAGACGGGCGAGCAGTTCCAGAGACAGGTCCGGACCGAGCATGGCGTCGAGATGGTCCAGTCGGTGCCGGTTTCCGGGCAGTGGTTCGAAACCGTCACCGACGACCTCACAGAACTCGTTCTTCCGCATCGCCGCGAGAAATCGGGTGGTCCAGTACGTGGTCCCCAAGCAGTGCGGCAAGCGGGTGTTCTCATTGGTCGGAATACTCAGGTACGCCAAGCCGGTCTGCCTCAGCCGGTTCATCCGCTGGACCGAGCGACATTCAAATACCATTCGTTCCGCAAGGGTGAGGCGATGCCGCAGACCAGGCAAAACGAAAAGCGATTCATCGAGTGCTTCAAGCAGAGAGACGACGCGACTCTTACCTCGACCGGAAATGACGTCCACGATTTTTGACCCTCAGCTTCCCCGTGTTTACAACTGAGGACGGCGGGCTCCAGCTCCCGGATCGCCCCCGTTCCGACTCGCCATGCGAGTGATAGGAATCTATCAGAGGACCACCACGTCCTTCAATCCCCTCCTCACTAACGGTGCGGGAGGCATACGCGGTGAGTGATGGAGGAGGCGCGAGCCCGCCCCGCGCTGCCGGCGCAAGGGCGGCCTACGCGGCGGTGGGTGAGACGCCCTGCGCCGCGACCGGCCGTAGATGTTCGCCGACGCGTCTCAGAGGTAGTCGTAGCGGCGGCCGCTGATCCAGTCGGACGATGCACGGTAGCGCAACAGCCGTTTGGTGGGCAGGGCCGCGCCCCGGGCCCGCGAGTACTGCTCAGGAGAGCGGCGAGGATCGGGGTGCTGGGGTCGAGGCATCGGCGGGGCGGTCGCCGGGCGCGGACAGCGTCGTGCGCCAGACGCCGTACGCCGGTGACGGCACCATGAGTCAGGTCGACGACCGCGACGCTGGCGTCATCGACGCGTTGGCGTCCTGGCCTGATTGGTCGCGGAATGAGCGACTCAGCAGTGGAAAGACACTCAACGTCCCCAGTCCGGCACCGACTGCGAGTGCGGCGCGGGCACCCAGGATCTCGGCCAGGAGGCCGACCGCCCGGTGGTGATCGGGTGAACCAGTCGCGTGGTGGCCGCCCAACTGCCAACGACCGAGCTGATCCGGTCCGCTGGGGTGACCGTCATCCGCGTGGACGCGAAGGTCGGGTTGAACAGTTTCGTGGTGAAGAGCAGGCCGATCTGCAACGTCAGGATCACCGCGAGTGTTGCGGGCCCCACCGGTACGGCGGTCAGGGGAAGCAGCCAGACGACGCGGACCAGTCCGGTGCTGGGAAGCACTCGGTCCCTCCCCCATCGCCGAACCAAGCGGTACGACAGCATGCCCGCGAGCATCCCGCCGAGGCATGGGACGCCGAGGACCAGCCCGTACTCCCAGGCGGACAGGCCCAGGTCGCGCACGACGAACAGCGCCAGGATCGGATTCGTGGCCATTGAGGGCGGACCCGAAGAGCACGGCATTGACGTACAGGGCACGAAGGACAGGCACTCGCCAGATGGTTCGGAGACCCGCGCCAACCCGAAGGCCGGCCGACGCTCGTTCGGCGTTGGCCGTCGGCGTTGACGCCGACGGCGATCAGGGCGTGGACGCAACTGTCCGGGCTGATGGCGCCGCCTCTCGCGCAACCGCAGTAGCCGCTTCAGCGCAACCGCGACGCATAGAGGTTATGCGGGACGGACCCTTCGGCCCGCGTGCCCTTGGCGACGGGTGGTGTCGCAAACCGGCAGACTGACTGACCCGCCGCATCGCTGTTTCGATGGAGACGACCGCATGCACCTGAGCAAGATCATTATCCATGGGTTTCGCGCCAGTGCCGAGGACCTCATCGAGTGCGAGATACCCGGCCGGTTCAGTGTGCTGATCGGCGCGAACAACGCTGGAAAGTCGACCGTCTGCGACGCGTTGTATCTCACCCACCGGCTGCGGTTCCCCTCGTTGGCTCCGCCGTCGTCGGCCACGTTGGGCGACGGCCCCCGTAGCATCACCGTTGACTACTCCTACGCCCTGGATCCAGACGATGAAGGCCCTCTCGGCCGTCTCCTGCAGGAAGCTGCGGGAACCAGAAGCACCGCTGTCGCCGCGTCATGGACGACGGAACTGCGGCGCAGCCTCGGCAGCGTCGCCGCGAGCACGGACTTCCACGCCCTCCGCGACCGAGTCCGGCTGATCTATCTGCCGGCCACCCGCAACCCGGTCGACGACCTGGCCCGCCGTGAAGCCCGCGTGCTCGTCGAGTTGCTACGTGCTCAGCAGCAGCGGCTCACTGGCCGCCGCGACCTGACAAATCTGCGGGCGAAAGCGGCCAGGTTGCTCGACGCGCTGGCCAGCACCGACCTGATCCAGGCCGTCGAACAGCGCATCGGCGAGCATTTGGGCCCGCTGACTGCCGGGGTACGCCAGCACTGGCCGTTCGTACGCGGCCAAGCCGTCAGCGACGAGTACCTCGCCAGGGTGCTGGAGCTGATGGTCGCCGCGGTCGAGGACCGACTGCAGGCCCGCAATCTGGCGATTACCGGTCTCGGCTACGTCAACCTGCTACACATCGCCGTCACCCTCGCGGCCATCCCCGACCCCACTCACGCCGACGACGCCAAGGAACCCGACGCTGTTGTATCCGGCCCTGAAGGCACCGTCGGCACTACGTCGACCGAAGCGAACGGCCCCGACGACGAAGAGCAGCAGGTGATGGTAGCTGCGGCGCGGCTGGCGCAGGCACGCGTCGAGCGCAACGCGGAGGAGGACTCGTTCTTCTCGTCGGCACCGTTTCACGCCACCGTCGTCATCGAGGAACCCGAAGCGCATCTACACCCGCAACTGCAACACGGACTAGCGCGCTACCTGCGCGAGTCCGTCCGGAACCGCCGCCCGCGCCGCAATCGCCGACTGCGACGCGAAACTCGCACGCTACCGAGCCGCCCTCGACTCCGGAGCGGACCCCGCAGTGGTCACCGGATGGATAGCCCAGACACAAGCCGAACGAACCCGAGCAGAAGCCCACCTACAGACGCGTCAAACGACCGGACCGCGCCCCATGAGCCGAACAGAGATCACCGACCTGGTCCACGCCCTGGGCGACATCACCACCGTGCTCCGCGACGCCGACCCCGCCGACAAGGCCAAGGTCTACCGACAACTCGGCCTCCGCCTCGTCTATCATCCGGAAACACAAACGGTCCGCGCTGAAGTGGATCTCAACGCGGACCGTGGGTGTATGGATCGTGTCCGAGGGGGGACTTGAACCCCCACGCCCTATACGGGCACTAGCACCTCAAGCTAGCGCGTCTGCCATTCCGCCACCCGGACCTACTCGTCCAGCCTACCCTGGCTGCCGGAGTGGTTTTCCACCACCCTCTGGCTGCCCGGCGGGCCGCACGGGGCATTACTTTACACCGCCGAACTCGATCATGCACATCGCCTTTCCCTCGCCCCTCCAGCCGGACGTTTCCCGAGTTCAGAGGCTTGCGAGCCAAGGCCCTTCATGGGAATCCCACGCGGCCAGGAAATCCCGGACCGGACGTCGCACACCCGGGGTGGCGTTCCACCCGCGGCTACCGGCAGCATGACGGAGTGTCCCAGCCGTCTCCAATGTCCGCCGTCCGGAACCGGGCCCTCGCCCTACGCGCCGGAGGCGATCTCACCGGCGCCCGCCAACTCCTCGCGGACACCGTCGAGGCGGCCCGTCCCCGTCTGGGCGAGGACCACCAGGACCTGCTGGGCACCGCACACCTCCTCGCCCGGTTGCACCGCGAGGCCGACGACCCCACCGGGGCGCGGCGGGTCCTGGAGGAGGCGTTCGCCGCCGGGGAGCGTCGGTGGGGGCACGCCGACCCGTTGATGGTGGCGATCGCGTTCGACCTCGCCTCCGTCGCGGAAGAACTCGGTAACCGCCACGAGGCACGCCGCAACTACCAGCGGGTCGCCACATCCGGTCCCGGGGTACTCGGTGAGGATCATCCGGCGGTCCGCACGGCACGCGCCTACCTGGGCCTGGCCACCACCGCTCCGGCGTCGCCGGGGCGGGAGGAGCCGACCGTCGCCATGCCCCCTGTCCCCAACCCCCGCCAGCCCGACGTCACCGTCCCGGCTCCGGTCGGCGTCCCGTGGCCACCACCGACCCCGCCTTCCCCGGCGGCCCGGCCACCGGACCAGTGGGCCACACCGGGTTCCGCCCAGCGACCCGGGACACCGACGCCCGGCACGGCCTTCGAGCACACGGCGCGACCGGCCGCCCCGCCGCCCGTACCGCCGGTTGGAGATTCCGCCGGCCGGGTCGTCCCGCGCCCGCGCAGCGCCCCGCCGACTCCGCTTCCACCACCGGTGCCCCCGTCTGCGGCACCTGGCGCTCCGCTCCAGCCGCAGGCCCACCCACCGGCGACGGACCCCAGGCCGGCATCCGGTGGGGCACCCGGTCATCCGACCGCGCCACCGCACGTACCCGCCGGTCCACCTGGTAACTCGCCAGCGGCACCGGGCCAGGAGGTGACCCGCCCGCTGCCGGCGCAGCAGTGGGACGAGCCAACGGTGCAGGTCCGGCAGATCAGTACGTCCGACGAGGGTCCACGACCGGTGGGCGGGCCGCCCGGCGGCCAGCAGGTGCCCACGCCACCGGCACATACGGCCGGTGTCCCACCGGTCAGCGGCCCCCCGAACCTTCCGGTCAGCGGCGCTCCGTACGCCTCGCCGGTGAGCGGTGCTCCCTACGCCTCGCCGGTGAGCGGTGCCCCGTACGCGTCGGTCAGCGGCCCGCCGTACCCGGGTCCGGTGAGCGGGTCGCCGACGAGCGCTCCACCGCACCTGTCCTCCCCGGTCAGCGCCCCGCCCGCCGGTGAGCCGCCGCGCCCGGACTTCCCGGTAGACGTACCGCCGCACGCCGGGGCGCCGCACGCCGGGGCACCGCAGGTCGGGACACCGCAGGTCGGGACACCGCAGGTCGGGGCGCCGCAGGTCGGGGTGCCCCACGCCCCGCCGCAGGTCGGGGCGTCCCACGTGCCGCCGCCGGTGGGCGGGCCGGGGACCGCCGACCCCGCCGGGCAGGCGAGCACCCCCGCCTGGGACCTCCTCGCGCCGACGGGCGGACCGGCCCCGGCACCGCCGACCCCGGCACCGCCAGCCCTGGCACCACCGGTCCCGCCGCCGCCCGTTCCGGCACCACGCCCTCAGGCGTCATCGGTCTCGGCTCCGCCCGTTCCGGCACCGCCCCCGCAGGCTCCACCGGTCTCGGCGCCGTTCGCCCCACGGTCATCCCTCCCGACGCCACCCGTCCCGCCCGGCGGCCCCCTGTCGGCGGACACCACCGCCCCGCTCGCGTCCGCCCCACTCACGCCCGCCCCGCAGCCGGTCGCGGATCAGCCGGTGGGCGGGTACCCGTTCCACCCGCTCCGGCGCTCCACGCTCGGCGGGGCCGGCCGGCCCGGCCCGGTGTCGGGCGAACCGGCCGGCGAGTTCTTCGGCCCGCCGCCGTCCCCGCCGGCTCCGGAGCAGCTTCCCCCGGCGTACCCGGTGGAGAAGCCGGGCCGCGACCCGGGCCGGCGGCTGCTGGTGGTGATGGTGCTGGCCGCCGTGCTGGTGGTCCTGCTGGTGATGGCCGGCGCGGGCCTGCTGGTGGTGAACGTGGTGCGGGACCGGACGGCACCGAATCCGCCGACGCCGCCGGCGGCCGCCCCGCCGACCCCGGCCCCGACCTTCGATCCGCCGGGTGACCTGCGGTTGCGTGACGACAGCACGAGCGTCACGCTGACCTGGACCGACCCGTCCGGCGGGGTGGTGCCGTTCGTCGTGGCGGGCGGCCGGGCCGGTCAGCAGTTGGGCGCGATGGCGAGTCTCGACCCGGGACGGACGACCTGGACGGTCAACGGGCTGAACCCCCGGGTGGACTACTGCTTCACCGTCCTGGCGGTCTACTCGACCGAGTCGTACGAAACGTCCGGTCAGGTGTGCACCACCCGCGAACCGGGGCCGTCCCCCAGCTGAACGGACATCGTCCCTGCATACGGAGGGTGTCCGGGACCGGACGGTGCGGGTTCCCCCGGTATCGACGGGGCCATATGATGGCAGCCGGCTCACGGGCGGGCTGCCGGGGAACGGCGCGCCGCCTGGCCCGATGCGCGGGCGAGTCCGATCACCTGGGGGAGACAGCCGGCTGTGGCCACCACCGACGACGACGCCAGTACCGAATCCGGCACCACGAAACGCCGGTCGCGGATGCGCGGCGGCCTGGTCACCGTCGGCACGGTCGCCGCGCTGCTGGCCGCCATGGGCGTGACCGTGCTCAACCTCGGCTACGCCGACAACGCGGTGGCGAACTACGACGCCTCCTCGTGGCTGTGGAGCACCGCCCGCAGCGAGCTGGCCCGGGTCAACGGGATCACCGCCAAGGTGGACACCCGGGTGGAGGTGCCGCAGGCGAAGCAGCATCCGATGCAGGTCGCCCAGACCGACCGGCTGCTCGTCCTGCGGGACCTGAACACCGGTCAGGTCTCCTCACTGGACCTGGCCACCCTCCAGATCACCGCTACCACGCGCACCACCCCGGGCCTCGGGGTGAACGTGACGCTGCACGAGGACGCGGCGTTCGTGGTGGACGCGGTGCAGGGCATCGTCCGGCAGCTCGATCCGCGGTCGCTGGTGCCGGTCGGTGAGCCGGTGCGTTATCCGCCGGGCATCACCGGCGGCTCGTTCGACGGCAAGGGCCGGCTGTGGGTGGCCGTGCCGAGCGAGGGCACCGTCTCGGCGATCACCCCGGCGGAGCTGCCGGAGAAGCCGGCCACCGCGGCGAGCGCCGGGGGCGGGCTGAGTCCGAAGCAGGTGAGCACCCACGACGTCGCCGACGGCAGCCACGAGCTGGTGGTCTCCACGCTGGACGACGGGGTGGCGGTGCTCGACCGTACGGCCGGGGCGCTGGTGACGGTGCGCGGCGACACGGTGCGGCGGGTGCCGCTGCCGGCAACCGGGCCGGGCACGCTGCCGACGCGGACGAGTGGCTCCCGGGTGCCGGTGACCGTCCCCGACGCGCGGACCGTCCACGTGGTCGGCGACGACGGGCAGGTGCGGGAGTTCACGGTGCCGGGCAGCGGCGACGGGCTGCGGCCGGCGGTGGCGTGGGCGGGCCGGTTCTACTGCCCGGACGCCACCGGCGGGGTGATCTACACCTTCGACGGGGACGGGAAGCTGGTCGACACGATCTCCGGCCGGGGCACCCGGGGCCCGCTGGAGCTGGAGGTCCGGGAGAACCACCTGTTCATCAACGCGCCGGACTCCTCGACCGCCCGGGTGGTCGACGACAAGCACCAGGTCAGCGAGGTCGACAAGTACGCCAACGACGTGCTCGGCGGTGACCCGCCGCCGGCTCCCCCGCCCCCTCCCCCGCCGAAGAAGCCGAAGGTCGGCAAGCCGAGCGCGCCGCGCGGGGTGACCGCCGCCGCCGGTGACGCGTCGGCCCGGGTGAGCTGGCAGGCCGCCGCCACCAACGGCGCCGCGATCGTCCGCTACGTGGTGGAGGGGGCCGGGCAGCGCGTCGAGGTCGGTGCCAACCAGCGGGCCGTGGAGATCACCGGGTTGACCAACGGGGAGACATACCGGTTCCGGGTGCACGCGGTCAACGCGAAGGGGGCCGGCCCGGCGCGGACGAGCAACCCGGTGGTGCCGACGGCGGAGGTGCCGGACGCCCCGACGGGGGTGTCCGCGAAGGAACGGCCGGACGGCACGGTGCAGGTCCGGTGGACGGCCGCGGACGGCCAGGGCGCGAAGATCACCCGGTACGTGGTGACCGCCGCGTCGGCCGGGGCGAACGCGCCCGCCGGGGAGACGAAGGGCACCGAGCTGGTGGTGCCGGCCGGTGAGCTGGAGTACGGCCGGCAGTACGCGTTCACCGTGGTCGCGGTGAACGACCGGGGTGCCGGGTCGAAGGCGTCCGGGGTGAGCAACACGGTGGTGCCGTTCAGCGCGCCGGGGCGTCCCGGGCAGTTGCGGGCGGAGACGGTGCCGGACCGGCCGGGCACGATCGTGGCGCAGTGGGAGCCGGCCGAGGCCAACGGCCGCCCGGTGACGGCGTACCAGGTCGAGGTCGGCGGGAAGCGCCGCGACGTCACCGACACCCGGGTCACGCTGGACGGGCTCGGCGACGGGCAGGACGTGACGGTGACGGTGCGGGCGGTCAACGAGGCCGGGCCGGGCGCGGAGGCGACCGAGACCGCCCGGACGGTCGCGCCGCCGAAGGTGACCGTCACCGGCGGGTCGGCCACGGCCACCTCGGTCACGGTGAAGGTGACCGTGGACGCGGGCGGCGGGAAGGCCACCTGCGTCGCCACCGCGGGCGGGAAGAGCTCCCCGGCGGGGGCGTGCACGTCGCTGGCCGTGGGCGGGCTCGCGCCGGGCACGTCGTACCCGGTGACGGTGACGGCGACCAACGCCGCCGGGAAGGGCACCGCCACCAGCACCCAGAAGACCAGTCCGCTGTACGGCATCGCGACCTGCAACAACGGTTCGGCCCCCGACCAGCGCACCTACTGCGACAAGGAGCGGCCGGGCGAACGCAACGGCAACGAGGTGTTCTCGGTGCCCGAGCAGGACAACGGCCGGCAGGTCGGCTGGGCGAAGCCGGGCACCCGCTGGCAGGCGTTCTGCCGAATCAAGGGCGAGCACGTCGACTCGTACGTCTACAACGGCCAGAAGGCGAGCACCTGGTGGGTGCGGATCAACTACGAGGGAAGGAACTACATCCCCTGGGCCTGGCTGAACCTCGAGGGTGGCGACGACATCGACGTCCTGCCCGCCTGTTGACCGCGCCGAACGGCAAGGAGCACCACGCACCGTGAAGACCCACCAGCCGCTCACCCAACCGGAGGTGCAGCGCTTCGCCGCGCTGGCCGCCCGGCTCGCCGAGAACGTCAACTCGGTGGTGCTGGGTAAGCCGCAGGTGGTGCGGCTGGCGTTGACCGCCCTGTTCGCCCAGGGGCACGTCCTGCTGGAGGACGTGCCCGGGGTCGGCAAGACCACCCTCGCCCGGGCGATCGCCGCGACCGTCACCGGCGAGTGGCGGCGCATCCAGTTCACCCCGGACCTGCTCCCGTCGGACGTCTCCGGGGTGACGATCTTCAACCAGGCGACCCGGGGCTTCGAGTTCCACCCCGGTCCGGTCTTCGCGAACATCGTCATCGCCGACGAGATCAACCGGGCGTCGCCGAAGACCCAGTCGGCGTTGCTGGAGGTGATGGAGGAACGCACCGTCACCGTCGACGGGGTCCGCCACCCGGTGCCCCAGCCGTTCCTGGTGGTGGCGACGCAGAACCCGGTGGAGATGGACGGCACGTACCGGCTGCCCGAGGCGCAACTGGACCGGTTCCTGGTGAAGCTGTCGGTCGGCTACCCGGACGAGGCGGTGGAGGTGGAGGTGCTGCGCGGGGCGACCGTCCGCTCGCCGGAGGCGCTGCCCGCGGTCGCCGACACCGCCGAGATCGCCGAGCTGATCGGCATGGCGCAGCGGGTGCACATCGCCGAACCGCTGTACGCCTACGCGGTGCGGCTCGCGGCGGCCACCCGCAACCACCCGCACGTGCGGGTCGGGGTCAGCCCGCGCGGGGTGATCGCGCTGACCCGGGCGGCCTGCGCGTACGCGCTCATCGACGGGCGGGGCTGGATCATGCCGGAGGACCTGAAGACCCTCGCCGGGCCGGTCTTCGCCCACCGGCTGCTGCTCTCCTCCGACGCGCAGGTGCGGGGCGTGAACGCCGCCGAGGTGCTCCGCCAGGCGATCGCCTCGGTGCCGGTGCCCCTACCGTCCGGGCAGACCGTCCCGGCGCAGGGCTGACCCGTCGCGGATGGGGATCACCGCCCGGGGGGTCGGGCTGCTCGTCGCCACCGTCGCCCTGCTGGCCGCCGGTTTCGCCTTCGCGTACCCGGAGCTGACCGTGCTGGGCGCGGCGGCCGGCACCGCCGTCGGCTACGCCCTGGTCGTCGCGGTCCGGCGACCGCGACTGACCGTGACCCGGCACGCCGACCCGGACCGGGTGGCCCGTGGCGAGCCGGCCCGGATGTCGGTGACCGTCCGCAACGCCGGGCGGCTGCGGGCGGCGAGCCTGGTCGCCGAGGACCGGTGTGGGGGCCGGAGCGTCCCGGTGCCGCTGCTGCGGCTGCGGCCCGGCCGGGACACCACGGTCACCTACGACGTGCCCACCACCCGGCGCGGCGTGGTGCCGATCGGCCCGCTGCGGGTGGTCCGTCGGGACCCGCTCGGCCTGGTCGCGCTCGCCCGCTCCTACGGCGACACCGTGCCGGTGTGGGTGCACCCGCGCGTCCACCCGTTGACGGCGGTCCCCACCGGGGCCGGACGCAGCCTCGACGGCCGGGTGGACGGGGTGCCGCACGGGTCGATCACCTTCGACTCGCTGCGGGAGTACGTGGTCGGCGACGAGCTGCGGCGGGTGCACTGGCGCACCAGCGCCCGGGTCGGGGAGCTGATGGTGCGGGAGAACGTGGACACCAGCCTGCCCCGGATCGTGGTGCTGCTGGACAACCGGGTCGAGGCGCACCCGGACCGGGCCGACGGCACGGCGGAGAGCTTCGAGTCGGGGTGTGAGGCGGCGGCGTCCGTGGTGGCCGCCGCGATCCGGGACGACCTGCCGGTGACCCTGTTGAGCGTGGTGCCCGACGACGAGCCGGACGCGCACCCCCTGGACCGGCTCACCAGCGTCGGGCTCGCCACCGGATCGCTGCCGGACGCGACTACCCGGCTGCGGCAGCAGCGGGCCGGGGACACCCTGGTCTTCCTGACCGGACCGGGCGGCCGGGCCGGCCTCGGGCACGTGGGCGCGCTGCGCGGGGCGTACCCGTCGGTGGTGGTCGCGGTGTTCGGCGCGGCGGAGGCGACCCCGGCGGACGGGGCGGGCCTGGTGGTGATCGACGCGGTCGACGGCGCGGCGTTCGCCGCCGAGTGGGACGGGGTGCGCCGGTGGTGACCGCGCGGAGGGTGCTGCGGGCGGTGCCGCTGCCGCTGGTCCTGGTCGGCATGATCGGTCTGGCCGGGGTGGTGCTGGGCCGGGTGTACGCCGGTGACCTGCTGACCCGGCTGGTGTTCGGCGCGGCGGTCGGGTCGGTGCTGGTCAGCGTCGCCGCCCGCCGGCTGCGGTCCTGGCTGGTCGCGCCGCTGTCGGTGCTGGCGCTGGCCGGCTACACGGCGGTGGCGCTGCGGGTGGCAGCCCAACGCGCCGACCTGTCGGGCGGCCTGGGTCGGATCGTGGTGGACGCGGCCGGCAACGGTGTCGCCCGGCTGCTGACCGCGATGATTCCGGTGGAGCCGACGCCGGACACCGTGCTGGTGCCGCTGGTCGCCGCCTGGCTGGCCGGGCTGGCCGGGGCCGAGGTGGCGCTGCGCGCCGGTCGGGTGCTGGCGGGCTACCTGCCGCCGGCGCTGCTCTACGCCGGCGCGGTCTACGTGGTCGGCCCGAACGCCGGGCCGGCGCTCTGGCCGACGCTGGCCTTCGCGGCGCTGGCCGCGCTGGGGCTGGCCGTCACGGGTGGCGCGCCGCCGGGGACCGACGACGATCTGCCGGCCGGGACGCGGGCGACGTTGCGGACCACCCGGACGGTCACCACCGCTGCCGGGCTGGCGGTGGTGGTGGGGCTGGTGGCCCTGCTGGCTCCCGTGGTGGCCGGGCAGGTCGACGACCGGCCGGTCGATCCCCGCCGGTACGTGGAGCCGCCCCAGGTGGAGACCCTGGACGAGAATCCGCTGATCCGGATCTCCGGGTGGGCGCTGCACCCGGAGCAGAAGCTGCTGGACGTGTCGGTCGACGGCGCGGCCCCGGCGGCGGCGACCGCCGGTCCGGCCCCGGACGCCGGGTCGGGATCAGGTTCGGGGCCGGACGAGGTGCGGCTGCGGCTGGCGGTGCTCAGCGACTACGACGGGGTGACCTGGCGGGTGGGCGCGACCTACCGCAACGCCGGCCGGGTGCTACCGGCCGTCGAGCCGGCGGCGGGCAGCCGGCTCGACACGGTCCGCCAGGAGATCACCGTGGCGGACCTGAGTGGACGGCTCCTGCCGGCCGTCGCCACCCCACGTGAGGTCGGCGGGGCACGGGTGGCCTACGACCCGACGACCGGGACGCTGATCCGCCCGGAGGGGCTGACGCCGGGACTGCGGTACACGGTGACCTCGGTACGGGAACGTCCCGACCTGAACCTGCTCGCCACCGCCGACGTGCCGGCCGGCGAGGGGGTGACCCGGGTGCTGCGGGTCGCCGACGGGGTGCCGGACCCGATGCGCCGCCTCGCCGCCCAGATCGCCGAGGAGAACGGCGCCCCGTACGACCGCGCGGCGGCGATCGAGCAGTTCCTTGCCGAGCACTACCGGGTGGTGGCCGACGCGCCGAGCGGCCACGCGTACCCGAATCTGAACTTCTTCCTGTTCGGGCCCCGCAACGCCGGCGGCCAGCGGGGCACCTCGGAGCAGTTCGCCGCCGCGTTCGCGGTGCTCGGCCGGCTGACCGGGCTGCCCACCCGGGTGGTGGTCGGGTTCAGCGCTCCCGGCAGCGGGCCGGTCCGCGCCGCCGACGCGTTCGCCTGGCCGGAGGTGCTCTTCGAGGGCCTCGGCTGGGTGGCCTTCGACCCGCTGCCCCGGCCCGACGACGAGCCGCGCCCGGTGGAGGAGGACTTCCGGCCGACCCCGGAGGATCCGCCCCCGTCGGAGGTGCCGGAGCCGACCGTGGAGCCGTCCGCCACTGCCCCGGCGGTGGCCGCGCCGCCCCGCCGGGAGTCGACCGGGACCCCGGTGGCGGTGCTGGTCGGCGGCGGCTCGGGTGCGCTGCTGCTGCTCGTCGCGGTGGTGCTGGCGGCGCTGGTGGCGGCACGCCGGGCGCTGACCCGGCGGCGGCTGGACCGGGGTGACCCCGCGCAGCGCATCGCCGGCGCCTGGCGGGAGGTGACCGACGCGCTGCGGCTCGCCGGGCACCCGGTCGGCGGGGACCTGGCCGCCACCGAGGTGGCCGCGCACGCCCGCCGGCTGGTGGTCGCTCGCCCACCGACTGCGGACGGGGCCACGGAACCGGGAGGCGGGACGGCGGTCGGGACGGCCGCGTCCCCGGTGGAGGAGTTGGCGGCGCTGGTCAACCGGGTCACGTTCGCCCCGGACGGGGCCGACGACGGCGAGGCCACGCGCGCCGGACGGATCGCCACCGACTACGTGCGCGAGTTGCGCGCGGCCCGGCCCCGCTGGCGGCGGATGCTCTGGTCCGTCCACCCGGGCCCGTTGCGTTGGCGGCGCTGACCCGGCTGGGCCGGCGCTGCCGCCGCGCGGAGCGGCCCGCGCCGGCCCGCTCCTGATCCGCCCGACGACCCGGTTCCGGCGATGTCCCTGCCTCACGCTTGACGCCCCACGCCCCCGGTGTCAGTATCTTCTGACAGGGGGTGTCAGAAGATACTGACACCCAGGCGACGAGTCGGGGGTGGACACCGGTGGCACCGACGGGAGAAGAGTTGCTGCGGATGCTCGCCGCGCTCGCGAGCCCGCACCGGCTACGGATCATCGCCGCCCTCGCCGAGGGACGCAGCTACGTCAGCGAACTGGCCCGTCGCCTCGAGATGAACCGCCCGCTGCTCTACATGCACCTGCAACGGCTGGAAGCCGCCGGCCTCGTCGCCGGCACGCTGGAGACCGCACCGGACGGCAACTCCGTCAAGTGGTTCGAGGTCGTGCCGTTCGCGCTGGACCTGACCCCGGCGGCGATCGCCGCCGCCGCACCGACCCTGGGCGCCGACGGCCCCGGAAAGGACGAGAAGTGAGCACCACCGACACCGTCACCGCGACCGACCAGATCGCCCAGACCGGCATGATCACCGGAACCCTGCTGCTGATCGCGCTGGTCGCCATCGTCGCCTTCGTGGCCCTCGGCGTCTACCGCGCCCGGTACGCGGCAGCCCGCGAGACGCAGTACCGCCAACTCGCCGAGCAGGCCGGCACCGCGCAGGAGCAGATCGCCGAGAGCAGCCGCGTCACCGCCACCGAACTCGCCGGGCTCCGCTCGGACCTCCAGAACACCCACAGCGAACTCGCCCAGGTCCGGCAGCGCCTGACCGAGCTGGAGCGTCTCCTGAGCCAGGTCGGCTGACCCTGCCCGGTATCCCCACCACGGGCCGGAGGAGCCCTCTCCGTGCTGGTCATTCGTGTCGAGGTAAGGCCGGAGGAACACCTGACCGGTCTCGCGGCGCGGTGATGCCGTCCAGGATCGTGGTCAGGTTGTGGTGGAAGGTCTCCTCGGCGTCGAGGTGGGCGCCGTCGACGACGAGCCGGGCGACGGTGGGGTAGCGGCCTGTTTCGAGCATGCGTGTCAGGTAGGGCCCGAGGGCGGCCTGCCAGGCGGACACGTCGGTGCCGGTCGAACGGGCGGTGCGTCGCTCGGTGATCTCCCTGCGGAGCGCTCCGACGACGAACGCGTCGAGGGCGCCCACGGCCCGCTGAAGATCGTCGATGCTGCGCACCCCAGGGGCCTGACTGAGCGCCGCCGCAATCGATTCGCCCACGGCGAGCGCGTGAGGTCCCAGGTGCGGCCTCGCGCCGAGCAGGTCGGCGAACCACTCATGGTCGAGAGCGGCATCGCGGGTCCGGCGGACGATGGCCAGCAGCGCGGCGCGCCACTCGGTGTGCTGGCCGGCCTCGGCGATCCGGGCATACACGGCGTCGACCATCAGGTCGAGCAGTTCGGATCTGGCGGTCACGTAGTCGTAGAGCCGCATCGGACCGACACCGAGCTCTTTGGCGATCTTGCGTACCGACAGCCCGTCGAGGCCGTGCGCATCGGCGACCCGGATGGCCGCGGCGGCGATCTTCGCGCGGCTCAGCGGCACCGGCGCCGCCCGCGGCTGAGGCTCGGGCCGTTCCCAGACGGGCAGCGGTGCGCTACCGTACGGCGTATCCATAAGGTACAGCGTACGGTAACGGAGACGACGATGCGGATCGCGATCGCCGGCGGTGGCCTCGGCGGCCTGACACTGGCCCGGGTCCTGCACCGGCACGGCATCGACGCGGTGGTGTACGAACGTGAGGCAAGCCGTTCCGCACGATCACAGGGCGGTTCGCTCGACCTGCACCCGGAGTCCGGGCAACGGGCCCTGGCCGCAGCGGGCCTCACCGGACGGTTCCGGTCCGAGGCACGGCCGGAGGGCGAGGAACATCGCATCCTCGACCCGGCCGGACGCATCCTCGTGCACCACAGGCCACCACCCGGCTCGTTCTCCGGACGCCCCGAGATCGACCGCAGCGCCCTGCGAGACCTCCTGCTCGATTCGCTTCCCGCCGGCACAGTCCGGTGGCGGCACCGGCTCGTCGCGGCGACGCCACGACCCGACGGAGGCTTCGGGCTGACCTTCGACGGCGGCCACAGCGCCGACTGCGACGTCCTCGTCGGCGCGGACGGCGCACACTCGGTCGTCCGGTCGCTGCTGACCGAGGCGGCCGTGTCCCCCGTGGCCACCCTGGTCGAGCTCAGCATCGGCGACGCCGACCGGCGCCACCCGGATCTCGCCGAGTTGGTCGGCCCCGGAAACCTCTGGTGCGTCGGCGTGAACCAGATCCTGGCAGCGCAACGCCTCGGCGACGGCAGCATCCGGGTCGGGATCTCGTTACGCGCGGACGGCCGCCACCTGGACACCTACCGCAGCAAGCGCGCTCTGCTGCACATGTTCGACGGCTGGGCTCCCGGCCTCACCGCGCTGATCGAAGCCGGCGACGGCCCGCCGGCCCCACGCCGGATCGAGGCGATGCCCACCGGTACGCGGTGGGCCCACCAGCCGGGCATCACCCTCGTCGGTGACGCCGCGCACCTCATGCCGCCCGTCGGTGAAGGCGCCAACCAGGCCATGCTCGACGCCGCCGAACTCGCCGCCGAACTCGCCACCGATCCCGCCGACCCCGACTCGGCGATCCGGACGTACGAGGAGGCGATGTTCACCAGGATCCGCCCGATCGCCGAGATGTCCGCACGGGTCCAGGCGATGATGCTGTCCCCCACGGCAGCCGACGACATCGTCCGCTTCTTCACGCCGCAACCCACCGCGCGGACCGACGACGCGTGACGCAGCCGGCCACGCCCTGACGGACGTTCCCGCCTCCTGGACGCGGGGAGCCTCACGAGTGGGCGGTGAGCAGTCCCAGCCCGAAGAGGGTCCAGTCGTTGAGGACGTGCGCGCCCACGGAGGTCCACAGGTTCTTGGTGATCAGATACGGGATCAGCAGGACGACCCGGGCGGTGCCGATGACGAGCAGGCACTGGGCGACGTTCCAGTCGTAGGTCGGCAGGTGGATGGCCGCGAACAGGACCGCGCTGCCGGTCACCGCCAGGACCAGCCCGGCACGTCGCCCGGCGCCCAGCACCGCCGTGGCCAGGGTGAGGACCGCCAGGAACGGCAGGACGGTGAAGACCTCCTCACCGATCAGCTGGGGCACCATGCTGGCGAAGTACGCCAGGCGGTCGAGCGTGCCGAGTCCGGCGAGCGTGTCGTTGGCGGGGTTGCTGCTGACGTCGAGGACGGCGGAGACGACGAGCGCGATCACGAAGGACAGCACCACGTTGATCGCGGCGAAGGCGACCATGAGGCCCACGTCCTTCGGGCGCACCGGCCGGAACAGGTACGACAGCGTCCCCGGAGCCAGGCGGGAGAGCACGAGCAGCGGGATGCCGAAGAAGAGAACGCCGCGCACCGCGACGCTGAGCCAGGGCGGACCGGGCAGGGCGACGAGCAGGTCCGCGGCGGCGGCGACCACGACCGCGCCCATGAGCACCGCCCACTGCCCACCGGTCAGGCGCACCGGCCGCCCGTCGTAGAGGGGAAAGTCCGCCCGGGCGGGCCGGCGGTTCGGTCCACCACCGTGACGGGGCCCAGCGGGCGTGCCGGGCGGAACGGGTGTGGCACTCATGGCGACTCCACCGGATGTCCGGAGCGGTGAGCGCGGCTCGACGTGATCGTACCGTCGCCCCTCCGGAATCCGCAGGTCATGGCCGGGCTGCACGGCCGGCCACGACCACCGGGGTCACACGTCCGGGTCGAGCCGGGCCACCATGCGGCGCAGCGCGGCCTGCCAGCCGTCCGGGTCCTCGGCGCGCCGCCGGGCGTAGCCGGCGACCTCCGGGTGCGGCAGGATCAGGAACCGCTCCTCGGCCAGCCCCGCCACGGTCGCGTCGGCGACCTGCTCGGCAGTGAGCACCGCACCGGAGGCGGCGATCACCCGGGCACCGAGGTGACCGGCGGCGAGGCCGTCGGCGAGCATCGGTGTGTCCACGCCCTGCGGGCAGAGCGCGCTCACCCGGATCCCCCGGTCCCGGTACGTGATCGACAGCCACTCGGCGAAGCCCAGCGCCGCGTGCTTCGTGGCCGTGTACGGGGCGTCCCCCACCGCGGTCAGCACCCCCGCCGCCGAACAGGTGTGCAGCAGACACCCCTCGCCCCGGGCCAGCATGCCCGGCAACACGGCCCGCGCGGCGTACACGTGCGCCAGCACGTTGACCCGCCACGCCCGTTCCCAGTCGGCGTCCGGGGCGTCCAGGCCCCGGCCGGTGGCCACCCCGGCGTTGGCGCAGAACAGGTCGATCCGCCCGTACCGCCGCTCGACGTCGGCGACCAGGGCGGACACCTGGTCGGCGTCGGCGGCGTCCATCGCCACGGCGGAGGCGGCCGGGCCGATGCCGTCGGCCACCGCCCGTACCCGGTCGGCGTCGGTGTCGGCCAGGACCACGGCGGCGGCCCCCTCGGCGACGAGACGCCGGCCCAGCGCCGCCCCGATTCCACCGGCCCCGCCGGTGACGACCACGATCCGGTCGGTCAGGTCCACGTCAGCTCCCCGCCCGACCGCCGCCGTCCGACGGCGGCGGGCCGAGTCGGCTGACCAGGGCCGCCAGGGCCGGCGCGCCCCCGGCGGTCAGCTCCGGGGTGGGCAGCAGCGCCAGCACCGGCACGTCCACGCCGGCCTCGGCGTACCGGCGCACCCCGGCCCGGCAGGCCTCCGGTGAGCCGTGCAGCACCAGCGCGTCGACCAGCTCGTCGGGGACCGCCGCGCTCGCCCCGCGCCGGTCCCCCGCCGCCCACGCCCGCCACATCCCGCCGAGCACCGGCTCCCGCCCCAGCCAGCGGTGGAACTCCGCGTACGCCGGCACGGTCAGGTAGCTGGTGATCAACCGACGGCCGAGGGCGCGCGCGTGCTCGGCGTCCTCGGTCGGACACACGAAGATCCGCGCCGCCACCTCGAAGCCGGGTCGCCGCTCGCCGGCCGCCGCGACGACGGTGGGCACGTCCTCCGCGGCCAGCCAGTTGAGGATCACCCCGTCGGCCTCGGCGGCGGCCAGCCGGAGCATCCCCGGCCGCAGGGCCGCGAGCAGGATCGGCGGTGGCACGGCGGGCGGCCGTTCCAGCCGGAACCGGCGGACGGTGAACGTGTCGTAGACCTCGTCGACCGTCTCGCCGCGCAGCGCCGCCCGCAGGAAGCGCAGCATGTCCCGGGTGCGCCGGAACGGCTCGGTGAAGGGCACCGCGTTCCAGTCCCGCACCACCGTCGGGGAGGACGCGCCGATGCCGAGGCTGAACCGTCCGGGCGCGGCCTCCGCCAGCGACGCCGCGCTCATCGCCAGCAGGCCCGGCCCCCGGGTGAACACCGGCGTGATCGCCGTACCGAGGCGTAGCCGGGGCTGCCAGGCGGCGGCGAGCGCCAACGGCGTGACCGCGTCGGTGCCGTTGACCTCGGCCGACCACACGTCGGTGAACCCAACCCGGTCCAGGGCCGCGTACACCGCGGCGTGGTCGGCCAGCGGCACCCCGGGAAGCGGGACCGTCATACCCCATCGATTCGTCACCGGACGATCGTCCCGCCGATCCCCCGTGGTGGGCAAGATTCCCGGCCGACCACCGGGTCCCGGCTTCCGCCGATAACGACCCGTCGGACGGCACGGAGGTGTTACGACTGCCAGGTGACCACGCGCCCCCCGCCCGCCGACCGGCTCGAACCGGCGGCGGAGGGAGTTCAGCGGGCCTCCTTCCTCGAACTCTTCTTCGACCTCGTGTTCGTCTTCGCCTTCACCCGGATCTCGGCCCGCGCCTTCGAGGACCTCGCGCTGGAACCCGGCGGCGCCAAGGGCTGGCACCCGGTGACCGGTGGCGCCAAGACCCTGCTGCTCCTGCTCGCCCTCTGGGCCGTCTGGCAGGGCACCACCTGGACCATCGGCCGGTACGACCCGTACCACCTCTGGTTGCAGACGATCGTCATCGTCTCGCTGGTCTGCGCCATGGTGATGGGGGTGGCGATCCCCAACGCGTTCACCAACCACGGGTCGACGTTCGCCACCGCGTACGTCGTCGCGCAGGTCTCCCGCCCGCTGATCCTGTACCTCGCGCTGGGTCACTACCACCTACGTCAGCTCCGGGTGCGCATGCTGGTGGTGCACGGCGTGGCCGCGGTGCCCTGGCTGGTCGGATCGGTCATGCCGACCACGGCCCGGGTGATGCTGTGGACGCTGGCCCTGGGCATCGAACTGGTCGCCGCCCGGACCGGCTGGCCGGTCCCCGGCCTGGGCCGCTCCCGCCTGGACCGCTGGCGACCCGCCGGTGGGCACCTGGCCGAGCGCTACCAGCAGTTCTTCCTCGTCGCGGTCGGGGAGACGATCCTGTTCAGCGGTCTGGCCTACAGCGCCCGGTCGTTCACCCCGCCCCGGACGGTGGCGTTCGCTCTCGCGCTGACGACCTCGGTGCTGCTGTGGCGGATCTACTTCCACCGGGCCGGGCGGATCCTGGCCGAGGCGGTGGCCGTGGCCACCCGGCCCGCCGCCATCGCCCGCTCGGCCGCCGACACCCACCTGGTGATGGTGACCGGGGTGGTGGCCACCGCGATCGGGTACGAGCTGGCCATCGAGCATCCCCTGGAGCACCCGGAGGCGGCCTGGATCGCGATGATCCTCGGCGGACCGCTGCTCTTCCTCGCCGGCCGGGCCCGCTTCGAGTACGAGGTGTTCGGGCGGGTGTCCCGCTCCCGGTGGATCGCCATGGTCGCCCTGCTCGCCCCGGGCTGGGCGCTCCTGCACAATCCGTTGCTGTTCTCCGCCGGAACCGCGGCGGTCATCCTGCTCGCGGTGGCGGTCGCCGACGCCCGACGCGCCTACCGCCGCCCGCCCGAGCCCGCCGCTCCCCCGTTCTGACCGGCCGCCGCGACACCGGGCCGGTCAGCCGGCGAAGGAGAGCCACCGGAAGCCGGCCGCCGCCAGGACGGCCCGTTCCGGTCCGGTCAGCGGCGACCGCCCGGTGAGCCGGCTGACCAGGGTGGACCGGTTCCAGCCCAGCTCGGACGGCACGTCCCGGCCATCGGTGAGCAGCCCGGCGACGACCTCCGCCGCCGCCGGTGTCAACCAGGACGGACGTCCCAGAGCGGCGGCCAGGTCGAGTCCGTGCACACCGACCTCGACCACCCGGGTGACCAGGAAGTCCGTCAGGGTCATCGCGTCGCCGTGCCGGGTGCGCACCAGCCGTCCGGGTGGCTGCGCGCGGACGGCGGCGTCGGTGGCCCGCCAGGCCCGGTCGAAGTCGGCGACCAGTGCGTCCCGGTCGGGCAGCGTGGTGGCCTCCCGGCGGGCGCTGGCGACCCGGTCGGCGTCCACCGACGGGGCGAACTTGGCCGCCCCGAAGTAGCCGGCGGCGTCGACCTCCGCGCGGGGCGGGGCGGGAGCGGCGAGCATGCCGGTGAGCCGGTCGACGCCGGTGCGCACGTGCGCGAGGAGTTCCCGGACGGTCCACGGCGGGCAGCCGGTGGGCCGGTCGAGGTCGGCGTCGTCGAGGGTGCGCAGGACCGTCGCGAGCTGCGCGCACTCGTCGCGGAAAGCCACCTGCACCGGGGTCACCGGCGTACTCTCCCATGCCGTTTCGGCCCGGACCTGGCGGGTACCCGCGGCCAGACGAGGGAAGGGGAGGTGGAGGCGCGATGGCCGGGATCATGCTGCGCAGCACGGCGTTCAACGACCACGACCTGTTGCCGGGACGGTTCTCCCGGGACGGGGGGAACCTGTCGCCGCCGTTGCAGTGGGCCGAGGTCCCCGGCTCGGCGCGCGAGCTGGTGCTGATGGTGGAGGATCCGGACGCCGGGAAGACGCCGTTCCTGCACTGGCTGGTGACCGGGATCGATCCCGCCACGGGCGGCACGGACGAGGGCGCGGTCCCGGTGGGTGGCCGGGAGTGGCCGAACGACTTCGGTGAGACGGGCTGGTCCGGGCCGCACCCGCCGCAGGGCGAGGAGGCGCACCGCTACTTCTTCCGGCTGTACGCGTTGGACCGGCCGTTGGAGCTGCCGGCGACCCCGCACGCGCCGGACGTGCACCGGGCGCTAGCCGGGCAGGAGATCGCCAGCGGGACGACGGTCGGCACGTTCTACCGCTGACCCTGGCGACGCGGCTCGGCGGCGGAGAACATGGGCCTGCCGCTGCGGCGGCCGGGCCCGCCCGGCGGTGGTCAGCCCTTGACCCGGGGCACCAGCCGGTGCACCGACGCGAGCACCAGGGCCATCACCACACCCATCGTCCCGACGATGCCGGCGGCGCTGCCGGCGTACCCGACGAAGAGGGGCCGCCGGGTCAGTTCGCGGACCGGCTCCGTGGGCTGACCGTCCAGCCAGCCCAGGGCGACCGCCGAAACGATGATCGCGACCAGGCCGGCGACACCCAGCACCAGGGCCGCCCCGCGGTGCGCGTCGGCCGATTCGACCTGGGCCTGTTCCCGCTGGGTGAGCAGCAACAGCAGCCCTCCGGCGGCGGCCCAGGCACCGACCACCAGGAACGCGGCGACCGCGTCGCTGGGGCGGTGCCAGCCGGCCGAGAGGGTGGCGACGCCGTTCACGGCGGCGTACCCGGCGCCGAGGAACGCCCCGAGCACCCGGACCTTGCGGGGAAGGACGAGGACCAGCGCGACCGCCACCGAGGCCGCGACGCAGGCGTGCCCGCTGGGCAGGCTGTTGCCGACCGCGGCCCGTTCCGGGTCGATGCCGTAGTCGGGCCGGGCGAGACCGTACTTGAGCAGCTGGGTGGTGACGTTCGCGCCGACGATGAGCGCGGTGGCGGTGACCGCCAGGGCGATCCGGCGGCGCAGCAACGCGATGAACCCGATCATCGCGGTGGCGGCCAGCAGGGACACCACGGACACCGCGTTGAGCACCCGGTCGACCGGTTCGTCGATGCGGTCCTGCCCGATCTGGTTGCCGGTCAGGGCCACCGTGTCCAGCCACTGGCCGGTCTCGGTGTGCAGGGCGAGCCGCCAGACCGCGATCAGGGCGACGACGTGCGCCACCGCAAGCAGCACCAGCCACACCCCGGTCCAGACCCTCGCTGACGCTTGCACCCGGACACGGTAGCGCCCCGGGCGACCGGCCCGGGCAACGGGCCGACGACGGTTCGGCGCTAAGTTGGACCGGGTGTCGAGCAGGAGGTGACGGTGACCGGTACGCCGCAGACCGATCAGCCGCCCGTACCCGACCCGCCGGGACCGGAGTCCCTGGCCGACCTGCTCGGCGGACGCCGGGGTGCGGTGGACGCCACCCTGCCCCCGCTCGCGTTCGGTGTGGGGTGGCTGCTGGGCGGGGAGTCGCTGGGGGGCGGAGTGCTCGCGGCGCTGCTCACCGGGGCAGCGGTGGCCGGGTGGCGACTGCGCCGGGGCGACCGTCCCCGCTCGGTGCTGATCGGGTTGCTCGCGGTCTGCGTGGCCGCGCTGATCGCCCTGCGGACCGGTCGGGCGACCGACTTCTTCCTGCTCCAGGTGCTCGCCAACGTGTCCAGCGCACTGGTGTGGGTGGTCAGCATCGCGGTGCGCTGGCCGCTGCTCGGTGTGGTGGTCGGCGTGGCGCTCGGGCAGCGGACCCGCTGGCGGCGGGACCCGGCGCTGCTGCGCGCGTACGGTCGGGGCAGCTGGGCGTGGGTGGCGTCGTACGCGCTGCGGGTGGCCGTCTTCGTGCCGTTGTACCTCGGCGGGCAGGTGGTCGCGCTGGTGGTGGCCCGGGTGGCGCTGTCCTGGCCGCTGGTGGCCACGGTGCTGGCGGTGAGTTGGTTCGTGGTGCGCCGGTCGCTGCCGGCCGGGCATCCGGGGTTGCGGCATCCGGTCGTACCGTCGGAACCGGACGCGCCTCGCCCCTGAGTCGCCGGACGCCAGCCCTCGACCCGACGACAACCATCGACATCCGACGATCGGACTGCCGGTGGCGGCACGGAGAGAAATCGATTCCTTGTCGGTATAGGATCTCAGGTCAACCATCATCGCGTGTCAGCCACACGGGCCATGACGCCCCATTGGTCACCTTCGAGGTCTGACGCTGGATGAGCGCAGGACACCGACAGGGGCGGCATATGACGACCATCTATGACGTGGCGCGGATGGCCGAGGTGTCGACGTCGACGGTGTCGCGGGTGCTGAACGGGCATTCGTCGGTCGATCCGGACCTGGCGGCGCGGGTACGCCAGGCCATGCTGGACCTGGACTACCGCCCCAACGCGGTCGCCCGCAGCCTGCGTCGGCAGCGGACCAGCCTCTGGGCCGTGATCATCTCGGACATCGGCAACCCCTTCTTCACCGCCCTGGTGCGCGGCATCGAGGACGTGGCGCAGGAGGCGGGCTTCTCCGTGGTGCTGTGCAACGGGGACGAGGATCCCGACAAGGAGACCCGCTACGTGACCGCGGCCCTGGACGAGCGGATGGCGGGCGTGATCATCTCGCCGTCGGGACGGCCGTCCCTGATCAACCGGCTCACCGGGGCCGGGATGCCGGTCGTGGCCATCGACCGGCAGCCCCGTGGCGTCGCCGTGGACACCGTGCTGGTGGACAACGTGCACGGGGCGGAGATGGCCACCGCCCACCTGGTCGACAACGGTTACCGCCGGATCGCCTGCATCACGGGACCACGACGGATCTCCACCGCCGTGCAGCGGCTACGCGGATACCAGCAGGCCCTGCGCGCGTCCGGGCGGACCGTGACGGAGGACCTGGTCCGGTACGCCGACTTCCGGGAGGACGGCGGCTACCGGGCGATGGCCTCCCTGCTCGACGCGGCCGAGCCACCGGACGCGGTGTTCGTCACCAACAACCTGATGACGGTGGGCGCCGTGGAGTGCCTGCTCGACAGCGAGGTCGTCGTGCCCACCCAGTGCGGCGTGGTCGGGTTCGACGACCTTCCCTGGGCCCATCTGGTCCGGCCCTCGCTGAGCACCGTCACGCAGCCCACCTACGACCTGGGGCGGGCCGCCGCGGCGTTGCTCACCGAACGGATCACCAACCCGGCGAAGGCGTCCTCGACCGTCACCCTGCGGACGGCCCTGAAGGTCCGCGAGAGTTCGGTCCGGGCCGCCGCGCCGCCGGACGCACAGCCGGCGGACGGCAGCCCCGGGGCCGCACCGACCCGGCCGGCCGGCGGCGAGGACACCTGCCCCGCGATCACAGCGCGACGTCACCGCACAGGTGCACCCGCACCCCGAGCGCGTCGAGCATCGCGGCCTTGACCCGCAGGGCGCGGTCGGCGGCGTCGGCGTCGGCGGCGTAGACCACGTTGACGTGGTTGGCCCTGTGCCGGGCCATCAACTGGTCCCGGCCCACGCCGTGCAGCACGGCGTGCATGATCGGCCACTGCGGGGTGGTGGCCCGGAGCCGACGCTCCGTCTCGGCGGCCGGCAGCTCCACCACACTGCCCCGGCCCAGGTCGACGTGGAGCGTCCCGTCCATCACGAAGATCCGCGACCAGACGATCTCCCCCGGCCGGGAGACACCGCTCAGGGTGCCGCCGCCGAGCGGGAAGTACATCGGCGGCTGCCGCATGCTGTACGACCGGTCGTAGCCGCCGTTGTGCGACGCGGGAACCGAACCGGAGATCTCGAACACCCAGACGAAGTCCGACCCGTACCGTTCCCCCCACCGGATGTCGTGCAGGGTGGTGGCCGGGTCCATCCCCATCGCCGTCCAGATCCGGTTGGTGACCAGGGAGTCCACCGCGACGCCCTCGTCGACCTCGTTGAAGTGCGGCAGCGCCTGTCCCGGATACAGCTCGCGCGTCCCGTCCCGGCTGGTGACCGGCGGCCGGGACACGTCGTTCAGCAGCCCCTCGGCCAGGTCGCTCGCCGGCACCGTGTCCTTGAGTCCCTGCTGGTACTGGATGCCGACCGCGTCCAGGCCGAAGTCGTCGGCGATGCGCAGCACGGCGACGTACATCCTGCACTGGCTGAGCAGTTGCGCGTCGGTCAGTTCGGTCGCCTCGTCGGTGCCGGTGTGGAAGGTCATGCCGGCGGCGTCGAGCCACGCCCGCACCGCGTACGCCTCCTCGTCGGACACCCGCGACATCTCCGCGACCAGCGCGCTCTGCGACAGCCGTTCCTTGTAGACGCCGAGCGGGTTGAGCAGCTCGTCGTCGATGATCGCGTTGTACATGCCCATGCAGCCCTCGTCGAAGACGCCGATGATCGCCTTCTCCCGCTGGAGCTGGGCGGCGAGCGCCCGGCCGAGCGCCACCTCGGCGTCGGACGGCAACGGCGGCAGGTCCCGCACGTGGCTCTCGTCGTGGACCACCTCGCCGGTCTCCAGCCAGGTCTTCAGCCCGTCGCGCGCCCACTCGTCGGTGAAGTCCTCGCTCCACAGCGCCGAGTAGCGCACGCCCGCCTTGGTGAGGCTGCCGGCGAGGTTCAGCAGGCCCACCAGGCCGGGGAACGCCCCGCTCCAGTTCGCCACGAGCAGGATCGGGCCACGGTGGGCGCGCAACCCGGCCAACACGTGGTGGCTGTACTGCCAGACCGCCTCCACGACGACCAGCGGGGCGTCGACCGGGATCCGCCGGAAGATCTCGATGCCGGCGCGCTGGCTGTCGACGAAGCCGTGACCGGTGACCGCGTCCACCGGGTGGGCCCGCTGGACCGACCAGCCCAGCGCGGTGACCGCGGCGGCGAGATCCGCCTCCAGGCGCTGCTGGGTCGGCCACCCGGCGACGTTCGCGCTGCGCCGCAGGTCGCCACTGGCGACCGTGTAGACGGTCCGGGGGGCGGCGGCCGGCGGGTCGACCAGCACCGGCATGCGGTAGTTGCTCACGGGTTGACGTCCTCCACTGGCTCGTCGGTGCCTGGCTGGGGCGAGGTCGCGAGGCGCGCCTGCCGTCGGGTCGTGCCGGTCGACGTCTCAGCCGACACCGCCGAGCCGGGCGTACGTCTCGGCCGCGTTCTCCCTGGTGACCTGCATGGTGGCGAGCGTGGTCGTCCGCGGGACGTCCCGGTCGCAGTCGACCAGGATCCGGCGGGCCAGGTCGACGGCCTCCCGGCCGCCCGTGGCGTACTGGAAGGTCGCCGCGAGCCGGCCCTGCTCGACGGCCTTGATGCCGCCCGACGGGACCGGCAGCGCGTCGATGCCGGTGAACTTCACCCGGGTGTGCAACCCGGCCGCCTTCGCGGCCAGGTACGCGCCCTCGGCCATCGGGTCGTTGTGCGCGTAGACGGCGGCGGCGTCCGGATGCGTCTTGAGCAGCGCGTCGGCCACCGACTGCCCCTTCTCCCGCAGCCAGTCCCCGGGCTGGGAGGCGACGATCTCGATCTTCGGGTTGCCGGCGATGCCCTCCCGGAAGCCCTGCGCGCGTTCGGCCGCCGGGGTGGAGCCGGGCAGACCGGTGATCTCGATGACCTTGCCGCCGTCGGGCAGCAGCGTCCGGGCGTAGAACTCGCCGGCGGCCTTCCCGATCGCGACGTTGTCCCCGCCGACGAAGGCCGTGTACGCCTCGCCCTCCACCTTGCGGTCCAGCACGATGACCGGGACGCCACGGTCGTGCGCCTTCCGCACCACCGCGGTCAGCGGCCTGGCCTCGTTCGGCGAGATGATCAGCAGGTCGATCCGCTGGGTGAGGAAGTTCTCCACGTCGGCGACCTGCTTGCTGTTGTCCTGCGCCGCGTCGGCGACCACCACGGTGAACCCGGGGACGGAGTTCGCCGCCGTCTGCACGTCGGTGTTCATCACCTGCCGGTAGGGCTCGGCGTTGTTCGCCTGCGACATGCCGATGAGGAACTCCTTGCCGGTGCCGCAGTTCCCGGCGGCGGCGTCGCCGTCGGACGGCTTCTCCACGCTGCACGCGCCGGAGGTGACGAGCGCGCCGCTGCACAGCAACGCGAGAACGACGGTACGGGTGCGCATCATGACGCTCCTTGTCGGTGGCGGTTCAGGCGATGCTGTGGCGCAGCTTCTGCAACCCGGCGGCGGCCACGATCACCAGCCCCTTGATCAACAGCTGCACGTTGGCGTCGATGTTGTTGAGCGCGAGGATGTTGTTGAGGATGCCGAGCAGCAGCGCCCCGGCGAGCGTGCCGCCCATCGAGCCGGTGCCCCCGGCCAGGCTGGTGCCGCCGATGACCACCGCGGCGATGGCGTCCAGCTCGTAGCCGGCACCGTCGTTGGGGCTGCCCTGGTTGAGCTGGCCGGCGTGGATGACGCCGGCCACCGCGGCGAGCAGGCCGGCGATGGCGAAGACCGCGACCTTGACCCGCAGCACGGGCACCCCCGAGAGCCGGGCGGCCTTCTCGTTGCCGCCGATGGCGTAGACGTGCCGGGCGAACGCGGTCCTGCGCAACACGACGATCGCGGCCACGCCGATGCCCACGAACAGCACCGCCGGGACGGGCAGCACCCCGTTGACGCTTCCGTTGAGGATCTCGAACGCCGGGGGCGCCTCCTGCGGGCCGTCGCCGTAGGCGATCGGGATGCCGAGCCCGCCCGACCAGATCCGGGCGAGACCGCGCGCCACCTGGAGTCCCGCGAGGGTGACGATGAACGACTGGATACCGAGCCGGGCCGTCGCGTAACCCTGCAACGCGCCGAAGACCGCGCCGATCAGCAGGACCACGGTGACCGCGGGCAGGATGCCCAGTCCGGAGTCGACCATCAGCGTCGCGGTGCCGACGGCGGAGAGGCCGAGGATCGCGCCGACGGAGAGGTCGATGCCGCCGAGCAGGACGACGAACGTCATGCCGACCGCGATGATCCCGATCTCGGACACCGCGCGGACGACGTTGCCCAGGTTCTCCGTGGAGAGGAACAGGATCTCGCCGTCGCGGCGGGGCGAGAAGACGACGGCCAGCACGAACACGACCAGCAGCGCGAAGAGGCTCTGCACGGCGAAGAGCCGCTCGACGAGGTCGCCCCGGCCACCGGGGCGGCCCCACCACCGGCCGGCGGCGGCACCGGGCGGCGCGGCGGATCTCTCCCCCGGTTCGCGGAGGTGGGTCATCGCTCGTCCCTTCCGGCGTACGCGCCGCCCATCGCTGCGGTCAGGATGTCCTCGCCGGTGCACCCGTCGGCCGGCAGGTCCGCGACGGTCCGTCCCCGGCGGAGCACCACGATCCGGTCACAGACCCCGGTCAGCTCGGGCAGTTCCGACGACGCGAGCAGGATGCCCATCCCGTCGTCGACGAGCCGACGCAGCAGCCGGTAGATCTCCGCCTTCGCGCCGACGTCGACCCCACGGGTCGGCTCGTCGAGCAGCAGCAGCCGGGGCCGGGTGAGGATGTGCCGGGCGAAGACCACCTTCTGCTGGTTGCCGCCGGAGAGCGCGCCGACCGGAGCGCCGGCCGACGGTGTCCTGATCGCCAGCGCGGCGATCTGCTCGCGGACCGCGTCCCGCTCACGTCCCACCCGGACGACCCCGGCGGTGGTGAACCGGCGCAGGGCGGCCAGCACGATGCTCCGGCCGACCGGATGCTCCAGGACGAGGGCGGAGCGGCGACGGTCCTCGGGAACGAACCCGACGCCGGCCCGCAGCGCGGACCGGGGGCCGCGCGGGGCGTACGGGCGGCCGGCCAGCCGGAGCACGCCGGTACGCCGGCCGGCCGGGCCCGCGCCGTACAGCGTCTCCAGCAGTTCGGTACGACCCGATCCCATCAGGCCGGCCAGGCCGACGATCTCCCCGGGGCGGACGGTCAGACTGACCCCGGACGGTTCGCAGCGTCCGGGACGGGTCACCCGGGGCCGGACCGCGAGCTCCGCCACCACCAGGACCGGAGGCCCGGTCGGGTCGGTGCCGCCGCGTCCCGCGTCGCGCAGCGCTTCCGCCGGGCCGGGCCCGCCGCGTCCCGCGCCGAACAGCGCTTCCGCCGGGCGGCCGACCATCAGCGTGATGACGCGCTGCCGGTCGGTGCGGTCGGGGCGCAGCGTGCCGGCCACCTCGCCGTTGCGCAGGACGGTGGCGCGGTCGGCGATGTCCTCGATCTCCTCCAGGCGGTGGGAGATGTAGACGACGGCCACGCCGCGCTCGCGCAGCGCGCGGATGGTGGACATCAGCCGGCGTACCTCGGCGTCGGCGAGCGCGGCGGTCGGTTCGTCCATGACGAGGACCCGGGCGTCGAGGGAGAGCGCCTTGGCGATCTCGACGAGTTGCTGCTCGCCGACGCGCAGCGAACCGACCGGTCGACGCGGGTCGATCTCCGCGCCGAGCGGGCCCAGCCAGTCGCGGGCGGTACGGATCATCGCCCGCCGGTCGAGCGTCCGTAGCCGGGTACGCGGTTCCCGGCCGAGCACGAGGTTCTCGGCGACGGAGAGCGCCGGCACCAGGTCGAGTTCCTGGTGGATCGTGGCGATGCCGGCGGCCTGGGCGGAGGCCGGACCGGCGAAGCGTACCGGCTCGCCGCCGACCGAGATCCTCCCGTCGTACTCGGTCACCACGCCGGACAGGATGTTGATCAGGGTCGACTTCCCGGCCCCGTTCTCGCCCAGCAGGGCGTGGACCTCGCCGGCCCGCAGGTTCAGGTCGACACCCCGCAGGGCGTGGACGCCACCGAAGCGCTTCGCGATGCCGGACATCGAGACGGTCACCTGGCCGCTCACCCGGGCCTCCGCAGGAGTTCGGGAATCGATTGCCGGCGAGAGTGGACGGGCCCCGAACCGCCGTCGAGGCCGTCGACACGGGTCGAGCGGCGGCCCGGCCCACCAGACACGACCATTCACGGCACCGCGTTGACGGCCGCGTGGACGGTCTCCGCGAACGCGGTGTCCCGTCCCACTCCGCTGGCGGCGAACCGCCACGTCCCACCCGGGTACTGTCCCGGCGGCCACGAGGTGCCGCCGCTGCGCCAGAGCGGCTGCCAGGCGGCCATCGCGTGCCCCGCGTCGTACCAGGTGTTGTCACCGCGCCAGGCCGAGGCCCACCGGTGCGCGACGACGAGGGACAGGTCCGCTCCCGAGGTCATCGACCACGTCGGCATGCCCGTCACGTCACCGGTCGGCCGGGAGGCCACGGCCGGGTCACCGACCGCCGGCAGCGCGCCGTCGACGTTGAACGCCACCTCCCACACCGGCGCCGTCGTCGGGCCCGTGACCGACCAGGTGACGTCGCTCTGCAGCGCCGGTCCGGTCCACCGGGGCGCCACGGTGAGCAGCCAGTCGGCGGTGACCGGCTCGTCCCCCATCCGGATGCCGACCAGGTGGAGCCGGGAACCGTCGGCCGAGACGTCCACCCGGGCCGGCGGGCCCGCCCGGTCGGTGACGTCGAACCGGCCGACCGCCAGGTAGGGGCCGGTCCCCCGGTGCGACGAGTCCAGCGCCGACCGGTACGCCCCCGCGCCCGCCGGATCGACCTCCAGGGACGCGATCCGGGTGTGTGGCCAGGTCCGCACGTCGGCGCGCAGGAATCCGGTGCTGACCTGGTAGCCCCGGGCGACGACCCCGGTGGACCAGGTCAGCGGGGCGAGCCAGAGCCCGCCCTGCCCCCAGCCGGCGTGACTGAGGTACCAGTTCCCGCCGTCGACCACGACCTCCGCGGCGTGCGCGTCGAGCACGGTCACCTTCTCCGCCCCCTCGAACCGCAGGGGGTCCCGGCTGCGGTAGACCGCGGTGCGCCGGTACGCCGCGCCGTAGTCCGTGCCGTCGCAGCAGACGAAGAGGTACCACCAGTCCCCCCGGCGCACCACGAACGGCGACTCCGTCTGCCCGGCCGCCCGCCCGGTGTGCGGCGACGCGTACGCGACGCCCCGCCCGCTCCAGGTCCGCAGGTCGGTGCTGGTGCGGTAGGCGACCACGTGGTTGCCGCCCTGCGGGTGGGAGGTCGCCGTGTAGTACATGACCCAGCGGTCGCCGACCCGCGTCACCATCGGGTCGCGTCCCTCCCAGCCGTCGGTGAACAGCGGGTTGGCCGGGCTGCGGGTCCAGGTGAACAGGTCGGTCGAGGTGGCCAGGTGCATCCGGTAGTTCGCGTAGTCGGGACTCCCGGCCGCGTAGAACATGTAGTAGACGCCCCGGTCGTGCACGACGTGCGGCGCCCAGATCCACTGCTCGCCCGCCGCCGGGTCGGCGACCAGCGCCGGTGGTCGTTTCGTCCAGGGACCGGTGGGCGTGGGGGCGGTCGCGTGACCGAAGCTCTTCTCGTCCTGCGGCGCGCCCGGCTCCGCGTGGGTGATGGCGAAGACGTGCCACATTCCCGTCCGCTCGTCGCGCACGAGCGTGTGGTCGTTGTAGTACCAGGCCACCGGCTCCCCCACGCTGGGGTCGTAGACCCGGGTCAGCGGCCCGCGCGCCGGCGTCTCGCCCACCGTCTCGTACGCCGTGGTGGTCACCGCCGCCAGCGGACCGACACGCCGCAGGGCGATCGTGTCCAGGCCGGCGAGGAAGCCGGTCGACGACGCGGACCGCCCGGTCACCGTCACGGTCAGCCGGTGGGTGCCGGCGGTGAGCGAGGCCGATCCCAGCGGCACCGCCTCGACGCGCCGCACGGTCGGCGCGTAGCCGTCGAAGAGCTGACCGACGGCCACCCCGTCGACGGCGAAGCGCAGGGTGCCGTAGTCGGCGGCCCGGGTGAGCACGGCACCGAGGTCGTACTGTCCGGCCGGCACCGGCGGCAACGTCACGGTGACCGAGTCCCCCGCCCGAGCCGCCCGCAGCCAGAGCTGACGGCCGGCCGACCAGGCGACCCCGCAGCAGTTGGCCTGCGCCTCGACCGGGGCGGTGGACGAGGTCACGGTCAGCGCCTCCGCCTCCACCCGGACGACGTCCTCGGCGGCGGCCGGCCCGGCCGGGACGGTCACCAGGGCGGCGCCCAGCAGCAGCACCACGAGCATCCGGGGGATCCGCATCACGACACGCTCGGCCGGGGCAGGTCGGTGCCGGGCGCGAAGCGGTCGTGCCACCGGACACCGGCGCCGAAGCCGCCGCCGGTGGAGAGCGCCACGTAGACGTCCGCCGCGCTTCCCCGGGTGAACGTGACCAGGTCCGCGCGTCCGTCGCCGTTGACGTCGCCGACGCCGGGAAGCTCGTCGCCGATGGCGAACCAGTCGTGCCACCGGGTGGCCTGCGGGACGAACCGGCCGCCGTCGGAGAGCGCCACGAACACGTCACCCGACGTCCCCCGGGTGAACGTCACCACGTCGTCGCGCCCGTCCCCGTCGACGTCCCCGAGCGCCGGCAACTGGTCGCCGAGCACGAGCGAGTCGTGCCACTTCCAGCCGTCCTCGACGAACCGGGTCCCGTCGGAGAGGGAGACGAAGACGTCGCCCGTGGTGCCCCGGGTGAACGTCACCAGGTCGTCGCGCCCGTCACCGTCGACGTCGCCCACCGCCGGTATCTCGTCGCCGATCGCGAAGTGGTCGTGCCACTTGACGCCGGGACCGAAGCCGCTGCCGGTCGACAGCGCCACGTACACGTCGCCGGCCCCGCCCCGGGTGAAGGTGATGATGTCCGTGCGCCCGTCGCCGTCGACGTCGCCGACCGCGGGGATCTCGGTGCCGGTGGCGAAGAAGTCGTGCCACTTCACCCCGGCCGCGTAGGTGGTGCCGGTGGAGAGTCCGACGTAGACGTCGGCGGTGTCGCCACGGGTGAAGGTGATGACGTCGGCCCGGCCGTCGCCGTCGACGTCCCCGGTGAACGGGATCTCCGTGCCGACGGCGAAGAAGTCGTTCCAGATCCGCGTGTCCGGGACGAACCGGGTGCCGTCCGAGAGCGAGGTGGTCACGTCGGCGGTGGCGCCCCGGGTGAACGCCACCACGTCGTCCCGGCGGTCGCCGTTGGCGTCGCTGGTGTTGCGGGTGCGGGTGGTCGCCGACACCTCGGCCGAGGGCGTGGCGGCGTTGCCGGCGCCGTCGACCGCGACGACCCGGTAGTAGCGGGTCTGCGCGGCCGGCAACGGGCCGTGCCGGAAGGTGGTGGTCCGGGTCGTGCCGACCAGGTTGGCCGGGGTGGTCGCGACGTTGGGGTTGCGCGAGGCGTAGACCCGGTAGCCGGCGACGCCCACGTTGTCCGACGACGCCGACCAGGCGAGGCCGAGGGCGTGCACCCGCCCACCGGCCAGGGTGAGACCGGTGACCGTGCCCGGCGCGGACGTGTCGACGAACGGCGCGACCATGCTGTCGGCCTCGTAGCGGGCCGCCGTCCAGGCCGGGGCGCCGGCCACCGGGGTCAGGGTGACGGTGACCGTCGACCGGCCGGCGGTCAGCGCGGCCGGGAGGACGAACTCGTCGGCCAGCCAGCGCTGCCGGCCGTTGCCCAGCGCTTGCAGCCACACCCCGGCCGGCGTGCCGTCGACCGACACGGCGGCCTGCTGGTACCCGTTGGCCTGGTCGCCGTGCCGGCGCAGCCGTACGCCCTGGTTGGCGGGGTCGACGGCGAGCCGGAAGCTGACCGCGCCGCCGCCGGAGCGCACCTGACCGGTGACCGGGACGTTGTCGTCGTCGCCCTCGTACGGCGTGGTCAGCGCGGACTGGCTGCCGGAGTCGGTGTAGGCGTGCGCGGTACGGCTGGCCGCGTCCCCGGTGACCAGCGCGTCGGTGCGGCGCAGGGCGACGCTCGGCTGGGTGTAGAGGAACGCGGTCGAGGCGTAGTCGGCCGGCATGTCGTTGGCCGGGCCGTGCTCGATGCCGAACCGCAGCGCCGTGGCGTAGGAGACCGCGTCGCCGATCATCAGCCGGTAGACGGCGTCACACTCGTCGACGCAGCCCCCGGACCGGAACAGGTGGGCGGTGTTGCCGGTGAACACGCCGCTGTACTCGCCACGGTTGAAGTACCACCCGGACTCGTAGAAGTCCTCGGTGCCGGTGCCGTAGATCTGCGGCGTGGGCGAGCCGTCGACGTGGACGCGCTCGTCACCCTCCAGGTAGTTGCGGGTGTTGCCGCCGACGATGTGGCCGCGGGCGGTCTGGGACACGCCGACGAACCGTCCCCGACCGGCCTGGTCGGCGACGATCCAGTCGCTGCCCCCCACCGTTTCGGCACGGCGGGAGTGGGTGGTGAAGTAGCCGGCCGTGCCGTCGGGGGCGAGCGCGCCGGTCCAGGTGGCGCCCGGCGCGGTGGTCACCTCGGCCTGGACGCCGGTGACCGGGGCGCCGGTGGTGTTGGCGACCGACACCGTGGCGGTGGACCGGAACGGCATCGGCCACCAGGCGGTGTACCAGCCGCCCGGCGCGGTGTCCATGGCGAACATCAGGGAACGGACGGACCGTTCGCCCAGGCCCGCGCCGAAGAACTCGCCCACCGGACTGTCCACCGTGGTACGTCCGTCGAAGGAGATCCGCAGCCGCAGGCCCGACAGGGTGGCCGGGGTGGCCGCCGCGTCGGGCACCCGCAGCCGCAGCGCGGTGACCGCGCCGGGCCCGGTGAGCGTGGCGATCGTCGACTGCCCGCCCGCCGGGACGTCCACCCGGGCGGTCACGGTGGTCGCGCCGGGCTGCGCGGGCTTCGGGTCACGTTGGCCGGCCGCCCGTAACCGGTCCACCACGTCGGTCGCCGGGTCGCGCGGGTCGAAGGTGGACACCCCGACCGCGTCGGCGAACTCCCGGTAGGTGACGTGGTGGAAGAGCGGGTTGAACTGGGTGGTGATCCGCATCGAGTCGCGGTAGGGCATCGGCACCTTGATGGTCACCCCGCCCGAGGTCTGGTCGGCGTTGGTGACCAGCGGCCAGACGAAGGGGTGGCCGAGACCGCCGTCGACGATCCGCTGGAGGCTGGCGTCGACCACGGTGACGCCGTCGAGTTCGATCCGGATCCAGCCGGTGGCGCTGACGTTGCCGTCGTCGCGGGTGAACCAGATCGACTGCACCTCGCCGGGCCCACGGTCCTCGGCGATGACGCAGCCGCCGGACTGGCGCAGGCAGGAGTAGGTGCCGACGAAGCCGTCGTCGTTGGAGCCGTCCCGGGCGAAGCTGGAGAACTGCCGGGTACGGCTGCCGGCCGCCAGCTCGGGCAGCCGGTCGAGCCGGCGGTACACGTCCCAGCCGACCGGGCCCTTCCCGTCGGCGACGGCGAGCGGCGCGGGCGGCGGGGCAGCGGGCGGGGGCGGAGCGGACGGGGCGGCGTGTGCCGCCGTCGGGGGGATCACGGTCGCCAGCGCCGCGACGAGGGCCAGCCAGCGGCGGACGTGGGGCTTCATGGATGTCCCTCCAGGATGACCGTCGGCAACCGCGCGGGAAATCGATTGCTCGGCAGTTAACTGGGAACATCGCAAGTTGTCAATACTTTACCGTCGCCACCCAGTTGCTGAAGGAGAACTTCACGACGCATTGACAGCGGTCATGGTCCTGGCGATACTCCTCGGCAATCGATTTCTCACGTACGCACGGCCACCGGCAGCGCCCGCGCCGGCACCGGACCGGTTCCGTGGCGCCGCTCGCCGAACCGCTGACACCCCTGGACAGGAGCATCGTGAGACGTACTCCCCTGGCCCTGCTGGTCAGCCTCTGCACCGCGCTGGCGTCGGTCGTGGTGGCCGCTCCGGCGCACGCCGACGCTCCGGTCGGACCGCTGGCCTGTGCCTCCATCCCCGCCAACCACGATCCCGCGATCACCGTGATCGTCTACCGGGTCGCCCGTGCCCACAACGTCAACGACAAGGTCATGCTGTCCGCGTTCGAGGCCGGCTGGGTCGAGTCACACATGAACAACCTGCCGTGCGGCGACAAGTCGTCGCTCGGGGTCTTCCAACAGCGGTGGGACTACGGCTGGGGCACGCCGGAGCAGATCATGGACCCGGTCTACGCCAGCACGCAGTACGTCACCCGCGCAATCGTCTGCGACCGGAACAACCCCCAGTACACCGCCGGTCAGGTCGCCCAGTGCGTGCAGCGCTCCGGCTTCCCCGACCGCTACGACCAGGTGGCGACCAAGGCGCGGACCCTGCTGAACGAGGCGGCGCGCACCCACGCCATGGCCGCCGGGTCCGCCACCGACGTCAGCGGTGACGGCCGCGACGACATCATCACCTTCACCCAGAACGCCCTCGCCGACGTCTACGTCAGCACGTCCACCGGCACCGGCTTCGCCGGGACCTCGGTGAAGTGGAACGACTTCTTCTCCATCGGCGGCGAGACGGCCTCGACCGGCGACGTCAACGGCGACGGCAGGGACGACATCGTCACCTTCGCGCACAGCAACACCGGCGACGTGTACGTGGCGCTGTCGAACGGCACCAGTTTCGGCGGCGGCCAGAAGTGGCACGACTGGTTCGCCCCCGGCGCGGAGATCGGCGCGGTCGGCGACGTCAACGGCGACGGGCGCGACGACATCGTCGCCTTCACGCACAACGCGGCCGGCGACGTGTACGTCGCGCTCTCCACCGGTTCGTCGTTCGCCGGCACCGCCGTCAAATGGCACGACTACTTCTCCATCACCGGCGAGTTTCCCGCCCTGGGTGACGTGAACGGCGACGGCAAAGACGACATCATCACCTTCACCCAAGGACCCACCACCGCCGCCGACGTCATCATCGCCCTCTCCACCGGCACCACATTCGGCCCACCCCAAAAATGGCACGACCTCTTCGCCA
>NZ_BSTB01000029.1:0-85426 GCF_030269285.1 Micromonospora sp. NBRC 101691
CATGGTGTAACGACCGGCCGGCCGCCCCCATTCCCGGGGCCACCCGGCCACCCGCCGCGCTCACCGGCAGCGGGCCACAGCCGCACGGGGGATACAACCACCCCGCCCCCACCACCATTCCCCGCCCGCCGCCGCCCCGCCCGCTGCCGGCCCCGTCCCTCGGCCTGGCCCTCAAGTTGCGGCAGGTCGGGGTCTCCACCGCCCGCGTGACCCCGACCTGCCGCAACCGGAGTCGATCAAGCCGCCGGTCCGGCAGCGGATCCTGGCCGAGACCCCTCTTTACGGCTGCGGCCGGCAACTCGTCGCGAACCTCGCAGCGGGTCTTATTCGGTCGACCGGCGGGGTGGCGTGGTGGCATGGTGCCCGGATGCCGGTGCCCTCCCTCACGCTCACGCGGTGGCAGTTCGACCTGACCTGGTCCCTGTTCGAGTACCACCTCGAACGAATCGAACCGGAGGACTTCCGCTGGGAGCCCGCGCCACTGTGCTGGACGATGCGGACCGGCCCCGACGGCCGGTGGGTGCCGGACTGGGCCGACACCGAGCCGGATCCGGTCCCGGTGCCCACGATCGGTTGGCTCACCTGGCACCTCGGCTGGTGGTGGAGCGTGACCCTGGACCACCTCGCCGGACGGCCGCCGCGTGAGCGTACCGACGTCCACTGGCCCGGTCCCGGCGAGCCGACGGTGGCCTGGCTGCGCGACCTGCGCGCCCAGTGGCTGGCCGCACTCGACCGGCTCACCGACGCCGACCTCGACCGCGCCGCGACCTTCCCGTGGCAGGACGACCCCGCGCACACGGTCGCGCACACCCTCAACTGGGTGAACGCCGAACTGATGAAGAACGTCGCCGAGATCGGCCAGCTCCGGCTGCTGCGCGCCGCGCGGGCGTCCGGCTGACGGTCAGGCGACCCGTGGCAGGTGGTCGCGCCGGGGCTCGCGGCGCACCTGGGGATCGTGGGCGAACCGGCCGGTCAGGTCGGTGGTGTCCGCGTTGCCCTTGAGCAGCCAGGCGCCGAGGTCGTCGAGGGCGACCGCCATTTCCCCTCCCGTACGCGCGCGTCGGGCCGGCCGAGGGGCCGACCCGACGCGGAACGCGGACCTCAACTGCGGAACATGTCCTTGATCTTCTCGCCAGCCTGCTTGAGGTGGCCGCTGGCCTGGTCCTGGCGCCCCTCGGCCTCCAGGCGCTCGTTGTCGGTGGCCCGGCCGACGCCTTCCTTGACCTTGCCGGTTGCCTGCTCGGACGCGTTATTGATCTTGTCATCGATACCCATGCGGCACCTCCGGGATCGCGGGTGTGGAACCTCGTCGTCCTACCCCGTTCCTCCTACCCCGACCGCGCCGGCCCAATCCTCCGGTCACGGGCCCCAACCGGGCGTCTCACCCGACCGGGCGGAAGCCACGCAGACGGAGGCTGTTGGCGACCACGAAGACCGAGGAGAAGGCCATCGCCGCTCCGGCGATCATCGGGTTGAGCATCCCGGCGGCGGCCAGCGGCAGCGCCGCCACGTTGTAGGCGAACGCCCAGAACAGGTTGCCCTTGATGATCCGCAGGGTCCGCCGGGCGAGGCGGATCGCGTCCACCGCCGCCACCAGGTCACCCCGGACCAGGGTCAGGTCGGACGCCTCGATCGCGGCGTCCGTGCCGGTGCCCATGGCCAGTCCCAGGTCGGCCTGGGCGAGCGCGGCGGCGTCGTTGACCCCGTCGCCGACCATCGCCACGACCTTCCCCTCGGCCTGGAGCCGCTTGACCACGTCGACCTTCTCCGCCGGCAGCACCTCGGCGATCACCTCGTCCACGCCCACCTCGGCGGCGACCGTACGGGCGACGGCCAGGTTGTCCCCGGTCAGCAGCACCGGCGTCAGGCCGATCTCGCGGAGCCGGGTGATCGCGGCCCGGCTGGTCGGCTTGACCACGTCGGCGACCACCAGGACGCCGCGCGCCGAGCCGTCCCACCCGGCCAGCACCGCCGTCCGGCCCTTGGCCTCCGCGTCACGCACCGCCCGTTCGAGCCCCTCGGGTACGTCGAGACCGCGCTCGCGCAGCAGCCGTACCCGGCCGACCACCAGCTCCCGGTCGTCGACCGTGCCGGTGACGCCGAGCCCCTCGACGTTGGCGAACCCGGTCACCGGGGGCAGCGTGCCGGCGCGGGCGGCCCCGGCGGCCACCGCCCGGGCGATCGGGTGCTCGCTGGCCGCCTCCAGCGCGCCGGCCAGCCGCAGCAGCTCGTCGGCGTCCTGCCCGTCGGCCGGGAGCGAGTCGACCAGGGTCATCTTGCCGGTGGTGACGGTGCCGGTCTTGTCCAGCACGACGGTGTCCACCCGCCGGGTCGACTCCAACACCTCCGGCCCCTTGATCAGGATGCCGAGCTGCGCGCCCCGACCGGTGCCGACCAGCAGGGCGGTCGGGGTGGCCAGGCCGAGCGCGCACGGGCAGGCGATGATCAGCACCGCCACGGCGGCGGTGAACGCGGCGGTCAGGCCGGCGTCGCGGCCCAGCCAGAAGCCGAGGGTGCCGACCGCGAGCGCGATCACGATCGGGACGAAGACACCGGAGATCCGGTCGGCCAGTCGCTGCACCGCGGCCTTGCCGGTCTGCGCCTGCTCCACCAGCTTCGCCATCTGGGCGAGCTGGGTGTCCCCACCGACCCGGGTGGCGGTGACCACCAGTCGGCCGCCCGCGTTGACGGTCGCCCCGACCACGGCGTCACCCGGTCCCACCTCGACCGGCACCGACTCGCCGGTCAGCATGCTGGCGTCGACCGCCGAGGTGCCCTCGGCCACCACCCCGTCGGTGGCGACCTTCTCGCCGGGCCGCACCACGAACCGGTCCCCCACCGCGAGCCGGTCGACCGGGATCCGGACCTCCGCGCCGTCCCGCAGCACGGCGACGTCCTTCGCGCCCAGTTCGAGCAGGGCACGCAGGGCGGTCCCGGCGGTGCGCTTCGCACGGGCCTCGAAGTAGCGGCCGGCGAGGATGAACGTGGTCACCCCGGCCGCCGCCTCCAGGTAGATGTTGCCGGCTCCGTCGCTGCGGGCGATGTCGAAGGTGAACGGGTGCGTCATCCCCGGCGTGCCCGCATCGCCGAGGAAGAGCGCCCAGAGCGACCAGCCGAACGCGGCGAGGGTGCCGAGCGAGATCAGCGTGTCCATGGTCGCCGCGCCGTGGCGCAGGTTGACCAGGGCGGCCCGGTGGAAGGGCAACCCGCCGTAGACCACCACCGGCGCGGTCAGGGTCAGCGACAGCCACTGCCAGTAGGTGAACTGCCAGGCCGGCACCATCGCCAACAGCACCACCGGCACCGTCAGCACGGCCGAGACCCACAGCCGGGTACGTAGCCCGCGCAGCTCGTCCACCGGTTCGGTGGTCCCCTCCGGGCCGGTGACCGGCGTGGGCGGAGCCGGCAACGCGGCGGTGTAGCCGGTCTTCTCGACCGTGGCGATCAGATCCTGCGGCGTGACGGTGTCGTCGTACGAGACGGACGCCTTCTCGGTGGCGTAGTTGACCGTGGCCGTGACGCCGTCCAGGCGGTTGAGCTTCTTCTCGATCCGGGAGGCGCAGGAGGCGCAGGTCATGCCGCCGATCGCCAGTTCGATCCGGTGGGGCGCCACCCGCAGGGGCCCAGCGGTGGACATCGGATACCTCCGGTCAGTCGTGCGCGTGGTCGGCCGGGTCGGCCACGACCGTGAACTCGGCGGTACGGACCGTGCCGCCGTGCTGGAAGTCCAGGAAGAGGCGGTACGTCCCGGCGGACGGCACCTCGGCGCGGAAGCGCACCTCCGGGCCGGGACGGGTCCGCCCGTCGCCGGGGGCACCGTCCGGGTGCACGTGCACGTACGCCAGGTCGCCCTGGCGCAGCGCCACCAGGTGCCCGTACGCGCCGAGGTAGGGCTGGAGATCGGTGACCGGTTCGCCGTCCCGGCGCACGGTCAGGGTCAGCTCGCTGGCCGCGCCGGGTCGCAGCTCACCGGTGAGGGTGACGGCGTATCCGTCGACGTTGGCGGTGGCCGCCGGCGCGGGCAGCGTACGCGGCGTGAAACCGCCGGGGACCGCGACGTCGACACCGAGGGTGAGTGGTTTCGCCCCGGTCGGGGTGAAGTCGGCGAACGCCCGCCAACTTCCCGGCTCGGCGAGCGGGGAGGCGATCCGCCAGGTGCCGTCCGGATCCATCGTCGGGTGCACGTGCCGGAACCCGGCGAGGTCCCGCCGGGCGACGATCAGGTGCATCCGCTTGTCGTGCTCCACGTCGAAGGCGGTTACCGCGTGCCCGTCGGGGCCGGTGACGCGGAAGGCGAACTCGCCGGCCGGCGTGGACACGGGGGTGAGCGTGTAGCCCTGGTCGGAGACGAGCAGTCCGCCGGGGAGGTGGGCGTCGGCACCGCCCGGGGCGTCCTCGTGCCCGCCACCACCCGCAGGGTGTCCCGCGTCGGGGTGGCCGCTCTCGGCGGGGGTGACGGGGCCGGTCACCAGCCCGACCCCGTATGCCGCACCGAGAACCGCCACGAGGCCGAGGGCGAAACCGCTCAGCTTCGTCGCTGTGTTCATGCTCCGACGAGCTCGAATCCGGCCTCGTCGACCGCCGCGCGGACCGTCTCGGTCTCCAGCGGCGCGTCACTGGTGACGGTGACCTGACCGGACGCCAGGTCGACCTGAACGTCCGTGACGCCGGCGACCGCACCGAGCTCGCTGCTGACCGCGCTGACGCAGTGTCCGCAGGTCATGCCCTGGACCTGGTACGTCTTGGTGGTCATCGAAACTCCTCTCGACGATGGATACCCACCTGGGGTATCCCCTCGCCTGGACCGTAACATACCCCAGGGGGGTAAGCTATCCTCGACACCATGAGCACACCCACACCGATCCGGGGATACACGGCCACCAAGGACCAACTGCTCGCGCGACTACGCCGCGTCGAGGGGCAGGTCCGGGGCATCGAGAAGATGGTCGACGAGGACCGGTACTGCATCGACGTGCTCACCCAGATCTCCGCCATCCAGGCCGCCCTGGACAAGGTCGCCCTCGGCCTGCTCGACGGCCACGCCCGGCACTGCATGCACGAGGGTGCCGCCGAGGGTCGCGCCGACGAGATGGCGACCGAGATGATGGCGGCCGTCGGCCGTCTGATGAAACGCGGCTGACCATCGGAGCCCTGCACTGCCGCTTCGAAGGGCGTGCCTAACTGGCCATGCGCCCGGCTGGTGTTGCTCGCCCAGTCCGCCGGATAGAGGGCCACGCTCTCCGGGGGATACGGCGGCTTTCGGAGACCCTGCACCTCACGTGAGGCATGGTGCCGGCCCGGCGGCAGAGTGATCGACTCGGAGTGACATCGAGCCAGAGCGGCCTACACCCAACTCAAGAGCCGGATCTTGGACAATTACCGTTCAAGTAAGACGGTAACTGTCCAAGATTCGAAGCGCCTCTTCGAGATCGTCAGGCGAGTCAGACACCAAAAGGGCGTCCGCCCCCATCCCGGGGTCGAACGCCCGATCCGCTGCAAGTCTGTTATCGCTGACAACCGACCTCAGCGACGAACACCCGCCAGGACGCGGGGTCGAAGGCGAGCGTGCCACCCGACCGGTCCTTCGTGTCGCGCACGAGGACCACCCCAGCCAGATTGTCCGCCACCTCGACGCAGGCTCCACCATTTTGGCTGCTGCGCGTGCTCTTGCGCCAGACAGCGCCGCTCAGATCCATTTCTCAGCCACTCTCCCGATCAACTCGATCGATTGCCTGTGAGGCAACGCCTCGCCCCGGATGCACTCCCACGCTTGTCGTACCCAGAGCAGGCCGGATGGCTCGTCCACCACCTGCCCCTGAAGCTGATTGTCGAGGTAGGCGTACTCATCCCCTCCTTCGAGGGTCGCCATCACGAAGGGACCGCTCATGCCAGCGTACGCCCCGGTGGAAGAGGGAACGACGTGGATTCGTACGTACGGAAGTTGGGCAGACAACTCCACCAGTTGGGACAACTGGTCGCGCATCAGCGCCGCGTTGCCGACTTCCCGATGCAACAAGTGCTCATCCAAGACCGCCACGAACTGTGGTGGTGAGTCCCGCGTAAGCACCTCCTGACGGGCGATGCGGGCAGCCGTCCTGCGTTCCACTTCTTCGGACGTCAGCAGTCCACCAGATGAGAACACCGCACGCGCGTACGCCTCTGTTTGTAGCAGCCCCGGCAGGACCGTCATCTCGTACCACCGTAGGGACAGTGCCTGGCGTTCGATCTCGATCCAGTTGCGGAACCACACCGGAGTGCTCGCGTCACGCACCAGGTCTTCCCAGAGGCTGAGCAGGATTCCGCCGGTTTCCAGGGCTTCGTCCACGGCCTTGAGGTACTCCGGCTTAGGTGGCTTGACGCCGGTCTCGATCGCGCTGACGTGCGTGTTCGAGTAGTGCACCCGCTCACCCAACGCGTCCTGGGTCAGTCCGGCGGCCACCCGCCGCCGACGCAGCTCGCGCAACAGGAACTCGGACGGCGAGATTCCCACACGTTCCCCCACTCTCCTCGGTCCACGTCGCCGCACCCCCATCCAGCCCGACACGGTCACCCAAAGTCATCATGCCGAAGCGGATTGTTCCGAATCCTAGGGCGGCACGGACAGGCTGTACACCCACGGTCACCGCGATCTGACCGAGAGCCCGAAAGAGGGAGGTCCCGTGCCCCGACCCCATCCCGTCCCGCTCGCTCCGCGTCACCGCCGCGACTGGCGTACGGCCTGGCGGCGCTGTGGCTGCGGCTGCGCCTGGCCCTGTCCGGACCGGTACCTGCCGGTGCCGGTCGAGCCGGCTGTCACGCCGACGCTGCCCGCGTACCCGCAGGTCAGAAACGTGCCGGTGGCCAGTGCCACCTGGGCGGTGTCCGGCGTGGCCGACGAGTTGCGGGAGGCGTACGTCGCAGTCGGCGCGGCCGTCGTCCTGCTGGAACGGGCACGGCTCGGCGCGACGCATCCGGCACTGCGGGTCGCGCAGCAGAGCGCCGATCACGCGCTGGACCTGGCCGACGAGGCGGAGCGGTTGCTCGGCCTGGGCGTCGCGCGCCTGCGAACGGCTTGCGGACGAGGCGCACCCGGCCACGACGTGGCCGTCACGGTGGAGGCGGTCGTCGTCCGGCTCCGCGCGGCGGCGGACCGGATCGACCGGTTCCCGCACCGGATCAGGGTGGCCGGGGAACAGCTCCGGGCCGCCGGGGAGGACGGCCCGACCGTCGAGGCGGCGACCGGGGAATGGGCACGGGCCGCCGGGCAGCTCGAACTGACCGCCGCCGCCCTGCGGGAGACCGTCGCCGCGCTCGCGGCGCAGTTTCCCGCGAACGCAGCGGACCCGGCGGGGAGAGGCCGACGGCCGTGATCTACCTGACCGGCAGGCGGCTCGGGCCGCACCAGATCCGGAGCGCGGAATTCGACCGGTGCTGGCGCGGACTCGCACCGGACCAGGTCCGTTCCCATCTCGACCGGGTCGCCGGGGAGGTGGAGCGGTTGCACCGGCACATCCGGGCCGTGGAGGCCGACGGGGATCGGATTCGTCAGGCGCTGCGCCGCTGGCAGTCCGAGTACGCCCAGCGCCGGCCGGCGGACTCCGGCCCTCGGCACGGGGGGTGGTGACGGTGGGCCGATGGGTGCTGCACCTGCCGCTGACGCTGCCCGACCGGGAGTACGCCGTCGCCCTCGCGGTCGCGCTGCGCGACTCCCTCGGGCACGTGCCGGAAATGGACTTCGGGGAGGCCACCGTCAGCGCGGAGGACGACCAGTCGCGGCGTACCCGGATCTGGTGTGACGCGCGGCTGGACGACGGACGGCGGTGTGAGCTGGCGAACAGGCATGACGGGAGGTGCCGGTGACCGGTGGACGCATGGACGGGGCAGCTCGACAGCGTGCGCCGGCGAACTCCCCACCGAGCCGCGCGGAACCGGACCGGGCCGCCGAACAGGCTGCGAGCTGCGGCTTCGGACCCGGCAGAATGGTCCGGCCAGGGCACCCGCCACGCCAGGATCGTTGGGAGAAGCATGGGCCACGACCACAGCCGTCCCACCGCCGCCGCGCCGCCGCGCGTACGGCGTGTCCTGATCGCGACCGTGGTCCCCCTCTTCCTGGCGACCCTGGTCGCGGCGCTGGTGCTCTGGCCCCGGGACGCCCCGTCGGTCGGCGGCGGCGAGGACGCGGCCCGGTACCACGGCACGGTGACGCGGGTGGTGACCGAGCCCTGCCCACCCACGCCGGAGGCCCCGGAGGGGACGACGGAGGGGCCGTGCGGGACCGCCACGGTGACCGTCGACACCGGGCCGGACGCCGGGCAGCAGGTCGAGACGGCGCTGCCCGCCGGGCCGGGATCGCCCTCGGTGGAGGTCGGCGACGAGATCGTCCTGGTGGTGCTGACCGACCCGGCCGACCCGACGGTCAGCAGCTACACCATCGCCGCCCACCAGCGGGGGAAGCCGCTGATCTGGTTGGCCCTGGCGTTCGCCGTCGCCATCGTCGCGTTCGGCCGCTGGCGCGGCCTGGCCGCGCTCGGCGGGCTGGTGGCCAGCTTCGCCATCCTGCTCACCTTCGTGCTGCCCGGTATCGGTGCCGGCGAGTCCCCGCTGCCGGTGGCGGTCACCGGCGCCGCGTTGATCATGTTCGTGGTCTTGTATCTCACCCACGGGGTCACCGCACAGACCTCCGTCGCGGTCCTCGGCACCCTGGCCAGCCTGGTGCTCACCGGCGTGCTCGGCAGCCTGGCGACCGCGCTCACCCACCTCACCGGGTACGGCTCCGAGGACGCCACCACGCTGTCGATGTTCCAGGCCGACGTCGACCTGCACGGGTTGCTCCTGGCCGGCATCATCATCGGCTCCCTGGGCGTCCTGGACGACGTCACGGTCACCCAGGCCGCCACGGTCACCGAACTGGCCCGCGCCAACCCCGACCTCACCCGGCTCCAGCTCTACCGGGCGGCCACGCGGGTCGGCCGGGCGCACATCGCCTCGACGGTCAACACGATCGTGCTCGCGTACGCGGGCGCGTCGCTGCCCCTGCTGCTGTTGCTGACCGCCGACACGCGTGGGATCAGCGAGATCGTGACCAGCGAGTTCCTCGCCCAGGAGATCGTCCGCAGCATCGTCGCGACGCTCGGGCTGATCGCCGCCGTACCGATCACCACCGGCCTGGCCGCCCTGGTGACCACCGCCGGCCGGGGTGGCACGCCGAGCCGCCGCCCGCCCCGGCCGGCCGGTGAGCGGGACGACGCCCTCGCCGCCCTCAGCGGTCCCCGTGCCGCCACCGGGGTCACCGATTCCGCCGCCGGACCGGGCCACCCGAGGAACACGAATCCGGCATGGTGAAACTCCGCAGAGTGACCACCAATCGTTATGATCTTGACAAATGTGACACGAGTGACGGAAAGCAATAGGGAAATAACGCTTTTGGTCGGGATCCGGGCGTAGAACCCCACGCCCACTGTCAGGTAACCTCGCTGCCGGTTACCGCCGAAGGCGCGCACCGGCGCCAGCGGAGCCACCGCCTAATCGCCCACCGGCGAACCGGGGAACCAGGTTCATGGGGTGCATCCGCGTCAGCGGTAGGGGCCACTTCCGCCCCGAACCCGTCAGCTAACCCGGTCGGCGGTCGACGGAAGGGAACACTGTGACGGCACCCCTACGCCGCTGGCTGAAACCGGTCGTGGCCGTGCTCGCCGCCTTCGCCGTGGCCGCTGTGCCCGCGCCGGCCATGGCCGAGCCGTCGAGCCCGTCCGGGCACGACGGAGAGCAGCCGAAGCTCCTCAACGAGGTGATCGAGGAGACGAACCGCAGCTACACCCAGGCTCAGGCGAAGCTCAACGCCTCGAAGAAGCGCCAGCTCACCCTCGCCCTGGAGGTCGAACGGGCGCAGAACGAGCTGAAGTCGCTCACCCCGCAGGTGGCCACGATCGCCGTGCGGTCGTACATGACCGGCCGGGTCGGCCCCGCCTCCATGCTGCTGGACGCCAACACCCCCGACTCGTTCGTCAAGCGGGCCAGCGCGCTGGACGAGATGAACATGGTCAACAGCAAGAAGGTCGCCGCGGTCGCCGCCGCCAAGAACCAGGCGGAACTGGCCAAGAAGGCGCTCGACGCCGAGGTCATGGAGCAGCAGAAGCAGTCCGACATCCTGAAGAAGCGCAAGCGCGAGGCGGAGAAGTCCCTAGCCCTGGTCGGCGGCATGGGGTTGACCGGTGGCCTGGTGGACGCCACCTCCCCGCCCGCCCGGCCCGGCCCCGGGCGGGACAGCAACGGCAACTGGCGTTCGCTGGGCTGCACCGAGGACGACCCGACCACCGGCGGCTGCATCACCCCGCGCACCCTGCACATGTACAAGGAGGTCAAGCGGGCCGGCTTCAACATGTTCGTCGGGTGCTACCGACCGGGCGGGCCGTACGAGCATCCGAAGGGGCGGGCCTGCGACTGGTCGCTCCAGAAGTCGGGGTTCAGCCGGTGGGACACCACGGCGGAACGGAAGTACGGCAACAACCTGACCGCGTTCCTCGTCCGTAACGCCGACGTGCTCGGCATCTACTACGTGATCTGGAACAAGCAGATCTGGTTCCCGGCGACCGGCTGGAGTTCGTACAGCGGGCCCTCGGACCACACGGACCACGTCCACGTCTCCATGCTCTGACCCACCACGCCGAATCGGGCCCCGCATCCGTTCGACCGGAGGCGGGGCCCGTTCGCGTGACCGGCCGGAGCCGGACGGGTCAGTGGCGGGCCGAGGGGGCCGGCCCGGCGGCGAGGGCGACGTCCTCGGTGGCGGCGATCGACCGGACCACGCGTACCTCACCGGCGGCCAGCCGGTACGACATGCCGACCACCGCGCACCGCCCCTCCCGCACCGCGCGGTTGAGCGTCACCGAGCGCTCCAACAGCACCTCGACGGTGTGGTCGATGTGGATGTCGACGATCCCGTCGATGTCGTCGACGCCCTGCCGGGCGGCCTGGCGGAGGCTGGGCACCACCGCGCCCACGACCGCCCCCAGGTAACCGGGGGGCGTGGTCCCGGAGCCGTCGGCCTCCCGGGCGGCCTGCACCGCCCCGCAGGAGTCGTGGCCGAGGACGACCACCAGCGGGGTCTCCAGGACGCTCACCGCGTACTCGATGCTGCCCAGCACCTCGGTGCCGACGATGTGCCCGGCGGTCCGGACGACGAAGAGGTCACCGAGGCCCCGGTCGAAGATGATCTCGGCGGCCAGCCGGGAGTCGGAGCAGCCGAGCACGACCGCGAAGGGGTGCTGCCCGTCGGCGACCGCGGCCCGGTGTCCGGCGTCCTGGTTGGGGTGCAGCGGGTTGCCGGTGACGAAGCGCCGGTTGCCCGACTGCAACTCGACCAGCGCCTGCGCGGGACTCGCCGGAGGCTGTTGTCCACCGGGAACGGCCATTACTCAATCCACCCCTTCTCCGGACCGGGGCCGCATGCCCGACGGGGAGACACGGCCAGCCACCACGGTCACACGGAGCGCAAACTACGTCAAGGGATACGTGATATGCGTTTCAGGTGTTGACAGCGGAGGGCGCGACGCCGAATGCGAAGCGAAGGTCATAACATGACGGTCATGGCGACGACGCAGCGTGAGAACGGGAGCCAACGGAACTGGACCTTCCTCACGAACCACGCGCACGTACTGCTCGCCATCGCCCGTAACCCCACCGCCCGGCTGCGCGACGTCGCCGACGAGGTGGGCGTGACCGAGCGGGCCGCGCAGGCGATCGTGGCCGACCTGGAGGCCGGCGGCTACCTCCAACGCACCCGGGTCGGTCGGCGCAACGAGTACACGGTGAACCCGGCCGGGCGCTTCCGGCACCCCGCCGAGGCGTACCAGCACGTCGGGGCCCTGCTCGCGCTCTTCACCGACCAGGGCAACACCGGTCCGGCCACCGCCGGCTCGCCCACCCCCTGACCCGGCTCCGTCGACTCCGGACGGTCCACCGTGTACCGGCGTGCCGTGACGCGGAGACCGAACGTCGACGGATCGGTCGACGGCGACGCGACCAGGGGCGACGTGGCCGGGACGACCGGTGGGTCCGGTCACACCACGGTCGCCGACGGGCGGCCGGGCGGACCGCCCGTTAGGTTGGAACGGTGCAGCCGCCCGCCTTCGTCCGCCCGATCGGGCCGACGATGCTGCGTGCCCTGCGCGTGCTGACCCGCCTGGCGCTGACCGCCCTGGTCCTGACGCTGACCTTCGGCGGGGCCACCGCCACCCCGGCCGAGTCGTTCCCGGCCTCACCCCAGCTCCGGCCGGCCCCGGTCGTCGGCGGCCCGCAACCGGCCGCCCGGCCGGTCGTGGCACCACTGCCGCCCCGGCCGGTCGACGAGCACGCCGACGCCCCGACGCCGCCGGTCCGCCCCACCGGTGACCCGGGCACCGCCACCACGGTCGCCGTTCCGCTTCCGCCGCCGGCCACCGACCCCGGACAGGGGTCCGTCGGCCGACGCGGCCCGCCCCGGGCCTGACCGACCGTCCACGACCGACCGTCCGGACTGATCCCGTGCCGGGCCGGTCGACGTCCGCCGTGGGCGGGGAACACCCGCCGCGCCGCGCGCCCCCGTGCCCGCCCGGACCGGGCACCCCGTTGAGCCCTGTCCCGTCCTCCCCTCACGAGGTGCTGGTGATGCAGACCGTCCTCTCCTCCGTCCTCCTCGACGTACCCCGGGCCGCCGTCATCTGGCTGGCCCTCCTCGGCGTCATCGTGGCCGTCGTCGCCACCCTGCTCGCCCGCCCGGACCGGTTCCACGTGGGCCGCCGCATCCGCCAGGCCGTGCTCCCCACCGAGTTGGAGGTGGCCCGGGAACGACAGGACCTCGACCGGTACGCCGAGGAGGTGGCGGTCGCCGCCGAGCGCGCCTCGGTGGCCGCCGGGCGTCGGCGGGCCGAGTGGCTCGCCGCCCAGGAGGCGGTGGAGGCCGCCTGGGCGGCGTACCAGGACGTCGAGGCAGACCTGCGCCGCCTGGACACCGCCGCGGCCCTGCCCCTGCCGCACACCCCGCAGACCCCGGCCGAGTACGCCGACCGGGAGCGCTACCTGCACCGGGCCGCGCGGGCCGCGTACGAACGCCGCGAGCTGTCGGAGGAGCAGCTCGCCGACGCCCTCGCGTACCGCAACGGGTGGGACCCCCGGCTGCACCCGGTCGAGCAGGAACGGGTGGTGCGGCGGGCCGTCCGGGACCACCTGCTCGCCCGGCACCGGGCTGCCGCCGAGCGGGAACGGGCGGCGTGGCACGACGCGGAGCTGACCGCCGCGTCCGCCCGCAGTCTGCGCGACGAGGCGTTCGCGGCCGTCGGACGGGAGCCCGAGACCTCCGACGTCCTCCCCCTGCTGGGCACGGAGCAGCCGACGTCGGCCGGGAACCGCCCAGGTCGCCCGGAGTTCCGGCAGGGGCGGGCCGCCGTCGCCTGACCGGGCGGAACCGGACATCCGCCCGCACCCGGGACGGCCGTGCCATGATCGCAGTGGCCGGCAGACAGGGGACGACATGCGCCAGCGGACCGGGGGCGGACACCAGCTCGACCCGCACGACGAACGGGTCGCCGCGTTCTTCCGGGAACGGCACGTCGCGACGCTGACGACGCTGCGTCCGGACGGCACCCCGCACGTCGTACCGGTGGGGGTGACCTTCGATCCGGCGACCGGGCTGGCCCGGGTGATCACCTCGGGGACGTCCCACAAGGCCCACCACGTCGCCGCCGCCGGACCGGAGGGGGCACCGGTGGCGGTGTGCCAGGTCGACGGCCGGCGCTGGCTCACCGTCGAGGGCCGCGCCGTGGTCCGGACCGACGGCCCGGCGGTGGCCGAGGCGGAACGCCGCTACACCGAGCGGTACCGCCCGCCCCGGGCCAATCCCGCCCGTGTGGTCATCGAGATCACCGTCACCCGGCTCCTCGGAACCCTCTGACCCCCCCCGGACCGCGAGCCCCCGGTCGAGTAGGGGCGGAATGGCTGGCGGGGACCGGTCGTTGACACCTCGGTGCGCCCCGGCAGGGGCGAATTCCTGGACAGCCGAAACCCTGACTCGGTGCAGGTGTCCGCGCGTCCACCCCGTGGCGCGGACGTCGATCCCCCGAAGGAGCTTCGACATGAACTGGATGCTGCGCAAGAGCCTGCTGTCGGTCGCCGGGCTGGCCCTCACCGGCGGCGCGGTCGCCGGACCGGCCGTGGCCGCCCACGCCACGCCCCCGAAGGGGGAACGGCCGACCTCGTCGCCCCGCGCCGACCAGGGTGACCGGGACCGGCACGACCGGAGGGACGACCGGGACGACCGGGACCGCCGGGACGACCGGGACCGCCGGGACGACCGGGACCGCCGGGACGACCGTCGACGTGAACGTGCGGTCGGCATCGAGTACCAGGCCCAGCCGAACTTCTACTACTGCGGACCGGCCGCGACCCGGATCGCCCTGAGCGCCGCCGGCAAGCACCTCAGCCAGGACGAACTGGCCAGGAAGCTCGGCACCACCGAGGCCGGCACCAACTCGGCCGAGGACGTCACCCGGGTGCTCAACGAGCTGACCGGCGGCTACCGGACCACCGAGATCCGGGAGTCGGCGGCCAGCCCGGAGCAGATCGAGCGGCTGCGTGCCGACGTGGTCGACGCGCTGGAGGCCGGGGACCCGGTGGTGGCGAACATCAAGGGCAGCACGGTCGACACCGACGGTCGGGCGCACTCGTTCCCCGGCGGCCACTACCTGACCGTGGTGGCCTACCGGGACGGCGGCGACGTCGTCCGGATCGCCGACCCGGCCGACCCGGTCGGCGAGTACTGGATGACCACCGAGCGGCTCGCCCACTGGATCGCCGAGCGCGGATACAGCTCCTGACCTGCGGGTCGGGCTCACCTGACCGCCGAACGCCGGGGCCGGTCTCCCTGCCAGGGAGGCCGGCCCCGCGTCGTGGCCGCCCCCGGCGGTTCCGCATCCCACCGGACGTCGCGGATTGGTCGACGGAACGCAGGGTACGGAAAGGACATCCGCAACGAATCGCACGGGTAGGGAGCAACAACATGACCAACCCAGAGGCCATGGCGGGACGGGACGTCATCGACGTCCTGACCGCCGACCACCGCGAGGTCGAGGCGCTCTTCGTCGAGCTGGAGAACCGGCAGGGCACCCCGGAGCACCGGCGGCAGCTCGTCGACGTGGTGATCGCCGAACTGGTCCGGCACAGCGTCGCCGAGGAGGCGTACGTCTACCCGGCCACCCGCAAGGCGCTCCCGGACGGTGACCAGGTCGCCGACCACGAGATCTCCGAGCACGCCGACGCCGAACGCACGATGAAGGACCTGGAGTCGGTGGACCCGTCCGACCCGCGTTTCGACCAGCTCCTCACCCACCTGACCACTACGATCCGGCACCACGTGCAGGAGGAGGAGACCGACCTGTTCCCCCGGCTGCGGGCTGCGTGCGCGCACGAGGAGCTGGTGGAACTCGCCGACAAGGTGACGGCGGCGAAGCGGATCGCGCCGACCCGGCCACACCCGGCCGCGCCGGACCACCCGCCCGCCAACAAGCTGCTCGCCCCGGGCGCGGGGCTGGTCGACCGGCTGCGGGACGCGCTCAGCGGCCGTCCCACCAGCATGGCGGAGCTACGGGAGAAGCAGCGCCACTGACCGGCCGCCACCGGTTCTGATCGCGGCACCTCCATGGGCGGCACGGCCCACGGAGGTGCCGCGACCACGTCAGCACGGGGCGGCCAGGTTCACAGCTCCGGGGCGATCCGGCGGTCACTGCTCGCGTCGGAGACCCGGATGGCCTCCATCGGGCAGGACTCGGCCGCGTCGATCACCGGATCCGCCGGCTCGATCAGTTCCTTCCGGGGGCAGGACAGGCCGTCGACGAGGACGAAGTGCTCCGGCGCCGCACCCGTGCAGATGCCGGATCCGATGCACCGGGTGGGGTCGACGCTCACCCGCCACGACGAGGTCACCAGGGTCTCCTCTCGCTCACCAGCTCACCGGCAGGCTCGTCAGGCCGCGTACCAGCAGGCCGGTCTTCCAGGTCAGTTCCGGTTCGGGCACGGCGAGCCGCAGACCGGGCGTCCGTTCGACCAGGGTCTCCAGGACGACCTGGAGTTCCATCCGGGCCAACTGCGCGCCGACGCAGTGGTGCACCCCGTGTCCGAAGGCGACATGCGGGTTGACCGGGCGGGCCAGGTCGATCTGGTCCGCGTCGGTGAAGACCCGCTCGTCCCGGTTGGCCGAGTGGATCGAGACGACCACCGGCTCGCCGGCCCGGACCAGCACCCCGCCGACCTCGACGTCCTCGGTGGCGTAGCGGGGGAAGGCCGCGGTCGCCCCGAGCGGGACGAACCGCATCAGCTCCTCGACGGCGCTCGGCACCAGACCCGGCTCGGCGCACAGACGCGCCCACTGTTCCGGGTTGGTCAACAGCACGTAGACCAGGTTGGGGATCTGGTTCACCGTGGTCTCGTGCCCGGCGGCGAGCAGGCCGGCGGCGAGCCTGACCAGCTCGTCCTCGCTGAGCCGGTCGCCGTCGGAGTCGCGCATCCGGACCATCGCGCCGATCAGGTCGTCGGTGGGGGTCGTCCGGCGCTGCTCGACCAGCCCCGCCATGTACCCGAACAGGTTGTCGACGTACTCCCGGGCCCGTTCCGGACTGAGCGCGGTGGTCGAGACGATCGCCTCGGACCAGGTGTGGAAGCGGTCCTGGTCGGTGACCGGCACGCCCAGCAGGTCGCAGATGACCCGGATCGGCAGCGGTGTCGCCAGGTGGACGACCAGGTCGGCGGGGGCACCGGCGGCGACCATGCCGTCGACCAGTTCCCCGGCGACCCGGCGGGTGCCCGGCCGGAGCTGCTCGACGCGGCGGGCGGTGAACGCCTTCGCCACCACCCGGCGCAGACGCGTGTGCTCCGGCGGATCCATCCCCAGAATCCCGGACTCCCGCTGCTCCGGCACGTTGCGCGGCTCGTCCCGCCCGGCCGAGGCGGCCCGGCTGAACCGGGGGTCGCCGAGGACCATGCGGACGTCGGCGTGCCGGGTGGCCAGCCAGGCCGGCTCGCCGTACGGCAACTGGACGCGGACGAGCGGCTCGTCGCGGCGCAGTTCGGCATACCGGGGATCGAGGTTGAGCCGGTCGGGTGGGCTGAACGGGTACGGGTGCGCGATCGTGTCGGTCACCGGATGACGTCCTCTCGTCGGCGTCCCGCGCGAGCGCGGTTGCACGTCCGCGACACACGACTCGACGTCGAGTCATGGCCTGACTGCGGATAGTAGCGAGAGTGGTCGATCCTGACCAGAGCCCCCCGGCGTGGCCCGAGCCGTCAGCGCGCCTGGTCGCCCTCACCGGTACGCGCCTGGGCCTGGTCCACGCCCCGGTCGATCTGCTCGTCGTACCTGCCGCCGGTGCGCTGGTCGATCTTGTCGCCGGCCTTCTCCAGCCCCTGGTCGACCTGCTTGTCGTGCTTGTCGGCGAAGTCCTTGGCCTTGTCCATGAAGTCGCTCACGGTGCTCCCCTCCCTCGGTCGGTCCCTGTCCGCCTTCCCCCGGGCCGGAGCGGCAAACGGATCACACCGGTCCGGCCCCGGTCACGCAGGGCGCTCCACGGGTGTCGTGGACGGGATGGACGGGTACCTCCGGGCGGGAATCGAGGAGGGCCGACGTGATCGACGACGAGGGGCAGACCCCGGACCGTCCGGTGCCGGGCGGACTGCGCGGAACGTGGGACCGGCTGCCCTGGCTGGTGCGGTCGGTGGTCATGTGGAGCGCCTGCCTGGTGGTGCTGGTCGCCGCCCTCTACCTGCTCGGTCGGATCGCGGTGCTGCTCGCCCCGCTGGCGATCGCGCTCGCCGTGACCCTCTTCCTCACCGCGCTGCTCGACCCGGTGACCCGACTGCTGCGCCGGATGCGGCTGCCCGGGACCCTCGCCGCCCTGCTCACCGTGCTCCTGCTGCTCGGCGTGCTGTTCGGCACCGTCGCGCTGGTCTGGAGCCTGACCGCCGGCCAGTTCAGGGACCTGACGGACGAACTCGACCAGGGCGTCCAGCGGACCCGGGACTTCGTCACCTCGACGTTCCCGGTCAGCGAGACCCAACTCGACCGGCTTACCGAGCAGGCCCGCGGCGGCATCGACCGCAGCTCACCGGATCCGGTCTCCGGCGCACGTACCGCCGCCGAGGTGGCCGGGTCGGTGCTGCTCTCCCTCGTCCTGCTCTTCTTCCTGCTCAAGGACGGCCGGGCGATGTGGCACTGGGTGGTGCGGCGGGTCTCCGAGCGGAACCGGGCGGTGGCCGCCGCCGCCGGGCGGGCCGGTTGGCGCACCCTCGGGGCGTACAGCCGGGGGACGATGATGATCGCCCTGATCGACGCGGTCGGCATCGGGCTGGCGCTGGTTCTGCTCGGCGTGCCGATGGCCTTCCCGCTGGCGCTGATCACCTTCATCGGCGCGTTCGTCCCGATCATCGGGGCGACCGTGGCCGGCGCGGTCGCGGTCCTGGTGGCGCTCGCCGCGAACGGCCCCGGCACGGCCCTGCTGGTGCTCGCCGCCGTGATCGCCGTCCAGCAGGCCGAGGGCAACCTGCTGGAACCCCTGATCATGAAACGTCAGGTACGGCTGCATCCGGCGGTGATCCTGGTGGCGGTGACCGCCGGCACGCTGGTCGCCGGGATCGCCGGCGCTTTCGTGTCGGTGCCGATCACCGCCGTCACCTACCGCGTGGTCGACACCATCCAGCGGCACCGCCAGCGGGCCGCCCGCCAACAGGCTCTCCACCTGCCGGACCGCGCCGAACCCGGGCCCGGCGCGGTCCCACCCGCCCCCGCCTGACCCACTCTTCCCGCCCCCGCCCGACCCACCGGCAGGCCGTCCGCCCCGGACGGCCGGCACGGCACCCGTCCGCCCGTCCGCCCGGACGGCAGGACGGCCCGGTGGCTGGCCGGCGGGGCGGCTGGGCGGCCCGGCGGCGGGGCGGCGGGGCGGCGGGGCTCAGCGCAGGTGGGTGGTGAACCAGGTGCCGGCGTGGTCGGCGACCTGTTCCAGGGTGCCCGGCTCCTCGAAGAGGTGTGTCGCGCCGGGCACCACCCGCAACTCGCCCACCCCGTCGAGTGTGGAGAGGGCCGACTCGTTCAGCGCCAGCACCTGTTCGTCCAGGCCGCCGACCAGGAGCAGGCTCGGTGCGCGTACCCGGGACAGGGCGGCACCGGCCAGGTCGGGTCGCCCGCCCCGGGAGACCACCGCCCGGACGAGGTCCGGCCGGTCCGCCGCCGCGACAAGCGCCCCGGCTGCCCCCGTGCTCGCCCCGAACAGGCCGATCGGCAGCCGTCCCAACGCGGGTTCGGCGGCCAGCCAGGCGACGATGCCCACCAGCCGCCCGGCGAGCAGGTCGATGTCGAAGCGGAGTTCGGCGGTCCGCGCGTCCACCCGCGCCTCCTCCGGGGTCAGCAGGTCCACCAGTACGGTGGCGAGCGCCCGGTCGTTGAGCGTGTGCGCCACCGCCACGTTGCGCGGACTACGCCGGGAGGAACCGCTGCCGTGCGCGAACAGCACCACCCCGACCGGTTCGGCGGGCACGAACAGGTCCGCGGTGAGCGCGGCCCCCGAGGGTGCGTTCGCGACGGGTATCGCCGTCCCGGTGGTGCGTACGTCCATGGTCCGACCTCCGCAACCGCCGGCCCCTGCGCCGGCTCCGCGTGCGTTACCCGGCTCGGCCGCCGGCACGCCCGCCATGGAGCCGCGACGAGGTACGGCCCACGACGGGTCGCTGGCCGGCGGTGGCGGGTTTGCCGGTGCCGGGCCCGGGTAGCCGTGGGCGACCGGCGGGCGACGTCCGCCACGAGGCGGCCGGCGCACGGCTGCCACCAGACGGGGAGGACCGGCATGGGCCAGCAGCAGAAGTCCCGCAAGGAGCGCACCGACGAGCAGCGGAGCCGAGAGGACGAGGAGCGCGGCCGGGACTGGGCGGACGAGGCCGCCCAGGCGCGCACCGCCGACGACCCGAGGGCGATGGCCCCGCACGACGCCGCCGGCAAGCCCACAACCGGCGGCCACCTCTGACCCACCCCACCGCCCCACCGCCCCCTGTCCCGCCCACCGCCCACGCCCCACCGCCCCGTCGATCATGAAGTTGTGGCGCCTGAACAGTGGCATTTGTGAGGCTTGTTCGGTGCCCGAACTCCATGATCGACAGGGAGATGGGGTGGGTGGTGGGTGGGGCAGGGGCAGGGGGTGGTGGGGTGGGGGTTTACTCGCGGATCTTGTCGGCCTGGCGTAGGGGGGCGCGGCCGGGGGGCTGGGTCGGCGGTGGGCCGGACGGACGGGGCGGCGGCACCGGCATGGTGACCGGCTGGTCGCAGGTGACCCGGATGCGCTCACCGTAGTGCCGCAGCTCCAGCACGGCGTCCGGCCCGCCGTGTCGCAACGAGTACGTCGTCTGGTGCCCCCGGATGTCCACCCGCAACCGGAGCTGTCGCCACTGGAGCGAGAACTCCAGGCGGCTGAGCCGACTGGAGAGCCGGGGGCAGAACGACAGTTCCTCGTCGTGGTCGCGGAGTCCGCCGAACCCGGCGACCAGGGCGATCCACGCCCCGGCCAGGGATGCCATGTGCACGCCGTCGCGGGTGTTCTCGTTGAGGTCGTGCAGGTCCATCAGCGCGGCCTCACGCAGGTAGCTGTGCGCCAGCTCGGGATGCCCCACCTCGGCGGCCAGCACCGCCTGCGTGCAGGCCGACAGGGAGGAGTCCCGGACGGTCCGCCGCTCGTAGTAGAGGAAGTTCCGCAGCTTCTCGTCCGCGCTGAACGCGTCCCCGCGCCAGTGCATCGCCAGCACCAGGTCCGCCTGCTTGACCACCTGCTTGCGGTACAGGTCGAAGTACGGGTAGTGCAGCAGCAGCGGGTACCGGTCCGACGGCGTGTGCTCGAAGTCCCACTCCTCCTGACGGGTGAACCCCTCGACCTGCTCGTGCACCTCGACCTCGTCGTCGTACGGGATGTGCATCGCGTGGGCAGCGTCCCGCCACGTCGCCGCCTCCTCCTCGGTGACGCCGTACTGGAGCGCCTGGTCGCGGTAGCGCATCGCCACGTCGGCGGCGGTGAGCAGGTTCCGCTGGGCCATCAGGTTCGTGTAGACGTTGTCGTCCTTGACCGCGGTGTACTCGTCCGGGCCGGTGACACCGTCGATGTGGAACTCGCCGTGCCGGTCGTGGTGTCCGAGCGAGCGCCACAGCCGGGCCGTCTCGACCAGCAGTTCCAGTCCGATGGACTGTTCCAGTTCGGTGTCCCCGGTGACCAGGACGTAGCGGCGCAGCGCGTCGGCGACGTCGGCGGCGACGTGGAAGGCGGCCGTCCCCGCCGGCCAGTACGCCGACGACTCCGGCCCCTCGATGGTGCGCCAGGGGAAGGCCGCCCCGTCCAGGTACAACGTCCGGGCCCGGTCACGGGCCTGCGGGAGGGTGGCGTGCCGCCAGTGCAGGGCGTCCCGGACGGCGCTCGGCTGGGTGTAGGTGAGCACCGGCAGCACGAACATCTCGGTGTCCCAGAACGCGTGCCCGTCGTACCCCGGGCCGGTCAGCCCCTTGGCCGAGATCGGTCGTCGTTCGGCGCGGGCACCGGACTGCAACACGTGGAACAGCCCGAACCGGACCGCCTGCTGCACCTCGGGGTCACCCTCGACCCGCACGTCGGCGGCGTCCCAGAACTCGTCCAGGTACTCCCGCTGTTCCCGGCGCAGCCCGTCCCAGCCGTCCAGCCGGGCCGCCGCGAGGGCCGCGCCGACCTGGTCGCGCAACGCCGGCAGCGACCGCTGGCTGGACCAGCTGTACGTGAGCAGCTTCTCCACGTGCAGCTTCTCGCCCGGCTCCAGCACACAGCCGACGGTGGTACGGACCCAGTCGTCGTACCCCTCGGTGCTGACCGTCACGTCGGCCGGCGCGTGCACCTCGTGGTCCATCGCGGCGGCCACCCGCAGGCCGCTCACCTTGGTCCGGTGGATCAGCAGTCCGCCGTTGTCGCGGGTGAGCTGTTCCTCGGCGAGCAGCGGTGACTCCAGTACCGCCGCCACCCGGGGATCCCTGCTCTGCGCGGGCAACGCCTCGTTGGCCACCAGTTCGGACTGGACGATCAAGCGCAGCGGCCCGTCGACCGCCTCGACCTCGTAGTTGATCGCGGCGGCCGAGCGCTGGCGGAACGAGACCAGCCGGGTGCTGCGCAGCTTGACCTCCCGCCCGGCCGGGGAACGCCAGTGCACGTACCGGTGCAGGGTGCCGGCGCGCAGGTCGAGGATCCGCTCGTGGTCGAGGAGCTCGCCGTACCGGACGTCGAACGGCTCGTCGTCGACGAGCAGCCGGATCAGTTTGCCGTTGGTGACGTTGACGATGGTCTGCCCGGACTCCGGGAAGCCGAACCCGGCCTCGGCGTACGGCAGCGGACGCAGCTCGTAGAAGGAGTTCAGGTAGGTGCCGGGCAGGCCGTGCGGTTCACCCTCGTCGAGGTTGCCGCGCATCCCGATGTGCCCGTTGGAGAGCGCGAAGATCGACTCGGACTGGGCCAGCACGTCGAGGTCGAGCAGCACCTCCCGCACGTGCCACGGCTCGACCGGATACGCCCGTTCCCGGATCACCCGCGGAACTCCACGTCGAGCAGGTCGCCGAGGTCGCGTACCACGACGTCGGCGCCCTGGGCGCGCAGCTCGTCGGCCTGTCCGACCCGGTCGACGCCGACCACGTAGCCGAACCCGCCCGCCCGGCCGGCGGCCACCCCGGCCAGCGCGTCCTCGAAGACCACCGCCTGGGCGGGTACGACGCCGAGCTGCCGTGCCGCCGCCAGGAAGGTGTCCGCGTGCGGTTTGCCGCGCAGTCCCTCGGCACGGGCGACCAGCCCGTCCACCCGGACCTCCAGCAGGTGTTCCAGGCCGGCGGCGGCGACCACCTCACGGCAGTTGGCGCTGGCCGAGACGACCGCCCGGTGCAGCCCGGCGGCGGCCACCGCCTCCAGGTACGCCACCGAGCCGGGGTAGACGTCGACGCCGCCGGTGCGCAGCCGCTCCAGCAGGACGACGTTCTTACGGTTGCCGAGCCCGTGCACGGTCTCCGCCCCGGGCGGGTCGTCCGCGGCCCCCTCGGGCAGCGCGACGCCCCGGGAGGAGAGGAAGGTGCGGACCCCGTCGGCCCGGGGCCGGCCGTCGACGTACCGGTTGTAGTCGTCCCCCGGGTCGAAGGGGCGGTACGGCTCACCGGTGGCGGTGGACCGCGCGCGCAGGAACGCGTCGAAGGTCTCGGTCCACGCGGCGTTGTGCACCCGGGCGGTCTGGGTCAGCACGCCGTCCAGGTCGAAGAGGCAGGCGGTCACGTGATCGGGTAGGCCCAGCACCCCCTGAATCTAACCAGTGGAAACCGCCCACAAACCTCATTCCGCGCCCAGCCGCCGACAGCGGTCAGTTGGGTCGCAGGGTCCAGACGACGGTCATCGTGGTGGTGGGGGTGCCGTCGGCGGTGGTGATCTCGATCGACACCGGGAACTCCGGCCGGCGGCCGGCGTCCAGCTCGGCGACCACTTCCCCGGCCGGCCGGCCGAGGCGGGCGGTCGCGGTGACCGGCCCCATCGCCAGTCGGCGGTAGCCGATCTCGGCCCGCACGGCCAGCGGCGTCGCCCGGTCGAGCAGGTGACCGAAGGCCGCGAGCACCACCGCGCCGGAGGCGCTCTCGCCGAGGGTGAACATCGCCCCGGCGTGCGGGCCGCCGACGTGGTTGTGGGTCGCCGTGGTGTCGGGCAGCCGCAGCACGGCCCGGACACCGCCGTCGCCCTCGGCCTCGACCTCGACGACCTCCAGGTCGAGGGTACGGACGAACGGCACCGCCGCCAGCAGACCGGCAGCCACCTGACGCGAGTCAATCGACATACCCAGAGAGGCTACTGACCGGTAACTTCCCGGGCAAGGGGCAGCCGGGAGCCGCCCGTCACCGCGCTCAGCGCCAGCCCACGTCGATCCGGTCGCCCCGGTCGTCGAAGAAGTGCACGGCGTCCATCCGGACCGAGACCGCCAGTTGCTGGCCGGCGGTCACCGCCGGATACGGGGCCAGCCGGACGGACAGCTCCGCCGGACGGCGGTGGTGCCGGCCCGGCTCGCCGAGCACGCTGGCCCGGCTGTCGCGGATCACCGGCTGCTCCGGGGCCGGCTCCGCCGACCGACCGGTGAGTCGCTGCACCATCTGCCCGAGCCCTCGGCGCAGGCCGCGCGAGCCGGAGTCGGTGTCGTCCACGTCGACCCGCCGACCCATCTCGTCCACCACCACCGCCGTCGCCCCGACGTCGAGGAAGGCCAGCGACTCGTGCCCGTGGTGCTCCAGGAAGCGGATCCGCCCCTGGAGAACGTCGCCCGGGGCGTCCGGCGCGACCGGGGTCAGCGCCTCGGCACGCATCCCGACCACGATCCGCTCACCGTGGTAGTGCGCCACCGCCCGGCTGCGGATGTCGTCCCAGGGCAGGTAGAGCGACTGTTCGCCGAGGTTCAGCGCCACGTACCGGTCGAGGTGGACGTAGACCGACGCCTCCAGCAGGTTCATCCGGGGGCTGCCGAGGAAGGCGGCGACGTAGAGGGTGGCCGGGCGACCGTACACCTGGGTGGGGGTGCCGACGTCCTGGAGCACGCCCCGGCGCATGATGGCGACCCGGTCGGCCATGGTCAGCGCCTCGGCCTGGTCGTGGGTGACGTAGATGGTGGTGACGCCGAGTTCCCGGGTCAGCCCGGAGATCTCCGCCCGCAGTTCGGCACGGAGCCCGCTGTCGAGGTTGGACAGCGGCTCGTCCATCAGGAAGAGACGGGGCCGGCGGACGATCGCACGGCCCATCGCGACCCGCTGACGCTGCCCACCGGAGAGCTGGCTCGGCCGGCGGCCCAGCACGTCCCCGATGCCCAGCGCGCTGGCCACGCTCGCCACGCGCTCCTCCCGGGGACTCAACTCCATCCCGGTCAGCTTGAGCGGGAAGGCGATGTTGTCCTCCACCGTCATGTGCGGGTAGAGCGCGAAGTCCTGGAAGACCATGGCGACCCCCCGGTCGCGCGGGGTCAGGTCGTTGGCGTACTCGCCGTCGATCATCACCGCGCCGCTGGTCGGATCCTCCAGGCCGGCGACCATGCGCAACACCGTCGACTTCCCGCATCCCGACGGCCCGAGCAGCACCATGAACTCGCCGTCGTTCACATCGAGGCTGACGTTGTCCACCGCGAGCGTCCCGTTCGGGAACACCTTGGCGACATCCTTCAACGCGACGGTGGCCACCCGTCACCTCCCGCTGGTCGTCGCGGACACCGCATTGACTCTGACCAGCATCAAGGGATCGGGACATCGGGTAAACGTGTGATGTTCGCCTCGTGACAGGCCTATTACACCGACCGTCCCTCCTTCCGCCCCGGTATCCGCGTCATTCCATGTCACCCGGGCCGCCGCCGGCCGGCTCGCCGAGGAAGACCCGGCGGACCACCCGTTCGGCGGCCCGCCCGTCGTCCCAGACGCAGAACCGGGCCCGGAACCGCTGTCGTTCCCCGGTGGCCACCGACGAGTCGACCGCCCCGGAGCGGAACACGTCGACCAGGTCGGGAAAGGTGGTCGCCACCGCGCCCGGCGGTTCCTCGGTCACGTCGAAGTAGACCCCCCGCGCCAGCCGGTACGCCGCCAGGTCCGGCGCGTACACCACGATCGGCCGGTCCAGCACGGCGAAGTCGAACATCGCCGAGGAGTAGTCGGTGACCAGCACGTCGGCGGCGAGGTAGAGGTCCTCCACCGGCTCGTACCCGCTGACGTCGGTCACCCGGTCGCCGGACGGCCAGCCGGACCCGTCCGGCTCACGGTCGTGGAAGTAGTGGCTGCGCACCAGGAGTCGGCCACGGGGACCGAGCGCGTCGAGCAGTTGGTGGGGATCGAACGGGGGACGGTAGCCGGGAAGGTGCTCCCGGTGGGTGGGCGCGTAGAGCACCACCCGCTCCCCCGGCCCGACGCCGAGCCCCACCCGGATGTCGGCGACCTCGTCGGCGGTGGCGTTCACCAGCCGGTCGTTGCGCGGATAGCCCACCTCAAGGGTCACGTACGACGCCGGGTACGCCCGCTCCCACATCTGGGTGGAGAAACTGTTCGAGGAGATGCTGTAGTCCCACCGGTCGACCCGGCGCAGCAGCGCGGCGAAGTCCATCCCGGACGCGCCGAGCGGATACCGCCGCTGGTCCAGCCCCATCACCTTGACCGGGGTGCCGTGGTGCGTCTGCACGTGCACGGTGCCGGGGCGTTTGCGCACGTGGTCGGGGAAGTTGACGTTGTTGACCAGCCACCGGGCCCGGGCCAGCGCCCGGAAGTAGGCGGCGGTGCCGGCCACCACGTACTCCAGGCCGGGCGGCAACGAGTCGACCCGGTCCCGCCGGACGATCCACAACCCGCGTACATGCGGGGCCAGCCGGCGGGCGGCGGCGTGGATCGCGGCCGGGTTGCAGGCGTACCCCCGGTACCAGTACGCGGCGTAGACGGCGAGCGTCGGGTCGACCGGTCGGCGCAGCTCCGCCCGGTATCCGACGAGCAGCGCGGCGTCCCGGGTCAGCCGCGCCGCGCCGCGCAGCACCGGGACACCCCGCCGCCGCGCCGCCCGCACGGTCCGCCGGGCCGTCCCACCCGCCTGGTGGACGCCGCGCAGAGCGCTGAAGGTACGCCACCGTCCGGCCGCCACCAGCCGGTGCTTGAGCCCCTCGACCCCGTCCGGCGCCCGGTATCCGCCCGGTGGCCGCCACCGGGCGTGCTCGGCGACGACCCGGTCGAAGAACGCCGCCCGCAACTCCGGGGCGATCCGCTCGCCGTTGCCGAGCACCGTCAGGTAGTGCCAGACCATCCGTTCGAACAGCACCGGGCGCAACTCCTGCGCCCCGGCGGCGGCCGGATGGTCGGCCAGGAACCGGAACACCCGCTCCCACTGGGCGAAGACGTCGAAGTGCCGGTCCCCCGGGGTACGGGTGATCGCCCCGGCCCGCCGCTGCCGGTAGTTCACGCAGACCCGGTCGAGCAGCCCGATCCGCCCGGCGGCCAGCAGCACCGGGTAGCTGAACGAGACGTCCTCGTACCAGCCGGGCGCGAACCGCAGCCCGAGGGAGAGCAGGAACTCCCGGCGGACCAGCTTGTTCCAGGCGGTGTGCAGCAGGGCGACCGTCTCGGGGCGGTCCCGCAGCCGGAACGTCTCCGCCCCGACCGGTCCGGGGAGGACGTCCCGCAGCGCGCTGCGGGTGACGCTGTCGTCCCAGTGCGTCCGGACGTGGTCGACCAGGAGCACGTCCGGTCGGGTGGCCCGGAGCCGCGCGGCGACCACCGGGAGGCACCCGGGGGTGAGCCAGTCGTCGCCGTCGACGAACCAGACGTACTCGCCGGTGGCCCGGTCCAGCCCCACGTTGCGGGCCGGACCGAGCCCGACGTTTCCGGTCAGCCGGACCAGCCGGACCCGGGGGTCCCGGCCGGCGTAGCCGGTGAGGATCTCCGGGCTGGCGTCCGGGGAGCAGTCGTCGACGGCGATCACCTCGACGTCGTCGAACGCCTGCCCGAGCAGCGAGTCCAGGCACTCGCGCAGGTAGCCCTGGACCCGGTGGACCGGTACGACGAAGCTGATCAGCGCCATCCCGGGCCCCCCGGTCAGCCCACCGCGCGGCGCCCCCTCACCGCGCCGGGGCGCTCGCGGCGCGGGCCGGGACGGTCACCCAGGCGGCGACCACACTCATTACGAACACCACGAAAAGGTACGCACCGAGTGTAGCCATCCCCACCCACGCGAATCCGGCGATCAGCGCCACGACCAGCAGGACCGAGCGCCCCTCCCAGCCCAGCGTGAGGTCGTGCAGCGGCGGGGCGGGCTGCCGCTTCTCCAGCCGGGCCACCAGGTCGTAGTGGAGCAGCGTCAGCACGAAGACGTACCCGAAGACCAGGGGCAACGGCACGTCGCCGGCCACCCCGACGGCGATCGCGAAGACGTACTCGGCGGCCCGCAGCGCGGCCGGCACCAGCCAGTCCAGCGGCCCCTCGGCCCGACCCCGCGCGGCGAGGCCGGCGGCGAGCAGCACCAGCAGCGCCACCGGGGCGGCCCAGCGGGCCGTCTCCCCACCGGTCAGCGCCGCACCGAGCAGGCCGAGCGCGGCCAGCGCGGCGAGCACCGCGAGGGGGAGCTGCGCCGGGATCCGCCCGCCGAACCGGCGCAGCAGCAGGCCGTCGTCGCGGTGCAGGCCGGCGTCGACGGTGCCGAGCGCCGGCACCCGCAGGAACCGGGCCCGCAGGGTGCGCAGCGCCCCCGTGTACGCGAACGCCAGCCCACCCCAGACCAGGACGGCGACCAGGGCGACCCGGGTGTCGAAGAGTGCGGCGGCCAACGCGATCAGCGCCCAGCGTTCCCCGATCGGGAAGACCACGGTCCGCTTCAGCCAGTACGACAGCGAGCCGGTGTCGTTCTGCACCCGGTTCGACGCGGCGTTCAGCCGGTCGCCGATGCCCCCACCGGTGCTGGCGGCCTTCGGCCGGCGGGCCGCCGCGTCGTGCAGCACCCCGTACCAGGCGTCGACGTGGTGCCGCACGGTCTGGAGGGTCATCGCGGCGAGCGCCAGGACCCAGCCGTCGCCCAGCCCGGCGTGCGTCATCCCGAAGCCGAGCCCGGCGTAGACGACGTACTCCTTGGCCCGGTCGGCCATGGTGTCCAGCCAGCCGCCCCACGGGCTGAAGTTGCGGGTGTACCGGGCGAGCTGCCCGTCCACGCAGTCGAGCATGAACCCGAGGTAGAGCAGCACGCCACCGGCCACCAGCGCGGGCCGCCCGCCGACGCCGAACAGCACCGCCGCGACCACGGCGAAGAGCACCGAGATCATGGTGACCCCGGTCGGCGTCAGCCCCAGCCGCGCGCAGAGCTTCGTCACGTACGGCGACCAGGTGCTGACGAAGTAGGTGGTGAAGAAGTCGTCCCGCTCCTTCACCGACAGCCGCAGCTCGGCCGCGTCCTCGTCCACCCCGGCCAGCTCGGCGCGGGCGGCGGCCAGCCCGGTCGGGTCGACCACCCGGTGCGCGACGAGCAGGCGCACCCGGTGCGCGAAGGTCAGCACCCCGGTGGCCGTGAACGCGGCGAAGAGCCGGTCCAGGTCGGCGCCGACCAGCGCGGCGTCGGACCCGCCCGGTCCACCGGCCGGACCGGGGCCGGGCAGGCCCGGGTCGGTGGACGTACCGGCGGGGACGGTCGTGGTGGCGGCTGTCCGGGCCGCGGCGACCAGCGCGGGCAGGTCGGCCGGGACGACCCGCAGCGCACCGCCGAAACTGCCGGTGGCGTCGGGCAGCGTCCCGGTGGAGCCGGCGGACACCACCTGGCCGCGTTCCTCGCGGACCACCGCGTGCCGGTCGGCCGGCGGGTCGGCCAGCACCAGCGCGGCCGTGCCCGGGACCGGGCTGGTGGCGAGGTGCTTCAGCACGGTGGTGTGGGCCACCAGGTCCGCTCCGGAGACCAGCACCGGCCCGGTCGCGTGCCCGGCCAGCGCGGCCAGCTCGCCCAGGTCGGCGGCGACCCGGACCTCGGTCGCCCCGGCGGCCCGCCACTGCGCGACGAGGTGGGGAACGGCGTCGTCGGGAAGCGCCGCCGCCGGCCCCCCGGCGGCGAGCACGATCGCGAGCGTCACCGGGTGACCGACCGGTGGTACGCGGCGAGCGCCTCGTCCAGCGACCCGTCGACGGTCAACCGGCCACCGTCGAGGTAGAGACCCCGACGGCAGAACCGGGTCAGGTCCTTCTCGTTGTGTGACACCAGCACCAAGGTGCGCCCCTCCGCGAGCAGTCGGTCGATCGTGGCGTAGCACTTCGCACGGAACTCCGCGTCCCCGACGGCCGTCACCTCGTCCATCAGCAGCACGGGGTGCGGCAGCCGGCTGACGATCGCGAAGCCGAGCCGGATCTTCATCCCGGAGGAGTAGTGCCGTACCGGAGTGTCGACGGCCCGCTCGACCTGCTCGCCAGCGAAGGAGATGATGTCATCGAAGTGCCGCCGGAGGTAATCCGGAGAGAGCCCGTGCAGGCCACCGACCAGGTGCAGGTTCTCCCGCCCGGTCAGGTCACCGGCGAAGCCGGCGGAGAGTTCCAGCAGCGGGGCGACCGCGCCACGCACCCGGATCCGGCCCTCGTCGGGGATCAGCACCCCGGCGATCAGCCGTAGCAGGGTGCTCTTGCCACTGCCGTTGCGGCCCAGCACACCGACCCGTTCCCCGGGGGCGATCGTGAACGACACCTTCCGCAACGGCCAGAACCGGCCGCCGTCCGGGTCCCGGCCGCCCCGGTGGACGACCAGCTCGCGCAGGCGCAACCGCCGCCGCCGGTTACGGGCGAACCGGATGCCCAGCCCGTCCGCCTCGATCATCGCGGTCACTCCCCGCCGCTCCCCGGGACGCACGCCTCACAACTCCTTGAGTACGGCCGGTTCGAGACGACGGAACGCCAGCCGACCGGCGACGAACACGAGGAGACTGCCGGCGACCGAGGTGACCAGCAGCCGGGTGTCCGGGAACTCGTCCGGATACCAGGCCGCGTGGTGCAGCTGCACGATGCCGACCAGCGGGTTCAGCTCGTAGAGCGCCTTGCACCAGCCGGGGACCGGGGAGTCCCGCACCAGGCTCAGCGGATAGATGATCGGCGTGGCGTAGAAGAGCACCCGGAGCACCAGGCGCATCACCCGTTCCACGTCGCGCACCAGCACGTTGAGGGCGGAGAGCAGCAGCGCCACCCCGACCAGCAGGACCGCCTGCACCAGCAGGGCCAACGGGAGGGCGAGCAGCTCCACGCCCGGGTCGATCCGGCCGCGCAGGGCGTAGACCGCGGCGACGCCGACCAGGATCGGCAGGCCGGCGACGTACTCGGCGAACCGGCCGGCGACCCGGCCGACCGGGAAGATCTCCCGGGGCACGTTCAGCACGGTGACCAGCCGGGCCTGGCCGGTCAGCGCGTTGGCCGCCTCGGTGATCGCCGAGGCGGCCCACTGCCAGGCGAAGATCCCGGCGACCAGGAAGAGCGGGTACGACCCGGCCGCCTCGCCGAGGTGCCGACCGGTGTCCCGGGCGTACAGGACCCCGAAGACGAAGTAGTAGACCGCGCCCAGGCCGAGCGGCTCGATCAGCGACCAGAGGTACCCGAGCACGGACCGCTGGTACTTCACCGCCAGGTCGCGGCGGACCAGGATGCGCAGCGCGTTGCGGTGCGACCACAGGGTCGCGGCACCGGTCGCCACCGTCGCCTCCCGCCCCGGCCCGCACTCCGGCGACCGGCTCGCCGGGATGCCGTCACACGGGTCGCCCGGCCTCCGGGCTCAGCACTCGATCACGTTGACCGCGAGACCCCCGCGTGCCGTCTCCTTGTACTTGACCTTCATGTCGGCGCCGGTCTCCCGCATCGTCTTGATCACCTTGTCCAGGGAGACCGCGTGTACCCCGTCGCCCCGCAGCGCGAGCCGGGCGGCCGTGATCGCCTTGATGCTAGCCACCGCGTTCCGCTCGATGCAGGGGATCTGCACCAGACCCCCGACCGGGTCACAGGTCAGGCCGAGGTTGTGCTCCATGCCGATCTCGGCGGCGTTCTCCACCTGGGCCGGGGTGCCGCCGAGCGCCTCGGCCAGCCCGGCCGCCGCCATCGAACAGGCCGAACCGACCTCGCCCTGGCAGCCGACCTCGGCACCGGAGATCGAGGCGTTCTCCTTGAAGAGCACCCCGATCGCCCCGGCCGCCAGGAGGAAGCGGACCACGCCCTCGTCGTCGGCGCCCGGCACGAAGCGGGCGTAGTAGTGCAGCACCGCCGGGATGATCCCGGCCGCTCCGTTGGTGGGAGCGGTGACCACCCGCCCGCCGGCCGCGTTCTCCTCGTTGACCGCCAGGGCGAACAGCGTGACCCAGTCCATCACCCGCAGCGGGTCCGCGCTTCCCGCGTCCGCCTCCAGCCCCCGGCGCAGCTCCGCCGCGCGCCGCCGGACCTTCAACCCACCGGGGAGTACGCCGTCGCGCGCGCAGCCCCGGTCGACGCACTCCCGCATCACCCGCCAGATCCTAAGCAGGCCGGCGCGAACCTCCGCCTCGCTGCGCCAGGACAGCTCGTTGGCGAGCATCACCTCGCTGATCGACAGCCCGGTGGCGGTGGTGACCTCCAGCAACTCCACGCCGGTGGCGAACGGATACCGGACGGCGGTGGTGTCCGGCCGGATCCGGTCCGCGCCGGCCGCCGCCTCGTCCACCACGAACCCGCCACCGACCGAGTAGTACGTGCGGGTGCGCAGCTCGGCCCCGTCGGCGTCGTACCCGGTGAAGGTCATCCCGTTGGGGTGGTACGGCAGCGACCGCCGCCGGTGCAGGACCAGGTCCCGGTCCGGGTCGAAGTCGATCTCGTGTACGTCGAGCAGGCGCAGCCGCCGCTCGCTACGGACCCGGTCCACCAGGGGGCCGACGCCGTCGGTGTCGACCGTCTCCGGGGCCTCACCGGCCAGGCCGAGCAGGACCGCCCGGTCGCTGCCGTGCCCGTGCCCGGTCGCGCCGAGCGATCCGAACAGTTCGGCGCGCACCCGGGCGGTGCCGGCGAGCAGCCCGTCGGCCTTGAGCCCCTCCACGAAGGTACGCGCGGCGCGCATCGGCCCGACCGTGTGCGAACTCGACGGCCCGATGCCGACACTGAAGAGATCGAAGACGCTGATCATGACCCGCACCTCTCCCCTCGGCCCCGGCGACGTCGGCGGGGCCGCCGGCGAGCGTACCCGCCCTGGTCACGGTTTCCCCGATCGGTCGCCACCACACCCGCGCCGATCGCCGCCGTCGGGGAGGGGTCACCCCATTCCGGCGCGGGTAAGTACCTACGGGTACGCCGGTTGCCGATCCACCTGCGGGCCGAGGGCGCGGTGGCGCGCCCCGCCTACCGTGGATTGCAGAGGCGGCCAAAGCGCCGCAGAGTGGGAGTAGACGACGATGAGTCGCAAACTGGTCCGGCCCCGTCAGGGGCGCATGTTCGCCGGTGTCTGCGCCGGCCTGGCCCAGCGGTTCGGTAGGTCTCCCGGGTTCGTCCGACTGCTGTTCCTCCTGTCCCTGCTGCTGCCCGGCACCCAGGTCATCGTCTACCTGGTGCTCTGGCTCCTGATGCCCAACGAGGACCGGTACGCCGTCCAGTACTGACCCCCGCCGCCACGCCCGACGTGGCGTGACCCGACGACCACGACGCCCGCCCCGGCTTCCCGGGGCGGGCGTCGCCACGTCGCGGCGTCGCAGGGTCAGGGCTTGGTGTAGGTGACGGTGACCGTCTGGTAGCCGAGTGAACGGAGCAGTCCCTCCAGCATCTTGCGGGTGTTCGCCTCGGCTCGGGCCGCGAGTTCGCTGTCCCGGGCGGCGGCGGTGATCCGCTCCTCGGCCAGCCGGTAGACCTCCCGCTGCCGGTTCGGGTCGTCGGCGAAGACGTCGCCGAGCCGGTTGAGCAGCCCCCGCTTCTCGGCGAAGACGTAGCTCTTCTCGATGTCGAGGTTGGTGTCGCTCATCTGGGGCGCGGGGAGAGTGATCTCGACGGACTTCCCGTCGGCGGACTCCACCACCGCCCCTTCGGCGATCTTCGAGAAGTCGACGTACGCCTCGACCCGGCCCGCCCCGACGAAGAGGGTGCGCTCGTTGAGCAGGAAGTCCGGGACGTACTTCCGGTCGGTCTCCAGGTCGACGACGACCTGGAAGTTGCCCTCGGCGGCCACGTAGCGGCTGAGGTCCCGGATCGACTTCAGCAGCGGCGGCTGGCTGCGGTCGGTGGTCTCCTGGGCGAACGGGTTACGCCAGCTCGGCCAGAGGCCGGTCACCTGGGTGCCGAGCAGGACCACCACGACCAGCGCGGCGGCCCCGAGCACCAGGAGCAGCCCACGGGCCGGGCCACGGCGACCGGCGTCGTCGGGCCCGTCGGGCTCGGCGACCGGCCGGGCAGCCGGTGCCGGGTCGGTCGACGCGCTGTCGGCCGGGTATTCCGGGAACTCGCGCGTGGGCTGGTTGACATCGCCGTTGCGGGACATCGCCCTCACCGTCCTCGGTCGTGACATTGCTGTCTGGGAATGACGGTACGTCCCCGGTACGACACGCGCCCGTCGAGCGGTGCTCGGATTCGTCCCGGGCAGACCGGGTGCTTGCGCCCACCGCCCGGGGCCACTAACGTACAACCACATGGTTGTAGATGAGTTGGATCAGGCGGAGGTCGACCGCGTCTTCCACGCCCTGGCCGACGCCACCCGCCGCGACATCCTCGCCCGGGTGATCCGCGGTGGGCAGTCCGTGACGGCGCTCGCGCGGCACTACACCATGAGCTTCGCGGCGGTGCAGAAACACGTGGCCGTCCTCGAACGGGCGTCTCTCGTCACGAAGCAGCGCAAGGGCAGGGAACAGATCGTGCACGGTGACCTGGCGGCGTTGCGCCGCGTGAGCCAGCTCCTCGACGCGTACGAGGAGCTGTGGCGCCACCGGGTGCACCGCATGGACCAGATTCTGGACGAGGAATGAAAAGGTAGGTCGACAGATGCCTGTCATCAGTTCGCAGAAGGACCCCGAGGCGAGGACCCTCACCATCGTCGCCGAGTTCGACGCCGGCGTGGAGCGGGTGTGGCAGCTCTGGGCCGACCCGCGCCAGCTGGAGCGCTGGTGGGGCCCGCCGGAGTGGCCCGCCACCTTCGACCGGCACGACTTCGTGGTGGGTGGCGCCTCCCGCTACCACATGACCGGCCCGGAGGGCGAGAAGTCGCGCGGCTGGTGGACGATCACCGCCATCGACGCCCCGCACCGGCTGGAGTTCGACGACGGCTTCGCCGGCGAGGACGGCGAACCGGTCGACCCCGAGGACCACAACCACGGCATGGTGACCCTGGAGCAGGTCGGTGACCGCACCCGCATGACGACGGTCTCCACGTTCCGGAGCGCCGAACAGATGGAGGAACTGGTCGCCATGGGCATGGAGGAGGGCTCCCGCGCGGCCATGGGGCAGATCGACGCGCTGCTCGCCGGGGATCGCGCGGCCGGCTAGACCGCCTGCGCAGGTCGTCCGGCGGGAACGGGGGACCAGCTGGTCGTCGGCCTAGGTGAAGGCGGAGACGCCGGTCAGCTTCTGGCCGATGACCAGCTGGTGGATCTCCGAGGTGCCCTCGTAGGTGAGCACGCTCTCCAGGTTGTCGCCGTGCCGCATCACCGGGTACTCCCCGGAGACGCCGTTCGCGCCGAGGATCGTCCGGCACTGGCGGGCGATGGCCAGCGCCTCCCGGACGTTGTTGAGCTTGCCGACGCTGACCTGCTCCGGACGGAGGCTGCCCGCGTCGGCCAGCCGGCCCAGGTGCAGGGCGAGCAGGTAGCCCTTCTGCCACTCCACCGCCATGTCGGCCAGCTTGGCCTGGGTCAACTGGAACCCGGCGATCGGCCGGCCGAACTGGGTCCGCGTGGTGGCGTACCGCAGGGTCGTCTCCAGGCACTCCCGGGCCGCGCCGAGCGCGCCCCAGACGATGCCGTGCCGGGCCTCGGTGAGGCAGCTCAGCGGGGCCTTCAGCCCGACCGCCCCCGGCAGCAGGGCGTCCGCCGGGAGCCGGACGTCGTCGAGGGAGATCTCACCGGTCACCGACGCGCGCAGCGACATCTTGCGGCGGATCTCACGGGTGGCCACCCCGGGCGTGTCCAGCGGTACGGCGAACCCGCGCACCCCTTCCTCGGCCCGTGCCCAGATCACCGCGACGTCCGCGACCGGCGCGTTGGTGATCCACATCTTGCCGCCGGTGAGCAACCAGTCGTCGCCGTCCCGGCGGGCCCGGGTCGCCATCGACGCGGGGTCGGAGCCGTGGTCCGGCTCGGTCAGCCCGAAGCAGCCGATCAGCTCGCCGGTCGCCATGCCGGGCAGCCATCGCTGCTTCTGCTCCTCGCTGCCGTACCGCCAGATGGCGTACATGGCCAGCGCGCCCTGCACCGAGACCAGGGAGCGCACGCCCGAGTCGCCGGCCTCCAGTTCCAGGCAGGCCAGGCCGTACGCGACCGCCGAGGAACCGGCGCAGCCGTACCCGGTCAGGTGCATGCCGAGCAGGCCGAGCCTGCCGAACTCCCGGGCCAGCTCGCGGGCGGGCACCTCACCCCGCTCGTACCAGTCGGCGACGTACGGGCGTACCCGGTCGTCGACGAGCCGGCGCACGACGGCGCGGATCTGCCGTTCCTCCTCGCCGAGCGACGAGTCCAGGTCGAGCAGGTCGAGGGTGGGTGCGCTCATGCCGTCACCCTAACGATCCCTCAGGCGCGGACGCGACACCGCAGGGCTACTCGGTCTGGCCGCTCAGCACGAGCACCCGGGCGTGGATCTGGTTGCGCTGCTGGAGGGCGGCGCGCAGCGCCCGGTGCAGCCCGTCCTCCAGGTAGAGACCGCCGTTCCACTGCACCACGTGCGGGAAGAGGTCACCGTAGAAGGTGGAGTCCTCGGCGAGGAGCTTGTCCAGCGCCAACTCCCGCTTGGTGGTGATCAGCTGGTCGAGGCGGAGCGGGCGCGGTGGGATCTCGGCCCACTGCTTGAGGGTGAGGTGGTGCTCCGGGTAGGGACGCCCGTCCCGAACCGCTCTGAAGATCACGACGGCACGCTCCCCTCCCCTTTGCCGAGCCGGCCGGCACCCGCCAGCCGAGGGCCGCGGCGTGACACCGCGACCCAGCGGTATTCGATGACCTTGCCAGCCTAGCGGCCCCCGTCACTTCACATTTTGCTCCCTCTTGTCAGCTTCGCTACTCGGCCGCGTTCCCCGCGTCCGGAGTGGGAGCCGGTCGGCCCCAACGTCCCCGGTGCACCACCTCGTCGACCGGTCGACGTCCCCGACGCAACGACGGTGACCGCTGGTCAGGTGCCCGGTAACCGACGGTGATCGCACCGACCGGAGTGAACTCCGCCGGAACGTCGAACGCGGCCCGGTACGCCGCGGTGCGCTCCGGCGGGATACCGAAGAAGCACGCCCCCAGTCCCTCGTCCACGGCGGTGAGCAGCATCAGCAACGAGGCGAACCCGGCGTCGACGTGCCAGTACGGCACCGGCCAGCGCTCCTCGGCGCGGTCCGTCCAGCCCTTGTCCGGCTCGGCGTACCGGTCGAGGTAGGCGGAGCGGTTGGCGTGCGGCACCACGATCAGCGGAGCCCGTCGCATCCCGGCCAGCCAGCGGTCCCGGCCGCCCCGTTCGGGCGTCGCCGCAGCCCAGAACCGCTCCCGGTCGGTCGGGTCGGTCAGGACCAGGAAACCCCAGCCCTGGGCGAAACCGGCCGACGGCGCGCGGATCGCGTGGTCGAGCAGCCGGTCCACCACCTCCGGCGGGACGGGGCGGTCCGGGTCGTAGTTGCGCACCATCCGTCGCCGCCGGACGACCTCCGCGAACTCCATGCCGCGCCTCCTTCTCCGTCGGTCACTCAGGCTCTCTTCTCCGTCGGCCGCTCAGACTCCGGGCCGGACGCCCCAGGTGCCCCGCCAGGTCTGGTCGGGGGCCAGCGTGATCAGGTCCCGGCCGGAGCGGAACGCGTCCGGCGGGCAGGTCATCGGCTCCACCGCCACCGATCGGCGGTGCCGCTCACCGGACAGCGCGTCACCGGTGAACACCTGCCACCAGCCGAACTCGGCGCCTGCCCAGAGACGCACCGCGTCCGAACCGTCCGGGGCGGCGAGGGTGACCGTCGAGCCGCCGTCGGCGTCCCGGATCACCGCGCCGAAGGTGGTGTCCAGCACCGCGTCACCGATCGGGCGGGGCACCGTCCAGTCGTACTTGGTGCCGGCCACCGGGGCCGCGCCGACCGGCAGCAGCCGGCCGTCCACCACCAGCCGGTTGCGTCCGGGGACCCGCATCAGCATGTCGTCCACGGCCACGCCGGGCAGTCGCAGGTACGGGTGCACGGCGAGACCGAACGGGGCCGGCTCGGTGGCGAGGTTGGTCACCTCGTGTTCCGCGCGCAGCCCGTCCGCTCCCACGCTCCACCGGGTACGCAGCCGCAGCGCCCACGGGTAGGCCGGGTGCGGCGGCAGGTCGTAGCCCACGGTCACCACGTCCTCGGCCTGCTCGACCAGTCGCCACGGCACCCAGTTCACCAGGCCGTGGATGGCGACGTGCCGGCTCGGCTCGGTCAGCGGCAGCGCGTACGACCGCCCGTCGAAGGTGTACGCGCCGTCCCGGATCCGGTTCGGCCAGGGGGCGAGCACCTGCCCGGCGGACCCGGGGCAGATCTCGTCGGCGCCGTAGCCGTCGACGTAGTCGACGCCGTCGCGGCGGTACGCCCGCAGTCCACCCCCCACCTCCACGATGACGGCCTCGTGACCGGCGGCGGCGATGGTCCACTGTGCTCCGGAGGGCGGAGTGGGCTCGGTGGTCTGCATGCCGGCGACCCTAGTCCCTGGACCACCGCCGCGCCCGACGGCCTCACGTCCACCGTCGCGTCCGACGGCCTCACGTCCACCGCCGCGCCCGGGGCTGCCCGGCCGACACCGCCTCCGGCGACCGTACGTCCGCTGCCGTGCACCGGGCCGCCCGGCCGACACCGCGTCCGGCCGCCGTACGACCGCCCCGCCCGGCTCAGGGCTGCCGGGTGGTGGCGGGCGGGGCGGTCCGGTAGCGGGCCAGGGCGGGGAAGGCGACCGCGAGCAGCACGGCCAGTACCGCCGCGGCCAGGCCGCCGCCGACCCAGGCCACCCCGCTGCCGAGGCCGGCGGCCATCGAACCGGCCCGCAGATCGCCCAGGCGGGGCCCACCGGCGACGACCACGGTGTTCACCCCCTGGAGCCGACCACGCATCCGGTCCGGCGCGTGCACCAGCAGCATCGACTGTCGCAGCACCGCGCTGACCAGGTCGGCGGCACCCGCCACGGCGAGCAGCCCGACGGCCAGCCAGAGCTGCCCGGCGAGCCCGGCCAGGGCGACCGCCACGCCCCAGCCGACCACCGCCACGACCAGCGCCAATCCCTGCCGCTGGAGCCGACCGATCCAGCCGGAGGTCAACCCGCCGAGCAGCGCGCCGAACGCGATCGCGCTGAACAGCCAGCCGACCGCCGCGCCGCCACCGAAGCGCTCCTCGGCGACCTCCGGAAAGAGCGCCCGGGGCATGGCCAGGATCATGGCGATCAGGTCGATGACGAACGACAGCATCAGCACCCGGGTGGTGACCAGGTAGCGGAAGCCGTCCACCACGCTGGCCAGTCCCCGCCGGCGCGGAGCGCCGTCCGGGTCCGGTTCGGGCGGCAGGGCCGGCAGTCCCCGGGCGGCCCAGATCAGCGCGGTGAGCAGCAGGGCGTCCGCCGCGTACGCGATCGGGAGGCCGGTGTCGGTGCCCCAGATGCCGAAGATCAGCCCGGCGACCATCGGCCCGGCCACCGTGGCCGCGGTGTTGGTGGTGTAGTTCAGCGTGCTGGCCGCCGGCACCAGGTCCAGCGGCACCAGCCGGGGCAGCATCGCGCTGCGCGCCGGCGAGGAGATGGCGAACGCGACCGACTGCACCGCCACCAGGGCCAGCAGCAGCACCGGGCTGCGCGCCCCGAGCAGCGCCTGCACCAGCAGCCCGAGCGTGGACAACCAGAGCAGCACGGAACCCACCAGCAGCACCTGACGGCGGTCCCGGCGGTCGGCGATCACCCCGCCCCAGAGCCCGAAGACCAACAACGGCAGGAAGGCGGCCACCCCGATCAGCCCGACCCAGAACGAGTCGCGGGTCAGCGCGTACATCTCGACCGGGACCGCGACGGCGGTGAACTGGAAGCCGAACATCGCCACGCTGTTGCCGGTCCAGAGCCGCCGGTACGTGGGCACCCGCAGCGGACGCAGGTCGATCGCCCAGCGGCGGGCGGCACCCCCCGACCGTTCCCCCGCCACCCGGGTCGCGTCCTTCGCCCCGGTCGCGTCCTGCACCCCGGTCACGGCGCGAGCCGTTCGACGATCCAGTCGCCCTGCTCGGTACGGCGGTAACGGAAACGGTCGTGCAGCCGGTTGGCCCGTCCCTGCCAGAACTCGACCACGTCCGGGGCGACCCGCAGCCCGCCCCAGTGCGGCGGGGGCGGGACCGGGTCGGTGCCGGCGAACCGCTCGGCCACCTCCCGCTGGCGCTCCACCAGGTAGTCGCGGTCGGGAATCACCTGGGACTGCGGGCTGGCCCAGGCGCCGAGTTGGGAGCCGCGCGGCCGGCTGGCAAAGTACTCCTCCGTCTCGGCCCGCTCCACCGGCCCCACCCGTCCGGTGACGGTCACCTGCCGGCCGACGGCGAACCACGGGAAGACCAGGCTGGCGTACGGGTTGGCGAGCGCCTCGGCGCCCTTGCGTGAGGTGTGGTTCGTGAAGAAGACGAAACCCTCGGGGTCGTACCGCTTGAGCAGGACGGTCCGCCCGCTCGGGCGGCCGGCCGCGTCGGCGGTGCCGACCACCATCGCGGTCGGCTCGGGCAGCGCGGCGGCGACCACGTCCCGGAACCAGCGGTCGAACTGGGTGCACCAGTCGGCCGCCAGATCCGCCCGGGAAAGCCCTTTCTGCTCGGCGTTCCCGGGCGACCCGACGTCCGGGACCACTGTGTCTCCCGTCACGTTCCCCTCCTCTTTGCCTGCCGATACGGTGCCACACACCGTTGACCAGCACGTTGTGCCCCGGGTCACCACGATGTTGCGGTTGCCCGCCCCGTCGGATGTCGCCTGTAGCACAGTGGTTGCGGGTCGCAAACCCGGTTGTCCACCAGGCAAGATGTTCCGAACACATCCCTGAGGGTCGCCTACGGCGCCCGGCCGACCGGCCGGATGAGCCCAGGCGGGCGCACCGAGCAGATCCAAGGAGACGACATGGCCGACTTCAAACCGGGCCTGGAGGGCGTCGTAGCCTTCGAGACCGAGATCGCCGAGCCGGACCGCGAGGGTGGGTCGCTGCGCTACCGCGGGGTCGACATCGAGGACCTCATCGGTCAGGTCTCCTTCGGCAACGTCTGGGCGTTGCTGGTCGACGGCCGGTTCGGTCCCGGCCTGCCGCCGGCCGAGCCGTTCCCGGTGCCGGTGCACTCCGGCGACATCCGGGTCGACGTGCAGTCCGCCGTGGCGATGCTCGCCCCGTACTGGGGGCTCAACCAGCTCCTCGACATCTCCGACGAGCAGGCCCGCGAGGACCTGGCCCGGGTCTCGGTCACCGCGCTCTCCTTCGTCGCCCAGTCGGCCCGGGGTCTCGGCCTGCCGGCGGTGCCGCAGAAGGAGATCGACAAGGCATCCACCATCGTCGAGCGGTTCATGAAGCGCTGGCGGGGCGAGCCCGACCCCCGGCACGTCAAGGCCGTCGACGCCTACTTCATCTCGGCCGCCGAGCACGGGATGAACGCCTCGACCTTCACCACCCGGATCGTCGCCTCCACCGGCGCGGACGCCGCCGCCTGCATCTCCTCCGGCATCGGCGCGCTCTCCGGCCCGCTGCACGGCGGCGCCCCCTCCCGGGTGCTGACCATGCTGGAGGCGGTGGAGCGCAGCGGCGACGCCGAGGGGTACGTCAAGGGCGTGCTGGACCGGGGCGAGCGGCTGATGGGCTTCGGCCACCGGGTCTACCGGGCCGAGGACCCGCGTGCCCGGGTGCTCCGCCGCACCGCCCGCGAGCTGGGCGCACCCCGCTTCGAGGTGGCCGAGGCGCTGGAGAAGGCCGCGCTGGCCGAACTCCAGGCCCGCCGCCCGGACCGGGTCCTCGCCACCAACGTCGAGTTCTGGTCGGCCGTGGTGCTCGACTTCGCCGAGGTGCCGGCGCACATGTTCACCTCGATGTTCACCTGCGCCCGGATGGGCGGCTGGAGCGCGCACATCCTCGAACAGAAGAAGCTCAGCCGGCTGGTCCGCCCGTCCGCCCGCTACGTCGGTCACGGCCCCCGCAAGCCGCAGGACGTGGACGGCTGGAACGCCATCCCGCACGGCGTCTGAGTTCCCGACCGACTCCGTCGATCATGGAGTTGTGGTGCCCGATCAGCCAGGTTTGCGGGGGTTTGTCAGGTACCCAAAGTCCATGATCGACGGGGGCGGCGGGTGGCGGCACGGCGCCCGGGTGTGGGCAGCGCCTCATCACCGGGCGGACGGTGACGGCGTCCGGCAGGGGGCCCGGATGGGAGGATGGGTGCCTCGGCAGCGTCGCCGGACCACCACTCGCACCCGGTCAAGTGGCCCACAGTAAGGAAGCCTGATCACCGTGGCTGATGTTTCGACCATCCGGATTCCCGACGAGATCAAGCCCGCCGACGGCCGGTTCGGCTGCGGGCCGTCCAAGGTCCGTCCGGCGGCCGTGTCCGCGCTCGCCGACGTCGCGACCAGCTACCTCGGCACCTCGCACCGGCAGAAGACCGTCCGGGACCAGGTCGCCCGGCTGCGTCGTGGTCTCGCCGAGTTCTTCTCCCTCCCCGAGGGGTACGAGGTCGTGATCGGCAACGGCGGCACCACCGCGTTCTGGGAGGTCGCCGCCTTCGGCCTGGTCCGCGACCGGGCGCAGTTCGCCAGCTTCGGCGAGTTCGGGGCGAAGTTCGCCAAGTCGGTCAAGGACGCGCCGTTCCTCGGTGAGCCGACCGTCCGCAAGTCCGAGCCGGGCAGCGCGCCGTCGCTGGTCGCCGAGGCCGGGGTCGACGTCTACGCCACCCCGCACAACGAGACCTCGACCGGTGTGGCGGTGCCGATCGCCCGGGTGGACGGGGCCGACCCGGGGTCGTTGCTGCTGGTCGACGCCACCTCCGGGGCCGGCGGGCTGGACGTCAACGTCGGCGAGACCGACGTCTACTACTTCGCCCCGCAGAAGTGCTTCGGCTCCGACGGCGGCCTCTGGATCGCGCTCATGTCGCCGGCCGCGCTGGAGCGGGCCACCGAGATCAAGGCCTCGGGCCGGTACGTCCCGGCCTTCCTCGACCTGGTCACCGCGATCGACAACTCGCGGCTGGAGCAGACCTACAACACCCCGGCGCTGGCCACCATCTTCCTGGCCGCCGAGCAGACCGACTGGATGAACGCGCAGGGCGGACTCTCCTGGGCCGCCAAGCGCACCGCCGAGAGCGCCGGAACGGTCTACGGCTGGGCCGAGCGCTCCGCCGTCGCGACCCCGTTCGTCACCGACCCGGCGCTGCGTTCCAACGTGGTCGCCACCATCGACTTCGCCGACGGGGTGGACGCCTCGGCGATCGCGAAGGCGCTGCGGGCGAACGGCGTCGTCGACACCGAGCCGTACCGCAAGCTCGGCCGTAACCAGCTCCGGGTGGCGCTCTTCCCGGCGGTGGAGCCGGCCGACGTCGAGGCGCTGACCGCCTCGATCGACTACGTGGTGGAGCGGCTCTAGCCGCTATGGTGGGGGGCGTCGCCGACCGGTGGCGTCCCCTACGACTGTGATCCTGACCTGCTCAGCCGTGACATGCGGGCGTGGCATCCCCCACCCGCCAGCGGATGGGCGTACCGTGTTGACCAGACGCCCGGGTGGCTGACCCTGGCGTGCGGCCAGCGAAGCGGGACGGAGGCAACGTCATGCGCCCAGTACGCTTCGTCGCCCTCTCCGAGGACGGCCAGGCCCTGGTGCTCGCCGACGAGGTGGGGCGACTGCTCGCCCTGCCCATCGACGAGCGCGTCACCAACGTGCTGCACGCCGAGCCCGGCGCGCCGCCGCTGGCCGTCGCGACCGAACGGGCCCCCGATCCGATCCCCTCACTGTCCCCGCGGGACATCCAGGCCCGGATCCGCTCCGGCGAGTCCGCCGAGGACGTCGCCCGCGTCGCCGGCGTCCCGGTCGACCGGGTCCTGCGGTACGCCGGCCCGGTGCTCCAGGAGCGGGCCATGCTCGCCCAGCACGCCCGACGCACCCGGCTCAAGGGCGCCGAGAAGCCCACCCCGCTCGCCGAGGTGGTCAACGGCCGGCTGGCCCAGCACGGGATCGACACCGAGAAGATCTCCTGGGACGCGTACCGCCGCGACGACGGCACCTGGCGGATCATCGCCACCTGGCCCTCCGGCAAGGCCACCGCCCAGGCGGTCTGGGATCTCGACAAGACCCGGCAGAACGTCACGCCGCACGACGACATGGCGCAGTATCTCTGCGCCGAACGGCCCACCCCGATCCTCGGCCAGGACCCGCCGGAGCGGGGCCACGCGCTGCCCGGCCCGTCGCGGGGCGAACCGAGCCGGGGCGGCCACGGCCTGCCGGCTCCCGTCGAGCGCACCCGGACCGGTCGTGACCCGATCCGCGCCGGCCGGGACGCCCTGCTCGCCTCGCTGGACCGGCCGCTCGGCTCGACCTCCGGCCGGGGCCTCGAACCGCGCACCCCGGCCGCCCTCGGCGACCAGGAGACGCCCCGCCAGCGGGCGATCAGCGGGGGCGCGGCGGCGCTGCTCGGCGGTGGCCAGGGTTCGGCGTTCGACGACGACTCGGACGCGCCGAAGGAGGTGCCGGCCGTGCCGTCGCTGGCGGTGCTCCGGCCCCGCCGCACCGGCGCGCCCGCCGCCGAGGCCCCTGCCGAGACTGCCGGTAAGCCACGCAAGCGGCTGCCGAGCTGGGACGACGTCCTCTTCGGGTCCGGTCCGGCGGCCCGCGAGTCCTCCTGACCCGACCGACGCCGGGCACCCCCGACGTCAGCACCGGTCCACCGCATGGTCCGACCGCACCGGCCAGCCGGTGCGGTCGACGGTGCCGTGGCAGGGTGAGCCCATGGAGTACACGAACCTCGGCCGTACCGGCCTCTCGGTCAGCCGGCTCTGCCTCGGCACCATGAACTTCGGACCGCAGACCAGCGAACCCGACAGCTTCGCGATCATGGACCGTGCCCTGGAGCACGGCCTGAACTTCTTCGACACCGCCAACGTCTACGGCTGGCAGACCGGTGAGGGTGTCACCGAGCAGATCATCGGGCGCTGGTTCGCCCAGGGCGGCGGTCGCCGGGAGAAGGTCGTACTGGCCACCAAGGTCTACGGCAAGATGGGCGACTGGCCGAACGACCAGGGTCTCTCCGCCCGGCACATCGTCCGGGCCTGCGAGGACTCGCTGCGCCGGCTCCGCACCGACACCATCGACCTGTACCAGATGCACCACATCTCCCGGAGCACGCCGTGGGAGGAGATCTGGCAGGCCATGGAGACCCTGGTCGCCCAGGGCAAGGTGCTCTACGTCGGCTCGTCGAACTTCGCGGGCTGGCACCTGGCCGTCGCGCAGGCCGCCGCCGGACGGCGCAACTTCCTCGGACTCGTCTCCGAGCAGTGCATCTACAACCTGATGACCCGGCACGCCGAACTGGAGGTCATCCCGGCCGCCCAGCACCTCGGCCTCGGCATCATCCCGTGGTCGCCGCTGCACGGCGGGCTGCTCGCCGGTGTGCTGGCCAAGATGGCCGCCGGTGGGGCGGCACGCGGCACGACCGGCCGTTCCGGCGACGCGCTGGCCGCCCACCGCGACACCATCGAGGCGTACGAGCAGCTCTGCGCGGATCTCGGCCACGACCCGGCCGACGTGGCGCTGGGCTGGCTGCTCTCCCGTCCGGGGGTGACCGCGCCGATCATCGGCCCGCGTACCGTCGAGCAGCTCGACCGGACCCTCGGCGCCCTGGCGGTCCGTCTCGACGAGGCGACCGGGGAACGGCTCGACGAGCTCTTCCCGCCGATCGGCAGCGGCGGTCCCGCCCCGGAGGCGTGGGCCTGGTAGCCACCGCCCCGGTCCGGCCGGCGACGCGGGACGGTCAAGCCGCGCGCAGGACGGTCGGCCAGCCGCGCGGGGCGGTCGACCAGCCGCGCGGGACGGTCAAGCCGCGCGCAGGACGGTCGGCCAGCCGCGCGGGGCGGTCGGTCAGCCGCGCGGGGCGGCGGTGTCCGCCGGCCCGGCCGGGTCACAGGGGCCAGGCGGCGAGGTGCTCGTACCGGCGGACCGGGCCCGGGTGGCCGCCGACCGGGCCGAGGTGGCTGCGGACCAGGACCACCTCGGTCGCCGGCCAGCTCGGGCCGAGGTATCCGCCCAGCGTGGCCTGGTCCTCCTCGACGTCGAGCCGGTCGCCGGGGCGGGCGATGGTGAGGTGGGGCCGGAACGGCCGGTCGTCGTACGGCAGTCCGGCGGCGTCCAGCTCGTCCCGGATCCGCGCGGCGAGCGCCGCCAGCCGCTCCACCTCGCCGAGCACGTCCACCCAGAGCACGGTGCGCCGGCCGGACCCGAACCGGCCGCCGCCGCCAAGCCGGAGCCGGGGCGGTTCCGGTCCCCGGCACGGGCCGGCTGCCCGGCCCAGCGCCTCCCGGACGGCGGGCAGCCGGTCCTCGGCGACCTCGCCGAGGAAGGCGACGGTCAGGTGCGCGTCCGCCGGGTCGGCCAGTCGTACGTTGGTGCCGACCGCGGCGGCCAGTCCGATCCGCAGCCGGGCGACCTGCACGGCGAGATCCGCCATCGCGTCGGCGGGCGGGTGGACCGCGACGAAGAGCCTCATCGACGCCGGCGTCGGGTCACCGGTGTCGTTGGCGGTGGTCGGTGGTGGTCGCCGGCAGCGGAAGCCCGGCGGCGTGCAACGCCCCCTCGACGCGGACCCGCTCGATCTCCCGGTCGACCCCCTCCAGCTCGGCCAGGTGCTCGGGGATGCCGAGACACCGGCAGGCCAGTCGGAGCCGGTCGTCGTACGCCTTGATCAGCAGCAGCGGCCAGACGATCGGGCGTCCGCCGCGTCCCAGCCGGTACGCGCGGAGCCGCCACAGGTCGGCGGCGATCTGCTCCAGCGGCCGACGGTCCGGCCGGTCGAACTCGGTGAGGTCGATGTCACGGGTGAGGGCGTCGGCCCCGACGGCCCGGTCGAGGCGGGCGATGGTCCGCCGGTCGCGCCGAGCGGCCCGTCGACGTGACCAGGCGCCGGCGATCCGGTCGAGGCGGTCGTCGCCGCAGCACACCAGGGCAACTGCGGCCGGTACGCACACCACGAGGAGGATCGCCAGCACCAGCAGCATCGCCCGACCGGCCTCCACGCATCGACGCTAATCCCCCGTGACCCCCCGTGCCAGCGGAATGCCGGTATCCGGGCGGGGACGTTTCAGCGGACACCAGCCTCCGCGGGTACGCGCGTCCCACAGGTGCCGCGACCGGGCAGGTCGACGGTCGGCGGCGGAACGACGTAGAAACGGGGCAGCGGGTTGACCCGCAGCCGGATCCGGGCACCGGAGCGGCGCAGTTGCCAGGTCAGGGCGATCAGGGCGGCGGTGAGCGAGATCAGCCCGCCCGCCCAGATGCTCACGCCCGCGCCGTACGTCTCGGCGACCCAGCCGATGAGCGGCGCGCCGACCGGGTTGGTGCCGAGGAAGACCAGCACCCACAGCGCCATCACCCGGCCCCGGAAGGCGGCGTCGGTGCCGAGCTGCACCCGCTGGTTGGCGGCCTGGGCGAAGTAGAGCACGAAGAACCCGGTCGGCAGGAGCAACGCGACGACCAGCCAGTAGGCGGGCGCTAGCCCCACCAGGGTGCCGAACACCGAACAGGCGACCGCCGCACCGAGCACCGTCCAGACCGACGGTCGGCTGCGCCGTCCACTGCCGGCCAGGGCACCGGCGAGCGAGCCCACCGCGAGCGTGGTGGTGAAGAGGCCGAACGAGGCCGCGCCGGTGTCGAAGACGGTCTTGGCGAGGGCGGCGAGGGTGAGCTGGAAGTTGAACAGGCTCATCCCGATGACCGACATCAGCGCCATGGGCAGCAGCAGGTCGGGGCGCTTGGCGACGTAGCGCAGCCCGTCGACCACCTTGGCCGAGTCGCGCTCCTTCACCGGGCGGAGGTCCTCCCGGTACAGCTCGGCGGGGTTCATCCGGACCACGTTGGCCAGCGGGGCGAGCGAGCTGAGCGCGCTGACCAGGAAGACCGGGCCGACGTCGACGAGGGCGATGGCGATGCCGGCGAGGGCGGGGCCGATGATCCGGGCGCTGTTGAAGGTGGCCGCCGAGAGGGCGAGCGCGTTCGGCAGCAGCGGCGTGCCGACCAGTTCGGAGACGAACGCCTGCCGGACCGGGGTCTCCACCGCGTTGGCGACGCCGAGCAGGGCGGCGAAGAGGTACACGTGCCAGAGCTGCACCAGGCCGGTGAGGACCAGCAGGCTCATCCCGAGCGCGAGCACGCTCCAGAACGCGTTGGCGACGAAGAGGAGCAGGCGCTTGTCGTAGCGGTCGGCGAGGCGGCCGGAGAGAAGGGTGAGGAGCAGGACCGGGGCGAACTGGAGCGCGGTGACGATGCCGAGCGCGGTGGCGGAGTCGCCGGAGAGGTCGAGGACGAGCCAGTCCTGGGCGATGAACATCATCCAGACGCCGATCAACTTGATCAGCTGCCCGGACGCGAAGAGCCGGTAGTTACGGATCTGCAGGGACTGGAACATCGTGCTCAGCTTCGTCCGCACGCTCGGTGCGCCTCCTCGGGTACGCGTCATCCAGGACGGACGGTGCGGACCCGGTGGCGTTCAGCCGCGGGCGAGTCGCTGCAGGATCTCGGCGGCGTGCCGCAGAGTGTCGCGTTCCTCTTCGGTGAGGTCGGCCAGCCGGTTGGCCAGCCACTCGTCGCGGGCCCGCTCGAACTGGTCGAGCACGGCCTGCCCCCCTTCGGTGGCCGCCAGGATGACCTGCCGGCCGTCGGTCGGGTGGGGGGTGCGGCGCACGAGGCCACGCTCCTCCAACTTCGCGACGATCCTGGTCATCGTCGGCGGTTGCACCCGTTCGACGTCGGCCAGTTCCCGAGGGGTCAGCGCGCCCGCCAGCCGGAGACTGGTCAGGGCGGAGAGCTGAGTCACCGTGAGGTCACCCACCGGGCGGGCCTGGCGGACCCGCCGGTTGAGTCGGGTGAGCGCATCACGCAGTTGTTGCGCCAGTTGCGTCGGTGCCACGCGTCTCGTCGTCACCGTCCGCTCCGTCACGTTGGTTAGCCTAGCTAATAAGCCGAGCTAACGACATCCGATATGAGTAGGCTCACCAGGCGTTTAGTCCCATCCGGCCCGAAACACCCTGAGGTGTCCCGGGCCGGGATGGTGTCACAGGAGGGCGGCTTCGAGCGGCCCGCGTAGGAAGTACACCACGAAGAGGGCGGCCACCCCGTACAGCAGCGGGTGGACCTCGCGGGCCTTCCCCTTCGCCAACTTCAGCACCACGTACGTGATCAGGCCCGCGCCGATCCCGTTGGAGATGGAGTAGGTGAAGGGCATCAGCACGATGGTGAGGAAGGCCGGGATGGCGATCTCGTAGTTGGACCAGTCGATGGTCCGCACCGCCATCATCATCAGGAAGCCGACCACCACCAGCGCGGTCGAGGCCGCCTCGAACGGCACGATCACCACCAGCGGCGCGAGGAACATCGCCAGCAGGAACAGCCCGCCGGTGACCAGGTTGGCCGCGCCGGTCCGGGCGCCCTCCGCGACACCCGCCGCGCTCTCGATGTACGAGGTGTTGCTCGACGTGCTCGCCGCACCGCCGGCCGCCGCCGCGATCGAGTCGACCAGCAGGATCTCCTTGGCCCGGGGCGGGGTGCCCCGCTCGTCGAGCATGTCGCCCTCCTGGCCGACCGCAACCATCGTCCCCATCGTGTCGAAGAAGTCCGTGATCAGCACGGTGAAGACGAACATCAGCGCGACCAGCCAGCCGGCCTGACTCCACGAGTTGAGCACGTTGAAGTTGCCGAGCAGGGAGAGGTCCGGCACGTCCACCACGTTCTTCGGCAACTCCGGCACGTTGAGCGCCCAGCCCTTCGGGTTGGGTTGCCCGTTCACCACCGACGGACCGACGTTCGCCACCGCCTCGACGATGATCGCCAGCACCGTCGAGGCGAGGATGCCGATCAGGATCGCGCCCCGGACCTTGCGCACCACCAGCACCAGGGTGAGCAGCAGGCCGAGCACGAAGACCAGCATCGGCCAGCTCGCCAGCTTGCCACCGATGCCCAACCCCACCGGGACGGTGGTGTTCGCCACGTCCGGCACCCGACGGACGAACCCGGCGTTGACCAGACCGATGATGGTCAGGAAGAGGCCGATGCCGACCCCGATCGCGGTCTTCATCTCGGTCGGGACCGACCGGAACACCGCGGTCCGCAGCCCGGTGAGCACCAGCACGGCGATGATCACACCCTCGATCACCACCAGGCCCATCGCGTCCGCCCAGGTCATCTGCGGTGCGATCTCGTACGCGACCAGCGCGTTCACGCCGAGCCCGGCGGCGAGCGCCAGCGGGAAGCGGCCCACCACACCCATCAGGAGGGTCATCACCCCGGCGACCAGCGCGGTCGCCGCCGCCAGGGCGGGGATCGCCAGCCGCTTACCCTCGCCGTCGACCGCGCCGCCGATGATCAACGGGTTCAACACCACGATGTAGGCCATCGTGAAGAAGGTGGCGAGACCGCCCCGCACCTCGCGGCCCACCGTCGACCCACGGGCGGAGATCTCGAAAAACCGGTCGAAGCCGTTGCGGGGGCGGGCTGCGCCGAACGGTGTTCCGGTCTTGGACGGGGCTTTGTCCATCGGGTCCTCGCAACTGATCTTCCGTCTGTCGGGCCGCATCGTCGCAGATCAGGGGCCACAAGGAAAAGTTGATCGAGGTACGCTTCCCCCGTGCCCAGACAACAGCCACCGCGGCCGGAGCCGCTCGACCCGCCGATGGTGCCCTTCGCCCTCGCCGGGTTGGCGATCTGGGCCGTCGTCGGGCTGACGCTCCTGGTCTTCTTCCGCGACTGGCTCACCACGAACGGTCACGAGAACTGGCTCTGGACCTGCCTGGCCGGTTTCCTGTGGGGCTTTCCCGGTCTGGCCGTGATGATGCGGCACGACGCGAACCGACGACGTCGCCGCGCGCGCCGCTGACCCACCCGGGCCACCCGGAGTGCCGTCACCGGCCGGCGCGGCCGGTCGGGCTCAGGGGTGGCCGTACGGTTCTCCCGGCTCGGTCGCCTCTACCGAGCCGGGTGCCCGGCTCACCGACAGCTCCTCGACCGCGCTGTCGTCGTAGACGGTGGGCAGCTCGTCGACCGCGGCCTCGGCCGTCTCGACCAGGGCCTCGGAGTGCGCGCCGCACCCGTGGTCGACGCTGACCACCCGACCGTCGTCGGGAGCGTAGAAGTTGCCACAGGCGCCGAAGGACTGCCGCAGCGCCCCGGCCAGCGGGAGGTAGAAACCGCACGATCCGCAGCGCGCGGGGGCGGGGGCGGCCACCGAGATCGCCGCGCCGGGGCCGTGGTCACCGTCGTACCACCGCTGGGCAGTGTCCATCCGCCCTTCCCGGGAGAACACCCGGGAGCGGCCGAGCCCCAGATCCCACGCGGTCTCCTCGACCGCCGGGTCGTCGGAGAGCACGTAGCCCGGGGCCAGTCGCTCGTCGTCCGGCGGGGTGGGCAGCAGGTCACCGGGGCCGAGGTCGCCCGGCTGGAGCCGCTCCTGCCAGGGAAGCCAGCCCGGCGCGAGCAGCGCGTCCGGGCCGGGCAGCAGGACGGTCTCGCAGACCGTGACGTTACGGCTGCGCGGGACGCGGGTGACGGTCACCGCCCAACGCCAGCCCCGGTAGCCCGGGAGTCGACACTCGAAGTAGTGGGTGACGAGCCGGTCGCCCTCGGCGGCGGCCTTCAGGTGGTCGCCGACATCCGAGGGCTCCACCTCGGTGATGCCGTCGCGGGCCACCTCGACGGCGGCGGCGCAGACCTGGTCGAGACGGGCGCGGGCGGAGGCGGGCCTGGTCACCTGTCCATTGTCCCCCATGCGCGGCGCGGACCGACAGGGACTCCCCGACACACGTCTTCCCGGGCAGATGCGGCGTCGGCCGGGACGATGGGCGAGGATGGAGCACATGCCGCTGTTCTCCCGCTCCGGGCGCTCCGTCCTCGGGACGACCGTCGGCACGGGCGTCCGTACCACCCGAAAGCTCTTCCGGGGGTCGGTCAACGGCGGCATGTGGATGGGGCGGCGGTTCGGCCGGGCCCGGGCCCGCAGCGCCGGGGGCGAGGTCGGCATGGTCCGCCTCTTCGACCTGCACGCCGTCTCCTGCGCCGGGGACACCCTGATCGCGATCGGCCTGGCCGGAACGATCTTCTTCAACGTCCCGCTCGGCGAGGCCCGCAGCAAGGTCGCGATCTACCTGCTGGTGACGATGGTGCCGTTCGCGATGCTGGCACCGGTGGTCGGTCCGCTGCTCGACCACTTCCGGCACGGCCGGCGCTACGCCCTGGCGGCCACCATGCTGGGCCGGGCGTTCCTGGCCTGGATGATCTCCGACTACATCCACGGCTTCGGGCTCTACCCGGCGGCGTTCGGGGTGCTCGCCCTCTCCCGCGCCTACGGGGTGGCCCGGTCCGCGGCCGTGCCCCGGCTGCTGCCCGAAGGGCTCGGCCTCTCCCAGGTCGGCGCGCGGGCCAGCGTCTACGGCACCATCGCCGGTGGCCTCGTCGCGCCGATCGGACTCGCCGCGTTCTGGTTCGGCCCGCAGTGGCCGCTCCGGGTCGCCTCGCTCATCTTCCTGGTCGGCATGGTGATCGCCCTGCGCCTCCCGCCCCGCGCCGACTCCGAACCGCCGGAACGGGTTCCCCGCCCGCTACGCCGGGCGTTCGGCCGCGACGGTGAACGGCCCCTGGGACGTGGACGCCCGGCGGGCCGGCTGGTGCTGGCCACGCTGATCGGCGCGGCCAGCCTCCGTGCCGTGTACGGCTTCCTGCTGCTCTTCCTCGCCTTCGCGATCAAGGCCGGGGACCTGCCCACCGTGATCCTCGGCCGGGATCTCGGAGACGAGGCCGCCCTCGGTCTGGTCGGCGCGGCGTTGGCCGTGGGCACCTTCCTGGCCACCGCCGTCGGCACCCGGCTCCGCATCCACCACCCGGCGCTGATCCAGTCCAGCGGCATGGTCATCGTGGCCGGGGTGGCGGTCTTCGCCACCATCCGGTTCTCCCTGGAGATGGTGGCCGCGCTCTGTCTGGTGGCCGCCCTGAGCAGCGGTATCGCCAAGCTCGCCGTGGACGCGTCGATCCAGGAACGCATCCCGGAGCGGCTCCGGGCCAGCTCCTTCGCCCACTCCGAGACGGCGCTGATGCTCGCCTTCGTGGCCGGCGGCGGCCTCGGGCTGGTCCCCTTCGACGGGCGGATCGGCATCGGCGTCGCTGCCGCCGCCGGCACGCTCGCCGCCGTCCGGGGCATGCTGGTCACCAACCGGCTACGCGGGGAACGCCTGATCGGCCGCCCGCTCGGCGACGAGGAACTCGCCGACGCCACCGACCCGCCGGATCCCGACCCGGCCCCGTCGGGTACCACCGATCCGTCGGGCGCCACCGATCCGTCCGGCCCGGCGGAGACACCGACCCCCGTTCCGGCCGGCTCGACGGCCCCGCCCACTTCGGCACCAGCACCACCACCCGTGTCCACCCCGCCCCGGCCCCAGCCCCCCTCCCCGCCCCCGGCCCGTCCGCCGGCACCCACCGCGCCCGAGGACGAGCGGTTGGTCCCGCCCGGTTTCCACCTCTACCGTCCCTCACCGGCGGCCGACCGGTCAGAGGACGAGGACCGCCAGGACTCCCAGGGGCCGGTGGCGTGACCGGCCTGCTCGTGGTGACCGCGGTTCCCGCCGAGGCGGAGGCGTTCCGCACCGGACTGACCGATCCGACGGCGACCGTCGTCCCGGTCGGGGTCGGGCCGGCCGTGGCGGGCGCGGCCACCGCACGTCTGCTGGCGCTCGCCGAGGCCGCCGGACGCCCGTACCGAGGCGTGGTCAGCGCCGGCGTGGCCGGCGGCTTCGCCCACCGGGTGGCGGTGGGCGGGACGGTGCTCGCCGAACGCAGCCTCGCGGCCGACCTGGGTGCGGAGTCACCGCAGGGTTTCATCCCGATCGACGAGCTGGGCATGACTGCCGAGCAACTCGGCGGCCCGGTCGCCGTCGAGGCGGACCCGGCCCTGCTCGCCGCCCTGCGGTCGGCCCTGCCGGACGCCGTGGTCGGCACGGTGCTGACCGTCGGCACCGTGACCGGCACCGCGGCCAGCACCCGGGCCCTCGCCGTCCGGCACCCCGACGCGGTGGCCGAGGCGATGGAGGGGCACGGCGTGGCGGTCGCCGCCGCCCAGGCCGGACTTCCCTTCGTGGAGATCCGGACGATCTCCAACCCGATCGGGCCCCGGGACCGGGACGCGTGGCGGCTCCGGGAGGCCCTCACCGCCCTGGGTTCGGCGGCGGCGGCCCTCGACGCCCTGGGGGCCGACGGAGGCTGAGCGCCCACGGTCGGCTGCATCCAAGCCGGAAGTCACAGGCGAGCAGGAATTCGACCGCACCGCCCTCGGCGATCGCGTGGACCGCGCCGATCCCGGCCTGATCCATCCCCTCGACGAGGAGGGTGACCAGCCGTCGGCCGATGCCCACCCGATGCAGGCCGGGCGCGACCAGCACCCCGTCGAGCACCAGTTCCCGCGCGCCGTCGCCGGGGCGGGTCGACAGCAGGTCGACGCTGCGCTCGTGGGCCCGCAACTCCCCCACCAGCGCACCATCGGGCAGCTCCGCGACGAGCCGCCACGAGGTGGCGGGCAGGCCGACGTCGTCACGCCGGTAACGGAGACACCGGAGGATCCGGTCGACCTCCCGCCGTCGGTCACGACCACGCCGGTCGAGATCGTAGGTCGCCGGGGGCACCGGCAACGGCCACCGTTCCGGCGGCAGGTTGTACCAGTCCGCCCACCAGGCCCCCGGCCAGTCCTTGAGAGTGCGGACCTCCCGCACGTCGAGATGGGCGGGGTAGCGACGGTCCGCGCCGTCCCGCCACCCGTCGTGCGGCACGGCCGGCACCGCCGCCGGCCGTCCGTCATCCGCGACGCCGACCGCCACCTCGCCCCCGGCGGCGCGGACCAGCCGCTCGACCGTACGGAACCGGGGATCGTCCGCCCCGCCCGACTCGATCCGGGCCACCGTGCTCTTCGACACTCCGGCCCGCACGGCAAGTTCGCGTTGACTCAGGTCGGCCCGGCGACGCAGGGCGCGCAGCACCGCCCCCAGCTCGACACCCGCCCCGCCGCGTTCGCCCCCACCGTCCGCCTCATCCTCGCCTCCGCCTCCGCGCCCGCTCCCGCGCCGGCGCCCACCGGTCGGCTGGTCCTCGTTCGGTCCGTCGAGGCTCACCGCGTGCTTCCTCACACCCCCATCGTCCGAGCGGTTGTCGTCGTCCTCAACAGCCTCGTCGAACCTGTGGACAAACCTGTGGACAACCCACACCGGCGGTGGATGATGCCCGCTCCGGCCCTTTGGAGCTGCCCCGTCCGTGCGCCCACAGAGCGGGCGGGGCGGCCCGCGACCGGCCGGTCGCCGGGTGCCGGGTGCCGGTCGCCGGGTGCCGGGTGCCGGGTGCCGGTCGCCGGGTGCCGGGTGCCGGGTGCCTGCAGGGGACCCTTCCTACCGTTTTTTGTCGAAGAAGGGTCCCCTGCAACCAACTAACCCGGCGGGCGGCGGGCGGCGGGCGGCGGGCGGCGGGCGGCGGGCGGATGGTGCCCCGTCTGTGCGGGCAGCTCCAAAGGACTCGAAGGGGCATGTCACCAGGGCGGGAGACCGGCCGTCGGGAGTGAGAAGAGCACCGTCGGTGCCGCAAGGCGTGGCAGGCCGAACGGGCCGGGCGCAGCGGACCAGGGAGGGCGGCCCGGGGGCGGGACCGTGGTCGAGGGGCGTGGCCGGAGCGGCAGGTCAACGGGCTACGGTGAGGGCGTGGCACTCTCGCTGGCGATCTCGCCCTGCCCCAACGACACCTTCGTGTTCCACGCGCTGGTGCACGGCCTGGTGCCCGGCGCGCCGCCGGTCGAGGTGACCTACGCCGACGTGGACGTGACCAACAACGCTGCCGAGCAGGGCGCGTTCGACCTGGTCAAGGTGAGCTACGGGGCACTGCCGTGGCTGCTGGACGACTACCACCTGTTGCCCTGCGGCGGGGCGCTGGGCCGGGGTTGCGGTCCACTCCTGCTCACCCGCCCCGGAGCCGGGGACCTCACCGGCGCGACGGTCGCCGTGCCGGGTGACCGGACCACGGCGTACCTGCTGTTCCGGCTCTGGTCGGCGGACCGCCCGCCGGCCCGGATCGAGGTGGTGCCGTTCCACCAGATCATGCCGGGGGTGGCCGCCGGCCGGTACGACGCCGGACTGGTGATCCACGAGGCCCGGTTCACCTACCCCCGGCACGGGCTGACCGCCCTGGTCGACCTCGGCGAGTGGTGGGAGTCCACCACCGGCCTGCCCATCCCGCTCGGGGCGATCCTGGCCCGGCGCGGTGTGGTGGACCCGCTGGCCGCCGCCGGGTGGATCCGCGCCTCGGTGGAGCGGGCGTGGGCCGACCCGGCGGCGACCCGGGACTACGTGCTGGCCCACGCCCAGGAGATGGAGCCCGACGTGGTGGACCAGCACATCGGGCTCTACGTCAACGAGTTCACCGCCGACCTGGGCACGGACGGCCTCGCCGCCGTGGAGGCGCTGCTGGGCCGGGCCGCCGACGCCGGGCTGGTGCCTCAGACCTCCAGTTCGCGCGCGACCGCGTGGACCAGCTGAGCGATCTTCTGCGCGGTCTTCCGGTCGGGGAAGCGGCCCCGCCGCAGGTCCGGCTGGACCTTGGCCTCCAGCACCTTGATCATGTCCTCGACCAGGCCGTGCAGCTCCTCCGCCGGCCGGCGGCGCAGCTCGGCGACGGAGGGCGGGGCGTCAAGCAGCTTGACCCCCATCGCCTGCGCGCCCCGGCGGCTGTCCACGACGCTGAAGTCGACGCGCTGACCGCCCTTCAGATCGGTGACCCCTGTCGGCAGCGCGCCCTTGGGCAGGAACACGTCGCCACCTTCGTCACTGGTGACGAACCCGTATCCCTTGGCCGCGTCATACCACTTCACTCGACCCGTCGGCACCTGAGAACCTCTGCTTCGTTTGAGACGTCTACTCCCCTCAGGCTAGCCGGATCCACCGCCCCATCGCCGCCGGGAATCCGGTGAGATCATCGAGCACCGTGTCCGCTCCGGCGGCACGTAGCTCCTCGGCCGTGCAGGGACCGGTCGTCACCCCGATCCCGGGGATCCGGGCCGTCCGGGCGGCCACCATGTCCGCCACGTGGTCGCCGACGTAGTGGGTCGCGCCGTGCGCGACCAGCGCGGTCGCCTTCTCCTCGGCGAACAGGTCGCCGGCCAGCTCGTCGACGGAGAGTCCGAGGTGGTCCAGGTGCAGCCGGGCCAGCCGGCCGTGCTTCGAGGTGACCACCATGACCCGCCCACCGTGGGCGCGGATCGCGTCGAGGGTGGCGAGCGCACCGGGCAGCGGCACCGTGGGGGTGATCGCGTACGCCGGGTAGAGCTCCCGGTAGAGGGTCACCGCCTGATCGACCTCCTCCGGCGGGAACCAGTTGGCGATCTCGGTGCGCAGCGGCGGCCCGAGCCGGGCGACCACGGCGTCGACGTCCACGTACACGCCGGTCCGGGCGGTCAGCGCCCGGAAGGCGGCGGCGATGCCGGGACGTGAGTCGACCAGGGTCATGTCGAGGTCGAATCCGACCATCAGCGGGGGCATGCTGCGAACCTACCGTCGCCGGGGTACCGACCGGATGTCCGAGGGGCGCGACGGCCCCTCGGCGGGCTAGCGTGGAACGACGATGACCATCTCACTCGCGGACCACCTGCGCACCCTCGACGACGAGGCGCTCGCCGCGCTGCTCGCCCGGCGGCCGGACCTCGTCGTGCCGGTGCCCGCCGACCTCTCGGCCCTCGCCGTCCGGGCCCAGTCGCGGGTCTCGGTGGCCCGCGCGCTCGACGGGTTGGACCAGTTCACCCTCCAGATCCTCGACGCCGCCCGGCTGACCCGGGGTCCCGGCGGAGGCGGCACCTCCGTGGAGGCGGTGCTCGCGATGGCCACCGCCGGTCCGCGTCCGCCCGCGCCGACCGCCGTCCGGACCGCCCTGTCGCGGCTGCGCGAGCTCTTCCTGGTGTACGGCCCGGAGCACGACCTGCACGTGGTGGCGAGTGTGGACGAGGTGTCCGCGTACCCGGCGGGGCTGGGCCGGCCGGCGGCGGAGCTGGACCCGGCGACCGCCGCGCTCTGCGCGGACCCGGCGAAGCTGCGGCGGACGCTGCTGGCCGCGCCTCCCTCCGCGCGGGCGATCCTGGACCGGCTCGCCGCCGGACCGCCGGTCGGCACGGTGCCCCCGGGCGCGCTGCGCGCACCCGCCTCCGGGGTGCAGGACGTCGTCCCGGCCGATCCGACCAACGGTGGCCCGCCGACCGGTTCCCCGGTGCGCTGGCTGGTCGACCACAAACTGCTGGTGCCGGTCTCCGGGGCCGAGTCGGGTGGGGCGGGCGCGGTGGAACTGCCCCGCGAGGTCGGTCTGCTGCTACGTCGGGAGACGGGCCCGCTCGGCCCGCTGCGGACCGAGCCGCCGACGGTGGCCGCCGCGCCCCGTGAGGCGAAGCTCGTGGACAACGCCGGGACCGGGCAGACCATGGAGGTGGTACGCCACACCGAGGCGCTGCTGGACGCGCTGGCCGCCGACCCGGCACCGGTGCTGCGGACCGGCGGCCTCGGGGTGCGGGACCTGCGCCGGCTGGCCAAGGGCACCGGGCTGGACGAGGCGACCAGCGCGCTGCTGTTGGAGACGGCGTACGCGGCCGGGCTCCTCGGTGAGCTCGACCTTCCCGGGGCCAGCACCACCCGGTACGGGGCCGACCAGCAGGTCCTGCCCACCGGCGGGTACGAGGTGTGGCGGGCGCTCTCCCTGGCCCGCCGCTGGGAGCAGTTGGCCCGCGCCTGGCTCGCGATGACCCGGCAGGTGGGCCTGGTCGGGCAGCGGGACGACCGGGACCGGCCGATCAGCGCGCTCTCCGCCGAGGCGGAACGGGCCGGCGCGCCGGCCGCCCGGCGGGCCGTGCTCGGGGTCCTCGCCGACCTGCCCCCGGCGACCGCCCCCACCCCCGACGAGGTGCTGGGACTGCTCGACTGGCGGGCGCCCCGGCGCAGCCGGGGACGGGAGACGGCCCACCGGGAGGTGCTGGCGGAGGCGGCCACGCTGGGCGTGACCGGGCTGGGGGCGCTCACCTCGTACGGGCGACTGCTGCTGGCCGACACGGAGTCCCCGGGGGCGGGCGTCGACGACCCGCTGGGGGTGCGGACCGATCCCGACGAGCAGTCCACCGCCGTCCGGGCCCTGGACGCGCTGCTCCCCGAGCCGGTCGACCACTTCCTCGTCCAGGCCGACCTGACCGTGGTGGTGCCGGGTCCACCGGAGCCGACGCTCGCCGCCGAACTGGACGTGGTCGCCGAGCACGAGTCGGCCGGCGGGGCGAGCGTGCACCGGGTCACCACGGCGAGCGTGCGCCGGGCGCTGGACGCCGGTTGGTCCGCCGAGGACCTGCACGAGCTGTTCCGTCGCCGGTCCCGGACCCCGGTGCCGCAGGGGCTGACGTACCTGGTGGACGACGTGGCCCGCCGGCACGGTGGGCTGCGGGTCGGGTCGGCCGGGGCGTACCTGCGCAGCGACGACGAGGCGCTGCTGGTCGAGGTGCTCGCCGACCGGCGGCTGGAGGGGCTGTCGATGCGTCGGCTCGCCCCGACCGTGCTGGTCACCCCGTACCAGATCGGCCGGCTGCTGGGGGCGCTGCGGGACGCCGGCTACGCGCCGGTGCCGGAGGACGCGGCCGGGGCGGCGGTGCTGGCCCGGCCGAAGGCACGGCGGGCCCCGGCCCGGGTGCCGGTGACCACCCGCTCGGTCGACCCGCTGGCCGGGCCCCGGCTCACTCCGCCCCGGCTGCTCGGCATCGTGGAGCAGATCCGGCGCGGCGAGGCGGCGGCACGGGTGGCCCGGCGGGCCCCGTCGGTGCTGCGCGGCGTGGCGCCGGAGGGAGGCGGTCCGGTCGCGGTGCCGGGTCACCGGGACGCGCTGGCGGTGCTGCAACAGGCGGTCCGGGACAAGGCCCTGGTCTGGGTGGGGTACGTGGACGCGCACGGCGCGACCGCGTCCCGGTTGGTGCGTCCGGTGTCGATCGGGGCGGGCTACCTGCGCGCGGAGGACGAGCGGACGGAGATGCTGCACACCTTCGCCCTGCACCGGATCACCGCGGCGGTGCGGGACGAGTAGGTCGTCAGCGGCGTCGGCCGCGTCGGACGGTGCCGACGATCGAGACGACCAGCAGCAGGGCGAAGGCCGCCCCAGCGGACTCGCCCAGCGAGTCGACGAACCCCTGCTGGAGCACGAGCCAACCGAAGAGGAACCAGCCGAGGACCGCCGCGCCGGCCACCGCGTACGCCACCACGGTCGCGGTGGACACGGTGGGCGTCCCGGCGGCTCCGTCGCTGCGTCGGGTGTCGTCGGCTCCCGTGCGTCGGGTGTCGTCGCCGGAGGGCACCTCCGCCACGGGTGCGGCGTTCCGCTCGCTCTCGGCGGTGGTGTCCCGGTCGACCGTCATCTGCTGACCTCCCCGTCGCCGCCCCTGCGTCCACCCTGTCACCTGATGGAACGAAGTGACAGGGTGGACGCGGTCGGATCGGATCAGGTGCCGGGCCGCTTGCCGAACACGACCACGCGGTAGCCGATCTTGCCCCAGTCCCAGAACCGCTTGGCGTCGTACGGCAGCAGGTTGATGCAGCCGTGCGAGCCGATGGACTTGTCGTGCAGGTAGGTGGTGGTCTGGTGGTACCCGATGCCACCCACGAAGCGCTGCCAGTAGGGCAGCCACACCTCGTACGGGTCGGACCACTCCTTCACGGTCCGCTTGTTGATTTTGTAGGTGCCGGTCGGGGTGGCGTAGCCGCGCATCCCGGTCCGGGTCACCGTCGGCGGGATGACCACCTTGCCGTCGCGCATGGCCCAGGTGGTCTGCCGGGTCAGGTCGATGCAGAACGTGACACCGGAGCCGGTCTTGCAGCTCTTCACGTTCGTCGTGGCCAGCCGCTTCGACACGTCGTACGTGGTGGGTCCGGCACGACCCTGGACCGGGCGGATGTCGTACCGCTGCTGGAACTTCTTGATCGCGGCGCAGTCGGTGGCGGACTGCTTGCCGTCCACGATGACCTTGCCGAACGTGCCCAGCTTGGCGAGATAGGTCTCGACCGCCTTCTGGTACTCACCCTGCGGGCAGGCGGCGGCCCTGGTCCTGTTCGAGGTGGTCTGGACGGTGGAGCGGGTGGTTGCCAGTGTCGCGGTCGTCGTCCTGGCGGACGTCAGGCCGGTCAGCTGGTCGGAGCCGAGCGAGGCGCTCTCCCCCGATAACCGTCCCGACACGCTGACCGCGGCGAGGTCGTCGCCGGCCGGATCAGCCTGCGGGTCGAGCGCGCACGCGCTCGCACCGACCAGCGTGACCACTGCCAGGGCGGCGACCCCGATGGTGGACCGAACTCTGTTCATGTGTCCTCCTAGGGGCACAGCCGTCCCTTCGCTAGACGTATGTGAGTGCCGCGAAGGTTGCACCCTGTAGTGAATTTTTCTGGCCGCCCCCCGTGCGTGCAAGACTGGAGGGTCGCCCAGATTCCGTCGTGGCACGGGGGCGACGGCGCGACGGACAGCGAAACACCTGGTGAGAGCGGGAGGACCCGGCGTGAACGGTGGACCACTGATCGTGCAGTCGGACAAGACCCTGCTGCTGGAGATCGACCACCCGGACGCGCAGGCCTGCCGGATGGCCATCGCGCCCTTCGCCGAGCTGGAGCGGTCCCCCGAGCACGTGCACACCTACCGGCTCACCCCGCTGGGGCTGTGGAACGCCCGCGCCGCCGGGCACGACGCCGAGGGCGTGGTCGACGCGCTGCTGAAGTACTCCCGTTACCCGGTGCCGCACGCGCTGCTGGTGGACGTGGCCGAGACCATGGACCGGTACGGCCGGCTCCAGCTCGCCAACGACCCGGTGCACGGGCTGGTGCTGCAGGCGCTGGACCGGCTGGTGCTGATCGAGGTCGCCAAGAGCAAGAAGCTCGCCGGCATGCTCGGCGCGAAGCTGGACGACGACACCATCGCGGTGCACCCGTCCGAGCGCGGCCGGCTCAAGCAGGCGCTGCTCAAGCTCGGCTGGCCCGCCGAGGACCTGGCCGGCTACGTCGACGGCGAGGCGCACCCGATCGAACTGGCCGAGGCCGGCAAGGACGGCGGGAAGCCGTGGACGCTGCGGTCGTACCAGCGGGCGGCGGTGGAGGCGTTCTGGGCCGGCGGGTCCGGCGTGGTGGTGCTGCCCTGCGGCGCGGGCAAGACCCTGGTCGGGGCGGCGGCGATGGCCGAGGCGAAGGCGACCACGCTGATCCTGGTCACCAACACGGTCGCCGGGCGGCAGTGGAAGCGTGAGCTGATCGCCCGCACCTCGTTGACCGAGGACGAGATCGGCGAGTACTCCGGCGAGCGCAAGGAGATCCGCCCGGTCACCATCGCCACGTACCAGGTGCTCACCTCGCGGCGCGGTGGCGCGTTCACCCACCTCGACCTGTTCGGGGCCCGCGACTGGGGCCTGGTCGTCTACGACGAGGTGCACCTGCTGCCCGCGCCGATCTTCCGGTTCACCGCGGACCTCCAGGCCCGCCGCCGGCTCGGCCTGACCGCCACCCTGGTCCGGGAGGACGGCCGGGAGGGCGACGTGTTCAGCCTGATCGGCCCGAAGCGGTACGACGCGCCGTGGAAGGACATCGAGGCGCAGGGCTGGATCGCCCCGGCCCAGTGCACCGAGGTACGGGTCACCCTCACCGACGCCGAGCGGCTGGCGTACGCGACCGCTGAGAGCGAGGAGCGCTACCGGATGGCGGCGACCGCCCGCACCAAGCTGCCGGTGGTCCGCGCGCTCGTGCAGCGGCACCCGGACGACCAGGTGCTGGTGATCGGCGGGTACATCGACCAGCTCCACCAGCTCGGCGAGTACCTCGACGCGCCGATCGTGCAGGGCTCGACCACCAACAAGGAGCGGGAACGGCTCTTCGACGCCTTCCGGTCGGGCGAGATCCGGACGCTGGTCATCTCGAAGGTCGGCAACTTCTCCATCGACCTGCCCGAGGCGGCGGTGGCGATCCAGGTCTCCGGCACGTTCGGCTCCCGGCAGGAGGAGGCGCAGCGGCTCGGCCGGGTGCTCCGTCCCAAGGCCGACGGTCGCCAGGCGCACTTCTACACGGTGGTCTCCCGGGACACCATCGACACCGAGTACGCCGCCCACCGGCAGCGCTTCCTCGCCGAGCAGGGGTACGCGTACACGATCGTCGACGCCGACGACGTCCTCGGTCCGAAACTGCCCACCGTCGACTGATCGCGGGACGGGTCGGCCCGCCGGGTCACGGATTCCCGGTCGCGGTCCTGTCGAGCTGCCCGCGCAGACGGGGCAGTTCCGGCTCAGCCCGCGCGGTTTCCGGCTCAGCCCGACCGGACCGAGGCCGCCGCCCACGCCCAACCGGCGTCGAGGATCAGGCTGGCGAACTCCGCCACCTGCGACCCGGCACCACGCTCGGCGCGCGCGGTGCCGACCTCGCCGAGCCAGACCGGTACGTGGTCAACCACCGAGTCGACCGCACCCAACGCCACTCCCGCAACCGGTCCGGCCGCCACCCAGCACAGACGGTCATGCCCCCGCGTCATGTCGCTCAGTGTGCCGCACCGCGCACCGGCGAACGGTCCGGCGGACGACGCGGTGGGCAGCCGCCGGGGCCGGGTATGGCGGCGGGAGTCGCACCGATCGTGCGGACTCGCCGGCACCGGCGGGTCCGCGACCGACAGAACTAACCTGGTCAGCCCCGTGATTGCGGTTTCGAGCGCCCCTGACGGGGCAAGGATGGCGGCCATGGGCAACACCTACGAGGGGCGTCACGTCCCTCCCCCCTCCTGGGTCCCGGCGGAGCACCGCTGGTTCGGGCTGGACCGCCGCAGCCTGCTGCCCGGCCTGGTGGTCGCGGTGCTCGGCTTCCTGTTGGCCTGGGTCCTGCCGCTGGTCGACTCGGCGACACCGGCCCCGGACGACGCCATCCGGCCGGGCGACCGCCTCAACCTGTCCGGCGGACTGACCGTCACCCCGCCGCAGGGCTGGCAACTGGTCGACGGCCTCCGGGTCGGCGCGGACACCGCAGAGCCGGAGGAGGGCTCGCCGAACGCGACCGTCGTCCGTGACGGTGTCGCCGCCCATCTCCGCGTCGCACCGTTCACCGGCGACGCCGACGCGCTGCTGGACCAGGTCAACACCAACGAGAACAGGTCCGACGCCCGGCCGGCGTTCACGATCGACGGAGAACGGACGACGGTGCCGACCGTCAACGGGTTGACCGGGGTGATCGAGAGGTACACCAGCACGGCGGCCGACGGGATGATCGCCGCCTACGCCCTTCCCGACCGTCGGGGGATGACCATCGAGATCAGCGCGGCATCCCGAGAGCAGCTCGCCGTGTACCAACGTGAGATCGACGTGATGCTCCGCAGCGTCAGCCTGGAGGGACAGTCGTGAGTAGCGTCGACACCACCGCTCTCACCGCCGAGCGGGCCGCCGCGATCCGGGACTCCGGCTGGGGTGAGCCGTTCCGGCTCGTACAACCCCGCAACCTGTGCTTCTGGGTCTTCGTCTGGGGCGTCGCCGCAGGCAGCTACGGGATGCTCCACTACTACGGCCCGGCCCTGGGGGCCTACGGCGTCGGGCTGGGCACCGGCGTCCTCGCTTTCGCGCTCTACACGATCCCGTGGCTCTTCCTGCTCGCGTACCACAACCGTTACACCTCGCTCCCGTCGAAGCTGTTGCTGACCGCGTTCGTCTGGGGCGCGAGCGCTGCCACGTTCTGGCTCGCGATCAGCGCCAACGGGGCGATCCTGTCGCTGTACGGCAAGGGGTTCGGTCTGGCCTGGGTCACCGACTGGGGCGCGGGGCTGACCGCGCCGTTCACCGAGGAGACGTCCAAGGCGCTGGCCCTGGTCCTGCTGATCGGCCTGGCTCCCCGGCTGGTCCGCAGCCCGTACGACGGGCTGATGATCGGCGCGTTCGCCGGGCTCGGTTTCCAGATCTCCGAGGACGTCCTGTACGCCTTCAACAACACGTACGCCAACTTCGGCGCCGACCAGGTCGGGGCCGTGCTCCAGATCATTCTCGTCCGAGGGCTGACCGGACTGGTCGGGCACGTGCTCTTCAGCGCCGTCTTCTGCGCCGGGCTGATGTGGCTGATCGGCCGGGGTGACCCCGGGCACCGGGTGCGGGGGCTCCTGCTGATGCTCGCGGCCATGGCCGCCCACAGCGGGTGGGACAACCTGGGTGCCATCGGCTACCTCGTCGCCGGCGACTACGGCGCCCCGCTGCTGATGATCGTCGTCTTCCCCGCTGCCAACCTGCTGTTGCTCTGGCTGACGTTCCGGCTCGCCGTACCGCAGGAACAACGGTGGCTGCGCGCCGTTCTCGCACCCGAGGCCGCCCAGGGCGTACTGACCGACGACGAGCTCACGGCGGCCAGCGGCGGATGCCGCACCCGCCGGTCGTACCTCAAGTCCCGCCACGGCCACCGGGACAAGCGGACCGCCCGGCACGTCCTCACCGCCGCCAACGATCTGGCGCGGGAACTGGCCCGGTCCGGCGGCCGGGAGACCGACCCGGTCCGGCACGCCCGCAGCGAGGTCGCACGCCTCCGCGCCCCTGCGTAGCAGGTGACCGACTCGGCCGAGTGATCCAGGCGCGGTGCCACGCTCCGAAGGGTCATCCGGCCAGGGCGAGAGGTGGAACCACTGTCGCGTCCCGCCGTCGGGGCTGCGTGCCGCCTCGTCGCTGGGACCAAGCCGAGCCGTTCGTAGAACGTTCTCGCCCCGCTGCCGGCCACCGCTGGATGGTCCGCCCCGAAGACGGCGACGTCGACCCGGCACGGGCGTTCAGCCGTCGACGTGGGCCGGGCGGGCCGGTATCACCGTCATCCGCCCGGCGTTCGTCGACCGCGAGCTACGAGCGATCGGCCACGAACACGCCCACGCCCTCCAAGGTCTCCGTCAGGCCGGTCGCCCGGAGCAGCATCATCGCCTTACCGACAACCGTGTCGGATACGCCGTACTCCTTGCACAGTTGCGCGCGACTCGGCAACTTGGTGCCGGGCGGCCACTCGCCTGAGTCGATCTTCTTGCGCAGCTCGTCTGCGAGCATCTGGTACTGCTGCTTGGGCATCACACACTCCCCGGATGGCAAGGCCCATTCGATCACGTGGCACCTCCAATCTCAACCAACCGGTGGTTCATCGTTGACCTACAACCGGTACCGGTTGTAGGTTCCTCACGAGCCCCCGGATGGCACCAGGGGCAGCCGGTCGGGGCGAGGCGGTCCCCCTGCTTCGCCCCGACCACCGGACACCACACGTCCGGTTGCCGTACTGCCGATCGAGGCTGCGGTGGTCGGGCCGGGTGGTCTCCGGCGGACCCGACGCCGGAGACCACCCCTCCACCCGGTGGGCAGACCGGAAACGAGAGCGGACACCCCGAAGGGCGGTCACCTGATGCGCACGATCCTGCGTCGCCTGCTCGGCCGGCACCACCGGCGGCGGCCGGCGTACCGGCACCCCGTCAACGCGGCCCCGCCGTCCGCGTACCGACCGTTGCGGCCCTGGCAGGTCCGCGCCCGCTGCTTCACCACCCGCCGCCACGGGCTCGACCCCGACGAGATCCGGGCCTTCCTGCACCGGGTGGCCGACGAACTGACCGTCGCGCAGACCGCGCTGGAAGCCGTACTCGACGAGAACAAGCGGATCAAGGACGCGCTCCGCGACTGGCAGACCGGGCACGCCCTACGCGCGACCGCAGGTGACCGGCGATGAGCGAGGAGCGTTGGGTGATCCACGTGCCGGTCGTCGCACCCGACCTGAACCGCGCCCGGATCTTCGCCCGCACCGCCACCCGCGCTCTCGCCCTGCTCACCTCGCGGATCGACGCCGGGGAGGTGACCGTCTCGGCCGAGGACGCCCAGGGCGTACGACATCGGGTCTTCTGCGACCGGCGACTGGCCGCCGGTGGCCGGTGCACCCTGCCCACCGACCACACCGCGCCCTGCACCCGATCACCGCTGACCCGACACCGGTAGCCGGAGCGGGCGATTTCCCGCCCTGGCAGCGGGGCGCGGCGGACGGCGGACCGGGCGGGGGCTTGTGCGGGATCGATTTCCCGGCGACGATGATCACGAAGGACGTCCGCACCCACCGCACGACAGGGGCGATCCTCGATGAGCACAGCAGGCCCGCGGTTCCGGCTGGTCGGCCACCCCCACGGAGACCGGGAGGTCGCGTGAACCCGGTCAGCCTGGTGGATGTCGGCAGCTACCTGCCGGAACGACGGGTCACCGTGGACTTCTACGGTGGCGACGACGACGCGCTCCGGGAGAGCGTGATGTTCAAGTCGCCCCGGTACCGGCGACATGTGGCCCCGGGCGAGAGCGCCGTGGACATGATCGAGAAGGCCGCCCGGCCGGTCCTGGACCGTGCCGCCGCCCGGGGCGACGGACCGCTGGACGTCCTGCTCACCAACGTGCAACTACCCGACCTGCCGTGGACCGGCGCGGGATCGGCGGTGGCGCACCGGCTCGGGCAGGACCCGGGCTGGGTGCTGGACGTGCACAACGGCGGCTGTGCCTCCTTCGTCCACATGCTCCGGACGGCCCGGCAGATCCTGCGAACCGGTGAGGCGCGCACCGCGCTGATCTGCTGCGTGCAGAACACCGCCGGCCAGATGTTCGCCCAGTCCGAGGTACGCCGCCGCTCGCACGCCTCGGTGCCGGGGGACGGCTGCGGGGTCGGCTACCTGCGGGTGGGGGACGAGTCGCCGATCCTCGACGTCGAAGTGCGCAACCTCGGCGAGTTCGCCGGGGACATGGGCGTCCGGCTGGAGGACGGACGCCGCTACTGGGAGCCGGGGCACAGCCAGCTCGATGTCTCGTTCACCCCGGACAAGGTGCGGAAGATCATTGATCGGGGCAACGCTCTCGTACCGGAGGTGGTCGGCCGGCTCTGCGACCGCCTCGACGTTCCCACCTCGGCGATCGACCTGCTGGTCACCAACCAGCCGAACCGGCTCTTCCTCGCCAACTGGCGGGAGTCCCTCGGCGTCGACGTGGCCCGGCATCCGGACACCTTCGACGAGTACGGCAACCTCTTCGGCGCGGCCGTGCCGGTCACCCTGCACGAGACCCTCCGGCAGGGCCGGCCGAGCCCCGGGGACCTGGTGGTGCTGGCCGGTTTCGCGCACGCCGGCGACCTCGCCGCCGCCGCAGCCGTCCGCTGGCACCCCGAACCAGCCTGAACGTTCCACCACTGCCACACCCGACGCCGCGACGGCAAGCCCGCGCGGGGTGCGGTGCGCGGGGGCGTCAGGGGGCTACCTGGCCGCCCCAGGACGTCGGCACCGCACCGCCCGAGGACGGCCAGTGCCAGTCGACCAGGGAGCCGTCCCCGCCCCGGGCCAGCACGTGGGTCTCGTCGCGCCAGGCGAGCGCCACCGGGTCGGTGGTGGCACCGGAGGTCGTCCGGTCGGCGGTCACCGCGCCGCCGGGCCGCCACGACAGCCGCCACAGCGCGCCGTCGGTGCCTCGGGCGAAGACCTGCTGCGTCTGGCCCTGCCGGAGGGCGAAGGGCGAGCCGACGAGCGCGCCACCCCAGTTGTCGGTCCGTACGGCCCAGTCGCCGTGGTCGAAGAAGCGGTGTTCGAGGCTGCCGTCGGCGGTCCGGTAGAAGACGTGCTGCTGGTCGCCGAAGGCGAACCCGGTCGGGTCGGAGTGCACCCGGCCGACCGCGCCCCAGTCGTCCAGCCCCGGCAGGTTGTTCGCGATGCCGGGGAACCAGAACCAGTGGCGCAGCGTGTTGTCGCTGCCCCGGGCGAAGACGTGCTGCTCGTTGCCGACGGCGTACGCGACCGGCGTGCCGACCAGGTCGCCGCCGGTCCAGGTGTCCCGGCGGACGGTGCCGTCGGACTCGGCCCACCAGTGGGCCAACCGGCCGTCCGGGGCCCGGCCGAACACGTGCTTCTGCCCGTTGGAGGTGACCATTCCGGTCGGGTCGCCGGCCAGGCCCGGCCCCCAGTCCTCCTGGCGGACGCTCCCGCCCGGCGTCCACCACCAGTGCCGCAGGCGTCCGTCCGGGGTACGGGCGAAGACGTACTGCTCGGCTCCGACCGGGTAGCCGACCGGTCGGCCGGCGATCGGGCCGCCCCACACGTCGCGCCGCACCGTCCGGTCCACCGGGTCCCACCACCAGTGGGTCAGCATGCCGTCGGGGGCGCGGTCGAAGTGGTGCCGCTGCTCGGCGGAGACGTAGCTGCGGGTGGCACCCGCCTCCTGGCTGGCCCACGGGTCCCCGGAGGGCGGTGCCTGGGTGGCGGACAGCGCGAGCGGACGGCCGAAGTTCGGGGTGCCGTCGGCGTTCCAGTGCACCGGTTGGGCACGCGTGGTGCGTCCCTCGTAGGTGTACGCCGAGGTGGTCTTGCCGTGGTAGACGATCCAGTCCTGGGTGCCGTCCGGTGAGCGGAAGAAGCCGTTGTGCCCGGGGCCGAAGACACCGGCCGCGTCGTTGCGCCAGAGCACCGGGCCGGGGTGCTGCCGCCAGTTCGCGACCACCAGCGGGTCCGCGCCGTCGGCGATGGACCTCATCCAGAGCTGGTAGTCGGGCTTGCCGGTGTCGCAGGTGGAGTAGACGAGGAAGAGCCGTCCCGTGCCGCGCAGCCCGGTCGGGCCCTCGCGCACCTCGTGGCAGCCACCGTCGGCGGGCAGGGCGACCCGGCTGCCGGTGGTCGTCCACGGGCTGGTCATCCTGCGCAGGTAGATCTGTTGCGGCCCACCCATGCCCCGCCCCGGCCCCGACCAGGCGAAGTACATCGTGCCGTTGTGCACGAACGGCTCACCGTCGATCGCGTACTCCCCGTCGTCGGCGATCCGGGCCTTGAAGTGGTACGGGCCGCGCGGGTCGTCGCCCTCGGACTCGATGACGTAGTTGCGGTGGTTGGCGTCGACGCCGTCGCTGGCGGTGTAGTAGATGTACCAGCGGGGTCCCTCGGGCCGGACGAACCGGTGGATCGAGGGGGCCCACACCTGCTTGTTGCGGCTGGGGTCCGGGTCGCGCCACACCGTCCGTTCTCCGGCGCTGGCCAGACCCGCCAGGGTCGGCGAGGACCAGATGCCGATCCGGTCCCCGAGCGTGGTGGCCAGGTGGTATTGGCCGTTGAAGTAGGTCATGGTGGGGTCCGCGCCCGGGTTGAGCGGGTTGCGGAAGGGGGTCGAGGCGGCCGCGGGCTGGGCCGGCACGGCCAGCAGCGGCAGGAGGCACGCCGCCGCGAGCAGGCGGGACACGAGCCGCTTCATGACGATCCCCCACTCGACGCGCCGGCTGAGATCCCCTTCAGCGTCGCATCGATGTGCGTCGAATAGCAACCGGCGTCAGCGGGTGGGAAGCTCCGGACCGCCGTCGAGCAGCGGAGCGAGCAGGTCGCCGTACTCGTCGACCCGGGTCAGGACCTCGGCGGCGGTGTACGGACGCAGCCGACGCCGGCCGTCGGCGGCGACCGCCTCCACCTCGTCCCAGGTCAGCGGCGTGGAGACGGACGGGACCGGCTGGGCCCGCAGCGAGTACGGCGCCACCGTGGTCTTCGCCGCGTTGTTCTGACTCCAGTCGATGAAGACCTTCCCCGGACGCAGGTTCTTCGCCATCCTCGACACGACCAGCTTCGGGTGTGCGCCCTCCAGCTCGCGGGCGATCCGGTGGGCGTGGTCGGAGACCACGTCGGCGGACTGGGTGCCGGCCACCGGGCAGCAGAGCTGCATCCCCTTCTTGCCCGAGGTCTTCGGGTACGCCTCCACGCCGTCGTCGGCGAGCCGGTCGCGCAGCAGCACCGCCACCTGGCAGCACTCGCGCAGCCCGGCCGGCGGCCCCGGGTCGAGGTCGACGACCAGCATGTCCGGGTGCGCGCCGATCCGCCACTGCGGCGTGTGCAGCTCCAGCGCGGCGAGGTTGGCCAGCCAGACCAGGGTGGGCAGGTCGTCGGCGACCACGTAGTCGATGGTCTCCCGCCCCTTGGTCGAACCCGGCGCGGGCAGCGTCTCCACCCGGACCCAGTCGGGGGTGGCGGCCGGCTTGTTCTTCTCGAAGAACGACTTGTCGGCCACGCCGTTCGGGTAGCGGATCCGGGTCAGCGCGCGGTCCCGCAGGTGCGGCAGGAGCACCGGGGCGATCCGGGTGTAGTAGTCGATCACCTCGCCCTTGGTGAACCCGGCGTCCGGGTAGAGCACCTTGTCCAGGTTGGACAGCTCCAGCGAACGCCCCTCCACCTCCACGCGCAGCCGCTCACCCGGCATCGTCGACCTCCTCGGGGGGCTTGTCCGGACGCAGTCTCAGTACCCGGGGGAAGCGCAGTCGACCGTCCGGGGTGCGCTGGCCGTACTTGATCTCGACCACCACCCGGGGCTCCACCCAGATCGCGCCCCGGGCGTCCTCCCGGGGCACGCCGACGGCGAACGGCGAGGCGGCGGTGCGCAGCGGCTCCAACTCGGCCAGGAGCGCCCGCTCCAGGGCCGCCCCGATCCCGCCGCCGACCCGGCCCCGGTAGGCGAGCCGGCCGTCGGGACCGGGCACCCCGACCAGCAACCCGCCGATCTTCCGCGCGCCGGGCCGCCAGCCGCCCACCACGAAGTCCCCGGTCACCTCCAGCTTGACCTTCACCCAGTCGGGCGAGCGCACCCCCGGGCGGTACGGCGCGTCGAGCCGCTTGGCCATCACCCCCTCCAGCCCGTGTTCACCGGCCGCCTCGTAGGTGGCCGGGCCGTCGGGGAAGCTCGGCGGCACCGCCCACCGGGCCCCGCCGAGCCCCAGCGCCGCCAACTCCGCGCGCCGTCGTGCGTACGGGCGGCCGGTCAGGTCCACCCCGCGCAGCCGCAACAGGTCGAAGATCATGTACGTCACCGGGGCGACCGCCGCCAGCCGGGCCGCCCGGTTCCGGTCCCGTACGTGCATCCGCTCGGCCAGCGCGGTGAACGAGGGCTGACCGGCCGCGCCGAGGAGCACCACCTCCCCGTCGAGCAGGGCGTCGTCCACCTGCTCACCCAGACTCGCCAGTTCCGGGTACGCGGCGGTGATCTCCACGCCGGACCGGGCGTAGAGGCGCTGGCCGGTGGGAGAGATGTCGGCCAGGGCGCGTACGCCGTCCCACTTGAACTCGTACGCCCACTCCGACCCGGCCGGCAGCGGCCCGGTCGTCGCGAGCATCGGCCTCAGCGGCGGGCGGCCCGGCACGAGTGTGACTGTAGTTCGCCGGTGAACGGCGCGCGCCACCTTCGATCATTTGCGATCCTGGTCAGAAGCGGTGAGAGGAGCGCCAGCATGCGGGCGATCTGGAAGGGTGCCGTCTCGTTCGGTCTGGTCTCGATCGCGGTGAAGCTCTACTCCGCCACCCAGGAGAAGGACATCCGCTTCCACCAGGTGCACCGGGCCGACGGCGGTCGGATCCGGTACAAGCGCACCTGCTCGGTCTGCGGCGAGGAGGTCAACTACGACGACATCGCCAAGGGCTACGACATCGGCGGTGGCGAGATGGTGGTGCTGACCGACGAGGACTTCGCCGACCTGCCGCTGACCACCTCGCACGCGATCGACGTACTGGAGTTCGTCCCGGCCGAGCAGGTCGACCCGATCCTCTACAACAAGGCGTACTTCCTGGAGCCGGAGGGGGCGGCGACCAAGCCGTACGTGCTGCTGCGCGACGCCCTGGTCGACGCGGAGCGGGTGGCGATCGTCAAGGTGGCGCTGCGCCAGCGGGAACAGCTCGCCACGTTGCGCGTCCGGGAGGGCGTGCTCTTGCTCAACACCATGCTCTGGCCGGACGAGGTCCGCAAACCGGACTTCGGGTTCCTGGACGAGGACATCACCGTTCGCCCACCGGAGCTGGCGATGGCCAGTTCGCTGATCGACTCGATGGCCGGCGAGTTCCAGCCGGACGTTTTCACCGACGACTACCGGGCCGCGTTGCAGGAGGTCATCGACGCCAAGGTGGAGGGGCGGGAGGTGGTCGCGCCGGAGGAGGTCGAGGAGGCACCGGCTGCGGCGGTGGACCTGATGGCCGCGCTCCGGGCGTCCGTGGAGCGGGCCCGGGCAGCCCGGGGCGAACAGCCGGAGGCCGGCGAGCCCACACCGATCTCGGCGGCCCGGTCGGCACAGAAGGCTCCGGCGAAGAAGGCCGCCGCGAAGAAGGCCCCGGCCGGGAAGGCGGCCGGGAAGACCACGGAGAAGAAGGCCGCCCCGAAGAAGACGGCGGAGAGGAAGACCTCGGCGAAGAAGGCCGAGCCGGGGGCGGAGAAGAAGACCGGGGCCAGGAAGGCCGCGCCGAAGAAGGCGCCGCGCAAGACGGCCTGACCCCGGCCGTCGTACGTCAGCCCTGGCTGAGCCGCTGGGTCGGGGTGACCTTGACGATCACCCGCTCCTCACCCGGCTTGCGGAACGGGTACGTGTCCTTGTCGAGGTACTTCTTCGCCATCCGGTCGATGTGCTCGTCGGCGCCCTCGGTGGTCAGCTCGACGGTGCCCTTGATCCACAGCGTCCGGTAGTCGTTCGTCCGGTCGGAGACGGAGATCGCCACCACCGGGTTGCGTTCCATGTTCCGGTGCTTCACCCGCCCCTTGGCGGTGTTGAAGATGACGTGCTCGCCGTCGGTGTCCACCCAGACCGGGGTGACGTGCGGGGTGCCGTCGGCTTCGATCGTGGCCACGTGGGCCAGCTGCGACTCGTTCAGGAGGGCAATGTCGTCTGCGGTGAGGAACGCCATGGGCCGAATCTACCGCCGCCCGGGCCCACCCACCGACCGGTTGCCCGGGGCCGGAGCCGCTGGGACCCCTGCCTGCGGAGCATCGATCCGGGTACCGTTTGCGTCGACTTCGGCCCGCACCGGCGCCGACCCACCATTCCACAGCGACAGGGAGTGCTCGACGTGAGTGAGCGCACGGAGAACCGGTCCTCGGGCCAGAGCCCGGCGAGCAAGTCGGAACGGCGGCTCGCCGCCAAGCTGGCCGCCCAGAAGGCCGCCGAGGCGAAGCGCCGCCGGCAGTCGATGCTCGGCGCGCTCGCCGGCCTCGCCGTGGTCGGCGTAATCGTCGGGGCGTTCGTGGTCTTCGGGAGCGACGACGAGCCCGCCGACCAGGCCGCGACCTCCCCCTCGGCCAGCGCGTCGGCGGACGCGCCCGGGGCTCCCGCTCCGCAGCTGCCCCCGAACACCGATCCGGCGCTGGGCACCAAGCCGGTCGTGGCCAAGGGCTCCGGCGAGCTGACCAAGCTCACCGTCACCCCGCTGGTCAAGGGCACCGGCCCGGCCACCAAGGCCGGTCAGCAGCTCACCGTCAACTACGTCGGGGCGTTCTACGCCTCGGGCGAGGAGTTCGACGCCTCCTGGAAGACCGGCCAGCCGTTCACCTTCCAGGTCGGCGGGGGCATGGTCATCCCGGGCTGGGACCAGGGCCTGGTCGGGGTGAACGTGGGCAGCCGGGTCCAGCTGGACATCCCGGCCGAGCTGGCGTACGGCGACGGTGCCGGTGGTCGCCCGGCCGGCCCGCTGCGCTTCGTGGTGGACGTCCTCGCCGCCCAGTGACCCGCTTCGGGTGGTAGGAGGGGTCCCCTGCACCGCAAAAAGCGGTAACCGGGGCCCCCTCCTACCACCTGCCTCCGCTCCCGGTGCCGCTCGACGGGCGGCACCGGGAGCGGCGGAACGGCCGGTGCGGTGTGGACCACAGGAGTCTTCCGGCAGCTTGCCCGGTGGCAGTAGGTTCAGGATCCACCACGCAGCGCGGCGTGGTGACCACCCGCCGGACGCGGAGGTGCACGTGTCACTGGACGATCCGGGGCGGACCGCCCGGTTGATGTGGACCCACTACGAGCCGCTGCACGTGGTGACCTACTTCCACCCCCGGTCCCGGGCCGCCTTCGAGGCGGTCGGGCTGCGCGGGTACTGGCGTGGCTACTTCGCCGGGCGTGCCGCGCCGCTGGGCGCGACCGACGCCGCCCCGGTGGTCGCGGTCTTCTTCACCTTCGCCCCGCACATGGTCGGCCGGGCGTTGCCGGCCGTCTGGCAGCTCGCCACCCCGGCGGAAGCGCTGCGGGCCCGGCTCACCGGAGCGGTGCAGGCGCTCGCCGAACTGACGTACGAACTGCCCGAGAAGCACCTGGCCGAGGCGGCGGAGCTGCTGGAGGCCGCCGCCCTGACGGTGGAGCCGGGCGGCCGGGTGCTGGGCGCGGCGAACGCCGCCCTGCCCCGCGCGGAGTACCCTCTCGCCCGGCTCTGGCAGGCGTCCACGACGCTGCGTGAGCACCGGGGCGACGGGCACGTCGCGGCACTCGTCGCCGCCGGCCTGGACCCGGTGGAGACGTTGGCCTGGCGCATCGCCGACGGCATGCAGCCGGTCATGCTGACCGGCCGGGGCTGGTCCGAGGAGCAGTGGCGGGCGGCCCACGACCGGCTGGTCGGGCGCGGCTGGCTGACCCCGGAGGGGAAGCCCTCCGAGGAGGGCCGGGCCGGCTTCCAGGCGGTCGAGGAGGCCACCGACCGGGCCGCCGCCCACCCGTGGCAGGCGCTCGGCACCGAGCGGATCGACCGGCTCCGGGAGTTGCTCGAACCGCTGGCCCGCCGTTGCCACACGATGATCCCCCCGGGCAACCCGATCGGCCTGCCGGCCATGCCGGACTGATCTGCCGGGCAGGAACGGCCGGAAGGGCTGACCTGCCGGATCAGCCTGCCGGCCGGGCTGGCCCCGCCGGCCGGGCTGTCGGGCTGGCCCCGCCGGCCAGGCTGCCGGGCTGATCCCGCCGGGCCTGTGCCGGCGTAACGGCCCCGGACGCGGCAGGATGGAGCCGTGACGGATGCGGTGATCTTCGACCTGGACGGCGTGATCGTGGACTCCGAGCCGGTGTGGGAGGAGGTCCGCCGCGCGTACGTGGCGGCGCACGGCGGCACCTGGCAGCCGGACACCCAACGCCGGCTAATGGGGATGAGCACCGGGGAGTGGTCCCGCCACCTCAGCGACGACCTCGGCGTCGACCGGACCGCCGAGCAGGTGGCCGCCGAGGTGGTCGAGGAGATGGCCCGGCGGTACGCCGAGCGCGTCCCGCTGATCGACGGGGCCGACGACGTGGCGCGCCGGCTGGCCGGCCGCTGGCCGCTGGGGCTGGCCAGTTCCTCGCCGACCCGGCTGATCGCGGCGGCGCTCGCCGCGACCGGTCTGACCGGCACCTTCGGCGCGACCCTCTCCACCGAGGAGACCGCGCACGGCAAGCCCGCTCCGGACGTCTACCTGGCGGTGGCCGCGCGCCTCGGCGTGGCACCGGCGCGCTGCGTGGCGGTGGAGGACTCCTCCAACGGGGTGCGGTCCGCCGCGGCGGCGGGAATGCGGGTGGTGGCGGTGCCGCACGGGGCGTACCCGCTGGATCCGGACGCCGAACGGCTGGCCGCCGTGGTGCTCCCGTCGATCGGCGCACTCACCCCCGAGGTCGTCGCCGGCTGATCCGCCCCCGACCCGGCCGTACCCGACGGGTCCTTTCCCGGGGCATGACGTGCCCGGCGGTCCCCCCTCCCGCGCCCCTACCCGGCATGATCGGGGCACTGCCGGGTACGGCAGCGCGACCGGGAGGAGAGGACGGGATGAAGGCGATCGTGTACGAGCGCAACGGTGACCCCTCGGTGCTCCAGGTGGTCGACCGGCCGGTGCCGGAACCCGGTCCCGGGGAGGTGCTGGTGCGGCTCGCGGTCGCCGGGGTGAACCCGACCGACTGGAAGGGCCGCCGCAACTGGCCGGTGCCCGACGGCGGGCAGACCCCGGGGCAGGACGGCGCGGGGGTGATCGAGGCGGTCGGCACCGGACTGGACCGGCGGCTGATCGGTGAGCGGGTCTGGGTGTGGGAGGCGTCCTGGCAGCGCCGGTGGGGCACCGCCGCCGAGTACACGGTGGTGCCGGCCCGGCAGGCGGTGCCGCTCGGTGACGCCTCCTTCGACCTGGGCGCCTGCCTCGGTATCCCGTTCCTCACCGCGCACCGCTGCCTGACCGCCGGGGAGACCATGCCGCGCCGCCTGCACGCCGGTTCGCTCACCGGCCGGGTGGTGCTGGTGCAGGGCGGGGCCGGGGCGGTGGGGAACGCGGCCATCCAGCTCGCCCGCTGGGCGGACGCCACGGTGGTCGCCACGGTCAGCAGCCCGGAGAAGGCGCTCCTCGCGGCGGCGGCCGGCGCCGACCACGTGGTCAACTACCGGGAGCAGGACGTGGCCGAGGAGGTCCGCCGGATCTCGCCCGACGGGGTGGACGCGGTGGTGGAGGTCTCCGCCGCCCGGAACGCCGCCACCGACGTACGGATCCTGCGGACCGGCGCGGTGGTCAGCGTCTACGCCGACGACGGCGGTGACGAGGTGACGCTGCCGATCCGGGCGCTGATGCTGCCGAACGCGCGCTGGCAGTTCGTCCTCGTCTACACCACCCCGTGGCCGGCGAAGGAGCAGGCGATCGCGGACGTGACGGCGGCGATCGCCCAGGGGCACGTCCGGGTGGGTGAGGGCGCCGGGTTGCCGCTGCACCACTACCCGCTCGACGCCACGGCGGCGGCGCACCGCGTGGTGGAGGACTCGGTGGTCGGGAAGGTGCTGATCAGCACCAGCGCGGCCTGACCGCTGTTCGTCGGAGCTTCCGCCGACCGGGGGACAGAGTCGGCGACCACCGGGTGAATGTGAAAGATATTCGCAACAATGCTGGTGCGGCACGAACCGCACAAGCGGGCGGCCCCGGCGCGGTGCGAACGCCGGGGCCGCTCCTGGGGAGGGGGAGTAGGAGTATCGCCCCTACCTCCTCAGGCGTCGCCGCCTTCGAAACCGTTACACCGCCAACACGTGCACCGGGAGCGCGCCGTCGGCGTACCGGGCCCGGACCACCTTCTTGTCGAACTTGCCGACACTGGTCTTCGGCACCCCGTCGATGAACGCCCACCGTTCCGGCAACTGCCACCGCGCCACCGAGCCGGCGAGGAACTCACGCAACTCCTCCGCCGTCGCCGAGGCCCCCTCCCGGAGCACCACCGTGGCGAGCGGGCGTTCGTGCCAGCGCTCGTCCGGGACCCCGACCACGCACGCCTCCAGCACCGCCGGATGGGCCATCAGGGCGTTCTCCAGCTCCACCGACGAGATCCACTCGCCACCGGACTTGATCACGTCCTTGGAGCGGTCGGTCAGCGTGATGAAGCCGTCCGGGGAGAGCGTACCGACGTCACCGGTGCGCAACCATCCGTCGTGGAACTTCTCCGCGTCCGGGGTCTCGTCCCCGAGGTAGTGGGCGGTCACCCAGGGCCCTCGGACCTCCAGCTCGCCGACCGAGGCGCCGTCGGCGGGGAACACGTCGCCGTCCGGCCCGACGATCCGGGCCGCCACCCCGGCGGGCACCCGCCCCTGCGTGTAGCGGTAGCGCCAGGCCTCCTCGCCGGTCGCCCCGGCCGGCGGACGGGCCACCGAGCCGAGCGGTGACGTCTCGGTCATCCCCCAGGCGTGGATCACCTCGACGCCGTGCCGCTCGCCGAACGCGTGCATCAGGGCCGGTGGGCAGGCCGACCCGCCGACCACCACCTCGCGCAGCGCCGAGACGTCGGCGTCGTGGGTGTCCAGGTGGGCCAGCAGGTCCGTCCAGATGGTCGGCACCGCGGCGGCCATCGTCGGCCGTTCCGCGGCGATCATCTCGGCGATCGGTGCCGCCTGGAGGAACCGGTCCGGCATGACCAGCGACGCGCCGGACATGAACGCCGCGTACGGCAGCCCCCAGCCCATCGCGTGGAACATCGGCACGATGACCAGCTCCCGGCTGGTCGGGGCGAGCCCGAACCCCTCCGGCATGCAGACCTGGAGCGAGTGCAGGTAGACCGAACGGTGCGAGTAGGCCACCCCCTTCGGGTGGCCGGTGGTCCCGGAGGTGTAGCAGAGCGCCGCCGCGTCGCGCTCGTCGACCTCCGGCCAGTCGTAGACCGTCGGGCGGTCGGCCAGCAGCGCATCCCAGTGATGTACGACGATCCGGTCGCCGGCCGCCGCCAGCAGGGGCGCCGGGTCGCCGCCGCCGACCACCACCACGTGCCGCACGGTGGTCATCTGACCGATCACCCGGGCCAGCAGCGGGATCAGCGTGGCGTCGACCAGCACCACCCGGTCCTCGGCGTGGTCGGCGATGTAGGTGAGCTGCTCCGGGAAGAGCCGGATGTTCAGGGTGTGCAGCACCGCGCCCATGCTGGGCACCGCGAAGTACGCCACCAGGTGCTCGTTGTTGTTCCACATGAAGGTGGCGACCCGCTCGTCCCCGGTCACCCCGCACTCGTCCCGCAGGGCGTGGGCGAGCCGGGCTGCCGTCCGGGCCACCTCGGCGTACGACATCCGGCGAGGTTCCGCACCGGTCCAGGTGACCACCTCGGCCGTGCCGTGCACGGTGGCGCCGTGGTCGAGGATCCGGGCGATCTGGAGGGGGGCGTCCATCATCGTGCTACGCATAGGTAACAAAGTAGTGTGGCGTACGACACGCCGACCACCCCGTAGATTGGTCCGGTGAGTGTCTCCTGGGCCGAGTCGTACGTCGGGCAACTGCGCGCACTGGCCGGCGACCGCACCCTCATGTTCGTGGGCGCGCGGGCCGTGCTGCGCGACCAGCGCGGACGGGTGCTGCTGATCCAACGCTCGGACAACGGTCACTGGTCGATGCCGGCCGGCGCGATGGAACTGGGCGAGTCGATCGCCGACTGCGCCGTACGCGAGGTCCGCGAGGAGACCGGGCTCCGGGCGCTGCGGGTCAGCGCGTTCGCCCTCTACACCGGCCCGGACCGCACCCACACCAACATGTACGGCCACACCTACCAGGTCTTCACCGCCGCGTTCCGGGTCGACGAGTGGGACGGCGACCTGCTACGGATCACCGACGAGACCACCGACGCCGGGTTCTTCCACCCGGGGGACGGGTTCCCCGCCCCGCTCTCCCCCTCGGTCGCCGAGACCCTCGCGGACCTCGCTGTCTTCGAGCAGACCGACCGGCTCATCCTCAAGTAGCCGGACGCCAGGTCAGGTTGCCCTCACCTCGGGGGCAAAACGCTGGACAGGACGCACCGGAACGGCGAACATCCCGCACGTGCTGATCCGCCTGCTCCGCCGTACGGCGCTGGACGTGACGCCGCTGCGGACCTCGCGGGACTACCGGCTGGTCTTCACCGCGGCGGGCATATCCAGCTTCGGATCCTTCATCACCTACGTCACGCTGCCCTACCAGGTGTACCAGATCACCGGGGATCCCCTCCTGGTCGGCCTGATCGGCGTCTGTGAACTCGTACCCCTGCTGGTGATGGCCTTCGTCGGCGGTGCGCTCGCCGACTACCTGGACCGCCGCCTGCTGGTGCTCGGCGGCGAGATCGGGTTCACCCTGCTCTGCGGGGTACTGCTGGTGAACTCGCTCGACGACGAGCCGCACCTCTGGTTGCTCTACCTGGTGGCCGCGTTGACCGCGTCGCTCGACGGGCTGCAACGACCGGCCATGGAGGGGCTCACCCCGCGCATCGTCGCCCCGGACCAGATCCCGGCGGCCAGCGCGCTGAACTCGCTGCGGATGCAGCTCGCCCAGCTCGGCGGACCCGGCCTGGCCGGCATCCTGATCGCCACCGTCGACCTGGCCTGGGTGTACGCGTTCGACCTGCTCACCTTCGCGGTCTCGCTGGTCTGCCTGGCCATGGTCCGGGCGGTCCCGCCGCCGCCGGCCGCCGACCGACCGTCGCTGCGCTCGGTGGTCACCGGCCTGCGGTACGCCCGCAGCCGTCCCGAACTGCTCGGCACCTACCTGGTCGACATCAACGCGATGTTCTTCGGGATGCCACAGGCGCTCTACCCGTTCATGGCCGAGAAACTGGGCGGGCCGTCGGTGCTCGGGCTGCTCTACGCCGCTCCGGCGGTCGGCTCGATGATCGCCACGGTCGGCTCCGGCTGGACCGCCCGGGTGCACCGGCACGGGCTGATGGTGGTCCTCGCCGCCGGAGCCTGGGGGCTGGCCATCATCGGCGTCGGGCTGGTCAACTCGCTCTGGCTGGCCCTGTTCTTCCTGGCCCTGGCCGGCGCGGCGGACATGGTCTCCGGCCTGTTCCGCATGATCATCTGGAACCAGACCATCCCCGACCACCTACGCGGCCGGCTCGCCGGTATCGAGATGCTCTCCTACTCGACCGGGCCGCTCCTCGGCCAACTCCGCTCCGGCCTGGCCGCCCGGTGGGTCGGGGTGAACGGCTCGATCGTCTCCGGCGGCATCCTCTGCGTCGTCGGCACCGTCGCGCTCGCCGCCGCGCTGCCCGCCTTCCTCCGCTACGACGGCCGCGACGGCCTGGCCCGCAAACAGGCCGAGGACGCGGCCTGGGCGGCCACCGCCGCCGACCGCGCCCCGGCCTGACCAGCCGCGCCCGGACCGCCCCGCCGGATCCGGCCTGAGCACACGCTCCGCCGGATCCGGCCTGGCCACACGCTCCGCCGGGTCCGGCCTGGCCACACGGCCCGGCGGATCCGGTCGGAGCACACGGCCCCGACCGGACCCGCCGGGCCCGGTCGGGCTGCACGGCCCGGACCGCCCCGCCGGGTCCGGTCGGAGCGGGCCTCACCCGGGCCGTGCCACATGTCCCTCGTCGACGCCCCGCGCCCGCGTCGGGCGCGACGCCGGCCGGTTCCCGGCGGTTTCGATGGTCACGACGCCGCCAGGATCCTCAGCGGCGGGCGAACTCCTCGACGATCGCGGCACAGAAGGCCGGCAGGTCGTCCGGCTTCCGGCTGCTGACGATGCCGCCGTCGACCACGCACTCCTCGTCGACCCACTCCGCGCCGGCGTTGACCAGGTCGGTGCGGAGCGTCGGCCAGGAGGTGATCCGCCGGCCCCGGACCAGGTCCGCCTCGATCAGCGTCCACGGGCCGTGGCAGATCACCCCGATCGGCTTGCCCTGCTCGTGGAAGCTCCGCACGAACCGCACCACCTCCGGGTCGGCCCGCAGGAAGTCCGGGTTCGCCACGCCACCCGGCAGCACCAGCGCGTCGTACGCCCCGGCGTCCGCCTCCGCCACCGCCACGTCCACGTCGTAGCTGGTCGACGGGTCGAGGTGATTGAACGACCGGATCGACCCGCCCTTCAGGGAGACCAGTTCGGTCCGGGCGCCGGCCTTCTCCACCGCCTCGCGGGGCTGGACGTACTCGACCTCCTCCACGCCGTCGGCGGCGAGGAACGCGATCCGCCTGCCCTCCAGTACTCGGCCTGCCATCAGTCGGCCCTCCTCCGTCGTCCCGTTCTCCGTGTCACTGATGGTGTTCCCGAGGAGGGAGGGGCAAAACGCGTCGCCCGGGTCACGCCGCCCGGTGGCGGGTTTGACCCGCCGAGGCAGGGGGATCCGGCACGGCATGGCAGGAGCAGCAGCGGAACAGCGCAGGCTCGCCACCGTCGTGGAGAGCTGGCGGGGACGCCCCGTCCTGGTCATCGGCGACGCGATGCTCGACGAGTGGCGGTTCGCCGACTCCGACCGGCTCTGCCGGGAGGCACCAGCCCCGGTGCTCACCCTGCGGCGACGGATCTCGGCGGCCGGCGGGGCGGCGAACACCGCCGTGAACCTGGCCGCCCTGGGCGGCCTCGCCGCACTGGTCGCGCCGGTCGGCGCGGACGTCGCCGGAGACGAGTTGCACGACTGCCTGGACCGCGCGGGCGTCTGGGACCGGACGGTCAACCAGCCCGGCCGGCCGACCCCGGTGAAACGCCGGATGTTGGCCGGGAACCAGATCCTGTTGCGGGAGGACTCCGGCGACCCGGACGACACGCTCACCGACGACGGGGTGGCCCGGCTGCTCACCGCCGTGGGATGCGCGGTCGAGGAACTGCGGGCCGCGTCGGCCGGCGCCGCGCCGACCCTGGTGGTCTGCGACTACGGGCTCGGTGCGCTGTCCGCACCGATCCGGGCCTGGCTGGTCGCCAACCGGCACCGTTTCGCCACCGTCGCCCTGGACGCGCACGACCTCGCCGACTGGCGCGGGCTCGCACCGACCGTGGTGACACCGAGCTTCGCCGAGGCGACCCGGCTGCTCGCCCGGGCCACCGCCGCCGGGGCCACCGTCCGGGCGACCGGCGTCGACGTCCTGCACCTCGACCACCCCGACCCGCCGGACGGGCCCTCCGAACTCGTCGTCGGCACCGCCCCCGGCGAGGGACGGGCCACCCGGACAGCCGTCGTGCCCCACGACGGCACCGCCCCGGGCCGGCCGCCGCACCGCGAGGAACCGGTCCCCGGCCCGGCCGACATGCCACCCACCGGACCCACCGGCGAGCCGACCCCCGGCGAGGACCGGCTGGCCCTGACCGGGGACGGGTTCAGCGTCACCGGCACCGGAGTGACCGTCACCGCCGACGGCACCGGCACGGACCGGGCGAGCCTCGCCGAGTCCCGCCTGGCCGAACTGCGCGCGCACACCGGGGCGGACGTCGTGGCGGTCACCCTGGACACCGAGGGAGCGGTGGTCGGCAGCGCCGAGGGCTCGACCAGGCGCAGCCATGCCACCCCGGTGCCGGCCAGCCACGCGGTGGGGGCCGGGGACGCGTACCTGGCCGCCATGACGCTGGCCCTCGCCGCCGAGGCTCCGCTGTCCACCGCCGCCCACCTGGCTCAGCTCGCCGCCACCATCACCGTCTCGGACACCGGCACCTGCGTCTGCCGTCGACAGGACCTGTTCGCCGCGCTGGGCGTCACGGTCGACGGCGGTGACCGGCCGGTGCTGGTCGGCCCGGAGGACCTGGCCGCGATCGTGGCCGCACACCGGGCCGCCGAGCGGTCGGTGGTCTTCACCAACGGCTGCTTCGACGTGCTCCACCGGGGACACGTGCGCTATCTGGAACAGGCGGCCGAGCTGGGCGACCTGCTCGTCGTGGCGGTGAACTCGGACGACAGCGTCCGCCGGCTCAAGGGCCCGGACCGGCCGGTGAACCCGGTCGAGGACCGGGTCGCCCTGCTCGCCGCACTGGCCTGCGTCGACCACGTGGTGGTCTTCGGGGAGGACTCCCCGGCGACGTTGATCGAGGCGATCCGCCCCGACGTGTACGTCAAGGGCGGCGACTACCCGCCCGAGATGGTGCCCGAGGCTCCCCTGGTCCGCCGGCTCGGCGGGCAGGTCCGCACCCTCGGCTACGTCCCGGACCGCTCCACCTCGGCGATCATCGAACGGATCCGCGCGCAGCAGATCGCCGAGGTGCCGACCCTCGACGCCACCAGCCACGCCACGGCCACCGCCAGCAGCACTGGCACCGGCACCGGCACCGGCACCGGCACCGGTCAGTCGAACGCGGCCGGCACCGACCGCCCGAGGAACACGCACCCGCACACCGACAGCCACCCGAACGGCAACGGCCACCACAACGGCAACGGCCACGGCAAGGGGAACCGGGGCCCCTTCCTCACCGGCCGGACGCCGTGAACCGGCCGGACGCCGTAGCCCCGCCCGGGACCGCCGACCGGCCGCACACCGTGTGCCCGCCCGGCGTGGTCGACCGGCCGCTCGATCCGGGCTCGCCGGACGACTTCCGCCGCGAGCGCACCCTGGACGTGCTGATCCCCACCCGGAACCGGGCGGCCGAACTCGCGGTCACCCTCGCCGGGCTCGCCGCGCAGGAGGGCGTACCCGGATTCGGGGTGGTGGTCAGCGACCAGTCCGACGGCGCGCCCGCCTTCCGCCACCCGGCGGTCGCCACGATGGCTCGGGCGTTACGCCACCGGGGGCACCCGGTGCTGCTCACCCGCCGGCTGCCCCGGCGTGGCCTGGCCGAACACCGGGCGTACCTGCTGGACCGGTCGGCGGCCCGGTACGTGCTCTGCCTCGACGACGACGTCTGGCTCGAACCGGGAGCCCTGCACCGGCTGGTCACCGCCATCACCGAGTTGGGCTGCGGGTTCGTCGGCAACGCCGTGCACGGTCTCTCCTACCTCGACGACGTCCGGCCCCAGAGCCACCGGCACTACGAGGAGTGGACCGGCCCACCCGTCCCGGAGACGGTACGCCCCGGCACCCGCGAGTGGCAGCGCGCGACCATCCACTCCGCGGCGAACCTGCTGCACGTGACCGGAAGCCTGGACCTGCCGGAGGGTGCCTGGCGGGCGTACAAGGTGTCCTGGATCGGGGGCTGCGTGCTCTACGACCGGGCCCGGCTGGTCGACGCGGGCGGCTTCGACTTCTGGCGTCGGCTGCCCGAGGGGCATCAGGGCGAGGACGTGGCGGCGCAGCTGGCCGTGCTGGCCCGGTACGGCGGTGCCGGCATCCTACCCAGCGGGGCGTACCACCTGGAGTCGCCGACCACGGTCACCGAGCGGGGCGTGGAGGCGTGGGAGGTCGTCCTCACCGACGCTGCCCCCGGCACGGCGCAGCCCACCCGCTGAGGTGTTTGCAGGGGACCCTTCCTCGGCAAGGCGGATTCGAGGGGTCGTTGCAACACAGGTGATCAACTGGTTTCGGTGAGGAGTTTAGCGAGGCGCTCGGCTGGGGTGTCCCAGCCGAGTGTTTTGCGTGGTCGGCCGTTGAGTTCGGCGGCTA
>NZ_BSTB01000030.1:0-74113 GCF_030269285.1 Micromonospora sp. NBRC 101691
TGGACCTGCTCCGGCCGATCTACCGGCAGACCGCCGCGTACGGCCACTTCGGCCGGGACCTACCCGAGTTGACCTGGGAGAACACCGACCGCGCCGCCGACCTCAAGTCAGCCGCAGGAGCCTGACCGCCGCCCCACGATCACGAGTTCGCCGATACGGGGCTGTCCCGCGCGGGGGATGGCCCCGTATCGCCGAACCGGAGTCGATTGCACCGAGCCCGGAGCGGGTCAGCGGGCGGCGGCGAGGGCCACGCGCATCGCCTCGACCGGCGCGGTGACGCCGGTGAAGTGCTCGAACTGGCCGACGGCCTGGGCCAGCAGCAGGTCGAGCCCGGAGACCACCGGGCAGCCGGCCGCCTGCGCGGACGCGGCCAACGGGGTCGGCCACGGGTCGTAGAGCGCGTCGAAGCAGACCGTCCCGGGCCGCCAGGCGGCCACCTCGGCGAACGGGTCGGCGGCTCCCTTCGGCAGGGTGGAGACCACCACGTCGGCGTCGAGGTGCGCGGCGGCCTCGGCCCACGGGGCGGCGACCATCGGCACGCCGAGCGCCCCGGCCACCGGACGCAGCTCGGCGACCGCCTCGGGGCGGCGGGCCGCCACGGTCACCGACTTCGCGGCCAGCCGCGCCGCCGCCGCGACCGCCGCCCGGGCGGTGCCCCCGGCACCGAGCACGGTGACCGTGGCCCCCGGGGAGACTCCGGCGGCGGTCAGCACCTCGACCATGCCCACCACGTCGGTGTTGTCCGCGTACCAGGTGCCGTCCGGGCGGTGGACCAGCGTGTTGGCGGCCCCGACGGCGGCGGCGACCGGCGACACCTCGGCGGCCACGGTGAGCGCGGCCTCCTTGCCCGGCATGGTCACCGACAGGCCGGCCCACTCCGGCCCGAGCCCGGCGACCAGGCCGGGCAGCCCGGCCGCGTCGCACTCGATCCGGGTGTACGACCATCCGCTCAGCCCGGCCGCCGCGTACCCGGCGTTGTGGATCGCCGGGGAGAGGGAGTGCGCGATCGGCGTACCGACCACCGCCGCTCGGCGCGCTGTCACGTCACTCCCTCACCTCAACGCGTGTCCCTTTGACTCAGGGCAGCGTACTCACCGTCGAGCAGTTACCGATACCAGTGCGGCAGATCCGGTAGGAGTAGCCGGACCGTGCGAACGCCGCCCAGCCCTCGGTGGCGGTGCAGATGGAGTTCCCCTTGTAGTTCCACGTACTGCTACCCGGTGCCCTCTCCTGCCAGCGGGCGCAGTGGCTGTCGGTTAGCGTGTCGCGGGCGAACAGGTCCCAGTCACCATTCGCGATGTAGACCGCGCGCCCTGCGGCTCCTGTGGTGCTCAAGCTGATCTCGGCAGCCTGCGCCGGTACCGCAGCGAAGGCCACCAGCGCTCCTGCGGTCGTTGCAACTGCTCCTGCTCTCGCTGACCACTTCCCGACGCGCATACTTCTCCCCATTCGCCACCATTTTGAATACGGACAGTAGAAGCCTATCGAGCAGAAAGTGATGGATCAACCCTTCACGACCACGCTTCCCCACAAAAGACAGATCGGGTTCACCCTGATCCAGGGTGAACCCGATCGTCGACCGAAGCTCAGATGATGCCAGCTTCCTTCGCCTTGGCCTCGTTACGGAGCTGTTCCTCGTAGGTCTCGGCGAAGGCGGAGTGCCCCTCCTTGTCGATCGCCACGAAGAAGAGCCACTTCCCCTCCGGCGGGTCCATCGCTCCCTCCATCGCGTCCTTGCCCGGGTTGTTGATCGGAGTGGGCACCAGACCTGGCAGCTTGCGGTTGTACGGGTTCTTCGGGTTGTCCATGTCGGCGGCGGTCATCTCCTTGGACGACTTGGTCCGCTGACCGGTCGACTCCAGGTAGTAGTTGACCGTGACGTCCATCTCCAGGCAATTGCAGTCGAAGTCACCGTAGACCCGGTTGTAGGCCACCCGAGCGACCTTGCCGAGGTCGTCCTTGTTGCCCGCCTCGGCCTGGGCGAGCGAGGCGACGATCAGGGCCTCGTACGGGCTGATCCCGCCGCGCTCCTTCTGCACCCGCTCGGCGAACTGCATCTTGCCGGTGACGGTGAGGAAGTTCGCCACCATCTCCTTGAGGATCACCTCGGCGGTCGCCTTCGGCGGCACCTCGTAGGTGTCCGGGTAGAGGAAGCCCTCGATCGACTTGACGACCTTCTTGCCGTCGTTGCGGGTGAACCACCAGTCCGGGACGCCGAGCGCCTCCGGGTCCTTCGCCGCCGCCTCGAAGTCCTCCACCGGGATCTGGGTCTTCTCCGACAGGAGCTTGTACGTCTGCTTGGCGCTGCGCCCCTCGGGGATGGTGATCCCGTTGACGATCTTGTTCTTGAGGTCGAGGAGCATGCCGAGGGCGCTCTCGCCGCTCATCTGCTTGCGCACCTTGTAGGTGCCGGGCTGGATGTTCTTGCTGCGCGAGTTCTCCTCGGCGGCGTCGATGAACGCCTGGGCGCTCTTGACCACGCCCGCGCTGTAGAGCACGTTGGCGATGTCGGCGATCAACGCGCCCTGCTTGACCTCGACGGTCAGCTCGCCGGTGCCGGCGCCGTCGTAGTCGGGGGTGACGAAGTAGCTCTGCACCCGGTCGAAGCCGTAGAAGGCACCGCCGCCGATCGCGCCGAGCAGGACGAACGCCAGCAGGAGGGCGAGGACCGTGCGGCCCCCACCACCGGACTTGCCCTTGCGCTTGCGCATGGCACTGCGCCGGTGCTTGCCCTTCTCGCCCCGGTCGCGTTCGTCGAAACCGAGGTCCAGATCGTCGATCATTACGTCCGCCTCCGCTGCGCCTCTAGCCAGCTCTGCAGAATCTCCACCGCGGCGGCCTGGTCGACCACCGCCCGTTGCCGTTTTCCCCGGACGCCCCGCTCGGCCAGCCTACGACTAGCCACCACGGTCGACATCCTCTCGTCAGTGAGCGTCACCGGAACAGGCGCTATTACATCAGCCAAACGGTCCGCGTACGACCTGGCGTGTACGGCGGCCGGTCCGTGCTTCCCGGCCAGGTTCACCGGGAGCCCCACCACCACCTCGACCGCCCCGTGCTCGGCGACGAGCCGGCGCAGCTCGGCCACGTCGCCGGGAACGGTGTCGTCCGCGCTGGTCAGGTCGCGGGCGAGGGTGACCAGCGGGGTGGCCAGGATGCCGTCCGGATCGCAGATCGACACACCGACGCGGACCTGGCCGACGTCCACCCCGAGGCGGACGCCCCGCGCGAATTCACTCAATCGGGTTCACTCCCTGCGACTGACCGCACCGGCTGGATGCACACCGCCGGACAACGTACCCCGGGCTCCCGGCGGCAGAACGCACCAGGGCGGACCATGCGGCCCGCCCTGGTGCACCTCGTCGGGGACGTTATGCCTCGCTGATCGCCTTCTCCACGGTGAGCAGCAGGTTCGGCGCCTCGGCCGCCGGCAGGCCGCCGCCCTGGGCCAGGTCGGGACTGCCCCCGCCCCGACCGGAGAAGGCCGCCTTGACCAGGTCGTTCGCGGCCAGGCCCCGGCTGCGCGCCGCGCCGTTCACCGCCACCACCAGGGACGCCTTGCCGTTGGCTCGGGCCGTCACCGCGACCACCGCCGGCCGTGCCGCGTCGATCCGGCCCCGGATCTCCTGGGCAAGGGTCCGCACGTCGTTGCCGGCCGCGCCCTCCGGCGCCTCGGTGCCGACGTACGCGACGCCGCGCACGTCCTTCGCCTGCGCGGCGAGCGCCGCCGCTCCGCCGAGCACCAACTGGGCCCGGAGCTTCTCCAGCTCCCGCTCGGCGTCGCGGAGCTGGCTGACGGTCTGCTCCACCCGGTCGGCCACCTGGTCGCTGGGCACCCGGTACAGCTCGGCCAGCCGGGCGACGAGCAGGTGCTCCTTGGCCAGGAAGCGGAACGCGTCCATGCCGACCAGCGCCTCGACCCGGCGCACCCCGGACCCGATCGACGCCTCGGAGAGGATCTTCACCAGGCCGAGCTGCCCGGACCGGTCGACGTGCGTGCCGCCGCACAGCTCCCGGGCGTAGTCGCCGACCTCGACGACCCGCACCTCGTCGCCGTACTTCTCGCCGAAGAGCGCCATGGCGCCGATCCGGCGGGCCTCCTCCAGCGAGGTGACGAAGGCGTGCACCTCCAGGTCGGCCAGGAGCACCTCGTTGACCTGCTGCTCCACGTCGTGCAGCACGCTCGGCGCGACACCGGTCGGGGTGTTGAAGTCGAACCGCAGTCGACCCGGGGCGTTCAGCGAACCGGCCTGCGTCGCCGACTCGCCGAGGAAGTTGCGCATGGTCTGGTGCACCAGGTGGGTGGCGGTGTGCGACCGGGAGATCGCCCGCCGCCGGGTCACGTCGATCTCGGCGAAGCCGGTCTCGCCGGAACGCACCTCGCCCCGGCGCACCCGCGCCCGGTGCACCACCAGGCCGGGCACCGGCTGCTGGACGTCGAAGACCTCGACCTCGCCGCCGCCGACGGTGATCAGCCCCTGGTCGGGCTGTTGCCCGCCGCCCTCGGCGTAGAACGGGGTCGTGTCGAGCACCAGCTCGATGGTGTCCCCCTCGACGGCCGCGGCGACCGGCGCGCCGCCGGAGAGCAGCGCCCGGACCCTCGCCTCACGCGAGGTCTCGGTGTACCCGGTGAAGGTCACCGGGCCGCCGCCGTCCAGCACCGACCGGTACGCGGACAGGTCGGTGTGCCCGGTCTTGCGGGCCTTCGCGTCGGCCTTCGCCCGGGACCGCTGGTCGGCCATCAGCCGGCGGAAGCCCTCGGCGTCGACGGTCAGCCCCTGCTCGGCGGCGATCTCCAGGGTCAGGTCGATCGGGAAGCCGTACGTGTCGTGCAGCTGGAACGCCTTGTCCCCGGAGAGCGCCGGCTTCCCGGCCCGCTTCGTCTCGCTGATCGCGGTGTCCAGGATCGTGGTGCCGGCGCGCAGGGTGGAGAGGAAGGCGTCCTCCTCCGCGTACGCGTACTGCGAGATCCGGTCGAACTCGGTGGCCAGTTCCGGGTACGACGGGGACATGCAGTCCCGGGCCACCGGCAGCAGCTCCGGCAGCGCCCGGTCCTGGTAGCCCAGCAGCCGCATCGCCCGGATCGCCCGGCGCATGATCCGGCGCAGCACGTAGCCGCGCCCCTCGTTGCTCGGGGTCACCCCGTCACCGATGAGCATCAGCGCGGTCCGCACGTGGTCGGCGACCACCCGCAGCCGGACGTCGTCCGGGTGCGACTCGGCGGCCACCTGGCCGGAGTGCGCGCCGTACCGCTTGCCGGACAGCTCGCTGGCCCGGTCGAGGATCGGCCGGACCTCGTCGATCTCGTAGAGGTTGTCGACGCCCTGGAGGATGGAGGCGATCCGCTCCAGCCCCATGCCGGTGTCGATGTTCTTCTTCGGCAGGTCGCCGACGATCCGGAAGTGCTCCTTGCTGGTCACGTCCGCGATCTCGTACTGCATGAAGACGAGGTTCCAGAACTCCAGGTAGCGGTCCTCGTCGACCTCCGGACCGCCCTCCCGCCCGTAGGCGGGGCCCCGGTCGTAGAACAGCTCCGAGCAGGGGCCGGCCGGGCCGGGGATGCCCATCGACCAGTAGTTGTCCTTCTTGCCCCGGCGAACGATCCGCTCCGCCGGCACGCCGACCGACCGCCAGATGTCGTACGCCTCGTCGTCGTCGAGGTAGACGGTGGGCCAGACCCGCTCCGGGTCGAGCCCGAAGCCGCCCTCGGCGACCGGCTTGGTGGACAACTCCCAGGCGAGCGGGATCGCCCCGGCCTTGAAGTAGTCACCGAAGGAGAAGTTGCCGTTCATCTGGAAGAACGTGCCGTGCCGGCTGGTCTTGCCGACCTCGTCGATGTCCGGCGTCCGGATGCACTTCTGGACACTGACCGCCCGCGGGTACGGCGGGGTCTGCTGCCCCAGGAAGTACGGGACGAACTGCACCATGCCGGCGTTGACGAACAGCAGGTTCGGATCGCTGATGGCGGGCAGCGGAGCGGACGGCACCACGGCGTGGCCGTTCGCCTCGAAGTGGGCGAGATACCGCCGCTTGATCTCCGCCGTCTTCATCGCTGGGGTTCCTCCGGAAAGATCTCTCGGTCGCCGATGCGCGGGTCCTCCCGCAGCTCGGCGAACTGGTCGTCGAACGCCTCGCCCCGGGCGAACGCCTCGTGGATCTCCTGTTCGCGTTCGGCCATCCCGATCCGGACGTCCTCCACGAAGCTACGCAGCGACTCCAGCAGTCCGCCAGCGGATTCGGTCAGCGAACCGGCGATGCCCTGCGGGGTGTACGCGTGCGCGGTCCGGGTGGCCTTGCGGACCACCACCACGCCGACGGCGAGCCCGATGCCGAGCCAGAACAGACGCCTCATGTCTCTTCCTCCCGCTACCGGCTCAGCGGTCGCCACGCCTGGCGGCGCGACGCTGCTGCTTGATGGTGTCGCGCACCTCGCGCTCGGTCTCGGCGTGCCGGCGCGCGGAGGCGGCCTTGCGCACGCCGTACCCGAAGGCGGCGACCTTGACCAGCGGGTTCGCGGCGGCGGCGGAGACCACGGTGGCCAGGTTCGCCACGTTGGCGGTGACGTTCTGCGCGTGGCTGGTCATGGTGTCGACCTTGGCGAGCTGGAGGTTCACCCCGTCGAGCGAGGTCTGCACCTGGGTCAGGGCCGTGTTGACGTTCTCCACCGTGGTGTTGACGTTGCCCAGCAACGGCCTGGTCTGCTCGTTGAGGTCGTTGATCATGCGGGTCGTGGCGTCCACGGTGTGCCGCAGGCGCAGGATGGGCAGCGTCAGGATCAGCACCAGCATCGCGAACGCGATCGCCGCCACCAGCGCCGCGACCTCTCCAAGCTCCACGCGTGTCCTCCCTAAGCAGTGTTCCGCCGACCCGTCGTCGGCGGAACGTGCGACCGTCGTACCCGTCACCGGTGTGCCGGACGCCGTCCTGGTCGAGCACCAGCGGCGAGCGCGGCCACCAGCGGCATGACCGGCAGCCGGTCCGCCAGCCCCAGACCCTACCGTCAGTGATGGACGGCGGCTCAGGACGGTGAGGGTGTCAGATCGTCGAGCGGGTCGTCGGTGAAGGTGGGGAACGGATCCTCACCGGTGAGCGACGGGTCCGTGCTCGGCTGCGGCCGGGTGCGGTCGTCGTCGATGGCGTTGCGGACCTTCAACGACACCAACGATCCGGTGCAGTCACCGGCTGCGGTGGGCGACGACAGCGGCGACGGCGGAACCGCCGGTTGGCCGTCGATCGGCGGCGGCACACACGTCGGCGGACGGACCCAGAGGTCGAGGGTCAGCTCGTCCCGTCGCCAGCAGGTGTACTGCCCCGGGGCGGGCTGCTCCGGGCAGCGGGTCACCTGCCACCGCTGCCAGCCGGCGGCCGACAACGCCCGCTCGTACTCCGGCGCGGTCTCCTCCGGTGAACGGTCCGAGGACGCGCTGCGTTCCCGCAGCCGGCAGTCCTGGAGGCACCAGCGGCTGCCACTGACGTTGTCGACGGTCTCCGTCGCGGCCCAGGCCGGCACCTGCAACTCGTCCAGGGAGCCGAAGACCGGGTCACGGCTGAGCGCCCGGACGGCGAAGAAGGTCGGCACCGCGCCGAGCAGGAGCACGCTCACCGCGACCAGCACACCGAGTCGGAGCCGGCGGCGTTCCCGCATCTGCCGGCGCAGTTCGGAACGGGCGACGCGGAGCGGCCCACCGGTTCGGGCACCGTCGTCGTCGGACGGTTCGATCCCGACGGCGCTGCGCAACGGCGGTGGGTTCTCCGGCGGCACCACGGCGGCCCGGGCCGTCGGATGTCCACCCGGCCGGCCACCCGGCTCGCCGGGCCGGTCGTGCCCGGACGGGACGGCGGCGGTCCCGGCACGCTCCTGGTCACGGACGGGCGGTACGCCGCCGGGTCGTTCGGGCTCTCCACCGGGCGGGGTGGCCCGGCCGGACACGGGTCGGGCGACCGACGCGGCGGCCCGGGCCACGGTCGGCGGGCCGGACGTCGGCGCGACCGGGGCACGGCCCGGGACGGTCGGCGGACGCGGACCGGCGGACGGGTCGACGGCCGGCGCACCGGACGGCGCTCCGACGGCGGGGCCAGCCGGACCGCCCCCGGGACGGGTCACCTCCCGCGGGTCCGGATCGACCGGGGCCGGGGGACGGGCCGCGCCGCGCGCCGGGCCGGCGGGCGGCTCGCCGGGCATCACCCGTGGTCCGGGTACCGGGGCACCCGGTGCCGGCCGGACGGGGGTGCCCGCTGCGTGCGGCGGCACGACACCAGGCCCGTGCGGCGGCACGACACCGGGCCCGGGTGGCGGTACGACACCAGGCCCGTGCGGCGGCACGACACCAGATCCGGGTGGCGGCACGGCACCCGGCCCATGCGGCACGGCTCCCGGTCCGGCCGGCCGGCCCGGGCCGGGAACGGGGGGAACGGGACCGGGGCGGGCCGCGCCGCGCGCCGGGGTGGCGGACTCCGGTCCGGGACGTGGCGGCTGGGCCACCGGACCGGACCGGGCGGCACCCCGGGCCGGCGGAACGGTATGCGGGTCCAGGGCCGGTCCCGCCGGACCGGGCACCGGCGGACGGGCCGACCCGGTCGCCGGTCGGCCGGGCTCGGCCGGGTCGGCGGCCCGACGTCGCCCCACCGACCGGTCGTCGTCCGGTCCGGCGGGACGACGACGTCCGGCCGCACGGTCGTCGTCGTGGTCGGCGGCACGTCGCCGACCGGCGGCGGGCGGCGGGTCGTTCCGCTCACCCGGCCCGGGGGTCAGGGGTCCCGGGGCCACCGGCCCGGACGCGGCCGACGCCGGAACCGGCGGGGCGTTGCCCGACCGCGGAACGGGAGCGTTGCCCGAGGCCGGCACCGGTGGGGCGTTACCCGACAGCGGAACCGGCGGGGCGTTACCCGAGGCCGGAACCGGCGCGGTGCCCTGCTCCGGCACGCGTCGCCGGGCCGGCGGACGCTCGTCGGGGACGGGAGGACGCGCCACGCCGGCCGTCCCCTCGACGGGGACCCGGCCGGCGGGAGGAGGTGGGAAGCCGGGCGCCGTCCGTGGGGCCGGTTCGGGCGCACCCGGCGGGCGGCTCGTCCGGTCGGCCGCCGGTGGCACTCCGTGTCCCGGGCGGACCGGCGGCTGAGCCTCCGGACCGGAACGAACCGGCGACGGAACCTCGTGGCCGGAGCGACCGGACGGCGGAACCTCGTGGCCGGGACGGACCGGAGGCGCCGTCTCGGGGCCGGGGCGCGACGTGGGAACGGCGGCGCCCGGCCACGGACCGTCCGGACGCCCGGGCCGCCGGGCGGGAGCGCCGGGCGGGAGCGCCGCCGTCAGGTCACCGGGGCGTGGCGGCCCCGCCGGACCGGGCACCGCACCTGCCGGCGGGGGCGGCGCGACAGGTGGCCGGGGACCGGGGGGTGGCGCCGGCTCGCCTGTCTCCCGCGCTCCGGCTTCCGGGCCGAGTTCGCTGCGCTGCCGCTTGGCGGTACGCAGGTCGTCGATCCAGCCCAGTTCCTCGCCGCCGACCGGCTCCTCCGGTTCCGCGTCGGACCGGCCGCGTCCCCAGCGGCGTCCCCTGGCCTTGGGGTCCCGCCGCTCGTCGGGGCCGTCCTCCGGCCGATCCGCACCACGAGGTCTCACTGGTGACCCTTCCTGGCGGCGTCCGCGCCGCCCTCATCCGCCGGGACGCCGGTCGCGTCCGTCGTGCCCCGTCCGGCGTCCACCGGTGGGTCGGCGACCGAGGTGGCCCGGCCCCGGACGATGCGGCGCAGCAGCGGCAGCCGGGTGGCCACCGCACGCTCCGCGCCGTGTTCGGTGGGCCGGTAGTAGTCGGTGCCGACCAGGTCGTCCGGGACGTACTGCTGGGTGACCACACCGCGCTGGTCGTCGTGGGGGTAGCGGTAGCCGGTGCCGTGCCCCAGCCCCCGGGCGCCGGAGTAGTGGGCGTCGCGCAGGGCGCGGGGCACCGGCCCACCCCGGCCGGCCCGGACGTCCCCGATCGCCGCTCCGATCGCGGTGGTCGCCGAGTTGGACTTCGGCGCGGTGGCCAGGTGGATGACCGCCTGGGCGAGGTTGAGCTGGGCCTCGGGAAGTCCGACGTACTCCACGGCGTGCGCGGCGGCGGTGGCCACGCTCAACGCGGACGGATCGGCCATGCCCACGTCCTCGCTGGCGAAGATGACCAGCCGGCGCGCGACGAACCGGGCGTCCTCACCGGCGACCAGCATCCGGGCCAGCCAGTGCAGCGCCGCGTCGACGTCGGAACCGCGCATGCTCTTGATGAAGGCGCTGGTGACGTCGTAGTGGGCGTCGCCGGCCCGGTCGTAGCGGACCGCCGCCACGTCGACCGCCTGTTCGGCGGTGGCCAGGTCGATCCGGTCGACCCCGAGCGCCGTGGCCGAGGCGGCGGCCGCCTCCAGGGCGGTGAGCGCCTTGCGGACGTCGCCGCCGGCGAGGCGGACCAGGTGGTCCTCGGCCTCGGGGGCGAGGGTGGGCGCACCGCCCAGGCCCCGCTCGTCGGTGACCGCGCGACGGAGCAGGCCCCGGACCGCGTCCTCGGTGAGTGGTTGCAGGGTCAGCAGCACGCAGCGGGACAGCAGGGGCGAGATGACCGAGAAGTACGGGTTCTCGGTGGTCGCCGCGAGCAGGGTGACCGTCCGGTCCTCGACCGCGGCGAGCAACGAGTCCTGCTGGGTCTTGCTGAACCGGTGCACCTCGTCGATGAAGAGCACGGTGGGTGGGCCGCCGGAGCGGCGTTGCCGACGGGCGGTCTCGATGACCGCGCGGACGTCCTTGACCCCGGCGGTGAGCGCGGACATCGCGACGAACCGACGGTCGGTGGCCCGGGCCACCAGGTGGGCGATGGTGGTCTTGCCGCAGCCCGGCGGTCCCCAGAGGATCACCGACATCGGGGTCGCGCCGCCGACCAGTTGCCGCAGCGGCGAACCGGGGGCGAGCAGGTGCTCCTGACCGACCAGTTCGTCGAGGTTCGCCGGACGCATCCGCACCGGCAACGGCGCGTCGGCCCCGACGGTGTCGAAGCCGTCGACCCCGGCGGACGCGCCGCCGAACCCGGCGGGCGCGCGCGGCGCTTCCGCGGGGTCACCGAGAGTGAACAGGGCGTCGGACTCCATCACGAAGACAGTACCGGCCCGGTCCCGCGACGCCGGAATCGCGGCGCGGGACGGGCCGGTGATGATCGGAAGCGGTCAGCCACGCCCCGGGCGGCGGCCCCGGTACCACCGGCCGCCACCCCCGCCGCCCGCACCGCGCGGACCACGGCCGACGCCGGCCAGGTAGAGCGAGAGCAGGAGCAGGCCGATCAGGACCAGGGTGTTCCAGTTGAACAGGTCGGGCGCGCCGAAGTTGTTGTTGAGCAGGTCGATGAGCAGGGCGAAACCGAAAACGATGGCCGCGGCGATGGCGAGCATGTCGGTCCTCCGGTCAGGGGTCGGGTACGTCGGCCGTGATGTACCCGATCGGTCCGATCGCCAATCTCCAGGGTGGACGGCATCCGCGTCCTGGCTAGGCTGGCGGCATGATCGGGTCAGCGCGGGCGGTACACGGGCGGGCGGCGGTTCTGGCGGCCACCGGTCACCACCCGTACGCCCGGCACGTTCTCGGCCGGGACGACGAGCCGCGGGCGTGGCTGCGCGACGGCACCACGGCGTGGCTGCTCCCCGCCGAGCGGGGCCCGGCCGGCGGGGCGTTCGGCGCACCCGGGCCGGCGGTCGACCTCTTCGCGGCGCTGCTCGCCGAGGGGGTCGTACGGGCCGGACAGTGGCTGCACCTGCCCCGGCTCGACCCGGCGGACCTGGCCGGACGACTGCCGGTCGTCCAGCACAACGACTGGGACTTCCTCTGGGCCACCGCCCCGCCGCCACACCAGCCCGGCGAGGAACGGGTGGTCCGCCTCACCAGGGCCGACCTTCCGGCGCTCACCGCGCTGGTCGACGAGGCCTACCCGGGCAGCACCTCACCGCCCGGCGATCCACGGGTGGTCGACTGGTACGGCATCCGGGCCGGTGACCGGCTGGTCGCCGCCGGGGCGGACCGCAGCCAGGGCGAGATCGGCTTCCTCGCCGGCCTGACCGTCGCGCCCACCGAGCGGGGGCGCGGCCTGGGCGCGGCGCTGACCGTCGGCATGGCCCGTGCCCTCTTCGCCCGGTACGACCACGTGGCGCTCGGCGTCTACACCCACAACGTCGGCGCACTGCGCCTCTACCGGCGACTCGGCTTCACCCACTCCCTTGCCCGCAGCTCGGTGCGGCTCCACTGAGGGCCTTCACGGCGTCGGGTCCGGGGCGCTGCGGAGCTGCCCCGTCCGCGCGGGCAGCTCCACAGCGTCGGCACCACCGGTCATGCCGACGGGAGCGGGCCCGGCCGCCACGGCGGAGTCGGCGGTCGGGGTGGGCTCGGCGGGGGTGGCCGGGATCCGTCGGGCGGCCCGCCAGGCGGGCAGGTAGAGCGGCGCGGCCACGGCCAGCACCACCGCGCCGACCAGCATCGCCGTGCTGACGCTGGTGGTGTCCGCCAGGGCGGTGAGCACGATCCCGCCCAGTGCGCCGGCCGGCATCGCCACCATCGAGTTCAGCGAGAGCACCACCGTCCGGTACGGGCCGTCGACCTGTCGGTGCAGCAGCCCGGTGTGCAGCGGGTTGGAGGCCCCGTGCACCGTGTAGCAGGCCAGGTAGGCCACCAGCACGCCGACCGGCCCGGCGAACAGCCCCATGCCGAGCACGGTCGCCCCCTGCAGAATCCGCAGTGCGGCGGCACTGGGCGCGGCCCCCCACCATCGGATCAGCAGCGGGGTGAGGGCGGCGCCGGCCGCCGAGGCGAGCCAGGCCACCGAGTTCGCCGGGCCGAGCAGGGTCGCCGCCCGGTCCGCGTCGCCGGCCACCTCGGCCAGGCGGACCGGCAGGAGGGCCTCGAAGGCGATCATGCCGAAACCCCAGAAGAGTTCCACCGCGACCAGGGCGAGCAGCACCCGGGAGCGACGCAGCAGCCCGACCGCCTGCCCGACCTTCCGGGGAGCCTCGGCGACCGATGCCCGCAGCGCCCCCCGGCCCCGCGCCCGAGGTGCTTCGACCAGAAGAATGCCGAGCGCCACCAGGGCGACCATTTGCAGGACGACGGCGAGCAGCACCGGTGTGGTCAGCGCGCTCACCGGACCGACCGGGCCGAGCGCGACCAGCCCGCCACCGAGCAGCGCACCGGCGCTGATCGCCACCCCGACGACCGTCCCACCATGACCGAGCCCCTTCTCGTACTGGGCGTCGGGGTCGGCGGCCAGGGTCGCGTCGACGTACCAGGATTCCAGCGGGCCGCTGTCCAGCGCCCGGTGGACGCCCTGGAGCAGCCAGACCACGACGAAGAGGGCGAACGAGTCGGCGACCGCGAACAGGGCCAGCGAGGCGAGGCTGACCACGGCGGAGGTGAGCAGCAGCGGCCGCCGGCCGAGGGCGTCGGCGAGCCCGCCGGTGGGCAGTTCCAGCAGCAGCACGACGATGCCCTGGACGGCGGTGACCAGCCCGATCTGCGCGAGGGTGAGGCCGCGTTCCTGCATCAGCAGGATCATGACCGGGATCAGCAGGCCGACCGGGAGCCAGCGGAGCCCGTGCAGGAACAGGTAACGCCGCCGGACCTGATCGGCGGTGAGCACCGCGCTCACCGGTCCCGCTCCGACACCGGGTGGGCTGCGGGGAGAGTCGCGTAGACGACGTGGACCGGCCGGGCGTCGGTCTCGTCGGGGGGCGTCTCGGCGCGGTAACGGAGGATCAGGTTCCCGATCTCCTGGGTGAGTGCCTGCAACCGCTCCGGGCCGATGGTCAGGAAGCCGTCACTGATGCCGGACGCGTCCCGCCACTGCGGGGAGTACGTCGCCCGCTCGGCGAGCCAGCGCTCGGCCTGCTCCGTCACCCAGCGCACGTGGTCGCCCTGGATCCACTCGATCGCCGCGCGGGCGTCCGGGTCGTCGTCGTAGTCGCTGGGCTCGAAGCTGGTGAGCTCGTGCGCCGCCCGCCACCAGCGCTGCCGGCCCGAGCCCCGGTCGGGCTCCTCGGTCACCAGCCCCACCTCGGCGAGCTGACGCAGGTGGTAGCTGGTCGCCCCGGTGTTGGTGTCCAACGCCTGGGCGAGGGTGGTGGCGGTGGCCGGGCCGTCGGTGCGCAGCGCGCCGATGAGCCGGATGCGCAGTGGGTGGGCCAGCACCCGGGCCTGCCGGGAATCCAGGCGGACGCCGACCGGCCCGCCGCTCTGCTCGTTCGTCACCGTTGCACAATAAGCGTGCACAGAAGTTATGCACAAGAGTTGTGCATCGCCCCGGCCCGCCCGATCACCCGTCGCCGTGGCCGCCGCCCGGCCCTGCGCCACCCCGGACCAGGTGACCGGGGTCGGCCGGTGAGCAGGGTCGCGGCACCACGTTCCACGAGCAGGCCGGACCCGGCCGGGACGTCCGGGTCGAGCAACGCCGCCGCGCCGAGGTAGCCGGGGCCGGCGCGCAGGTCCCACAGCCGGGCCCGCAGGTCCGGTCGCCCGGGGTACCCCAGCAGCCGGAACGGCCCGGGTGGCGGGCTGATCCGGACGTCCCGGACGCGGACCCGCAGGCCGTCCCCGGTCGCCTTGACCACCGCCTCGCGCCGGCACCAGAGCGCCAGCTCGGCCGGGACGCGGTCGGGGTCGCGGCGTTCCACGTCCACCCCGACCTCGCCCCGGTGGCTGACCGCGACCACCACCCGCCGCCCGGAGTGCGAGACGGAGACCGTCAGCGGGTGCTCCGGCAGCCGGGGTCGGCCGTGCGGCTCCGGGCAGCTCGGACACCCGCGGACCACCCGGAGCCGGTCGGCCGGCACGCCACGGTGGTGCGCGACGGCCAGCCGCAGCAGTACCGCACCCAGGGTGGACTGCCGCCGGTGCCGGGGGTGGACGATCCCGGCGAGCCGTCGCCGCTCGGTGTCGTCCAGCACCCCGTGGTGCCACCGGCGCAGCAGGCCCAGGTCGGCCCACCAGACGGTGGCCGCCACCACCGGCCGGGTGGTCCGGCGGTGGATCAGAACGCCTCCTCGGGGACGTCCATCAGGTCGGGGCACGCGGCCTGGACGATCTTCCGGTCGGCGGTGAGCCGGGGCAGCACCTCCCGGGCGAAGAACCGGGCCACCGCCACCTTGCCGGTGTAGAAGGCCCGGTCGGCGGCGGAGAGGCCGCCCCGGTCCAGGGCCCCCGTGGCGACCTCGGCCCGGCGGAGCAGCAGCCAGCCCACGAGCAGGTCACCGAGGGCCAGCAGCAACCGCCGGCTGTGCAACCCGACCAGGTAGAGCTGACGGGGTTCGCCGCCCTGCGCGGCGCCCAGCCACTCCAGCATCGCGCCGAGGCAGCCCTGCACGTCGGTGACCGCCCGGCCCAGCGCGACCCGCTCGGCGGCGAACGAGTCGTCGGCCTCGGCGCCGACGAACACGCCGATCTCGCCGGCCAGGGCCATCAGCGCCACCCCCTGGTCCTTGGCGATCTTGCGGAACACCAGGTCGAGGCTCTGGATCGCGGTGGTTCCCTCGTACAGGGTGTCGATCTTGGCGTCCCGGACGTACTGCTCCAGCGGGTAGTCGGTCAGGTAGCCGGAGCCGCCGATGGTCTGCAACGACTCGTGGCCGAGCATCTCGTACGCCCGCTCCGAGCCGACCCCCTTGACCAGGGGCAGGAGCAGGTCGTTGACCCGGGCGGCCAGGTCGGCGTCCGGCCCGTGGACCATCCGGTCCTGCCAGCGGCCGGTGTAGACGAGCAGGGCACGCAGTCCCTCGGCGTACGCCTTCTGGAGCATCAGCGACCGACGTACGTCGGGGTGGGCGACGATCCGTACCCGGGGGGCGGTCTTGTCGGCCATCCGGGTCAGGTCCGCGCCCTGCACCCGCTCCCGGGCGTACGCCAACGCGTTGCGGTAGCCGGTGGAGAGCGTGGCGATGGCCTTCGTGCCGACCATCATCCGGGCGTACTCGATGATCCGGAACATCTGCCGGATGCCGTCGTGCCGCTCCCCCACCAGCCAGCCGACCGCCGGCACGCCGTGCTGGCCGAAGGTCAGCTCACAGGTGTTGGAGACCTTCAGCCCCATCTTCTCCTCGACGTTCGTGGCGAAGGCACCGTTGCGCGCGCCCAGCTCACCGGTCTCCTGGTCGAAGTGGAACTTCGGCACCACGAACAGGGAGAGCCCCTTGGTGCCGGGGCCACCGGCGCCCTCGACGCCCACCGGACGGGCCAGCACGTAGTGCACGATGTTCTCGGTGAGGTCGTGCTCGCCGGAGGTGATGAACCGCTTGACGCCCTCCAGGTGCCATGAGCCGTCCGGCTGCGGCACCGCCCGGGTGCGCCCCGCGCCGACGTCCGAGCCGGCGTCTGCCTCGGTCAGCGCCATGGTGGAACCCCACTGGCGGTCCACGAAGATCCGGGCCCACCGCTTCTGCTCCGCCGTCCCCTCGTGCCAGAGCACGTTGGCCAGGGGCGGGCCGGAGGCGTAGATCCAGACCGCCGGGTTGGCGCCCATCACCAGCTCGCCGATCGCCCGCCAGAGCATCCGGGGCGCCGGCGTGCCGCCCAGCTCCGGGGCCAGGTCGCCGAGCCGCCAGAACCCGGCGTCGAGGAACGCCCGGTACGCCTTGGCGAACGCCGGGGGCAGCGGCGCGGTGTGCGTGGCCGGGTCGAACACCGGCGGGTGCCGGTCGCCCTCGGTGAACGCGTCCGCCAGCTCCTCGCGGGCGGAGCGGTCCACCTCGGCGAGGATCTGCCGGACGGTGTCGGCGTCCAAATCGGGGTAGCCGCCGGCGCCGAGGAACTCCTCGATCCCGAAGACCTCGAAGAGGTCGAACTCCAGGTCCCGCAGGTCGCTGCGGTAGTGGCCCATCTGCGTGTGCTCCTGTCTACACCGGCGGCGGGCCGCACCGGGGGTTCCCGGTCCGGCCCGCCGCGTCGGTCCGTGGGTGGGTCAGCCGCCGTGGATCGCCGCCATGTCGACCTTGGCGCGGGTGCTGGGCAGGAAGAGGGTGGCCAGCACGGCGACGGCGGTCAGGATCGCCGCCACCAGGAAGGCCGCGTGCAGGCCGTCGAGCAGCACGGACGGGTTCTGGGGGCCCTCACCGATCCGGCCGGAGAGCCGCTCGTTGGCGACGGTGACCAGGACCGCGAGGCCGACCGCGCCACCCACCTGCTGGGCGGTGTTCATCAGGCCGGAGGCGATGCCGCTCTCCTCCCGGGCGGCGCCGCTGACCGCCGCGACCACCAGCGGCACCAGGGCCAGGCCGAAGCCCGCGCCGGAGAGGATCAGGGTGGGGAGGAGTTCGCTGACGTACGAGCCGTCGACGGTGCTGCGCAGCAGCAGCACCTGGCCGACGCCGACCAGCGCCAGACCGACCATGATCAGGTTCCGGGTGCCCAGTTTCGGGGTGAGCTGCATGGCCGCCCCGGCGAAGACCGCCATGGTGAGGCCGAGCGGCGCCCAGGACAGGCCGGCCCGGATCGGCGACCAGCCGTTGATCACCTGCATGTAGAGGCTGAGGAAGAAAAAGGTGCCGTAGAGCGCCGAGGCGGCCAGCACGGTGAGGATGTTCGCCACCGCGATCTGCCGGTTGGCCAGGATGCCGAGGCGCAGCAGCGGCTCCGGGGCACGCTTCTCCCACCACACGAAGATCGCGATCAGCACCACCGCGCCGGCCAGGCCACCGATGGTCAGCGGGTCGCTCCACTCCCGGTGCGAGGTGTTCAGCATGGTGTAGACGAGCAGCAGCAGACCACCGGTGATGGTGGCCGCGCCGAAGCCGTCCAGCCGGCGCGGACCGGTCGCCGCGTCCAGGTCGACACCGCCCCGCAGGCCGACCAGGGCGAGGGCGAGCAGCACCGCGCCGACCGGGACGTTGATGAAGAAGACCCAGCGCCAGCCGATGGTGTCGGTGATCAGACCGCCGAGGAGCACGCCGGTGGTGCCGGCGATGCCGGAGAGGCCACCCCAGACACCGAGCGCCTTGCCCCGCTGGTCGGCGTTGGTGAAGGCGGTGACCAGGATGCTCAGCGCGGCCGGACTGAGCAGCGCCGCGCCGAAGCCCTGCACGCCCCGGGCGACGATCAGCGCGGTGTCGGACTGGGCGAGCCCACCGCCCAGCGACGCGCCGACGAAGACGACCAGCCCGATGAGGAACATCCGCTGCCGGCCGAACAGGTCGGCGCCCCGGCCGCCGAGCAGCAGGAACCCGCCGAAGAGCAGCATGTACGCGTCGACCACCCAGGCCAGCGAGGAGGTGCTGAACTCCAGGTCGGTCCGGATCGACGGCAGGGCCAGGTTGACCACCGTCTCGTCGAAGATGACGAGCAGTTGGGCGCCGCAGGTGATGGCGAGCAGGAGCGCGACCCGCCCCCGGCTCAACATCTGGTCCCGTTCGGGCACGGCGGCTTGCACCATCACGACTCCTCAGCAGTGCTCAGTGGGTGGTGGGGGTCCCGCCCGATGCCCGGGCGGTCGGGACGGCACCGGCCGGAGCCGGGGTGGTGGGGCGCGGATGGTCGTCGGACCGGTCGGCGGTGGTCGACCGGACGGCCGCTCGGAGCTGCCCGGTCGACTCGCGGGGTTGTCTCCGGCGCGGGTCAGTCACCGAAGGCGCGCTGCTGGCGGCGGCGCAGCGAGCCGGCCATGAGCTTGGCCACCGGGCGGGCCGGCACACCGGCCCGCTCGTCCGGTCCGGCCACCGAGTCCAGCCAGGGCGGCATGAACCCGAGCGTCCACTTCGGCGCGGTCTTGAGCATGTTGCGCTCGAAACGGCTCCACGCGGAGGCGTCCAGGGCCGGGGCCAGCCGGTCGGTCAACTCGTGCTCCTCGTCGGCGCAGTGCGCGGCGAGCGAGTCGCGCAGCCGCTGCACCGCCGCGCCGAACTCGGCCCAGGCGGAGGTGGGGGCACGGTCGAGGGCGACCAGCCGCCCCCGGACGTCCTTGAGGTGGCCGAGCAGCTCGGCGTGCTCCTCGGTCATCAGGGTGAGCACGTCCTCGCCGGCCCCGCGTTCACGCAGCATCGGCCAGAAGAACTCGTCCTCGCCCTCGTGGTGGTGTTCGATGATCTGGAGGATCCGGTCGGCGTAGTCGGTCAGGGCCGCCGCGCGCGCCGGGTCGGGCGTGCGGGACAGGCCGGTAGCCGTGGCCGAGATACGACCCAGGTCACGCAACATCGCCCGGTGCGCGAGCCGCATCGTGAGGTGACCGGAGGGAAGTCCGACGGCTGGCTGACTGGACATGTTCGTCTCCTTGCTGCGACGGCACCGAACGCATGCCGACCGTATCAGCTATTGACCCATGCCGGCGTCACAATCCCCTTTGCCCCGACTCGTGTGTCGCCAGTGGACCGAGTCGACGGGATTCCGCCGGAGGCCTACGTTTCTGACAGCACATATTCAATCGGACGGATCAGACGGGGATTGGCAGGTCCAGAGTGGATCGTCCACTCGGCAAGCCATGGTCTATACGATCCACTTTCGATAAAGTGCGGTACCGGTTTGCCGCGCGAGCCGAGGACGGGGGGCCGTCGGATGACAGCGCGCATGACACTCGGTGATCCGGTCGACACCGAAGGTTGTCGGGGTGGCATTCCGCCGTGCCCGGCGACCGTATTCCCGCCCCGGTTCCGCCCGCTCCACCGGGACGTCGGCGAACAGCCGGCACCGATACGCGCCCTGGCGTCCGGCCGAGTCGGCGGAACGCCGGACGCACCCCGATCACACCACTCGAACCCATAGACCAAGAGGTAGGTACATGGACGGCAGAGAACACCGCTGGTTCATCCTGACCGCGTCCGTGGCGCCGCTGATCGGCGTCGTGGTGGCGATGGTCCTGCTCTGGAACAGGCTGTTCGGCTGGTCGGATCTCGTGGCCCTGGTGGTCATGTACACGATCTGCGCCTTCGGCATCTCCACCGGCTACCACCGGTTGCTGACCCACCGCTCCTTCCGGACGGCCCGACCGATCTACCTCGCCCTGGCCACGGCCGGGGCGATGGCCGGACAGGGGCCGCCGATCATCTGGGCCGCGCACCACCGCCGGCACCACCGGGTCGCCGACCGCGAGGGCGACCCGCACAGCCCGCACCTGGGCTTCGAGCCCGGCGTCAAGGGCATCCTCCGGGGGCTGTGGCACGCGCACCTCGGCTGGCTCTTCGACGTCGACCTCAGGTCGGAGCCGATGCGGTACTGCCCGGACCTGGTCCGCGACAAGGCGCTGCGCTGGATCAGCGAGAAGTTCGTGCTGGTCGTAGCCGCCGGCATCGTGCTGCCCGGCCTGATCGGGCTCGCCCTCACCGGCACGCTGACCGGCGCGCTGACCGGCGCGCTCTGGGGCGGCCTGGTCCGGCTCTTCCTGGTCAACCACATGACCTACGCGGTCAACTCGGTCGGGCACTACTTCGGCCGCCGCCGCTTCGGCACCCTGGACCACTCCCGCAACGTGGCCTGGCTGGCCATCCCCTCGTTCGGCGAGGCGTGGCACAACAACCACCACGCCTTCCCCCGCTCGGCCCGGCACGGCATGAAGTGGTGGGAGGTGGACATCAGCGCCGTCTTCATCTGGTCGCTGGAGAAGGTCGGCCTGGCCACCCACGTGATCCGGATCGACCCGGAGCGGCTGGCCATGCGCGAGGGCGGGGTGAGCCTGGTCGGCAACGTCAGGCCGGACCAGACCCCGGCCACCACCGCCGAGGAGCTGCTGACCGGGCCGGCGGCCCCGCCGCTGTCCGAGCGTCGGCGCGCGTCCGAGCTGGTCTCGGTCACCGACGTCGAATGAGGACACCGACCGCCGAACCGGCCCGGAGGGGGACGCCATGCAACTGTGGGAGCGACTGACCGGAGCCGGGGGCCGGGGCCGGCTGCACGCCTGGGCCGGCAACGGATTCACCACGACACCGTGGCCGGAGGTGGTCGCCGACGCCCGGGGCGCGGCGGCCACCCTCCGCCGCGCCGGGGTGCGTCCCGGCCGGCAGGTGGCCGCCATCCTGGACAACTCCCCGGAGGCGGTCCGTGGCCTGCTCGGGGTCTGGCTGGCCGGCGGGGCCGTCGCGTCGCTGCCGGTGCCCACCCGGGGCATGGACCGGCAGGAGTACGCCGGGCACCTGGAGACCCTGGTCGCCAATCTCGACGCGCCGGTGCTGCTGGCCGACGAGAAGCTGGCCCCGCTGCTGCCCGAGTCGCTGCACCGTCGACTGGCGGTACGGTCCTGGCAGTCGCTGGCCGGTGACGGCCGGATCGACGAGACCCCGCCGGAGGCCGACGGGCTGGCGTTCGTGCAGTACTCCTCGGGCAGCACCAGCGTGCCCAAGGGGTGCGCACTGACCACCCGGGCCGTCGGCCGGCAGCTGGAGATGATCCTGGCCATGGCCGGCGGAGTGCCCGGGGAGGAGACGGTCGCCTCCTGGCTGCCGCTCTCCCACGACATGGGCATGTTCGGCTGCCTGCTCTACGCCTGGGCGCACGACTTCGGGCTGGTGCTCTCCACCCCGGAGCGGTTCATGATGTCGCCCCGGACCTGGTTCCGGGACATGGCCGAGTACGGCGCGACCATGACCGCCGGCACCAGCACCGCGCTGCACCTGGCCGCCCGGGGGCAGGGCAGCGGCGCGCTGGCCGCCCCGCTGCGGCTGCGGGTCTGCGTGGTCGGGGCGGAGCGGGTGGAGTGGGAGGCGCTGCGGCGCACGGTGGCCGCGTTCGGTCCGCACGGGCTCCGGGAGGAGGCGCTGATGCCGGCGTACGGACTGGCCGAGGCGACCCTGGCGGTCACGGCCTGCCCGCACGACGAGGCGCCGCGCTTCCTCGACGTCGACGGTAACCGGCTCGCCGACGGCGAGGTGGTGGCGTGCGCGGCCGACGACCCGGCGGCGACCCGGGTGGTCTCCACCGGCCGGCCGTGCGACGGGGTCGAGGTGGACGTCGCCGAACCGGGTCGCCTCTCCGAGATCCGCATCGCCTCGCCCAGTCTCGCCAGCGGGTACTTCGCCGACCCGGAGCGCACCGCCGCCCGGTTCGTCGACGGCCGGCTGCGCACCGGTGACCTGGGCTTCCTGCACGACGGGGAGCTGTACGTGGTGGGTCGCTCCGACGACCTGCTCCAGGTCGGCGGGCGCAACGTGTACGCGCGGGAGATCGAGAGCACGATCGACGGGCTGGAGACGGTCCGCAAGGGCTGCGCGGTGATCGTCGACGTCGCCGAGGACGGCCGGAGCGAGTTGGTGCTGCTCGTGGAGCTGAAGAGCCGCAGCAACGACTACCGGGCCTTCGCCGACGAGGCGGCGGCGATCGCGATGACCAAGGCCGGGGTGCCGCTGGCCGAGTGCGTCTTCCTGGAGAAGGGCACGCTGCCGAAGACGCCCAGTGGCAAGATCCAGCGGTTCCGGTGCCGGGCGCTGCTGGCGTCCGACGCGTGGCGTCCGCTGGCCCGGGTCACCGTCCGCTGAGGTCGCTGCCGGGACGCGCGGAAGCCGGGGTGGGGAATCGCTTCCCCACCCCGGCTTCGTCGTCGGAGCCGGCGGTCAGCCGCCGGCCTGCCAGCGGACGGCGGCGGCGCCGGCCATGTCCCCGGCGTGCGCGAAGCCGGCGAGGACCAGCAGGTCGCCCGGGCGCACCCGACCGTCCCGGACGGCCTCGGTCAACGTGATCGGCACGGCGGCGCCGAAGAGGTTGCCGTACTCGTCGAAGGTGTCCAGGTGCCGCTCCGGCTTGAGCTGCAACGCCTCCCGCCAGTTGCGCAGGAACATCCGGTTCGGCTGGTTGGTGACCAGCACGTCGATGTCCGGCGTACGGACACCGATCCGGTCGCAGAGCGCGGTGACCACCTGAGGGACGAGTTGGTTGCCCCGGCCGATGATCTTCGCGACCTTGGAGTCGGTGAAGCTGACGTCCATCTCGCTCTGCCCGGGCTGCCAGTACTTGCGGTCGTCGTCGAAGGCCAGGCCGACGTCGGTGGCGTACTCGACGTACTGGCGGATCTCCACGTCGATGATCGGGGACTCGTCCCCGATCCGCAGGTAGCCGACCCCGCAGCCGTCGCCCGGCACCGGCGCGTGCGACTTGGTACGGATGGTCGGCTGGGTGAAGACCTGGCCGGCGCTGTTCTGCACGTTGCACAGCAGCGCGGTCCTCGCCCCGCCGGACTGCATGATCTGCCTGGCGAGCTTGAGCATGTAGACGAAGGAGACGCAACCGCCATTGTGCACGTCGAGCACCCAGTCCGGGCGCTCGCCGAGCCGGTGGGCCACCTCCGCCCCGGCGCCGGTGAACGGCAGGTCGGGCAGGAGCACGTTGGTGATGAGCAGGTCCACCGGCCCGTCACCGCGCTCCTTCGCCCGGTCCAGCACCGGCCGGGCGGCCTTGACGATCAGGTCGGCCGCGGTCTCGTCCGGCCCCATGTGCCGGCGGTACTTCGGCGACTTGAACATCACGCTGTCGTCCAGCGCGGCGTCCGCGCCGCGGTAGAAGTCGGTGGCGACCCGGTTCTCCGGCAGGGCGCTGTTGACCTCGACCAGGCTGACCGGGACGGTCATGCCGGGACTCCCTCACGCACCACGTGGCCGGTCACCGGGATGCCCCGGCTGTGCCGGTACTCCAGGATCGCCTTGAGGTTGTCCAGCTCGGCGCGGTGGCCGGCGTAGAACAGCGGCCACATGTCCCCCACCCAGACCCGGTTCGGATCGGCGACCAGGTGCTTGTTCGGGTTGTCGTCGTAGTAGGGGTGGCGGCAGTTGGTCCAGACCAGCACCGAGCCGGGCTTCTTCAGCACCAGCTCGGCCGGGATGATCCGGTTGATGTAGATCATCCACAGCTCGTCGCCCTGGTCCCAGGCGCAGTGGTAGTCGACGCTCAGCGACTCCCGGTGGGCGACCACCTTCGCGTAGATGCGGGTGTCGTCGGCCAGGGTGTCCCAGCCGACGTGCAGCCCGTCGGTGGCGCCGGGGACCGGCTCGAAGTGCCGGGTGCTGTACGTCCACTCGTCGAGGTTGCGCAGGTCCGAGAGGTAGTCGAAGACGTCCTCCGGCGGGCAGTCGATGTAGTCCTGCACGGTGCAGAACTGCCCGTACACCGCGTCGTGCGGGTAGACCGCGTGGGTCATCTCCGCGGCCTTGGCCAGAGCCGCCTCGCGGGGGGTGGTCTCGCAGCGCAGCAGGTTCGGGATGTCAGCCAACGGCGACGACGGGCTGGTCATGAGGTGCTCCTTGGGGACTGACGGTGTCGAGATGGTTGAGGAACGGTACGAACGGTGGGATCTCCCGCGGACTCACGTCGACGCAGACCACGGCCGGCGACCGGGTCTCCCCGGACGCGGCCAGGGCCGCTCGGAGCTCGTCCGGCGTACGGGCGTGGGTGACCGGCAGGGTCGGGAACATGCCCCGGATCCCGGCGGCCAGGTCGGTCGGCCGGAACTCGTTGAACGTGTACGCGTCGTCGTAGTAGAGCTGCTCGCGGGTGACGCACATGCCGTGCGCGTTGTTGTTGACGACCACGAACGTCACCGGCAGGGCGTGTTCGACCGCGGTGTGGATCTCCATGCCGTGCATCAGGAACCCACCGTCGCCGATCACCACGTAGCTGCGCGCGCCGGTGCCGAGGGCGGCCCCGATGCCCGCGCCGAGGCTGTGCCCCATGCCGCCCATGCCCAGCGCGACGACGAACCGCCCGTCGCGTGGCGTGGCCACGTAGTGGATGACGCCGGCGGCGGCGTTGCCCGCGTCGGCGACGACGGTCGCGCCGTCCGGCACGGCCGCGCCGATCGCCTCGACCGCGTCGCGCAGCCGCATGCCCTCCCCCTCGAACGGCGGCACGGTGAGGAAGCGCAGGTCGGCGCGGGCCGGAGGCGCTGGCGTCGGCCGGGCGGCGCGCAGCCGCGCGGTGACCGCCCGCAGCTCGGCGCGCAGGTCGCCGTCCACGTGCAGCGCGTCCGGGTCGGGAAAGGCCGGCTCGGCCCCGAAGCTGACCAGCTCGGTGCCGGCGAGCAGGGCGTCCAGCCCACCCCGGGCCATCACCGGCAGCCGGGTGCCGACCAGCACGCAGAGCCGGGCCCGGCGCAGCGCGTCGGTGACGCTCGGGTGCCCGATCACCCCGGCCACCCCGACGAAGCGGGGGTCGTGGTTGTCGAAGACGTCCTTGCCGTCCGGCACGACGGCGACCCGGGCGTCCAGCGCGGCGACGAACTCGGCCAGCTCGGCACGGGCGCCCCGGCGGGCCACCTCGTCCCCGGCGATCACCAGCACCGGCTCGCCGGCCAGGTCCGCCAGCCGGTCGGCGGCGCGCTCCCGCGTCGCCGAGGCGGCGACCGGCGTCTGCCGGGCGGCCAGCAGCTCGTCGATCGGGGGCGGGTCGACGAGGACGGCCTGCTGCACGTCCTTCGGCAGCAGCAGCACCGCCGGCCCACCGGGCAGCGCCCGGGTGGCGGTGAGCGCATCGGCCAGCGCCGGGGCGACGTCCGCCGGGTCGTCGACCCGCGCGCAGTACCGGCTGATCGTCGAGAACAGCCGGGACGCGTCGAACGAGCCGGCCAGACCACTGGTGTCCTGGAAGGCCCCCCGACCCTCCAGCGGACGGGGCGGCTGCCCCACCACGGCCAGCAGCGGCACCCGGGAGGCGTACGCCTCGGCCACTCCGGGGACCAGGTTCATCGCCCCCGCGCCGGAGGTGGAGACGGCCACCGCGAGCCGGCCGGTGGTACGGGCGTACCCGTCGGCCATCGCGGCGGCCGAGAACTCGTGCTTGGCCACCACCGCGCGGACCGCCCCGTCGCAATGGTGCGCCGCGTCGTACAGATCCTCAATGTTGGCGCCACCGACGCCGAATATGTGACGCACCCCGACTTGGTGCAACGATCTGATCAGATAATCGACTACCCGGTACGGTCTGTCCATAATGCATGGCCCCCGCGGTACCTCGAAGCCTATGTCCCCCCAAGGGTGCCCATCATGCACGGGCATTCGTCCGCACACAAGGCAGCAATGGAGGGTCGCCCGATCTCGTCCACTGTGGCATGATCCAGCGGACCGACCTTCCGAGGGCCGGCGATACGCATTCTCGACGCGGCGGTCAGTGACACCCCTCGCTGTCGAAAGCGCAATCACACCACGTGCACGAGGAGTTACGCAGTGATTACTGTTGAACAGGTCTGCGAAATGGTGCAGAAGAAACTGCGTGGAAAGAACGCCAACGAGACCACGCTCGGCGCGCAGACGGCCTTCGACGACCTGGGACTGTCCAGCCTCCAGGTGGCCGACATCGTCTACGGCATCGAGGACCAGCTCGACATCGAGTTCGACCCGTCCCGCGCGGCGGACGTGAAGACCATCGGTGACCTGGTCGACCTGGCCAACTCCACGGCCCAGCTCCGGGCGTAGGCCGTGTCCGTCCACGCACCGCTGGCCGACGCCCCGGCGGCCGGGGCCGACAGCGGCACCGGCCGCTACGACGGCGCGTCCATGGACGCCATCCAGCAGCACTACGACCTTTCGAACGACTTCTACGCGCTCTGGCTCGGTCAGTCGATGGCCTACAGCTGCGCCATGTGGTCGGGCCCGGAGGACGACCTCGACGCCGCCCAGCTCCGCAAGTTCGACTACCTCGCCGAGGGGGCCCGGGCGACCGGCGCGCGGCGGGTGCTCGACGTCGGATGCGGCTGGGGCGGCCTGATGGAGCGCCTGGTCGGCGCGCACGGGGTGGAGCAGGTCGTCGGGCTGACGCTCAGCGACTCGCAGGCCGAGTGGGTCCGGGCACGCGCGTCGGACGGGATCGAGGTGCACGTCCAGAACTGGCTGGACCACACCCCGACCGAGCCGTACGACGCGATCATCTCGATCGGCGCGTTCGAGCACTTCGCCCGCGAGGGACTCACCCGGACGGCACGCGTCGCCGCGTACCGCGAGTTCTTCACCCGGGCCCGGGGCTGGCTGCGCCCCGGTGGGCGGATCGCCATCCAGACCAACATCAAGGGCAACAACGTCCGGATGGACCGGCAGACCGTCGCCGACCTGCTTTTCATCATCGAGCGGATCTTCACCGAGTCCGAGATCCCGGCGCTGTCCGAGGTCCTCCAGGCGAGTGAACGGATCTTCGACGTGGTGTCGGTCCGCAACGACCCGGACCACTACGCGCGGACCTGCGCGCAGTGGCTGGCCGGCCTGGAGCGCAACCGGGAGCGGGCCCTGGAACTGGTGGGCGAGGAGCAGGTCGCCGAGTACGAGCGGTACCTCTCCGCCACCGTCGGACACTTCGAACGCCGTCACCTCGGGCTGGCCCGACTGGTCCTCGAAGCGGTCTGAGGCGTCGTCGGCGACGGGTCAGCGATTGGAGTGCTGTGCCGAACTATCGACATGAGGTCTACTGGCAGACCACCGAGGCCGCCGAACCACAGGACGCCCTGACCGGCGACGTCGACTGCGACGTCGCCGTCGTCGGTGCCGGGTTCACCGGCATGTGGACCGCGTACTCGCTGAAGAAGGCCCGCCCGGAGCTTTCCGTGCGCCTGCTCGACGCGGGTCTCGCCGGGGGCGCGGCCTCCGGCACCGCCGACGGCTTCGTCACCCCCACCCTCGGCAAGGACCTGGACCAGCTCATCCGCATCTACGGGGCGGAGGCGGCCGGCAAGGCGTCGGCGACCGTCGGGCGGTCCATCCTGGAGATCGGCCGGTTCTGCCGCCGGGAGAAGGTCGACGCCGAGTACGAGGCGAACGACTACCTGATGGTGGCGCTCAACGACGGGCAGCTCGCCCGCCTGGAGCACGACCGGCAGCTCGCCCTCAAGCTGGGCAGCGACACCAAGATCATGGACGCGGCGGAGGCCCGCGCCTACGTCGACTCCCCCGAGATCAGAGGGGCGGTCCGGGTCGGCGGGGCTCTGGTCAATCCGTACAAGCTGGCCCGGGGCCTGGCCCGGACGCTGCGCGCGGCGGGCGTGGCCATCCACGAACGCACGCCGGTCCAGCGGGTCGAGCCGGCGGCGACCGCCGGTGCGCCGCACACGGTGGTGACCGCCGCCGGGCGGGTCCGGGCCCCGCAGGTGGTGCTGGCGACCAGCGCGTCGCAGTACACCTTCGCCGGCTTCCAGCGGCGGGTCCTGCCGATGTGGAGCTACGTGCTGATCAGCGAGCCGCTCACCGACGAGCAGCTCGGCCGGGTGCACTGGCCCGGACGGGAGGGCCTTGTCGAGGCGAAGACCTTCCTGCACTGCGGCCGGTTCACCGCCGACAACCGGGTCATGTGGGCCGGCGGGCGGGCGTACTACTACCCGCGCAGCCCGTTCGACCGGGCACACATGCGGAACCCGGCGATCTACCGGGAGCTGACCGGGTCGTTCGCCCGGTTCTTCCCAGCCTGGCGGGACGTGCGGTTCGAGTTCGCCTACGGCGGGGTCATCGACATCACCCGGGACATGATGCCGCACTTCGGGACGCTCCGGCCCGGCCTGCACTACGGGTACGGCTACTGCGGCAACGGCATCGCCGCCACCCACACCGGTGGCCGGATCCTGCGCGACCTGGTCCTCGGCGAGAAGACCGACTACTCGACACTGGCCCTGGTCGACGCGCGCCGGCCGACCTTCCCGCCGGAGCCGATCAGCTTCGCCGGGTTCCAGGTGCTGTCCCGGGTCTACGAGTGGAAGGACCGGCGCGGATGAGCCGGCAGAAGACCATCGTCCTCACCGGGGCGTCCGGTGTGGTCGGTCAGTCCATCGTGCGCGAGCTGGGCGGCCGACCGGTCCTGTGCCTGGTCAACTCCGGCACGGTGGCCGGTCCCGGGGTGGAGATGCTGCGGGTCGACCTGGCCCGCCCGCGCCTCGGTCTCGACGACGACGGCTACGCCGACCTGGTCGCCCGCACCGGCGCGATCATCCACTCCGGCGGGCTGACCGACTGGGGGCAGTCGGCCGAGCGGTACCAGCGCACCAACGTCGACGGCACCCGCGAGGTGATCGAGCTGGCGCGTCGGGCCGACGCGGCGATCTACCACCAGAGCACCTCGTTCGTGCACGCGCTGGCCGACTCCGCCCCGCTGCCGCTGCGCGAGACGAACGTGGTCACCGCGTACGTCCGCTCGAAGCTCGCCGCCGAGGAGCTGCTGCGGGCCTCCGGCGTGCCGTACGTCATCTTCCGGCCGACGAACCTGATCGGCGACGCGGCGACCGGGCTGACCTCGCGCGGGCAGATCGTGCAGCTCATGTCGGACTGGATCTGCCGGGGCCGGGCGAAGGTCTTCCCGGCGCACCCGGGCAACCTGGTGGACATCGTCCCGCAGGACACCCTCTCCCGGGCCACCATCGCCGCGATGGACGCGGGCGACCACGGCCGGGAGTACTGGGTGACCTACGGCAAGGAGGCGATGACCGTCGACGAGGCGGTGGAGATCTGCGTCGCGCACGCCGCCCGCCGGGGCCGGACCGTCACCCCGCCCCGGGTGGTGCACCCCGACGAGCTGACCCCGGCGGAGCTGGACGCCCTGCCGCCGATGTCCCGCCGGTACGTGGAGGTCCTCGCCGACGTCAGCGAGGTGACCGCGTGCGCGGGCGGGGCCCTTCCGTCCTCCCTGGACGAGCTGCGCAGCCGGTACGGCCTGCCGCACGTCTCCGACCGGGACGCCTACCGACGAAGCCTCGAGTACTGGAGCGAGCAGGGTGCCTGAAGCAACCGAGCAGACGACCGGCGACGGCCGGTGGGAACCGCCGGCCCTGGCCGGCAGCGTCGCGGTGGTCACCGGCGGCAGCCGGGGGGTGGGCCGGGGCGTCGCCCTGGCCCTGGGCGACGCCGGGGCGACGGTCTACGTCACCGGGCGCAGCACCCGGACCGACGGGAGCACCGAAGGTCTCCCCGGCACGGTCGACGACACCGCCGACGAGGTCACCAAGCGGGGCGGGCAGGGCATCGCGGTGCGCTGCGACCACCACGACGACGCGCAGGTCGCCGCGCTGTTCGAGCGGATCGCCACCGAGCAGGACGGCCGGCTCGACCTGCTGGTCAACAACGCCTGGAGCGGCTACGAGCGGTCCGACGAGGCCCGCTTCGACGCCCCGTTCTGGCAGCAGCCGATGTGGCGGTACGACGCGTACGCGGCCTCGGTACGGGCGCAGTTCACCGCCAGCCGGCACGCGGTGGGGCTGATGCTCCCCCGCGACGCCGGCCTGCTGGTCACCATCAGCTACACCGACGGGGACACCTACCTCGGCCAGGCGGCGTACGACATGTTCAAGGCCGCCTCCGACCGGCTGAGCCGGGCGATGGCCGGTGACCTGCGCAAGACCCAGATCACCTCGCTCGGCCTGCACCCGGGCTTCGTCCGCACCGAGCGGGTCGAGGCGGCCTGGTCGGCGCTGGGCAGCGGCCCGGCCGCGGTGGTCCACTCCGCCGAGTACGTGGGCCGGGCGATCGCCCACCTGCTGGCCGACCCGTCGGTGCGGGAGGAGTCCGGTCAGGTCCTCGCCTGCGGCGACCTCGCCGAGCGGTACGGCTTCTCCGACGTCGACGGTCGACGCCCGCCGGCGTTCCGGCTGGAGGGCATGATGAGCCTGGCCACCCGGATGGAACGGCTGAACAAGGTGATCGCCGCCCAGAAGCGATCCACGGAGAGCTGACCGCCCGAGGAGGACCGCGCCGGGACGTGGCCGGCGGTGGACCCGGAAGAGCCGGGGTGGACGTCGTCCACCCCGGCTCTCGTCGTTGCCGCGGATCAGGTCGGGTCGGCCACCGGGGCGGCCGGGCCGGCGGTGCCGGTGTGTGCGACGGCCGGAGCCTTCGGCTTGGCGTCGATGCCGGCCTCGGCGCGCTGCTGCCCGGTGATCGGCGTCGGCGCCCCGGTCAGCGGGTCGAAACCGCCCCGGGTCTTCGGGAAGGCGATCACCTCACGGATCGAGTCCGCCCCGGCGAGCAGCATGCACACCCGGTCCCAGCCGAACGCGATGCCGCCGTGCGGCGGCGGGCCGTACTTGAACGCCTCCAGCAGGAAGCCGAACTTGTCCTGCGCCTCCTCGGGGGTGATGCCGAGCAGGTCGAATACCCGCCGCTGCACGTCACCCCGGTGGATACGGACCGAACCGCCACCGATCTCGTTGCCGTTGCAGACGATGTCGTAGGCGTACGCCAGGGCCCGGTCGGGGGCCTCCTCGAACCGGTCCACCCACTCGGCGTTCGGCGAGGTGAACGGGTGGTGCACGGCCGTCCAGCCGCCCTCGTCGGTGCGCTCGAACATCGGCGCGTCGACCACCCAGCAGAACGCCCAGGCGCTCTCGTCGACCAGGTTGGACCGCTTGGCGATCTCCACCCGGGCCGCGCCGAGCAGTTCCTGCGCCTCCCGGGTGTTCGGGCTGGCGGCGAAGAAGATCGCGTCACCGGGCTTCGCGCCGACCGCGTCGGCCAGCCCGGCCAGGTGCTCGGCGGAGAGGTTCTTCGCCACCGGGCCACGCGGCTCGCCGGTCTCGGCGTCGAGCACCACGTACGCCAGGCCCTTCGCGCCGCGCGCCTTGGCCCAGTCCTGCCAGCCGTCCAGCTCCTTGCGGCTCTGCGCCGCGCCGCCCGGCATGACCACCGCACCGACGTACCCGCCCGCGTCGATCGCGCCGGCGAAGACCCGGAACGCGGTGCCGCGCAGGTACCCGGTCAGCTCGGTCAGCTCGACGCCGTAGCGCAGGTCCGGCTTGTCCGAGCCGTACCGGGCCATCGCGTCGTGCCAGGTGATCCGCGGGATCGGCCGGGAGATCTCGTGCCCGGCGAGGTCCCGCCACAGCTCCGCGACGATCGCCTCACCGAGGTCGATCACGTCGTCCTCGGTGACGAAGGACATCTCGATGTCGAGCTGGGTGAACTCCGGCTGCCGGTCGGCGCGGAAGTCCTCGTCCCGGTAGCAGCGGGCGATCTGGTAGTACCGCTCCATGCCGCCGACCATCAGCAGCTGCTTGAACAGCTGCGGGGACTGCGGCAGGGCGTACCAGCTGCCCGGCTGGAGCCGGACCGGCACCAGGAAGTCCCGCGCGCCCTCGGGCGTCGACCGGGTCAGCGTCGGCGTCTCGATCTCCAGGAAGTCCCGCTCGTGCAGCACCTTCCGGGCGAGCTGGTTGGCCCGGGAGCGCAGCCGCATCGCGTTCGCCGGGCCGCTGCGCCGCAGGTCCAGGTAGCGGTAGCGGAGCCGGACGTCGTCGCCCGCCTCGACCTGGTCGTCCACCGGGAGCGGCAACGGCGCGGCCTCGGAGAGCACCTCCAGCGCGCTCGCGGTCACCTCGATCTCACCGGTCGGCAGCTCCGGGTTCTCGTTGCCCTCGGGGCGGCGGGTCACCTCACCGGTGACCTTGACGCAGAACTCGTTGCGCAGCGCGTGCGCGTCCTCCTCGCGGAAGACCACCTGGACCACACCGGAACCGTCGCGCAGGTCGACGAAGATGACACCGCCGTGGTCGCGCCGGCGGGCGACCCAACCGGCGAGCGTCACCGTGGTGCCGGCGTCCGCCGCGCGCAGGCCGCCGGCGTCATGGGTACGGATCACGACTTGCGTCTCCTCATCTGCGGTCCAGTTCTACCCCTCGCATTGTGTCAGGGGCGCCCGGTGCGGACCGGCACCGGGCGGCTTCCGGCCGGAACGGCACGGGCGAACCGGTCGACCGTGGACCGCTGCCGCTCCAACGCCCTGCGCCGACGACGACCCGTTCCACCTCGGGAACTGTCCCCGGGACAGGCTACTGTCCACCCCATGACCATCGTCTTCGCCGACCGCGGCCTGCACCTGGGCGTCCTGAACGCCCTCCTCGACAACGACGTCATCGCCGAGGAGGACCTCACGGCGATCATCGAGTCGACCGGCCCGGACAGCCCGGACGACGGCTATCCGGGCCCGGGCCCGCGCCTGGCGGCGTCGCTGGACCTCCTGCACGCCGTCGCGGTGCCGTCCGCCGCCGCCGCGGCCATCACCGACCTGGACTTCGACGGCGGCAACGACATCTACATGCTCGTCGAGCAGACCCTGGACATCGACACGGGCGGCGAGTCCGACGACTACAACGTGTCGTCGCTGGAGGGCATCCAGGCGCTGTCCGGCCTTGAGTCCCTGGACCTGGACGGCCACGGCTACCATCCGGCCCCGTTGGACCTGACCCCGCTGACCGGCCACCCGACCCTGTCGAAGCTGTTCCTGACCGGCCACTGCACGGCGGCGGGGACGTTGGAGTCGCTGCCGGCGCTGCGCGACCTGGACGTCGGCCTGGCGCAGCTCGACGACCCCGACGTCCTGGACCGCCTGGAGGCCCGGGGAGTGGAGGTCCGCCGCTGACCGCACCGCGGCAGGGGCCGTCCGGGGCGGCGACGCAGCGGTACGGACCGGCCCTGCGGAGGTGTCCCGCCGCTCGGGCCCGGTACGGTCCGACAGGTGCGCGCCATACCCCGCTGGGTCCTGTTCTCCGCCACCGCCGCCCCGGTTCTCCTGGTCGGCGGCTGGACGCTCGGCGCGGCCCGCCAGCCCGGCGGTTTCGACCAGGTGGCCGGCACGATCAGCGCCCTCGCGGCGCGCGACGCCACCGACCGGTGGATCATGACCGTCGCTCTGCTGGGGCTCGGGGCCTGCCACTGTGTGACCGCGGCCGGGCTGCGTCCGCTGCGCGCCACCGGTCGCCTGGTTCTCGCGCTCGGCGGCGTCGCCACGGTCGCCGTGGCCGCCTTCCCGTTGCCGGCCGAGCACGGTTCCTCCGCCGCGCACGGACTCGCCGCCGCCGTCGCCTTCGGCGCGCTGGCCCTCTGGCCGGCCCTGGCCGCACCGGGCCGGTGGGGAACGGGCACGGCCGGGGTGCTCCTGGTGCTCGTCGGGTGGTTCGTGCTGGAGCTGGTCACCGGCGGTCCCCGGATCGGACTGGCCGAGCGGGTGGCCGCGGGCGCGGAGGCGCTCGTTCCGCTGCTGGTCGCGCTGACGCTGCGCTGCCGCGCCGCCCCGGTCAGTCCGGAGCGGCCGGGAGCAGGTGGGTGACCTCGGGGTCACCGTCGACGAGGGCGCGGGCGCGTTCCTCGGCCGCCCGGTCGGCCCCGGTGAGCCGCCCGGTGTGCTGGCGCAGGTGTTCCTCCCAGGACGGGACCTGGTAGACCTCGACGAACCCGTGCTCCCGTTCGCCGGCCCGGAACAGTCCCCAGCGGATCGCCCCGGTACGCCGCCGGGACCGCCCCACCGCCCGCATCGCCTCGACGAACGCCTCCTGCCGCTCCGGCGGCACGGTGTACGCGACCGTCACCACCACCGGGCCGGTACGCGGGTGCGCGGCCAGCGTCAGGTGCGGCTCCGGCCAGTAGACCGCCGGTTCCCGGTTCACGCCCCGCGTGTCCCGCAACGGCCAGAGCAGCACGCTCGCCGCGCACACCGCCATCGCCACGCCGGCCGTCACCAGCGCGGCCTCCAGCCCGGCCAGCGCGCCGAGGGCGCCCCAGGCGAGCGCGCCGAGCGCCTGCCCACCGGCGAAGACCATCTGGTAGATGGACAGCCCCCGGGCGCGCACCCAGGCGGGCAGGAAGAGCTGCATCGCCGCGTTGACGCTGGACATCACGGTCATCCAGGCCATCCCGGCGGGGACCAGCGCCACGGTGACCGGCAGCGCCCGGGGCACCAGGGCGAGCACGAGCAGCGTGCCACCGAAGACCAGCCCGGCGGCGAGCAGGAGCTGGCTGTCGGAGAGCAGACGCCGGAGCCGGGGCAGGACGACCGCGCCGGCCACCGCGCCCAGGCCGAGGGCGGCGAGCAGGACGCCGTACCCGCTGGAGCCCAGGGCGAGCCGGCGGCTGGCGACCAGCGGCAGCAGCGCCCAGAGCGCGCTGCCCGGCACCACGAAGAGGGCGGCGCGCAGCAGGATCCGACGGACCACCGGGGAGTGCCGGACGTAGCGGCCACCGGCGCGCAGCGCGGCGGTGAACCGCTCCGGCATCGGGTCGCCCCCGGGATGTTCCGGCCGCCACCTCAGCAGGGCCACCGCGAAGACCGCGAAGGAGAGGGCGTTCAGACCGAAGACCACCGCGACGCCGGCCTGCGCCACCAGCACCCCGGCGACCGCGGGTCCGACGGCGCGGGCCAGGTTGATGCTGATCGAGCCGAGCGCGGAGGCCGAGACGAGCTGTTCCCGGGGCACCAGTTCGGGGATGACCGCCTGCCAGGCGGGCAGGGTCAGCGCCTGTCCGACGCCGATGGCGAAGGTGAGGGTGAGCAGCAGCGCCGGGGGCATCCGGCCGACGGCGGTCAGCCCGGCGAGCAGGACGCCCGTCGCGGCCAGGAAGCACTGGACGGCGATGAGCAGCCGACGGCGGTCGAAGGTGTCGGCCAGCGCGCCGGCCGGCAGCGCGAGCAGGAGCACCGGCAGCATGCTCGCGGTCTGTACCAGGGCCACCAGGGTGGCCGCCCCGGGCTGGTCGACCAGGAGCCACTGTGCCCCGACGGTCTGCATCCAGGTGCCGACGTTGCTGGCCAGCACGGCGAGCCAGAGGCTGCGGAAGGCGGCCAGCCGCAGCGGGGCCCAGGCCGACGTGCTCGGTGCGGAGACGCTCACCGGGCGCACGGTACCCGGTGCGTGACCAGGTACGCCGGGTCGTGCGCACGGAAAACGGGCCGTCGGCGTGCCGACGGCCCGTTTTTCAGGGTTCCGTTACCGGATCATCCCGCAGGCGGGATCAGAAGACGGCGACCCCGTAGCGGCTGAGCACCTCGGTCACGGGCTGGAAGAAGGTGGTGCCACCGGTGCGGCAGTTGCCGCTGCCGCCGGAGGTCAGGCCCAGGGCGGTGCCGCCGCTGAACAGCGAGCCGCCACTGTCGCCCGGCTCGGCGCAGATGTTGGTGCGGATCAGGCCGGTGACCGTGCCCTCGGCGTAGTTGACGGTGGCGTTGAGCGCGGTCACCGAGCCGCTGCGCAGACCGGTGGTGCTGCCGGAACGCTGCGCCGACTGGCCGACGACGGCGTTGCCGGAGCCGGTGATGTCGCGGAAGGTGCCGTTGTAGAGGGAGACGTTGCCCGTCGCGTTGGCCGAGTTGTTGTGCCGGACGATCCCGTAGTCGTTGCCCGGGAAGCTGGTGCCGGTCCGGCTGCCCAGCAGGCTGGTCTGGGCCGAGTTGCTGTACCAGCTCGCCGAGATGTTGGTGCAGTGGCCGGCGGTCACGAAGGAGTAGGTGGTGCCGCTGCGGACGTTGAAGCCCAGCGAGCAACGACCGCCACCACCGGCGTAGATGGCCTGGCCGCCGGAGATCCGGGTGCTCAGCACGCCGGCCTCCCGCTCGACGCGGACCGTGCCGTTGAACTTGGCGGCGACGGTCTGCACCTTCTCCAGCTTGGCGCCGGTGATGGTGCTGTCGACGGAGACCACGACCTGGTTGCTGACCGGGTCGGTCCACCAGGCGGTGCCCGGGATCTTGGCGAAGCGGTCCAGTTCGGCGGTGGCGCGGGCCAGCTCGGCGGCGCCCCGCTTGACGATCTTCGGAGTGGCGCCGGCGGCGGTGACCTGGCGGGCGGCCGAGGCGTCGGTGACGGTGACGACCATCTTGCCGGCAGCGTCGAGGTAGGCACCGGCGGAACGGTCACCGAGGCGCTCGGCCAGGCTGGTGGCGGCGTCGGGGGAGGCAGGCGAGACGGGGGCGGCCTGGGCGGGCGCGCCGAGGAGCGAGCCGGCGACCATGGTGCCGGCCACGGCGACGGTGGCGGCGCGGCGGAGCGTAGACCTCGTGGGTCGCATGAACATCCTCCAAAGAGAGGCGGGGGCACGCCGTTCGGCGTTACCCGGGAGCACCGGACCGACCTGGGGGAAGCCGATCGGATGAGCTGAAGTATTCACATATCTAAGTTCATCTGCAAGAGCCGGCGCACCGATCACCTGGGTCATAACACGGCAACATTGTTGACAGGGAAGATCGTCTATACACTCTGGTCACGCCCACGAACCGGCCCTCAGTCGACCCGGTGACGCGCCCCCGGACCGGGCCTCGGCACCAGGTCGACGCCCAGCCGGGTCAGGCGGTACTCGTGCCGCACCCGGGCACCCGGGCACCCGGCTCCCGGTACGGCTCGCGGAGCTGCGAGGCTGAGTCCGTGACACAGACCCAGGAATCGACACGCAGCCGCACCTTCTCCTGGTCGGACCCGACCGTCGGCGTCGACCACCTCGGACGACTCGGCGGGCTGGAGCTGCTCCGGGCGATGATCGCCGGTGAGCTGGCTCCACCGCCGGTGATGCAGCTGATGGACATGGCCCGGATGGAGGCCGAGGAGGGGTGGGTGGCCGTCGAACTGACCCCCCAGGAGTTCCACTACAACCCGCTCGGCACCGTGCACGGCGGGGTCATCTCGACCCTCCTCGACACCGCCGCCGCGTGCGCCGTGCACACCACCCTGCCGGCCGGGGTCGGTTACACCTCACTCGACCTGAACGCGAGGTTCCTCCGCCCGGCCACGGTCGACTCCGGCCTGCTGCGCTGTGAGGGCACCGTGCTGCAACGCGGCCGCCGCACCGCCCTGGCCGAGGCCCGGCTGACCGACACGCGGGGACGCCTGGTCGCCCACGCCACCTCCACCTGCCTCCTGTTCGACCTGCCCGGCGCGCCGGCCGTTCCGCCGCCGGCCTGACCGGCCACCGCCGTGCCGTCGCCCGTTCCCGGCCACACGGGGCGGCCGGGACGTCCGGGACGAGCGGCGGCGAAAGGTGACGCGCGGCGGGTCAGGAGGTGGCGGCGCGCCGGGCGGCGCGGGCCGCGCGGCGCTCCTCGAACCGGGACGCCTGCCGCTCGAGCGTGTCCAGCTGGGCGGCGACCTGCTCGCGAGCGATCTCGCCGTCGGCGTCGAGCCCGGAGAGGTTGAACACGTCCCACTGCCGCAGCACCGGGACCACCACCTCGTCACGGTGCTGACGCAGGTCGTAGATGCCGGCCAGGGCGATCGCCACCGACTTGCGGGCGAAGCCCTCGATGCCGGCGCCGGGCATCTGGAAGTCGGCCAGCACGTCGGCCACCGCGCGCATCGCCTGCCCCGGGGCCAGCTCGAACGCCGCGGCGAGCAGGTTGCGGTAGAAGACCATGTGCAGGTTCTCGTCGGCGGCCACCTTGGCCAGCAGCGCCTCGCACATCGGGTCGCCGGTCACCTTGCCGGTGTTGCGGTGCGAGATCCGGGTCGCCAACTCCTGGAACGACACGTACGCCAGCGTGTGCAGGATCTCGTGGTCGTGGTTGTTGGAGTAGCCCTCCGTCATGTGCGTCATCCGGGCCCGCTCCAGGGCCACCGGGTCCACCGCCCGGGTCACCGTCAGGTAGTCCCGGATCGCGGTGCCGTGCCGGCCCTCCTCCGCCGTCCAGCGCCCCACCCAGGTGCCCCAGGCCCCGTCCGGGCCGAACAGGGTGGCGATCTGGTGGTGGTACGACGGGAGGTTGTCCTCGGTGAGCAGGTTGACGACCAGCGCGGTCCGGGCGATCTCGGGCAGCTTCGAGTCCGACTCCGACCAGGCGTCCCCGCCCAGCGGCCCGTCGAAGGTGCGTCCCTCGCTCCACGGCACGTACTCGTGCGGGAACCACTCCTTCGCCACGCTCAGGTGGCGGTTCAGGTTCTTCTCGACGACGGGCTCGAGTTCCATGAGCAGGGCGGTCTGGCTGAGAGCGGTGCTGGCGGTCACGAGTTCTCCCTACGGTGGCGTAACCTACGCCACCGTAGGGACTCTATCGCGTACGCGCCAGTAACGTCCTAGCTGACCAGCGGCTTCAGGTCGGCCCGGGGCGGGGTCCACTCCCCCGCGTCGGCGGTCACCTGCTCGCCCGAGCGGATGTCCTTGACCTCGTCCGGCGCCCCGTCGACCCCCGGGAACCAGACGTACGGGATGCCGCGCCGCTCGGCGTACCGGATCTGCTTGCCGAACTTCGCGGCGGTCGGCGACACCTCGCACGGGATGCCGCGACCGCGCAGCGCCTGCGCGATCCGGTCGGTCTCCGTCCGCCGCTCCTCGGTCGGCACCGCCACCAGCACGCAGGTCGGCACGCTCCGCGAGACGGTCAGCCGGTCCGCGCCGAAGAGCAGGCCGAGCAGACGGCTCACCCCGATCGAGATGCCCACCCCCGGGAACCGGTTCGCGCCGGAGGCGGCCAGGTTGTCGTACCGACCGCCCGAGCAGATGGAGCCGAACCGCTCGAAGCCCTGCAACTGGGTCTCGTAGACGGTGCCGGTGTAGTAGTCCAGCCCCCGGGCGATCCGCAGGTCGGCCACGCAGAGACCGGGCGCGTGCGCCGCGGCGGTCTCCACCACCCGGGTCAGCTCCTCGATCCCGGCGTCGAGCAGCGGGTGGGAGACCCCGAGGGCGCGCACCTCGGCGGCGAACGCGGCGTCCGGAGCGCTGATCTGCGCCAGGGCCAGACACGCCTTGGCCTGCGCCTCGGTCGCCCCGGCGCTGGCGACCAGCAGCTCGGCCACCTTGTCCGGGCCGATCTTGTCGAGCTTGTCCACCGCGCGCAGCGCCGCCTCCGGGTCGGTCAGCCCCAGGCCGAGGTAGAAGCCCTCGCAGACCTTGCGGTTGTTGACCTGGATCCGCACCGGCGGGATCGGCAGGCCACCGAGCGCGTCCCCGATCACCAGCGGCATCTCCGCCTCGTGGTGCGCGGCGAGGTCGTCCCGGTCGACGATGTCGATGTCGGCCTGGAGGAACTCCCGGTAGCGCCCCTCCTGCGGACGCTCGCCCCGCCACACCTTCTGGATCTGGTAGCGGCGGAACGGGAACTGGAGCTTGCCGGCGTTCTCCAGCACGTACCGGGCGAACGGCACGGTCAGGTCGAAGTGCAGGCCGAGGGTGTCGTCGGCGGTGGGGGCGGCACCCTCCTCCTCGTGCAGCCGCCGGATCACGTAGACCTCCTTGGAGGTCTCCCCCTTGCGCAGCAACTGGTCCAGCGGCTCGACGGCGCGGGTCTCCAGCGGGGCGAAACCGTACAGCTCGAAGGTGTCACGGAGCCGGTCGAGGACGTACTGCTCGATCATGCGCTGCGACGGCGTCCACTCCGGGAAGCCGGAGATGGGCGTGGGCTTGCTCATGGGTGCTCCTTGAACTCCCGCGCGTGGTGCGGGACGACGTGGACCGCCCGCGCGCCGCGCGGGTGCGGGGACTACCAGCCCCGGGTGGGGGCGGCCGGGCTCGCGCCGCCGGCCTCGACGAGGTACGGGTTGCTCACACGCTCGCGACCGATGGTGGTCGCGGGGCCGTGGCCGGGCAGCACGACGGTGTCGTCGGCCAGCGGGAGGATCTTCTCCCGGAGGCTGGTCACCATCGCGGGCATGCTGCCGCCCGGCAGGTCGGTGCGACCGATCGAGCCGGCGAAGAGCACGTCACCGGAGAGGCAGATCTGTTCGGCCTCCCAGGGCGAGCCGGCGCCGGGCATCCGGAACAGCACCGACCCGCCGGTATGGCCCGGGGCGTGGTCGACGGTGATCTCCAACCCGGCGAGGGCGAGCGTCGCGCCGTCGGTCAGCTCGGCGACGTCCTCCGGCTCGGTGTACGGCAGGCGACCGCCGAAGAGCTGGCGCAGGTCCATCGAGAGGCCCTTGGCGGGGTCGGCGAGCAGCTCCCGGTCGTCGGGGTGGACGTACGCGGTGATGCCGCGCGCCCCGCAGACCGGGGCGACCGAGAAGGTGTGGTCGAGGTGACCATGGGTCAGCAGCACGGCGGCCGGGTGCAGGCGGTGCTCGGCGAGCAGCGCGTCGAGGCGGTCGAGCACGCCGATGCCCGGGTCGACCACCACGCACTGCTCCCCCGGAGCGGTGGCGACCACGTAGCAGTTGGTGCCGAAGGCGTCCGCGGGAAAGCCGGCCACGAGCACGTCCGCTCCCCTTCCTCGTCGATGCCTACCCGGTCAGCAGCCTAGCCGGGCGGGTCGTCGCGGCCACCCCGGGTGGGCATGGCCGTACGGCCAGTGAAAGTTGACGATAGAACCCTTGGCCGACCTGGTACACCACATTCCCAGCCGCTACCCGTACACTCTTGCGGGCGTGTGGCGTGGCGCACTTGCGCCCGGCGGCGCCCGGCGCCCGTCCGCCATGACGACCAGGGTAGAGGAAGGGGAGCGCGGGTGGCTTCCAGCAGGGACCGGCAGCGCAAGCTCGCACGGGAGAAGCTCGACCGGCAGATGGCCCGGCGGGCCGCCCGCGCCAAGCGCCGCCGCCAGATCCAGGCGGGTGTCGGCGCCGGGGTGGTGCTCGCGCTCGTCGTGGTCGGTTCGGTCTGGGCGCTCGGTGGCTTCGACCGGGATCCGGAGGAGAACCTGGCCGAGCCGGACGTCTGTGCCTGGACGCCGCAGAACGCCGAGGGCAACGCCGACCTCAAGGACGTCGGCACACCGCCCACCAAGGGCCTGCCCACCTCCGGCACCCGCCCGATGACGGTCACCACCAACCAGGGCGCCCCGATCACCGTCGAGCTGGACCTGGCCGGCGCGCCGTGCGCCGCCGCGAGCATCAGCCACCTGGCGGGCCGCTCGTTCTACGACAACACCACGTGCCACGAGATCACCACCGAAGGCGCGCTGCGCTGCGGCGACCCGAGCGGCAGCGGCCTCGGCGGGCCGACCTACTCGTTCTACGACGAGAACGTCCCCGCCGCGCCGTCGCCGAGCCCGGCCGCGGACCAGCCCCCGGCGTACCCGAAGGGCACGGTGGCGATGCTCGCCAGCCCGCCCGGCGCCAACAGCAGCCAGTTCCTGATCTTCTTCAAGGACTTCAACCCGGCGGAGCCGGCGTACTCGGTGATCGGGAAGGTCACCGGTGGACTCGACGTGGTGGAGAAGGTCGGCGCCCTGGAGACCGTGGACAATGGGTCGGGGGCGAAGGTCAAGCCGAAGACCGACGTGGTGATCCAGAGCCTGACCGTCGGCGAGTCGGCAACGACGCCGGCGGGGTCGCCGGCCCCCGCTCCGAGCAGCCCGGCCGCAGCGCCGTCGGCGACTCCGAGCGCGGGCTGACCACCAGCCCACACCACATCTGCGGCAACTGACCGCCGAGACACGACGAGGAGTGACCGTGACGTCCACCAGAGAGCGGCAGCGCGCGGCGGCGCGGGCCCGACTCGAGCGGGAGATGGCCGAGCGCGCGGCCAAGGCCCGCAAGCGCCGGCAGATGCAGGCGATCGTCGGGGCGGGGGCGGCCCTGCTGCTCGTGGTCGCCGGCACGGTGTGGCTCGTCGCGAGCCTCGGCGACGACGAGGACACCGACACCACCGCCACGCCCGCCGGCACCTCGCTCTGCGTCTGGAACGAGGCGCCGGCCGACCAGCGGTCGCCGCAGACCAAGGACGTCGGCCTGCCCGGTACGCAGCAGCCGAACGTCGGCACCCAGACCATGACGATCGACACCAACCTGGGGCCGATCACCGCCAAGGTCAACCTTGCCGACACGCCCTGCACGGCGGCCAGCTTCACCCACCTGGCCAGCAAGAACTTCTTCGACAACAGCAAGTGCCACCGGCTGGTGACCGAAGGGCTGAAGGTGCTGCAGTGCGGTGACCCGAGCGCCACCGGCAAGGGCTGGCGGGAGACCGACGGCACCGGCGGCCCGCAGTACCGGTTCGCCGAGGAGAACCTGCCCACCGACGAGCGTCCGCCGTACCCGGAGGGCGTCATCGCGATGGCCAAGTCCGCCGAGCCGGGCAGCACGGGCAGCCAGTTCTTCATCGTGTACGGCGACTCGCAGCTCAGCCCGGACTACACCGTTCTCGGCACGATCACGCAGGGAATGGACATCGTCAAGCAGGTCGGCGCGGCCGGGCACGACAACGCCTTCGGCCAGCAGGCCGGTGGCGGCCACCCCAAGAAGGAGGTCGTCATCAACAAGCTGACCATGAGCGAGATCCAGAGCTGACACACCCGCTCCGCCGAACGCCCGCCGGTCCGTCCGGCGGGCGTTTCGCGTACATCCCGGAAGCGGCTCCTGCCGGCGCGGCAGCGAGCAGCACCGGACCGGCCGCTGACTCACCTGGTCAGCGCCACCAGGGTGTTTCTTTCCGCGATGTGGGGTCAGGCGCCCGAGGTCACCCGGTACGCGTCGAAGACACCGTCGACCTTGCGGACGGCGGCCAGCAGGTGACCGAGGTGCTTCGGGTCGGCCATCTCGAAGCTGAACCGGCTCACCGCCACCCGGTCCCGGGTGGTGGTGACGGTGGCGGAGAGGATGTTCACCCGTTCCTCGGAGAGCACCCGGGTCACGTCGGCGAGGAGCTTGTGCCGGTCGAGGGCCTCCACCTGGATGGCGACCAGGAACGTGGAGGCCGAGGTGAGCTTCCAGCTCACCTCCACCACGCGTTCCACCTGTTCCTTGAGGTCCTCGGCGTTGGCGCAGTCGTCCCGGTGCACGCTCACGCCGCCGGAGCGTGTGACGAAACCGAAGACCGCGTCCGGCGGGACCGGCGTGCAGCAGCGGGCCAGCTTGATCCAGACGTCGCTCACGCCCCGGACCACCACACCCGGATCGTGGCTGGACGCGCGGCTGCGCGGCGGCCGGGTCGCCACCGCCGTCTCGGCGATGTCCTCGACCGCGCCCTCCTCGCCGCCGTACGTGGCCATCAGCTTCTGCACGACCGACTGCGCGGAGACCTGGCTGTCCCCCACCGCGGCGTAGAGCGAGGCCACGTCGGCCAGGTGCAGGTCCCGGGCGATGGTCATCAGCGCGTCCGAGGTGAGCATCCGCTGCAACGGCATGCCCTGCTTGCGCATCGCCTTGACGATCGCGTCCTTGCCGGCCTCGATCGCCTCCTCGCGCCGCTCCTTGTTGAAGTACTGCCGGATCTTCGTCCGCGCCCGGGGGCTCTTGACGAAGCCGAGCCAGTCCTGCGTCGGGCCGGCGGTGTCGGACTTCGAGGTGAAGATCTCGATCACGTCGCCGTTGGAGAGCGTCGACTCCAACGGCACCAGCTTGCCGTTGACCCGCGCCCCGATGCACTTGTGCCCCACCTCGGTGTGCACCGCGTACGCGAAGTCCACCGGCGTCGAGCCGGTCGGCAGCGGGATGACGTCCCCCTTCGGGGTGAAGACGTACACCTCCTGGCTGGACAGGTCGAAGCGCAGCGCGTCGAGGAACTCGCTCGGGTCGGCCGCCTCCCGCTGCCAGTCCAGCAGCTGGCGAAGCCAGGTCATCTCGTCGATGTGCGCCGGCGGGCCGACGATCTGGGTGCCCTTGTGCTCCTTGTACTTCCAGTGCGCCGCGATACCGAACTCGGCGGTGCGGTGCATGGCGTACGTGCGGATCTGCATCTCGACCGGCTTGCCGGTCGGCCCGATGACCGTCGTGTGCAACGACTGGTACATGTTGAACTTGGGCATCGCGATGTAGTCCTTGAACCGGCCCGGCACCGGCTGCCAGTTCGCGTGGATCACGCCCAGCGCGGCGTAGCAGTCCCGCACCGTGTCGACCAGGATCCGCACCCCGACCAGGTCGTAGATGTCGTTGAAGTCCCGACCCCGCACGATCATCTTCTGGTAGATCGAGTACAGGTGCTTCGGCCGGCCGGTGACCTCGGCCTTGATCTTGGCGACCTTCAGGTCGGTCTGCACCTTCTGGGTCACCTGGCGCAGCAGCGCCTCGCGCTGCGGCTGGTGCTCCCCGATCAGGCGGTTGATCTCCTCGAACCGCTTCGGGAAGAGCGTGCCGAAGGCCAGGTCCTCCAGCTCCCACTTGATGGTGTTCATACCCAGCCGGTGGGCCAGCGGGGCCAGGATCTCCAGCGTCTCCTTGGCCTTCTGCTCCTGCTTGGGGCGGGGCAGGAAGGTGAGGGTACGCATGTTGTGCAGCCGGTCGGCGAGCTTGATGACCAGCACCCGGGGGTCCTTCGCCATGGCGACCACCATCTTGCGGATGGTCTCCGCCTTCGCGGCGTCGCCCAGCTTGACCTTGTCGAGCTTCGTCACCCCGTCGACCAGGAGCGCGACCTCGCCGCCGAAGTCGGCCCGCATCTGGTCGAGGGTGTACTCGGTGTCCTCGATGGTGTCGTGCAGCAGCGCCGCCACCAGGGTGGTGGTGTCCATGCCGAGGTTCGCCAGGATGGTGGCGACCGCGAGCGGGTGGGTGATGTACGGGTCACCGGACTTGCGGTACTGCCCGGAGTGCCAGCGGGCGGCCATGTCGAAGGCACGCTGGAGGAGCCGGGCGTCGGCCTTCGGGTGGTTCTCCCGGTGGGTGGAGATCAGCGGCTCCAGCACCTCGCTGACCTGGGAGGTCTGCCAGGGCGCGTTGAACCGGGCCAGCCGGGCCCGGACCCGCCGGCCGGTGGGCGCGTTGGCCAGGGCGAACCCGCCGCCCGACGTCGGGTCGGACGGGTCGTCGGCCACCAGCGAACCGGCCATCGGGGCCGTTCCGTCGCCGCCCAGCGGCACCGGCAGCCCGGACCCGCCGGCCGGGGCACTGCCGTCGGGAAGCCGGGTCGGGCCGATCCCGGTCTGGTCGGCCGCCGAGTTGTCCGCGTCGCCTGTCGGATGCACCGTGCCCTCCACCGGAGGAACGACATCGTAGGACACCGGCCTCCTCACCCTTCGCCGGAAAGAGCCGACCGTAGCCGGTCGCCCGAGTACGCCGCCCGGCGGGTAACCCTCCGGTCAGCAAAGGGCAATGCTACCCGCCGGGGACCTGGTGTGCCGCTCCGCCGGACGGCCCGCGCCGGGCCCGTCCGACGGGCCGTCGGATCAAACAGTCAGCAGGGCATGGACCGGACGCGGCGCCAACCGTTGCCGGCCACCGAGGAAGGCCAGTTCCATCAGGACGGTGAACCCGGACACCGTGCCACCGGCCCGCTCCACCAGGTCCAGGGTGGCCCCTGCGGTGCCCCCGGTGGCGAGGACGTCGTCGACCACCAGAACGCGGTGCCCGGCGGTGAACGCGTCCTGGTGCACCTCCAGGGTCGCCTCGCCGTACTCCAGCGCGTACGAGGCCGAATGGGTGGCCCGGGGCAGCTTGCCGGCCTTGCGTACCGGCACCACCCCGACACCGGTGGCGTACGCGATGGCGGCGGCCACCACGAAGCCGCGCGCCTCGATCCCGGCCACCACGTCGAAGGAGTCCCGCCCGTGGTGGGCCACGATCCCGTCGACGACCTCACGGAAGACCGCGCCGTCGGCGAAGAGCGGCATCAGGTCCTTGAACACGATCCCGGGCTTCGGGAAGTCCGGTACGTCGAGTACCCGACCGGCCACCAGTTCGGCCACGGCGGGACCGCTGTCCCCGCGTACCCCGGTGTGGGTCTGCGTCACGTTTGCCCCCTTCAACGACACGGCGTCCTTCAATGCTGCCCGCACAGCATGAAGGACGCCGTAACGTCGCCAGTCGGCGGGTGGGGCGTCACGCCCCACCCGTCAGGTCAGCGGCGCTTGCCGCCGGGTCGGTTGCCCCCGCCACCGGCGGGACGGCCGCCCCGCGCGCCGGTGGGCCGCTTGCCGGCCGGACGGGCGCCGACCTTCGGAGCCGAGCCGGCCAGCGCCGCCGACTCCGGGTCGATCGGCTCGTCGCCGCTCTCGGTGGACTTCGGGGTCCCCTTCGGGGTGCCCTCGCCCCGGGCGATCGCACCGCGCCGGGCCAGCACCCGCTTGTTGTGCGCCTGGATCCGCGGCTCCTGGTTCTTCAGCACCACGAGCAGCGGGGTGGCCACCAGGATCGAGGTCAGGAAGGCCACCGCCATACCGACGAAGAGCACCAGGCCGAGGTCCTTCAGGGTGCCCGCCCCCAGCAGGCCGGCACCGATGAAGAGCAGACCACCGACGGGCAGCAGCGCGACCACCGAGGTGTTCAGCGACCGCATCAGGCTCTGGTTGACCGCCAGGTTGGCGGCGTCGCCGTACGTCTGGTTGTTGTTGGCGGTGATCCCCCGGACGTTCTCCTGCACCTTGTCGAAGACGACCACGACGTCGTAGAGGGCGAAGCCGAGGATGGTGAGGAAGCCGATCACCGTCGAGGGGGTCACCTCGAAGCCGATCGCCGAGTAGATACCCGCGGTGAGCACCAGGTTGAGGAAGAGCGAGCCGACCGCGGCGGCGGCCATCCGCCACTCGAAGCGCAGGACCAGGTAGACCGTCACCAGCGCGACGAAGATGAACAGACCGAGGACGGCGCGCGAGGTGACCTGGCTGCCCCAGGCCGAGCTGACCCGGTTGGCGCTGATCTGGTCGGCGTTGAGGCCGAACTCCTCGGCCAACGCGGTCTTGACCGCCTCGGCCTCCTCGGCGTCCAGCTCCGAGGTGCGCATCTCGTAGAAGTTGCCGCTCGGGCCACCGACCTCCTGCGCGGTGACCAGCTCGGCACCGCCGCCGGCGCTGGCGAGCGCCTCCTCGGTGACCGTCTCGGTCCGCTCCAGGGTACCGACGCTCGCCGGCACCTGGAACGAGTTGCCACCGCTGAACTCGATGCCGAGCTTGAAGCCGCTCACCAGGAAGCTGAGCACGGCGAGCAGGACGAGCACCCCGGCGACGCCGAACCAGAGCTTGCGCCGGCCGACGACGTCGAGACCGGCCTCGCCCCGGTACAGCCGGGTCGCAAGACCACTACGAGCCATCTCAGGCCTCCTTGACGCGCGGGTTGCGGGTGGTCGGCTGCTCGTCGCCCTTGGCCGGGAGCACCCGGCCGAGGCCACTCACCCGGGGCGACAGGAAGGCCCGGGTGCGGGCGAACATCGCCATGATCGGGTGCCGGAAGAGGAAGACCACCACCAGGTCGAGCACGGTGGCCAGGCCCAGGGCGAAGGCGAAGCCCTTCACCGCGCCGACCGAGACGATGTAGAGCACCACGGCGGACAGGATGGTGATCGCGTTCGCCGAGATGATCGTCCGGCGGGCCCGGATCCAGGCGCGCGGCACCGCGCTGCGCGGGCTGCGGCCCTCGCGGATCTCGTCCTTGAGCCGCTCGAAGTAGATGACGAAGGAGTCCGCCGCCACGCCGAGCGAGACGATCATGCCGGCGATGCCGGCGAGGGTCAGCGTGAAGCCGATCTGCCGGCCGAGGAAGACCAGCGCGCCGAAGACCAGCAGCGCGGACAGCACCAGGCTCAGGAAGATCACCGAGCCGAGCAGGCGGTAGTAGAAGAACGCGTAGACGATGACCAGCAGCATGCCGATGCCGGCTGCGAGCAGACCGGCCCGCAGGTGGCTCTCGCCCAGGGTGGCGGAGACGTTCTGCTGCTCCTGCGGCTCGAAGGTCACCGGCAGGGCGCCGTAGCGGAGCTGGCTGGCCAGGTCGCTGGCGGTGCGGTTGTTGAAGCTGCCGGTGATCTGCGAGTCACCGGTGAGCACGCCCTGGATCTCCGGCGAGGAGATCACCTGGTTGTCGAGCACCACGGCCACCCGGCACTTGCCGTCCTGACCGAGCGCGGTGGCGTCGCAGGCCTGGCCCTCGTTGTTGAAGGCCTCCCGGGTCAGCGCGGTCCACTTCCCCTGGCCGTCGCCGGAGAAGTTGAGGCTGACCACCCACTGGCCGGTCTGGTCGAGGGCCGGGTCGGCGTCCTCGACGTCGGTGCCCTGCACCTTGGCGATGTCGAGCAGGTACTTGGCGCCGGCCTCACAGGCCACCGCCTGCTGCTCCGGGTCGCTGATCGAGCCGGCCGGCCGCTTGTCGAGCTGCTCGCAGGTGATCGTCGGCACGTTGAACTGCACGGTCGCCGGGAGCACCGCGACCTCGCGCGGGGTCAGGGTGCCGAAGGGCTTGAGCCGCTCGGCGAGCGTCGGGTCGGCGGCGACGTTGGCCGGGGCCTGGAGGCCGTTGGCGGCCTGCCACGCGGCGGCGCCGACCTTCTGCTCGACGGCCTTGCGCTGCTCCTCGACGCCCTGCGGGGCCGGCTCGGCGCTGGCACCCGGCGCGGGGGCGCTGGCCGAGGCGCTCGGGGCCGGGCTGGCGCTGCCGGACGGGGCGGGCGCGCCGCCGCCCTGACCGCCGGTGCTCGGCGAGGCGGAGACCTGCGGGGCGGCGCTGCCCGACGGGGCGGGAGCGGCGCTGCCGGAGGGAGCCGGCGCGGGGCTGCCGGACGGGGCCGGGGTGGCCGGCGGCGGGGTGGCGGCGGCGCCGCTGCCGTCGGCGACCTTGAGCACCTTGCGGAACCGCAGCTCGGCCGCGCTGCCCACCTCGGTCAGGTCCCGGTTCTCACCGGGCAGCGAGATGACGATGTTCCGGTCGCCCTCGGTGACCACCTCGGCCTCGGCGACACCGAGCGCGTTGACCCGGTTGTCGATGATGGTCCGGGCCTCTTCGAGGCTCTCCGCGCTCGGCGGACGGCCGTCGACGGTGTTGGTCGCCTCCAGCGTGAGCCGGGTGCCGCCGACCAGGTCCAGCCCGAGCTTGGGCTCGAGCCGGTCCTTCCAGCCACCGCTGGCACCGCCCGCGAAGAACACCAAAAGATAGAGGACGACGAAGATGACGCCGAGCACGGCGAGCTGCCGCCCCGGTCGCATCTGTCCCTGAGGTGGTGCCACGGTTGTCCTGTCTCCCTGCTGCGGTCGCGCCGCTGGTGGTCGGCGGCGAGGGTCAGGCCGGTGTTCCGGCCACACGTGTCGAGGGTGTACGTCGGCGCCGGCCCGGACGGGCACGAAGCCGGCCCGGGGCCGTCGTCGCGTTCGTCCGGGTCGACACCGACGTCGACCTACTATCCACTTATTTCGATCCGCGCGCTGCCCCGTGGGGCCCGCGGGTCACTCCTTGACGTCGGCGTCCTCGATGACCTGGTCGGTCGACTCGCTCCGGTCGGCCTGGCTGACCACGCGGGCGATGGCCGGGCGGGCGTACCGGGTCTGGACACCCGGGGCGACCTCGAGCAGGACGGTGTCGTCGGCGACGCCGGTGACCGTGCCGTAGAGCCCGCCGATGGTGACCACCTCGTCACCGGGGCCGAGGGCGGACTGCATCGCCTCGGCTTCCTTGCGGCGCTTCTGCTGGGGGCGGATCATCATGAAGTACATGACGCCGAAGAGCAGAGCGATCATCAGGATCGGCGTCAGACCGCCGGCTCCCCCACCGCCCTCTGCTGCGTAAAGCACGGTAAAGACCTTCCCATTGGCTCCCGGCCCGACGGGGGGCGCCGGAGCGGAGGCGTGTTCTCACGTCCTGTACAGACCGCGGCGAGTCTAATCCCTGCACCTGAGAACGCCGAACGCCGCACGGATCACGTTCACATCACGGCTGATCGGGCTCGACGGAGAAGAGATCGGGCACCGGAGGGGCGCTGCCACCAAATGTACCATTCGGTGGAGTTCGCCCCAGATGGTGCCAGGCCGCCTCCGTCGCCACCCGACCCCGGGGCGTCCGGGCCAGCAGACCGGCCCGGACCAGGAACGGCTCACAGACCTCCTCGACCGTGTCCGGCTGCTCGCCGACCGCCACCGCCAGGGTGGAGAGCCCGACCGGTCCGCCCCGGAACGAGTCGACCAGCGCGGTCAGGACCGCCCGGTCCAGCCGGTCCAGACCCAGCGCGTCCACGTCGTACACGGTCAGGGCGGCCCGGGCGGTCTCCACGGTGACCACGCCGTCGGCCCGGACCTCGGCGAAGTCGCGCACCCGGCGCAGCAGCCGGTTGGCGATCCGGGGCGTGCCCCGGGAACGCCCGGCGATCTCGGCCGCGCCGTCGGCGGTGATCGGCACCCCGAGGATGCGCGCCGAGCGGTGCAGCAGGGTCTCCAGGTCCGCCGGGGAGTAGAAGTCGAGGTGGGCGACGAAGCCGAAGCGGTCCCGCATCGGCCCGGTGAGCAGGCCGGACCGGGTGGTCGCGCCGACCAGGGTGAACGGCTCCACGTCCAGCGGGATGGCGGTCGCACCGGGCCCCTTGCCGACCACCACGTCGACCCGGAAGTCCTCCATGGCGCTGTAGAGCAGTTCCTCGGCCGGCCGGGCGATCCGGTGGATCTCGTCGATGAAGAGGACGTCGCCCTCGGCGAGGCTGGTCAGGATCGCCGCCAGGTCCCCGGACCGCTCGATGGCCGGGCCGCTGGTCACCCGGATGCCCGAGCCCAGCTCGGCGGCGACGATGTTGGCCAGGCTGGTCTTGCCCAGGCCGGGCGGCCCGGAGAGCAGGATGTGGTCGGGTGGGGAGCCGCGTCGCATCGCGCCCTTGAGCAGCAGGTCGAGCTGGTCACGGACGCGGTCCTGGGCGATGAACTCGTCGAGCCGCTTCGGCCGGACGCTCACCTCCAGGTCCCGTTCCGCGTCCTGGACGTACGCCGAGACGAGACCACCGTCGGTCATGGCGTGCCCTCCCCGGGGCCGTCCGCGCGCACGTCGGTCACCTGGTCCGGCCGAGCAGTCGGATCGCCTGCTTGAGCAGGACCGGCACGGGCGGGGTCGGACCGTCCACGGTCTCCGCCACGGCGGCCACCGCCTGGTCGGCCTGACCGGCCGTCCAGCCCAGCCCGACCAGCGCCTGGCGGACCTGCTCGGGCCAGTTGCCGCTGGTCACCCCGGCCGCGCCGTCGGGCCCGACGGCGACCGGACCGATCCGGTCCCGCAGCTCCAGGACCAGGCGCTCGGCGCCCTTCTTGCCGATGCCCGGCACCCGGGTCAGCGCGGCGGTGTCGCCGTTGGCGATGGCCCTGCGCACCGCGTCCGGGGTGTGCACGGCGAGCACCGCCTGGGCCAGCCGGGGACCGACCCCGCTGGCGGTCTGGAGCAGCTCGAACAGCGCCTTGGCGTCGTCGTCGGCGAAGCCGTAGAGGGTCAGCGAGTCCTCCCGGACCACCAGACTGGTGGCGAGCCGGGCCTCCTGGCCGACCCGTAGGTCGGCGAGGGTGCCGGGGGCGCACTGCACGGCCAGGCCGACCCCGCCGACCTCCACCACCGCGTGGTCCGGGCCGGTCGCGGTCACCGTGCCGCGCACGCTGGCGATCATCGTGCTCCTCCTCGTCGTACCCGGTCGGCGGCGGCGGCCAGCTTCGAGCGGGTGCCGCCGCGCCAGATGTGGCAGATGGCCAGGGCGAGCGCGTCGGCGGCGTCGGCCGGCTTCGGCGGCTCGGCCAGGCGCAGCAGCCGGGTCACCATGGCGGTCATCTGCGCCTTGTCCGCCTGACCGGAGCCGGTGATCGCCGCCTTCACCTCGCTCGGGGTGTACGTCTGCACGGGCAGGCCGGCACGCGCGCCGGCGAGCACCGCGATGCCGCTGGCCTGGGCGGTGCCCATCACGGTGCGGACGTTGTGCTGGCTGAACACCCGCTCCACGGCGACGCTCTCCGGCCGGTGCTCGGCGACCAGCTCGGTCAGCGCCCGGTCGAGCAGCAGCAGCCGGCGCGGCAGCTCGTCGTCCGGGTCGGTGCGCACGACGTGGTACGCCACCAGCGTGCAGGGCCGCCCCGGCACCCCCTCGACCACGCCGACCCCGCACCGGGTCAGCCCCGGGTCGACGCCCAGCACCCGCACGCCGCCTCCTCCCCGACGCACCGGCAGTACGTGTGTTCGACACCCTACTGCTCGGCTCCGACACCCGCCGCCGGGGACACGCCGGCCACCTCCCGGGCCACATAGTCGGACATCGGAGTATGTGCGGGGCAACCATGTGCCATCGGCCACGCAACTCGTAACTTCTGCGCCATGACGGCTGAACCCGTGGTCTCCCCCCACGTAGTCCAGGTCGACCTCACCGGTCGTACCGCCCTGGTTACCGGTGGTGGCAGTGGTATCGGCCGGGCCTGTGCCGTCCGGCTCGCCGCCGCCGGGGCGACGGTCACCGTGGTGGACCGCAACGTCGAGGCGGCCAAGGCGGTCGCCGCCGAGACGGGCGGCCGGGCCGAGGGCGTCGACCTGGCCGACCCGGAGGCGGTCGCCCGGCTCGACGCCGAGGTCGACATCGTGGTCAACAACGCCGGCCTCCAGTACGTCGCGCCGGTGGCCGAGTTCCCGGTGGAACGCTTCTCCCACCTGCACCGGGTGATGGTGGAGGCGCCGTTCGTCATCGTGCGGCGGGCCCTGCCGCACATGTACGCCCGGGGCTGGGGGCGCATCGTCAACATCTCCTCGGTGCACGGGCTGCGCGCCTCGCCGTACAAGTCGGCGTACGTCTCGGCCAAGCACGCCCTGGAGGGGTTGTCCAAGGTCGTCGCGCTGGAGGGAGCGGCGCACGGAGTCACCGCCAACTGCGTCAACCCGGCGTACGTGCGTACTCCGCTGGTGGAGAACCAGATCGCCGAGCAGGCGGCCCAGCACGGCATCGGGGAGGACGAGGTGATCGACAAGATCATGCTGGCGCGGGCGGCGATCAAGCGGCTGATCGAGCCGGAGGAGGTCGCCGAACTGGTCGCCTACCTCTGCTCCCCACCGGCCGCGTTCATCACCGGATCCTCGATCGCCCTCGACGGGGGCTGGACGGCGAACTAGGGGTGACCAGCACAATGGCGCTCATGTCGTCGCCGATCGAGTTCCTGGAACTGCTCGCCCGGGAGGCCGCAGCCGTCGAGTTCGAGGGACCGCTGGTCGCCGCGCGCTCGGCCGGCCTGCCCGCCGACCGGATCGCCGAGCTGGAGCAGGCGAAGGTGGTGGCGCTGCGGGTCCGCGCGCTGCTGGAGCGCCGCCGCCGCCGGGAGACCGAACTCTCCGGGCTCTACGACACCGCCAGTGACCTGGCCGGGCTACGCGACTCCGACGACGTGCTGCGGGCCATCGTGCACCGGGCCCGGACCCTGCTCGGCGCGGACGTCGCCTACATGACGCTCAACGACGACGACCGGGGCGACACGTACATGCGGGTCACCGACGGGTCGGTCTCCGCCCGGTTCCAGCGGCTGCGGCTGCCGATCGGCGCCGGGCTCGGCGGGCTGGTGGCCCAGTCCGGCACCCCCTACGTCACCGCCAACTACTCGGAGGACGAGCGCTTCCACCACACCGGCGAGATCGACGCCGGGGTCCGCGAGGAGGGCCTGGTGGCGATCCTCGGCGTGCCGCTGCGCCTCGGGTCGACCTCGATCGGGGTGCTCTACGCGGCGAACCGTTCCGCCCGGCCGTTCGCCCGGGAGGAGGTGGCCCTGCTGGTCTCGCTCGCCGCGCACGCCGCGGTGGCCATCGACACCGCCCGCCTGCTCGCCGAGACCCGGGCGGCGCTGGCCGAGCTGTCGGCGGCGAACACCACCATCCGGGCGCACAGCGCCTCGGTGGAGCGGGCGGCGGCGGCGCACGACCGGATGACCGCGCTGGTGCTGCGCGGCGGCGGGGTGGAGGACGTCGCGGCGGCGGTCACCGACGTGCTCGACGGCGCGCTGCTGGCGATGGACGCCGAGGGTCGCCTGCTGACCCGGGTCGGTGAGATCGACGAACCGGACCGCGCGGACATGGTGGAGGCGGTGGCCGCGTCGCGCACCGAGGGACGCAGTGTGCGGCGGGGCCGACTCTGGTACGCGGCGGTGGTCGCCGGGGCGGAGAACCTCGGCGCGTTGGTGCTGCGCCCCGAGGACGAGCTGGTCGACGCCGACCAGCGCATCCTCGAACGGGCCGCCCTGGTCACCGCGCTGCTGCTGCTGTTCAGCCGGACCGTCGCCGAGGCGGAGGGCCGGGTCCGGGGCGAACTGCTCGACGACCTGATCGCCCGGCCGCTGGCCGACGCCGAGGCGCTGCGCAGTCGGGGCCGGCGACTCGGCGTCGACCTGGACGCCGCGCACGTGCTGGTGGCGGTCGGCGACGACGTGATCGCGTCCACCGGGTCGGCGCGGCAGCGGGTGGTCTCCTGGGCCACCACGTACGCCTCGACCCGGGGCGGGCTGGCCGCCGCGCGCGACGGCCGGGTGGTGCTGATGCTGCCCGGCCAGGACGCCGGCGCCGCCGCGCGGGCGGTGGCCCGGGACCTGTCCCGGGTGACCGGCCGGCCGGTGACCGCCGGGGCCAGCGGTCCGGCACGCGGGCCGGCGTCGCTGGCGGTGACGTTCCGGGAGGCGGACCGCTGCCTGACCGCCCTGGGCGCGCTGGGCCGGACCGGTCAGGGGGCGAGCACCGCGGAGCTGGGTTTCGTCGGGCTGCTCCTCGGCGCGGTCGGTGACCAGGGCGACCGGGACGTGGCCCGGTTCCTCACCGACACCGTCGGCCCGGTGGTCGACTACGACGCGCGGCGGGGAACGGCGCTGGTGAAGACGCTGGAGGCGTACTTCGGGGTCGGCGGCAGTCTGGCCCGGGCGGCGGAGCAGCTGCACGTGCACGTCAACACGGTCACCCAACGGCTGGAGCGGGTCGGGCAACTGCTCGGCGCGGAGTGGCAGAAGCCGGACCGGGCGCTGGAGGTGCAACTCGCGCTCCGCCTGCACCGGCTGCGCGACCCGGACCGCTGAGGCCGGCCACCTCCGTCGGCGTCGTGACGGCCGGCTCCGGCGCTCAGCCGGCCCGTTCGCGCAGGGCGGTGAGGATGTCGCCGGCCCGGGTCCACAGGATCGACCCACCCTCGTCGTCGAGAAGGTGGTGCCGGGCGTCGGGGAAGCGGCGGGCCAGGGCCACCCCGAAGTCCGGTGAGTGGACCCCGCTGGCGTCGCGTCGCCCGTACCAGAGGTCGACCGGCACGGCGACCCGCTCCGGCGGGTACGGCCAGGGGCCGAGGCAGATCCGCAGGTCCCGGGCGTAGCCGGCGGCGCCCTGCCGGAAGCCCTCGGCCAGGCACCGCCGGTAGGCGGCGGCGAAGTCGTCCCGCTGGTAGAGCGCCCGGTCGTGCGGCGCGCTCATCCCGATCACCAGCTCCCACATGCCGTCGGCGGTGGCGAGGCCGGCGAAGCGGCGCTCCACGGCGTCCGGGTCCCGTTGCACGTCGCCCACCAGCGCGGCGACCTCGGGAGCGAGCAGGTCCCGCTGCGCGGCGAGGTCGTCCTGACCGGCGACGACCGCCAGCGCCCGCACCAGGCCGGCCCCGGCGAGCGCGACCGCGAACGGCGCGCCCTGCGAGAAGCCGACGGCTACGGGATCGGTCAGCCCCCGCTGGTCGACGAGGTGGGCGCAGTCGTCGACCCACGAGGCGAGGGTCCGGCCGGGATGTGCGGTGGATCCACCGAGACCGGGCCGGTCGACGCCGAGCAGCCGCATCCCCGACCGGGGCAGCAGGTCGACGCCGAAGCCCAGCGATCCGCTCATGGCCGCGCCGGCGCACAGGAGCACCGGCCGTCCGTCCGGCGGTCCCCACTCCGACCAGGCCAGCCGCCGGCCGTCCGGCAGGGCCAGCGACTCCGTCCGTTCCGGTCGGGACACGTCGATCACGTCTCGACGGTACGGACGCCGGCAACCGGATTACCGGATCCCGCCGGGTCGGGGGACGCCGGACCGGGATGCCCCTGGTCGGGGTTCCCCTGGTCGGGATGCGCCGGGTCGCGGGATCCCGGGTCGGGGGCGACGGCGGGGCGGCCGGGCATCCAGCGCAGCACCGCCAGCAGCCCGACACCGGCCACGGCGGCGGCGGTCAGCGCCACCACGTGCAGGGCGGCGACGAAGGCGCGGTCCGCCTCGGCCAGCAGGGCGGCGGCGTCGCCGAGCCGGGGCGCGACGCCGTACGCGCCGGCGAGGGAGCCCTCGGCCGTCTCCCGGACCCCGTCGGGCAGCGCCGTGGTGGCCGGCGCGACCCGGGCCCGGTAGACCGCGGCGAGCACCGCGCCGAGCACCGAGACCCCGAGGGCGGCCCCCACCTGCCGTACCGTGTTGCTGACCGCCGAACCGACGCCGGCCTTCGCCCGGGGCAGCGCGGCCAGGACCGACTCGGTGGCCGGGGCGGTGATGTGCGCCATCCCGACGCCCTGGATCCCGAGCAGCACGGCGACCACCCAGGTCGGCGTGGCCTCGTCGACCAGGGCCCAGCCCGCCAGCGCGACCCCGACCAGGCCCAGCCCGCCGCCGCAGACCGTCCGGGCGCCGTAGCGGCGGACCAGGGTGGCGCTGCGCGGGGCGAGGACGAGCTGGGTCAGGGCCAACGGCAGGAAGAGCAGGCCGGTGTACAGGGGTGAGTGGCCCCGGACCAGTTGCAGGTGGAACGCGCTGACGAACATCACCCCGGCTCCGGCGAAGAAGACCAGGCCGACCAGGGCCACCGGGACCGCGAACCGGGGCACCCGGAACAGCCGGACGTCCAGCGCGGGATGCTCGGTGCGCCGCTCGTGCCAGCCGAAGACGGCCAGCACGGCCAGTCCGGTGGACACCGCCGCCCAGACCACCGGCCGGTCGAAGCCGTGCTCGCCGCCGTCGATCACCCCCCAGGTGAGGGCGACCAGGCCGACCACGGAGAGCGCGACCCCGGGCAGGTCGATCCGCCCGGGGCGGGGGTCCCGCGACTCGGGCACCAGCAGCGCCCCGGCGACCAGCCCGGCGAGCGCCACCGGCACGTTGACCAGGAAGACCGACCCCCACCAGAAGTGCGTCAGCAGGATTCCGCCGAGGACCGGTCCGACCGCCACGGCGAGCCCGACCGAGGCGGACCAGTACCCGATCGCCCGGGGCCGTTCGCGGGGGTCGAAGACGCTGGCGATGACCGACAGGGTCGCCGGCATGATCGCCGCACCGCCGAGTCCCATCACCGCCCGCGCCAGGACCAGGTGCACCGGGTCGCGGGCGTACGCCGACAGCAGCGAACCCAGCCCGAAGACGGCGAGTCCGGCCAGCAGGAAGCGCCGTCGGCCGTAGCGGTCGCCGAGCACGCCGAGGCTGAACAGCAGCCCGGCGAAGACCAGGGTGTACGAGTTGATCGCCCACTCCAGCTCGGCCTGGCTCGCGCCGAGGCCGTGCACCGGGTCGGCCAGGGTGCGCAGGGCGACGTTGAGGATGGTGGTGTCCATGACCACCAGGAGCAGGCTGACCACGGTCACCCCGAGGATCGGCCACCGCCTCGGGTGCCCGGTGTTCGCGTACGCCGGCACGGCACGCCCTCCCCTGCGATCCTGCCGGGGGCGGCGCGGTCGGATCCCGCGTCCAGCCTAGGGCGACCGACCACCGGCAGGGAACCGCCACTGACCAGGTTTTTCCTGGTCAGTGGCAGTTCCTCCGGCAGGTCGGGGCACCCTCACTCGCGACGCCCGGGGCGCCAGCGGGCGGCCAGCGCCGCCACGCTGCCCCAGATGCCGCGCCGGAACAGCAGCACGACCAGGACGAAGATGGTCCCGGTGACCAGGTTGATCGCCGGGAAGCCGGAGAAGGACAGCCAGTCCTCCAGCCGGACCAGGATGCCCGCGCCGAGCACGCCGCCCCAGAGGGTGCCGATGCCGCCGAGCACCACCACGATCACCGCCTTGCCGGAGGTGGTCCAGTGCAGGGTCTCCAGCGAGACGAACCGGTGCCCGATGGCGAACAGGCCGCCGCCCAGCCCGGCGATGAACCCGGAGAGGACGAACGCGGTCAGCTTGTACCGGCGGACCGGGTAGCCGAGCGCGCGGGCGCGGGCCGGGTTGTCCCGGATGCCGACCAGCACCCGGCCGAACGGCGAGTTCACGATCCGCCAGGCGGCGGCGAGACCGAGCAGCGCGATCGGCAGCGCGGCGTAGTAGAAGTAGAAGTCGTCGGTGAGGTCGAGCCCGAAGAGTTCCCGGGGCACGCCCTGGAGGCCGTTCTCGCCCCGGGTGACCGAGCGCCACTCGTTGGCGATGAAGTAGACCATCTGCGCGAAGGCCAGCGTCACCATGGCGAAGTAGATGCCGGTACGGCTCACCGCCAGGTAGCCGATCGGCACCGCGAGCACCGCCGAGGCGAGCGCGCCGAGCAGCACCGCCACCGGGAACGGCAGGCCGGCGTTGATGGCGACCAGTCCGGTCACGTACGCCGAGGTGCCCCAGAAGGCGGCGTGCCCGAAGGACATCAGCCCGGTGTAGCCGAGCAGCAGGTCCACCGAGACGGCGAAGAGCGCCCAGCAGAGGATGTCCACCGCGACCGGCGGGTAGAGGCCGAAGGGCAGCAGGGCCGCCACGGCCAGTCCGACGGCGAGCAGGACGTACCGCAGCCAGCGGGGGGCGCGGGCGGCGGCGGCCAGCGCGGAGGGGGCGCGCTTCGCGCCGGGCTCGGTGTTCACCACCGTGGTCATGCCGGGGCCTCCTCTCGACCGAACAGGCCGGACGGACGCCAGAGCAGCACCACGGCCATCACGATGAACACGGTCGTCTGGGCGACGATCGGCCAGTCCGACAGGTACGCCTCGCCCCAGGCCTGGACCAGTCCGATGCCGAAGCCGGCGGCGACCGACCCGAAGATCGAGCCGAGACCGCCGATCACCACCACCGCGAAGACCACGATGATCAGGTCGGCGCCCATCAGCGGGTTGACCGCCCGCATCGGCGCGGCCAGCACCCCGGCCAGCCCGGCCAGGGCGATCCCGAAGCCGAAGACCGGCGTGATCCACTTCCCGACGTCGATGCCGAACGCCCGGGTCAGTTCGGGACGCTCGGTGGCGGCCCGGACCACCATGCCGATCCGGGTGTGGCCGAGCAGCCACCACGCGCCGACGCAGACGGCCACCGCGAAGCCGAGGATGAACACCCGGTAGGCGGGGAAGTCGAACAGCCCGAAGTCGACCGAGCCGTCCAGTTCGGTCGGCGTGGCGTAGGGGCTGGACTGCGCGCCGTACCGGAGCTTGACCAGGTCCTGGAGGATCAGCGTCAGGCCGAAGGTGAGCAGGAAGTTGTAGAGCGGGTCGAGCCGGGTCAGCCGGTGGATGAAGGCCCGTTCCAGCAGCATGCCGAGCAGGCCCAGCCCGATCGGCATGATCACCAGGGCCGTCCAGAACGGCACACCGGCCTCGCTGAGCAGCACGTACGCCCCGAACGCGCCGAGCATGTAGAACGCGCCGTGGGCGAAGTTGACCACCCGCAGCATGCCGAAGATGACCGCGAGCCCGAGGGCGAGCAGGGCGTAGAACGCCCCGCTCACCAACCCGTTGAACGTGTTGAGAAGGAAGCCGGTCACGGCGACGTCACATCCGGCAGTCCGGGGACGGGGCCGCAAACGCCTCCGCCGCCGGGATGGTCTTGAGGATCTTCACGTAGTCCCACTCCTCGGTGACCTCGGCGGCCGGCTTGACCTGGGCGAGGTAGGCGTCGTGCACGACCCGGTGGTCCTCGGCGCGGATCTTGCCGTTGCGGAGGAAGACGTCGTCGATGGTCTTGCCCTCCAGGGCCTCGACGATGGTGTCCGCGTCGTCGGTGCCAGCGGCCTGCACCGCCTCCAGGTACTGGGTGGCGGCGGAGTAGTTGGCCGCGTGGGCGAAGGTGGGCCGGGTGCCGGTCTCCGCCTTGAACCGGTCGGCGAACTCCCGGTTGCGCTGGTCGAAGTTCCAGTACCAGGCGTCGGTGTAGGTGGTGCCGGCCAGCGCGTCCGGGGTGAGCGAGTGGATGTCGGTGAGGAACATCAGCCCGACGGCCAGGCCGACGCCCTTCTCCCGGAGCTTGAACTCGTTGTACTGCTTGACCACGTTGACCAGCTCGGCGCCGGCCTGCATGGTGCCGAGCACGTCCGGCTTCGGGTTCAGGCCCGGGGCCTTGAGCAGGTACGTCGAGTAGTCGCCGCTGGTGTTCGGGAACGGCGCGGCGTCCTTCGCCAGCACCTTGCCGCCGGCCGCGGTGATCGCGTTGGAGAAGCTACGCTCCATGTCCTGCCCGAACTGGTAGTTCGGGTAGAGCACGTACCAGTTCTTCGCGCCCTGCTCGGTGGTGTTCCGGCCGGTGCCGTTGGCCAGCATGTACGTGTCGTACGCGTAGTGGAAGGTGTACTTGTTGCACTTCGCGCCGGTGAGCGTGGTGGTGGCCGCGCCGATGTTGAAGTAGAGCTTCTTCTTCTCCTTCGCCACGTCGGCGACCTTCTCCGCCGCCGACGAGGTGGGTACGTCGAGGATCAGGTCGACGGCCTTGCGGTCGTACATCTCGTTCGCCTTGGTGTTGGCGATGTCCGGCTTGTTCTGGTGGTCGGCGGTCTCCACGGTGATGTCCTCGGTCACCGCGTCGTCGCCGTACTTCTTCTTGAAGTCGGCGATGGCCATCTCCACGGCCTTCACCGAGTTCTTGCCGGACAGTTCGAGATAGGCCCCCGACTGGTCGTTGAGCACGCCCAGCACGATCTTGTCGCCGCTGAGCCTCCCGTCGCCGGAGGACTGCGGCCCTCCCCCGCCGCAGCCGGCCGCCAGCAGCGCGGCCGCCGACCCGGCGGCCACCAACATGGTCCTGCGCATGGTCTTCCCTCCATCCGCGCGTCGGCGCGGGTCGTCGTCAGATGCCGAGGTACGACAGCAGCTCGCGTTCCCGCGAGCGCACCTCGGAGTTGTCCATCGCCTCCACCACACGTCCCTCGGCCAGCAGGTAGTGCCGGTCGGCGACGCCGGTGGCGAAGTGCAGGTTCTGCTCGACCAGCAGCACGGTCACGCCGTGCTCCTTGGCCTGCCGCAGGATGTCGCCGACCTGCCCCACCAGCAGGGGCGACAGTCCCTCGGTCGGCTCGTCGCAGAGCAGCAGCCGGGCGCCCATCCGCAGCACCCGGGCCAGGGCGAGCATCTGCTGCTCACCGCCGGAGAGCTGGGTGGCCGCCGAGTCGCGGCGGGAGTACAGGGCGGGGAACGCCTCGTAGACCCGGTCCAGCGGCCACGGATCGGGGCCTACCGTCGGCGGCAGCGTCAGGTTCTCGGTGACGCTGAGCGTGGCGTACGCGCCCCGGTCGTCGGGGACCCAGCCCAGGCCCAGCCGGGCCCGGCGGTGCGCCGGCAGCCGGCCGACGTCCCGGCCGTCCAGGGTGACCGTCCCGCTGCGGCCCGGGTGCAGCCCCATCACGCAGCGCAGCAGGGTGGACTTGCCGGCCCCGTTGCGCCCGACCAGGGTGACCACCTCGCCCGCGGCGACGGTGAGGCTCACGCCGCGCAGCACCCGCGCCTCGCCGTACCAGGCGGAGAGGTCGTCAACGCGCAGCATCGGTCGCTCCGTCGGTGGCTCCATGGGCGGCTCCCAGATAGGCGGTGATCACGCGTTCGTCGGCACGGACCTGCTCGTACGGGCCCTCGACGAGGACCTTGCCGGCCTGGAGCACGGTGACGGTGTCGGCCAGCCGGCCCACGACGCTCATGTTGTGTTCGACCATCACCACGGTCCGGCCGGCACGGACCCGGGCGACCAGCTCGACGGTGCGGTCGACGTCCTCGAGGCCCATTCCGGCGGTCGGCTCGTCGAGCAGCAGGACCCGGGGGTCGAGGGCGAGGGCGATGGCCAGTTCCAGGGCCCGTTTGCGCCCGTACGCGAGGGCGTCGGCGGGCGTCTCGGCCAGGTCGGCGAGCCCGACCTCGGCGAGCAGTTCGTCGGCCCGGGCGGTGTAGCGGCGCATCAGGCGCGCCGAGCGCCAGAACCGCCAGCCCAGGCCGCTGGGGCTCTGCAACGCCAGCGCCACGTGTTCGCGGGCGGAGAGCTGCGGGAAGAGGCTGGTGATCTGGAAGGACCGGGCGACGCCGAGCTGGGCGACCCGTTCCGGGGGCAGGCCGCCGATGTCCCGCCCGTCCAGCAGGATCCGTCCGCCGCTGGGCCGCAGGAAACCGGTGAGCAGGTTGAACAGGGTGGTCTTGCCGGCCCCGTTCGGCCCGACCAGGGCGTGCACGGTTCCCTCGACGACGTCGAGGTCGACCCGGTCCACGGCCCGGAAGCCCCGGAAGTCCCGGGTCAGCCCCCGCGCCGACAGCAGTCCCTGCCCGACCATCGCCACACCCTCCGCAGGTCGACGGCGACGACCGGATCGGTGACAGCGGTCACAGGATCGTCGCGTGCAGGAAACCTACGGGGCGGCGGCGACGTCGAACTATGTCGATCTCACATACATTCCGGTACGACCACCCGGGCCCGCCCACCATGGGCGAACGGGCCCGGACCGTCGTCGCACCGGCGGCCCACCACGTCGACATGTGGTGGCGCCACTGGTGCCATCAGCCGGTAAGCGCGTTCAGCGCGAGGTCCACGTCCGCCTCGGTGGTGTAGAGGTGGAAGGACGCCCGGACCCGCCCGGCCCGGACGGCGGCCCGCACACCGGCCCGCTCCAGCTTCTCCTGCGCCCCCGGGACGTCGACGACGACGATCGCGCTCTCCCCCGGCGGCCGCCCCAGGCCGTCGAGGAACCGGTTGGCCAGGGCCACGTCGTGGTCCCGGATCGCGGGCACCCCGATCTCGGCGAGAAGCTCCAGCGCCGGGGCCGCCCCGACGTAGGAGAACCAGGCCGGGGAGATGTCGAACCGCCGGGCGTCCTCGGCCAGACGCAGCGGCGGCCCGTAGTAGGAGCCCTCCGGCTCCCCGCCCGCGAACCAACCGGCGGCGTCCGGTCGCATCCGGTCCCGCAGCCGCGGCGCCAGGTAGCCGAGGGCCACGCCGCGCGGGGCGGTCAGCCACTTGTACGCCCCGACCACCACCGCGTCGGCCTGACCGGCGTCGAAGGGCAGCCAGCCACAGCCCTGGGTGGCGTCGACCGACACCAGCGCGCCGTGCGCGCGGGCGGCGGCCACGATCTCGTCGTACGGGGCGATCCGCCCGTCGGCGGACTGCACCAGGCTGAACGCGACCAGGTCGGTGCCGTCGTCGATCGCGTCGACCAGCTTCTCCAGCGGCACCGTCCGCACCTCGACGCCCCGGTCGGCCTGCACCAGCCAGGGGAAGAGGTTGCTGATGAACTCGACCTCCGGCACCACCACCCGCGCGCCCGGGGGCAACGCCGCGGCGACCGGGGCCAGCAGCTGGGACACCGTGCTGCCGATCGCCACGTCCCCGGCCGGTACGTCCACCAGCCGGGCGAACGCCGCCCGCGACCGTTCGGCCGCCGCGTTCCACACGTCCACGACGTTCTGTCCGACCCGCCACCGGGCCAGCGACTCCTGGAGGGCCGTCCAGGTCGGTTCGGCCGGCAGCCCGTAGGTGGCGGTGTTCAGCCACCCGGGCTCCGGCTGCCACAGCTTCCGCGCCTCGTCCAGATCCATGCGTCCGACGCTAGCCGCGTGGCCGGGGCACGGTCACAGCCAATCACCGGCCCCTGGCTCCCGGTTCACGCGGTCGACGCGGGCTCCACCGGTGTGGTCCGGACAGCGACCGCGCACGCATCCGTCCGTCCACGGGACGGTGGGTTTGTCGTCCGGAGACTGTAGAGCTGCCCGCACAGACGGGGCGGCGGACAGCGGAGGCAGCCCGGCCCGGGCGGGTTCAGCTCACGTTCGCCGGACCGAGCACGCTCTTCAGGTCCCCCATCAGCGCGGTGGTGGCGGCCACCCGGAACGGACCGAGCCGCAGCGTGGTGACCTTGCCGCCGTTGAGGAGCTTGACGTGCACCTCGGTGTCGCCGGGGTGCAGCACCAGGGTCTCCTTGAGGCGCTCCACCAGGGGCGGGGTGCACCGGTGCACCGGGATGGTCAGGGTGACCGGTTTGCTGCCCGGGTTGCTGGTGACGTCCGGCAGCTGCATGTCCATCGCCATGATCCGGGGGGTGTCGTCGCGGCGGTCCACCCGTCCCTTGACCACCACGATCGCGTCCTCGGCGATGTACTGGCCGATCACCTCGTAGGTGTTGGGGAAGAACAGCGTCTCCACACCACCGGCCAGGTCCTCCAGGGTGGCCGACGCCCAGGCCCGGCCCTGCTTGGTCACCCGGCGCTGCACCCCGGAGAGGATGCCGGCGAGGGTGACCACCGCCCCGTCGGGCACCGAGCCCTCCTCGGACAGCGCGGCGATGGTGCAGTCCGCCGCCGCGCCGAGGACGTGTTCCAGCCCGAACAGCGGGTGGTCGGAGACGTAGAGACCGAGCATCTCCCGCTCGAAGGCGAGCTTGTCCCGCTTGTCCCACTCACCCTCGCCGATCACCGGCATCACGGTCGTGCTGGTGGTGTCGGCGTCCCCGAACCCGGCGCCGAAGAGGTCGTACTGGCCGACCGCCTCCTTGCGCTTGACGTCGGCGTACGCGTCGATCGCCTCGGCGTGCACGACGAGCAGGCCCTTACGGGGGTGCCCCAGCGCGTCGAACGCCCCGGCCTTGATCAGGGATTCGATGGTCTTCTTGTTGCAGACCACCGCGTCGACCTTCGACAGGAAGTCGTAGAAGTCGGTGTACTCGCTCTTCTCCTCCCGGCAGCGCATGATCGAAGCGACCACGTTCGCGCCGACGTTGCGCACCGCGCCGAGCCCGAAGCGGATCTCCTTGCCGACCGGGGTGAACGGCCCGGCGGAGGTGTTCACGTCCGGCGGAAGCACCTGGATCCGCATCCGGCGGCACTCGGAGAGGTAGAGCGCCATCTTGTCCTTGTCGTCACCGACCGAGGTCAGCAGCGCGGCCATGTACTCGGCCGGGTAGTGCGCCTTGAGGTACGCCGTCCAGTAGGAGACCAGCCCGTACGCGGCGGAGTGCGCCTTGTTGAACGCGTAGCCGGCGAACGGGACCAGCACGTCCCACACCGCCTGGATCGCCTCGTCGGAGTAGCCGCGCTCCCGGCAGCCGTCCCGGAACGGGATGAACTCCTTGTCGAGGATCTCCTTCTTCTTCTTGCCCATCGCCCGACGGAGCAGGTCGGCCTGGCCGAGGCTGTAGCCGGCGAGGATCTGCGCGGCGCGCTGCACCTGCTCCTGGTAGACGATCAGGCCGTAGGTCGGGGCGAGGATCTCCCGCAGCGGCTCCTCCAGCTCCGGGTGGATCGGGGTGATCTCCTGGAGGTTGTTCTTGCGGAGCGCGTAGTTGGTGTGCGAGTCGACGCCCATCGGGCCGGGCCGGTAGAGCGCCAGGACGGCGGAGATGTCCTCGAAGTTGTCCGGCTTCATCAGCCGCAGCAGCGACCGCATCGGCCCGCCGTCGAGCTGGAACACGCCCAGGGTGTCGCCCCGGGCCAGCAGCTCGTAGGCGGCCTTGTCGTCCAGCTCCAGGCCCAGCAGGTCGAGGTCCTTGCCGTGGTTGAGCTGGATGTTCTTGACCGCGTCGTCGATGATCGTCAGGTTGCGCAGGCCGAGGAAGTCCATCTTCAACAGCCCGAGCGACTCGCACGTCGGGTAGTCGAACTGGGTGATGATCACCCCGTCGGAGTCCCGGCGCATCAGCGGGATGTGCTCGATGATCGGCTCGGCCGACATGATCACGCCGGCGGCGTGCACGCCGGTCTGCCGGATCAGTCCCTCGATGCCCTTGGCCGTTTCGATGACCTTCTTGACGTCCGGGTCGGACTCGTACAGGCCCCGGATCTCGCCGGCCTCGGCGTACCGGGGGTGCTTCGGGTCGAAGATGCCGGACAGCGGGATGTCCTTGCCCATCACCGCCGGGGGCATCGCCTTGGTGATCCGGTCGCCGACCGCGTACGGGTAGCCGAGCACCCGGGCCGAGTCCTTGATCGCAGCCTTCGCCTTGATCGTGCCGAAGGTCGCGATCTGGGCGACCTTGTCCTCGCCCCACTTGTCGGTGACGTACTTGATCACCTCACCGCGCCGACGCTCGTCGAAGTCGATGTCGACGTCCGGCATGGAGACCCGCTCGGGGTTCAGGAACCGCTCGAAGATCAGGCCGTGCGGGATCGGGTCCAGGTCGGTGATGCCGAGCGCGTACGCGACCAGCGAGCCGGCCGCCGAGCCGCGGCCCGGTCCGACCGCGATGCCCTGGCTCTTCGCCCACTGGATGAAGTCGGCGACCACGAGGAAGTACGACGGGAACCCCATCTGGATGATGACGCCCAGTTCGTACTCGGCCTGGACGACGTGCCCCTCCGGGATGCCGCTCGGGAACCGGCGGGCCAGCCCCTTGAAGGTCTCCTTACGGAACCAGGACTCCTCGGTCTCCCCGTCCGGCACCGGGAACCGTGGCATCAGGTTGTGGAACTCGAACATCCCCGCCGGGTCGACCCGTTCGGCGACCAGCAGGGTGTTGCGGCAGCCCTCCAGCCAGACGTCCGAGCCGTCGACCGCGCGCATCTCGTCGGCGGACTTGATGAAGTAGCCGCTGCCGCCGAACTTGAACCGGTTCGGGTCGGCGATGTTGCTGCCGGTCTGGACGCAGAGCAGCACGTCGTGCGACTCGGCCTGCGCCTCGTGGGTGTAGTGGGAGTCGTTGGTGACCACCGGCGGGATGGCCAGCTTCTTGCCGATCTCCAGCAGCCCGTCGCGGACCCGCTTCTCGATGTCGAGGCCGTGGTCCATCAACTCCAGGAAGTAGTTCTCCCGGCCGAAGATCTCCTGGTACTTCGCCGCCGCCTCCAGGGCCTGGGCGTCGTGGCCCAGCCGCAGCCGGGTCTGCACCTCACCGGACGGGCAGCCGGTGGTGGCCATCAGGCCCTCGGCGTGCTCGGCGATCAGCTCGGTGTCCATCCGGGGCCACTTGACGAAGAACCCCTCGGTGTACGCCTTCGAGGTGAGCGTGAAGAGGTTGTGCAGACCGGTCTTGTTCCGCGCCCAGATGGTCTTGTGGGTGTAACCACCGCTACCGGAGACGTCGTCGCTCTTCTGCTCGGGCCGACCCCACTTCACCCGCTGCTTGTGGAAGCGCGACTCCGGCGCCACGTACGCCTCGATGCCGAGCACCGGGGTGATGCCGGCGGCCATGGCCTGCTTGTAGAAGTCGTGCGCGCCGTGCATGTTGCCGTGGTCGGTCATCGCCACCGCCGGCATGCCCAGTCGGCTCGCCTCGGCGAAGAGGTCCTTGAGCCGGGCCGCACCGTCGAGCATCGAGTACTCCGTGTGCACGTGCAGATGCGCGAACGAGTCGGCCATGCAGAGCGCCCCCCGGGTCTGATCTTTGGCAGTCGGCCTAGCCTAGCCCCGCCCCGAGAGACGCCTCCAGCACGCCGCGCGGGCGTCCGTCGGGTGGCCCGGATCGCGTCGACCGGCGGTGGCGACGGATCGACAGTCGGTTGCCGGACTCGGCCGGGAAGCCGGGCGGCGGGCGTCGTAGCCTGGCCGAACCACACCCTACGACCATGGGACGAGAATGCCCCTTCCCGACGGTGTCGAGGAGCTGGCCGCGGCGGCGGCGCACGGGGACCCGGCGGCGCGGGACGCGCTGTTGTCCGCGGTCCGCCCGGAGGTGCTGCGCCTCTGCGCCCGGCTGCTGCCGCACCGGGAGGACGCCGAGGAGGCGTGCCAGGACGCGTTGCTCGCGCTGGCCCAGGGCATCACCCGGTTCGAGGGCCGGTCGTCGTTCCACACCTGGCTGCACCGGCTGACCGCCAACCGGGCCCGCTCGACCTACCGGGCGCTGCGCCGCCGGTGGCTGGTGGAGGCCGGCGGCGTGTCGCTGCCGGATCCGCCCGACCCGCGCCGGACGAGCGTGGTCGCCGGCACCCGGCTCGACCTGCTCGACGCGCTCGACGCGGTCCGTCCCGAACTGGCCGAGGCGGTGACCCTGCGCGACGTCCTCGGACTGGGCTACCGGGAGATCGCCGAGCTGCTCGATGTGCCCGAGGGGACCGTCAAGTCGCGGATCCACGAGGCCCGCCGGCAACTCCGGCTGCGGCTGGCCGCAGCGCCGGCCGTCGGGGAGGGGCGGTGACCGTGGCAGCCGACCGGGCTCGCGCCCGTCCGACCGGTGGGCGGCGCACCGTTGGCCGTCCGGTCCACCGGCGGGACGGCGCGGGCGGACGGCCCGGCCGGGTGGCCATACTCGCCGTGGTGCTGGCCGCAGCGGTGACGGCGTGCGGTGGCGGCGGCGACGTGCCCGTCTCGCCGCTGCCCGTCCAACCGCCGCCCGTGGCGACCGCGCCCACCCCGGGGCCGTCCGCGCCGGCCCCGACGTCGGCGTCCCCGCCCGCCACCACACGCGGACCGGTCGCCGCCCCCACGTCCCGACGTCCCGCCCCGACCACGCCCACGCGCACGCCGGCCGCGACCGGATCGCCGACCGGCCGGCCCGACTCCTGCCTGGGCGCGGTCCGGTACGACCTGGTGCTGGCCGAGACCGAGTTGGCGCTGGTGACGTCGCTCTGCTTCGCCACCGGCGCGGTGCTGCGAATCATCGGGATCGGCCCCGGCGAGGTGACCGTGGACCGGGAGGACCTGGTCTCCCGCAGCTACGAGGCCGGGGTGGTGGACATCCGGTTCGTCCGTCCGGGCACGGTCACCGTGCTGATCCCGCAGGAGGGCACGACCTACCCGATCACGGTGGTGGTGCGCTGACGTCGGCCTACCGCACCCGCACGCCGGCGAGCAGCCGGTCAACGAAACCGGCGTCGCTGTCCGCCGGGGGCACGACCTGCACGTAGATCAGTCCGGTGCGGTCGGGACCGAGCCCGGCGGCCTCGACCACGACCGGCCTGCCCCGGTCGCAGGTGAACCGGGCCACCACCCAGTCCACGCCCGCCTGGCGGGTGCGACGCACCGGCGCGGCGGCGCAGGACGCGTGCGGACGTTCGGCGACGAAGCCGGCGGGGGTGGTCCGCGCGGCGGTGCTCGCGGAAAGGCCGACGAAGGCGCCCGGCACGGTCGGATCGGTCGCCCACCGGCGCGGGTCGGGTGACATCACCAGGGCGGGTTCGAGGTTCCCGTCGGTGCCGTACCGGCCGGCCCAGCCGGTGCCGACGGTCCGCCATCCGGGCGGCAACGTGACCGTGATCGGCCCACTCGTCCCGGTGCCCGTGTCCCGGACGGTCGCGGTGTCCCCGGTCAGGGTGCCGACCGCGACGAGCATCGCCACGCCCCCCACCGTCGCCGCGAACCGCCGGCCGGCCGGTCGCGCCCCGGCCGGTCCGGGCCCGGCCCGCGTCCCGCCCGGTCCGGACGTCGGGGTGGACGCGGCGGCGTGCCGCAGGGCCGCGCGGAAGGCTTCGGCGTCGTGGTGGCGGTCGGCCGGCCGGGGCGCGGTGGCCCGGCGCAGCACGTCCGCCACCTGCGGCGGAACCTCCGCGCGCAGCTGGAGCGTCCCGTCCGGGCGCGGCGGGGCCGGCGTGTCCCGCTGCGTGTCCACGCCGAGGAGCCGTACGCCGAGCCGGCCCAGCCCGTACACGTCGGCACGGGTGTCGACGACCGCGAGCGGGTCGTCCTGTTCCGGCGCCATGTAGCCGGGGGTGCCGGCCCGGGCGGTGAGGCCGGAGGCGGCGGCGAGCGCCTTGGCCAGTCCGAGGTCGGCGACCAGCACCCGCTCGCCGTCGGGGTGGGACCGGAAGAGGATGTTGCCGGGGGTCAGGTCACGGTGCACCACGCCGTTGCGGTGCAGCACGGCGACGCCGTCGGCGATCTCGGCCAGCAGGTCCAGGGCGACCGGCACGGGTAACGGACCGGCGGCCAGCCGGTCGCGCAGGCTGCCGCCGTCGGCCAGGCCCATGACCGAGTACGGTCGCCCGTCGGCCAGTTCCCCGACCGCGTGGACGCGGACCAGCCGCTCGTCGTCGAGCCGGCGCAGCAGGCGGGCCTCGTCGAGGAACCGTTCCCGGACCCGCAGGTCGTGGTGCCAGTTCTCGGCCAGCACCTTGATCGCGACCGAGGAGCCGAGGACCGGGTCGTGGCCCAGCCAGACCGTCGCGAACGAGCCCGCGCCGAGCAGCCGCTCGATCCGGTACGGCCCGATCCGTTCCGGGCTGGTCACCGCACCACCCCCGCCACCGGTTCCGTCCGCCATCGGCACCGGTTCCGCCCGTCACCGCCGCCCGACGTGCCCCGGCTCGACAGTAGACGGATCGGCGAGCCGCCGGCAGCACCCCGACAGCCGCACGTCACCCACCATCGGTGGCGAACACACTGATACAGATCCGCACGACGATGTATCGCTGGACAATGGTGTGTGGCACACAGTATCGTGTGACGCATGGTCAGCGATGAGATCCTGCGAACGCACCTCCAGGAGTTGCGTCGGGGCACCGTGGTGGTGGCGAGCCTGGTCGCCCTGCGCCGCCCCGACTACGGCTACGCGCTGCTGCAACGCCTCTCCGCCCACGGCTTCCCGGTCGACGCCAACACGCTCTATCCGCTCCTGCGGCGGCTGGAGGAGCAGGGGCTGCTGACCAGCGAGTGGAACACCGAGGAAAGCCGACCACGCAAGTTCTACCGAACCAGTGAGGAGGGTGAGTCGGTGCTCAGCCGTCTCCTGGACGACCTCTCCACCGTGCAGACCTCACTGACCGGACTGATCGAAGGAGTCGCCCGATGACGTCCCTGACCGACCGGTACCTCGCCGCCACCCTGCGCTCGGTGCCGGTCGCGCGGCGCGAGGAGATCGCCACCGAGCTGCGCGCCTCGATCGACGACATGGTCGAGGCCCGGACGGCGGACGGGCAGGACACCGCCGCCGCCGAACGGGAGGTGCTCACCGAACTGGGCGACCCGGCACAGCTCGCCGCCCGCTACGCCGACCGCCGGCTGTACCTCGTCGGCCCGACGTACTACCTGGCCTGGGAACGGTTGCTGAAGCGGCTGCTCGCCTTCCTACCGGCGACGGTCGGGGTGATCGTGGGCGCGCTCACGGCCGTCAACGGCGACGCCGGCAGCGCGGTCGGCGAGGGCGTCGTCGCCGCGCTCATGGTCGCGCTCCACCTCTGCTTCTGGGTCACCCTGGTCTTCGCGGTGCTGGAACGCCTCAACGTCCCCCTGGACCTGCCCGGGTGGACCGTCGACCAGCTGCCGGAGGAGCGGCTCGACCGGCAGATCCCGCTGACCGACACCGGCGCGGCGATCGGCTGGCTCGTGCTCGTCATCGCGTACCTGCCGTGGCAGCACCACCGGTCCTACGTCCCGGACGGCGCGGGCGGCGACGTGCCGGTCCTCGACCCGGCGCTGTGGAGCTTCTGGTTGCCGTTCCTCATCGCCGTGCTGATCACCAACATCGGCTTCGAGATCGTCAAGTACCGGGTCGGCCGCTGGACCTGGCCGCTGGTCGCGGTGAACCTGCTGCTCGACCTGGCGTTCGCGGTGCCGGTGATCTGGCTGCTGCTGACCGACCGGCTGATCAACCCCGAGCTGGTGCAACGCTTCGCCTGGTTCCGCGAGGGCGACAACCTGGACGTGGTCACCGCGGTCATGGTCGCCACCACGGTGCTGATCGTGCTCTGGGACGTCGCCGACAGCATCGTCAAGGCGTACCGCAGCCGCACCTGACGCCTCCGCGACCGGCCCGGCACGTCACGGGGCGTGCCGGGCCGGTCCGCGTACCCGACCGGACTCCGGAGCGTGACCGTCTCACCGACCATGGGGATCGACGGACCGGGCGCCACCGCCCGACCGGTGCACATTTCCTGGCCGGGTGGACTGGCCGAACACTCTGGACAGTGGCCGGACGACGCCCAGATCATGAAGCCCAAACCGGTCTGGTGGCGTGCGGGGCATCCACCGACTCCGTCACTCCAGAGCAGGTGAACCGTCTTGAGCATCTCCGATCTGCGCACCGACTGGAAGATCTTCCGACAGACCATGCGGGACTCCACGCTCAAGGAGGCTCTGGTCGACAGCGCCGAGTACATCCGGATCCGCCGCCACGAGCGGCGGGAACGCTTCGACGAGCGGTTCGGCACCGAGACCAACGGCATCGTCGGCCTGGCCGACATCGACAGCATCGGGACGCACCAGGAGGAGGCATCCCACTACCTGCCCACCCGGAAGCAGGAGTTCGACCGGATGATGGCGACGGTCGGCGAGATCGACCACCGGAACACCGTCTTCGTCGACCTCGGCTGCGGCAAGGGGCGGGTGGTGCTGCTCGCGGCGGAGAAGCCGTACAAGAAGGTGATCGGGGTCGACTTCTCCCCCAGCTTCATCAGCCAGGCCAAGGAGAACGTCGAGCGCTACACCGGCCCGGTGGCGACCCACGAGATCGAACTGCTCGCCATCGACGCGGTCGACTTCGTCGTCCCGCCGGAGAACCTGGTCGTCTACCTGTTCTCGCCGTTCGGGCCGCCCGTCTTCGACACCGTGATGGGCAACCTGGTCGCCGCGACGAAGAAGCGGAAGCAGAAGATCACCATCGTGTACTACTCCCCCGACTACGACGACGTGGTCCGGGAGGCCGGCTTCACGCTCGTCGCCCAGGGCAAGGGCGACCACTGGCCGTGGAGCATCTACTCCGTCGGCGAGTCGGCCTGACCCGTCCCGCGCGCCAGGGCTGCTGGCCGGCTCGCCGACCCGGAACCTCACCGCAACCGGCCGTCGACCGGCAGCGTCACGACGGCCGGTGGGACTCCCACTCGGCGGCAAGCATCGCGTAGACCACCTCGTCGGTCCACTCGCCCTTGACCAGCTCGTTCTCCCGCATGTGCGCCTCGCGTCGCATGCCCAGCCGTTCCAGGACCCGGGCCGAGGCGGTGTTGCGGGCGTCCAGCCGGCCGACGATCCGGTGCAGGCCGAGCAGGTCGAAGCCCATCTCCATCATCATCCGGGCCGCCTCGGTGGCGTAGCCCCGGCCGCCGTGGTCGGGGTGGAAGACGTAGCCGACCTCGCCCTGCCGGTGCTCGACGCTGACCCAGAACAGCAGCACGTCCCCGACGAGCTGGCCGGTCTCCCGGACCACCACGGCCAGGTTGAGCACGTCGCCCGAGTTCCGCAGGGCGGTACGGCGGCACTTGCGCGCCAGCGCCTCCCGGGTCGCCTGCTCGTCGTGCGGCTCCCAGTAGAGGTAGCGGGCGACGTCCGCGCGGGACTGGTACGCGTGCAGCGCCGCGAAGTCGCCCTCGGCGAACGGGCGCAGGTCGAGCCGCTCGGTGCGGATCGGGTAGTCGGGAATCAGCACCCCGGCAGGGTACGCCCCGCGCCGCCCGGCCGGACCACCGCTACTCCGCCCCGAAGGCGCAACCTGTCACCAGACAGCCGGGTGTTTCCGCGACGATCTCGACCGCACGCGAGTGGTCCACCGATCCGACAGGTCGACACCGCGCCCACCGGAGGCTCGCTTCCGCATCCGGTGACGCAAGAAACTCCTCCACTTCTACACGCCCGCCCCCTCGTCGCGCACCTTCCGCCACAGCGTGAGCGCGGCTTCGAGATCGCTCACGGCGGACGCGTACGCCGCGTCGCGGGTACGGCAACTGAGGTGCAGTCTGCCATCGCGCCGGCGGCCGGGAACGACGCAGGGAATCTCGACAACGCTCACGTAGCACCACCCTGACGCAGCAGATCATCGAATTTCGCGAAGCGAGCAAGCCGCGTCAGTCGAGTGGCCGCGATGTTCCGCGATCTAGCGCTCCACACCCTCCGCAAGCCACACGTTGCTCATGTCAACGCCGCCTCAATCGTGACCACCGTGGTCCGGCTGAAACTGGACCACCTTGGTTTGGTTGATCTTTAGTCGTTGGTCTTGCTGGCTGCGGGGACGCGGCCGAGGTCGCGGTCCTTGAGTCG
>NZ_BSTB01000031.1:0-56460 GCF_030269285.1 Micromonospora sp. NBRC 101691
CGACATCAGCGACACCCAGGCGGGCGTTGGCGAGAGCCTGCCGGATCACCCGCTGCTGCGACGGACCATTCGGCGCAGTCAAACCGTTCGACGCACCATCCTGGTTCACCGCCGTACCCCGCACCACGGCGAGCACACGGTGACCGTTGCGGCGGGCGTCGGAGAGCCGCTCCACGAGGAGCACACCCACGCCCTCGCCCCAGCCCGTGCCGTCCGCCGAGTCCGCGAACGACCGGCACCGCCCGTCGGCGGAGAGCCCCCGCTGCCGGGAGAACTCCACGAAGGCACCGGGGGTGGACATCACGGTCACGCCCCCGGCGAGGGCCAGGTCGCACTCACCCGACCGCAACGACTGCACGGCCAGGTGCAACGCCACCAACGACGACGAACACGCCGTGTCCACGGTGACCGCCGGCCCCTCGAACCCGAACGAGTACGCCACCCGCCCCGACAGCACGCTGGCGGACGCGCCCGTGGCGCCGTACCCGGCGAGGTCTTCGCCGCCGTACCGGATGAGGTTGTCGAAGTCCTGCCCGTTCGTGCCGGCGAAGACGCCGACCCGGCTGCCGCGCAGGGTGAGCGGGTCGATCCGGGCGTCCTCGATCGCCGCCCAGGAGACCTCCAGCAGCAGCCGCTGCTGCGGGTCCATGGCGACCGCCTCACGGGGCGAGATGCCGAAGAAGTCCGCGTCGAACGCGCCCGCGTCGTCCAGGAACGCGCCCTGCGACACGTACGACTCCCCGTACAGCGTGGCCAGATCCCAGTGCCGGTTCGTGGGGAAGTCCGACATCGTGTCGACCCCGTCGGCGAGCAGCCGCCAGAACTCCTCCGGGGATGCGGCTCCGGCGGGGAACCGGCAGCCCAGGCCGACGATGACGATCGGGTCGTCGTCGACGGGGCGTACCGCCGGGTGTGCCGTCTCGGGCCGGGCGTGCCCGCCGAGCAGTTCGGTACGGACGTGGGCCGCGAGGGCGGTGGGGTTGGGATGGTCGAAGGCGAGGGTGGCGGGCAGGGTGAGGCCGGTCGCGGCGTCGAGCCGGTTACGCAGCTCGACGGCGGTGAGGGAGGTGAAGCCGAGATCCCGGAACGCGCGTTCGGCCGGCACCTGGTCGGCACTGCCGTGACCGAGCACGGCCGCCACCTCGGCGCGCACCAGCTCACGCAGGGCGTCGAGTTGTTCGGTTTCGGAGAGCCCGGCGAGGCGGTGCCGCAGGGCGCCGCCACCGGCGGCCCGGTCGGCGGTGGCGGCATCGGTGACCTGTGGTGCGGTCAGCAGGTCCCGGACCAGCGGATCGGGTCGACCTCCGACGGCGGTCGACGCCACCCGGTTCCAGTCGACGTCCGCGATCACCAGGTGGGTCTCGTCGTGGTCGACGGCCCGGGTGAGCGCGCGGACAGCCAGTGTGGGGTCCATCGCCGCGATGCCGTTGCGGGCCATCCGGCGTTCGAAGTCACCGGCGCTGACCCCGCCGTCGGCCCAGAGGCCCCAGCCGACGGAGATGGCGGGCAGTCCCTCGGCGCGGCGGCGTCGGGCGAGGGCGTCGAGCCAGGCGTTGCCGGGGGCGTAGTTGGCCTGCCCGGGGCCACCCATCGTGCCGGCCAGCGAGGAGAACAGGACGAACGCCGACAGCTCGTGCTCGCGGGTCAGCTCGTCGAGGTTACGGGCGGCGTCGACCTTGGCGCGCAGGGCGGTCGCCATCTGCGTGACGGTGAGGGCGTCGACCAGGGTGTCGTCGAGCACCGCCGCGGTGTGTACGACGGTGGTGAGCGGCAGGTGGGCGGGAATGGTGGAGAGCAGGTCGCGCAGCGCGTCCCGGTCGGCCGCGTCGCAGGCCGCGACGGTGACCCTGGTGCCGAGCGCGGTCAGTTCCTCGGCCAGGGACGCGGCGCCGGGGGCTGCCGGGCCACGCCGGCTGACGAGCAGGAGGTGGTCGACGCCGGCCGCCGCGAGGGCACGGGCGACGTGTCCGCCCAGCGCGCCCGTACCGCCGGTGACGAGGGCCGTGCCACGCGGGGTCCAGGTGCGGCCGGGCGTGACCGGCTGACCGGCGTGGACCAGTCGTCGGGCGTACGCGCCGGTGGCGCGGAGGGCGAGCTGGTCCTCGACGCGCTCGCCGTCGAGCAGCCGGCGCAGCAGCCGTACGCCACGCGCGTCCGCCTTTCCGGGCAGGTCGACGAGGCCACCCCAGCGGTGGGGGTGCTCGGCGCGCAGTACGCCACCGAAGCCCCAGAGCGCCGCCTGGTCGGGGTCGACGAGGTGGTCACGGGAGTCGACGGCGACCGCGCCCCGGGTGGCGATCCAGAGTCGGGCGGCGACTCCGGCGTCCCCGAGGGCCTGGGCGAGGGTGACCGTGGTGGCGAGACCGGCCGGCACGGAGGCGGAGTCGGGATGCGTTCCGGACGCGAGGCCGAGCAGCGAGAGGACGGTACCGGGCTGCCCTTCGGCGTACACCTCGGTCAGCTCCCGGGCGAGGCGCTCCCGGTCGGTCCCGGCGGCCACCGGCAGCACCCGTACGCCGGGCGCGGTGAGCGCCGTCGCCCACTCCCCGGCGGTTCCGTCCGGCTCGGCGGGCACGAGAAGGAGAAGATCGCCGGTCTCCTGGCGGGTGCTTTCGGGGAGCGGTTGCCAGCTGACCCGGTACTGCCAGGAGTCGAGGATCGACTCGGTCTCCTGGCGGCGTCGCCACGCCGAGAGGGCAGGGAGTACGGCACCGAGCGGGGCCTCGGGGTCGACGGCGAGGGTGGCGGCGAGCGTCTCGACGTCCTGGTTCTCGATGACCTGCCAGAACGCCTCGTCGCTCGGGACGTCGACGCCACCGTCGGTGTCACGCGTCCGGGTACTGGCGTTCAGCCAGTAGCGCCGGTGGTGGAAGGCGTAGGTGGGCAGGTCGATCGTGCGGGGCTGCTGCCCGTCCTGGGTGAACCAACCCGTCCAGTCCACCGCAGTCCCGGTGACATGCAGCCGGGCCAGCGCCGTGACCAACGCGGTCGTCTCCGACTGGTCCCGCCGCAACACCGGAACCAGATGCACCGTCCGATCGGCCGGCGTGTCCGCCGCCATCGCCGTGAGAACCGCGTCCGGACCGACCTCCAGGATCGTGGCCACACCCAGACCGTGCAACGTGGCCACCCCGTCACCGAACCGCACCGCCTCCCGGACATGCCGCACCCAGTACTCCGGGCCGGCGATCTCCACCGGATCCGCCACCACGCCGGTCACGTTCGACACGACCGGCACCCGGGGCGCAGACCAGCCCAGCCCGACGATCGCGGCCCGGAACCCGTCGAGCATCGGCTCCATCAACCGCGAATGGAACGCATGACTCACCGACAAGCGACGCGTCCGCCAACCCCGGACGGCACACAGCTCCGCCACCCGATCCAGCTCGGCCACCGGCCCCGACAGCACCACCGACGCCGGACCGTTCACCGCCGCCACGTCAACGCTGTCACCGGCCACCTCGCGGACCTCGGCCTCCGGGGCACCGACCGCCAGCATGCCTCCACCCGAGGGCAGGGCCTGCATCAGCGAACCCCGGGCCGCCACCAGAGCACACGCGTCCTCCAGCGACAGCACCCCGGACACGTACGCCGCGGTCACCTCACCGATCGAATGACCCGCCACATAGTCCGCCGTCACACCCCACGACGACAGCAACTCGAACAGCGCCACCTCCACCGCGAACAGACCCGCCTGCGTGAACACCGTCCGATCCAACAGACCCGCCAGCTCGGAGCCCGGCTCGGCGAACACCACCTCCCGCAACGGGTGGTCCAACCGACCCTCGAACCGGGCACACACCCGGTCGAACGTCTCCGCGAACACCGGAAACGCCCCGTACAACTCCCGACCCATCCCCGGCCGCTGCGCACCCTGGCCCGTGAACACCAACGCCCGACGACCGGACACCACCTCACCGGACACCAGACCAGGAGCCGACCCACCCCCGGCCAGGGCGGTCAACCCGGCAACCAGGTCCTCGCCGGTCCCGCCCAGCACCACCGCGCGGTGTTCCAACGCCGCCCGCGTGGTCGCCAGCGACCAGCCCACATCCACCGGCGACCGGTCGGCCTGCTCCCGGACGAACCCGGCCAGTCGGCCCGCCTGCCCGGCCAGGGCCTCCGCCGACCGCGCCGACACCAACCACGGCACCACCGGGAGGTGCACGCCGGCCCGCTCCTGCGCCGGATCGGCCTCCGCCTCGGGCTGCTCGATGATCACGTGCGCGTTCGTGCCGGAGATACCGAACGACGACACCGCCGCCCGGCGCGGCCGATCCACCACCGGCCACGGCCGAACCTCGGTCACCAACTCCACCGCACCCGCCGACCAGTCCACCTTCGACGACGGTGAATCCACGTGCAGGGTGGGCGGAACGATGCCGTGCCGCATCGCCTCGGCCATCTTGATCACACCTGCCACGCCGGCGGCGGCCTGCGTGTGCCCGAGGTTCGACTTGACCGAGCCCAGCAGCAGCGGCTCGTGTCCCTCACGGCCCTGTCCGTACGTGGCCAGCAACGCCTGCGCCTCGATCGGATCACCCAGCGTCGTCCCGGTGCCGTGCGCCTCCACCACGTCGACGTCAGCGACACCCAGGCGGGCGTTGGCGAGAGCCTGCCGGATCACCCGCTGCTGCGACGGGCCGTTCGGCGCAGTCAACCCGTTCGACGCGCCGTCCTGGTTCACCGCGGTGCCCCGCACCACGGCGAGCACACGGTGACCGTTGCGGCGGGCGTCGGAGAGCCGCTCCACGAGGAGCATCCCGACCCCCTCGGACCAGCCGGTCCCGTCGGCGCCCTCGGCGAACGACTTGCACCGCCCGTCGGGGGCGAGTCCACGCTGCCGGCTGAAGTCGACGAACGTCTCCAGCGTGGTCATCACGGTGACACCGCCGGCCAGGGCGAGGGTGCACTCACCGGACCGCAGGGACTGCACCGCCAGGTGCAGCGCCACCAGCGAGGACGAGCAGGCGGTGTCGACGGTGAGCGCCGGCCCCTCGAACCCGAAGGTGTAGGCCACCCGGCCGGAGAGCACGCTGCTGGCGGTGCCGCCGCCGATGAAGCCGTCCAGCGTCTCCGGGACCTCGTCGAGCCCGGCCGCGTAGTTGTGGTACATCATGCCGGCGAAGACGCCGACCCGGCTGCCGCGCAGGGAGAGCGGGTCGATCCGGGCGTCCTCGATCGCCTCCCAGGAGGCCTCCAGCATGAGCCGCTGCTGCGGGTCCATGGCCAGCGCCTCGTACGGGGAAATCTTGAAAAGCTCCGGGTCGAAGTCCCCGGCGTCGTGCAGGAACCCGCCCTCCCGGGCGTACGTGCTGCCCCGCCGTTCCCCCGTCGGGTCGTACGCCCGCTCGGTGTCCCAACCCCGGTCGACGGGGAAGCCGGTGACGCCGTCGGTGGCGGTGGCGACCAGTTCCCACAGTTGCTCGGGCGAACGGACGCCGCCCGGGTAACGGCAGCTCATCCCGACGATCGCGATGGGCTCGTGGTTCCTGGCGTCGACGGCCTTCAGGCGTTCGCTGGTCTCGTGGAGATCGGCGGTGACGCGCTTGAGGTACTCACGGAGCTTGGCTTCGTTGGCCATCGGGGATTCACCTGTCGCGTTGGTCGGCAAGCGGGGCGGTTCGACGGTCAGGAACGACCGAACCTGCTGTCGATGAAGTCGAAGAGTTCGTCGTCGCTGGCGTCGTCGAGGGACGGGGCGACGGAGCCGGTGTCGCCGGCCTCTCCCTCCCAGCGGGTGAGCAGCGCCCGGAGGCGCGCGGCGACCGCCGTACGGGTCTCCTCGTCGGCGGTCAGTTCGGCCAGGCTCTCCGCCGGGGTCGCGGAGAACGCCGCCTCCAGCCGGTCCAGTTCGTCGAGGAGCGTCGGCGCGGACGGACCGGGGCCGAGCTGCGCCATCAGGTGCGCGGTCAGCGCCTCCGGGGTGGGGTGGTCGAAGACCAGGGTGGCCGGCAGCGACACACCGGTCAGGGTGGTGAGCCGGTTGCGCAGTTCCACGGCGGTCAGCGAGTCGAAACCGAGTTCGGTGAACGACTGTCCGGGGCCGACGGCGGCCGACGAGGCGTACCCGAGCACCTCTGCCACCTGGCCGGTGACCAGTTCCTCCACCAACCGGCGGCGGTCCTCGTCGGAGGCCACCGCGAGCCGGTCGCGGAACCCGCCGGCCGGCGCGGACCCGGCGGCGCTGCGCCGCACGCGGACGCCGGCCAGCCCGCGCAGCGGTGCCGGCAGGTGGTCGACGGCGGTGAGGGCACGCAGCCCGGCGAGGTCGAGGCGGACAGGCAGCAGCAGCGGCTGCCGGCTACGCCGGCTGGCGTCGAAGAGGGTGAGTGCCTGCTCGGTGCCGAGTGGGACGATGCCCTGGCGGGCCATCCGTTCCCGGCCACCGGTGCCCAGGTCACGGGTCATTCCGCTGTCTTCCTCCCACATGCCCCAGGCCAGGGAGGTGGCGGCGAGCCCGGCGGCGTGCCGGTGGTGGGCGAGCCCGTCGAGGAAGGCGTTGGCCGCCGCGTAGTTGCCCTGGCCGGGGCCGCCGAGCGGGCCGGCGATCGAGGAGAAGAGCACGAACATCGGCAGGTCCAGGTGCCGGGTGAGGTCGTGTAGGTGCCAGGCGGCGTCGGCCTTGGGGCCGAGCACGGCGGCGGTCCGCTCCGGGGTCAACGCGGTGACCACCGCGTCGTCGAGGACCCCGGCAGCGTGCACCACCCCGGTGAGCGGGTGTTCGGCGGGGACGGTGGCGAGCAGCGCGGCGACCGCGTCCCGGTCGGCCACGTCGGCGGCGACGAGGCGGGCCTGCGCGCCGAGGTGGGCGAGGTCGGCGAGGAGGTCGGTCGCGCCGGGGGCGTCCTGGCCGCGCCGGCCGACGAGGAGCAGGTGCCGGACCTTGTGTGCGGTGACCAGGTGACGGGCGATGATGCCGCCGAGGGTGCCGGTGGCGCCGGTGACGAGCACCGTGCCGTCGGGCAGCAGGTCGGTGGTGCCGGTCGGGTCGGCGTCGGCCGGGGCGAGCCGGGGTACGAGCAACTGACCGTCGCGGAGGGCGAGTTGGGGTTCGTCGCTGGCCAGGGCGCGGCCGAGCAGGTCGGCGTCCACTCCGTCGTCGAGGTCGGCCAGCACGAACCGGCCGGGGTGTTCCAGTTGCGCCGTGCGCACCAGTCCCCAGAGGGCGGCGCCGGCCAGGTCGGTCACCGCACCGGCGGGACCGGCCGGGACCGCGCCCCGGGTGAGCACAACGAGCCGCCGGTCGGCGAACCGCTCGTCGGCCAGCCACTCCCGGAGGGCGGTCAGGATGCCGGCAAGCCGGCGGTGGGTCGCGCCGAGCGGGTCGCCCGGGTGGGTGTCCCCGACGGGGAGCAGCACCAGCCGGGGGTCGTGCCGACCGGCGTCGATGGCGTCGGCGAGCGCGGCGAGTCCGCCGGGCAGGGACGCGGCGGCGGGTCCGGCACCGTCGAGCGCCACGATCCCCGTCGCCGGCCGGGACGGCAGCGGAAGCGCGGACCAGCGCAGGTCGAAGAGGGGCAGCTCGGGCGCTCCGGCGGTGTCGAGCTGGCCGGCGCCGACGGGCCGGGAGAGCAGTGACCCGATCCGGGCGACGGGCGCACCGGTGCCGTCGGCGAGGGTCAGCGACACCGCCGAACCGGCGCGGGTGACGCGTACCCGCAGGTGGGTCGCGCCGACGGCGCTGAGCGCGACGCCGGACCAGGCGAACGGGAGGCGGGCCCCGGACGCGTCGGCGTCGGCGTCGTCGGTGAGTCCGACGACGTGCAACGCCGCGTCGAGCAGCGCCGGGTGGAGGGCGAACCCACCGGTGGCGGCACCGTCGGGCAGGGCGACCTCCGCGAAGACCGCATCGTCGGTACGCCACGCGGCGCGCAGCCCGCGGAAGGTGGGACCGTGGTCCACGCCGAGGCGGTGCAACTGCTCGTAGATCGGCTCGACCGGCACGACGGCCGCGCCGACCGGTGGCCACTCGGTGAGCGGTTCCGGCGCGTCGGGGCCGCCGGGGGCGAGGACACCCTCGGCGTGCCGGGTCCAGTCGCCGCGCGGGTCGTCGGCCGGGCGGGAGTGGATGGTGACCCGACGGCGACCGTGCTCGTCGGGAGCGGCGAGGTGGAGCTGCACCGTCCGGGCACCCTGCTCGGGCAGGACGATCGGGGCGGCGAGGGTCAGTTCCTCCAGCGTGTCGCAGGCGGCCTGAGCTCCGGCGTGCAGCGCCATCTCCACCAGGGCCGAGCCCGGCACGACCACCGAGCCCCACACCACGTGGTCGGCGAGCCACGGCCGGGTCTGCACGGAGAGACGGCCACCGTGGATGCGGACGTCGTCGGCCGCGGTGACCAGTTCAGCGTCGAGCAGGCCGTGCTCCGTGCCGCGTACGCCGAGTCCGGAGGCGTCGGCGCTGGACATCCGGGCGTTGAGCCAGTACCGCTCCCTCTGGAAGGCGTAGGTGGGCAGGTCGATCGTGCGGGGCTGCTGCCCGCGCTGGGTGAACCAGCCCGTCCAGTTCACCGCAGTGCCCGTCACGTGCAGCCGGGCCAACGCCGAGACCAACGCGGTCGTCTCCGACTGGTCCCGCCGCAACACCGGAACCAGATGCACCGTCCGATCGGCCGGCGTGTCCGCCGCCATCGCCGTCAGAACCGCGTCCGGACCGACCTCCAGGATCGTGGCCACACCCAGACCGTGCAGCGTGGCCACCCCGTCGGCGAACCGCACCGCCTCCCGGACGTGCCGCACCCAGTACTCCGGGCTGGTGATCTCGGACGGATCCGCCACCGCCCCGGTCAGGTTCGACACCACCGGAATCCGGGGCGCAGACCAGCCCAGCCCGACGATCGCGGCCCGGAACCCGTCGAGCATCGGCTCCATCAACCGCGAATGGAACGCATGACTCACCGACAGGCGACGCGTCCGCCAACCCCGGACGGCACACAGCTCCGCCACCCGATCCAGCTCGGCCACCGGCCCCGACAGCACCACCGACGCCGGACCGTTCACCGCCGCCACATCGACATCCTTGCCGGCCACCTCGCGGACCTCGGCCTCCGGGGCACCGACCGCCAACATGCCTCCACCCGAGGGCAGGGCCTGCATCAGCGAACCCCGGGCCGCCACCAGAGCACACGCGTCCTCCAGCGACAGCACCCCGGACACGTACGCCGCGGTCACCTCACCGATCGAATGACCCGCCACATAGTCCGCCGCCACACCCCACGAGGCGAGCAACTCGAACAACGCCACCTCGACCGCGAACAGACCCGCCTGCGTGAACACCGTCTGATCCAACAGACCCGCCAGCTCGGAGCCCGGCTCGGCGAACACCACCTCCCGCAACGGGTGGTCCAACCGACCCTCGAACCGGGCACACACCCGGTCGAACGTCTCCGCGAACACCGGAAACGCCCCGTACAACTCCCGACCCATCCCCGGCCGCTGCGCACCCTGACCCGTGAACACCAACGCCCGACGGCCGGGGGTCACCTGCCCCACCAGCAGCGCGCCGGGCCGCTCGGTGGCACCGTCGACGAGTGATTCCAGCCCGGCGGAGAGGTCGTCACCGGACGCGCCCAGCACCACCGCGCGATGTTCCAACGCCGCCCGCGTCGTCGCCAGGGACCAACCCACCTCCACCGGCGACAGGTCGGCCCGCTCCCGCACGAACCCGGCCAGCCGACCCGCCTGCCCGACCAGGGCCTCCGCCGACCGCGCCGACACCAACCACGGCACCACCGGCAGACCGATCCCGGCCGGCGCCGGCGCCGGATCGGCCTCCGCCTCGGGCTGCTCGATGATCACGTGCGCGTTCGTGCCGGAGATACCGAACGACGACACCGCCGCCCGACGCGGCCGATCCACCACCGGCCACGGCCGAACCTCGGTCACCAACTCCACCGCACCCGCCGACCAGTCCACCTTCGACGACGGTGAATCCACGTGCAGGGTGGGCGGCACGATGCCGTGCCGCATCGCCAGCACCATCTTGATCACACCCGCCACACCGGCGGCGGACTGCGTGTGCCCGAGGTTCGACTTGACCGACCCGAGCAACAACGGCTCGGTCCGGTCCTGTCCGTAGGTGGCGAGCAGGGCCTGCGCCTCGATCGGGTCACCCAGCGTCGTACCCGTACCGTGCGCCTCCACCACGTCCACGTCGGCAGGGGTGAGACGGGCACCGGTCAACGCCTGCCGGATGACCCGCTGCTGCGACGGGCCGTTCGGCGCGGTCAACCCGTTCGACGCGCCGTCCTGGTTGACCGCGGTGCCCCGCACCACGGCGAGGACGCGGTGACCGAGCCGCTGGGCGTCAGCGAGTCGCTCCACGAGGAGAATGCCGATGCCCTCGGCGAGGGAGGTGCCGTCGGCGGCGTCGGCGAAGGCCCGGCACCGGGCGGACGGGGAGAGGTTGTTCTGCCGGGTGAAGTCGACGAAGATCGCCGGGGTCGGTATGACGGTGACGCCTCCGGCCAGCGCCAGGTCGGACTCGCCGGAGCGCAGCGACTGCACGGCCAGGTGCAGGGCCACCAGCGACGACGAGCAGGCGGTGTCGACGGTGACCGCCGGGCCCTCGAATCCGAAGGTGTAGGCGACCCGGCCGGAGCTGATGCTGCCGGCGTTGCCGAGGCCGAGGTAGTCGACGACGCCGTCGGGAACGTCGGTGGCACCGGCCGCGTAGTCGCCGTGGGTGAGGCCGGCGAAGACGCCGACCCGGTCCCCCCGGTGCGCGGTCGGGTCGATCCCAGCCGACTCGAAGGCCTCCCAGGAGACCTCCAGCAGCAGTCGCTGCTGCGGGTCCATGGCCAGGGCCTCACGCGGGCTGATGCCGAAGAACCGGCTGTCGAAGTGGCCCGCGTCGTGGACGAAGCCACCCTCCCGGACGGAGGACGATCCGGGCCGCTCCCCCGTCGGGTCGTGGAGGGCGTCGAGGTCCCAGCCCCGGTCGGTGGGGAAGCCGCCGACTGCGTCGCCGGACGCGGCGACGAGATCCCACAGCGCCTCGGGCGTGGTGACGCCGCCGGGGAACCGGCACGCCATCCCGACGATGGCGATCGGCTGCCGGGCCTCGTCCTCGACGTCACGGAGCCGTTGCCGGGTCCGCCTCAGGTCGGTGGTGACCCGCTTCAGATACTCCCGGAGCTTCTCTTCGGTGTCCATCAACCTGACCCATCGCAGTGGCCGGCGGGGACCTGACGCAGCCGGCGGTGCGAATGCGCGAATTCTCAGGCCAGTTCGGTTCCACGTCCTTGAGTACACGTCACCCGAGAGCCACGGGTCCCCTCTGCGGGGAAGTTATGGCGTCGTATGAGCTGCGACAACCCCTAACCGGTACGGCCCGTCCGCTAGGGGTGGCCCGCCTCCGGTGGCGCGGTTAGCGTCCGGTGCAATGGCCGGGTGCCCGGATGTCCGGGCCCCATCGCTGGGGAAGGACCACGCGAGAATGACCGACCACGACAACGGCCTGTGGGTACGCCGGTTCCACCCGGCCCCGGCCGGTGCGCCCCGGCTGGTGTGCCTGCCGCACGCCGGCGGGTCCGCGAGCTTCTACTTCCCGGTCTCCCGGGCGCTGTCGCCGGCCGTGGAGGTCCTCAGCGTCCAGTACCCGGGCCGGCAGGACCGCCGCCAGGAGCCGTGCGTGGACAACCTCCCGGAGTTGGCCCGCCAGGTGTTCCGGGTGCTGCGGCCCTGGCTGGACCAGCCGCTGGCGATCTTCGGGCACAGCATGGGCGCGACCCTCGGCTTCGAGGTGGCGCGGCTGATGGAGGCCGAGACCGGCACGCCGGCCGCGCACCTGTTCCCGTCCGGGCGGCGGGCGCCGTCGTGTCACCGGGACGAGACGGTGCACCTGCTCGACGACGAGGGGCTGCTCGCCGACGTGAAGAAGCTGAGCGGTACGAACTCGGCGGTGCTCGGCGACCCGGACATGCTGCGTGCCGCGTTGCCGGCCATCCGCAACGACTACCGGGCGGCGGAGACGTACGAGTACACGCCGGGGCCGAAGCTGAGCTGCCCGGTGACGGTGTTCACCGGTGACGACGACCCGAAGACCACGGTCGACGAGGCCCGGGCGTGGCAGGAGCACACCACCGGGCCGTTCGACATGCACGTCTTCCCCGGTGGGCACTTCTTCCTGGCCCAGCACCAGCCGGCGATCCTGCGTACCCTCTCGGCGGCGCTGACCCGGACGGCGGTCGGCTGACCGCGCCGGCCCGACACGCGTCGCGGCCCTCACCCGCCGGGTTCGTCCGGATGGTGAGGGCCGCGTCGTGTCACGGCTTGTGGGCGACGGCGATGACGTAGTCGAGCAGGGCGATCTCCTTCTTGATCAGGTTCTCGTCGCGCCAGTGGTTGGCCATCCCCTTGACCGCGCTGCGGTCGGCGGCGGCCTGGAACGCCGGGTCGCTGGGGCGGGCGGCCTGGAACCGTCGCCAGCCCTCCCAGGTGCGGTCCGCGATCGACTGCACCTCGGCGTTGACGAACCCGGCCGAGGTGAGCTGCCCGGCGTAGACGGTCCGGTCGTGCCAGTTCTCGTCCGGGATGCTGAACTTGACGAAGCTGAGCGGGCCGGAGCTGATGGACATCCGGGGGGTCTCGTTGCTCAGCGGGATGATGTCGGCGGTGGCGAGGGTGCCACCGGGCTTGAGCACCCGGAACGCCTCGGCGAAGAAGGCGCTGCGCGGGTGGAAGTGGAAGGCCGACTCCAACGCCACGACCCGGTCGAAGGTGTTGTCCGGGAAGGGCAGTTCGGTGGCGGTGCCGAGCTGGAACTCGGCCTGCCCGGTCAGGCCCTCGCGGGCGGCGCGCTCGCGGGCGTGCGCGACGTGCCGGGGGGTGACGTTGATGCCGTGCACCTTGGCCACCCGGCGGTCGCGCAGCCAGGCGAAGTCCTGGTCGCCGTAGCCGAAGCCGACGTCGAGGACGGTGTCGTCGGGCTTGAATCCGGCCGCGTCGGCGAGCTTCGTGGCCAGCGCCTCGCCGGCCACGTCCAGGCTGGTGACGCCCTCCTCCCAGTAGCCGACGTTCATGTACCGCCCGGTGCGGGCGGCGAACTCCACGTCCGGGGACTGGATCTCGTAGAAGCGGCGGACCCGGGTCACCGGGTCCTTGGTGGTGATGGTGCGGATCACCCGGCCGAGGGTGCGGAGATTCTCGAACATGTCTGTTCCTTCAGCAGCAGGGAGCGGTCAGGGGTGCAGGGCGCGGGCGGCGACCTGCCGGCGCAGGTCGTCCACGAGGGCGGCCGGGCCGTCCGGCCCGGCCGCCACGCCGAAGACGTAGAAGTCGGGTCGGACCAGCACGGCGTCGGCGTTCGCGTCGGCCAGCCAGGCCAGGTGGACGCCGTCGAGGTCGACGACCTCGGTCGGTGCGGCGGCGTCGCCCGGCGGCGGGCCGGCGGGGTCGGCGGGTCGTACGGTGACCCGATGGGCGCCGAGGGTGTCGAGGAACGCGGTGGCGTCCGCGTCGAGCGTGGCCGGGTCACGGGTGAGCAGGACGAAGCCGGTGCCGACCACCTCGTCGAAGCGGCCGGTCCGGTCGCCGACGGTCACCCGGCCCTGCACGGCGGGCGCCCCCGCGTACGGGGCGGGGTTGCCGTCCGGGTCGCGGCGCAGCACCCCGTCGACGATCGCCTCCCGCAGCGAGCGGGCATGCCGCTGCTGGGTACGTCGACGCAGCGCGGCCAGCATCACCGAGTCCCGGCCGGCGGCCTTCTTCTGGTCGGTCTCGCAGATCACCGCGCCGGAATCCATGGACATCCGGATGGCGTGCTGCACGTGGGCCCGCCGCTCCACCTCGTAGCTGTCGAGCAGGGTGTCGTCGGCCACGCCCCGGTGCACCAGGTCCAGCTTCCAGGCGAGGTTGACCACGTCCCGGAAACCGGAGCTCATGCCCTGGCCGAGGAAGGGGGGCATGACGTGGGCGGCGTCGCCGGCCAGGAACACCCGCCCCGAGCGCCAGGTGTCGGCGTAGCAGGCCTGGGTGGTGTAGACACCGTACCGGTCCAGCCGGGCGGTCTCCGGGGTGATGTCGAACAGGCCGAGCAGCCGCCAGGCGCTGGCCTCGCTGCGGAACTCCTCCAGGGTCTCCCCCGGCACCCGCATGAACTCCCAGCGGCGGTGGTCGGGGCCGGCGGAGACGGCGGTGCGCGGGCGGGCCGGGTCGCAGATCTGGAGGTTGTTCGGCTTGAACTCGTGCGGCTCGTGCAGCACCACGTCGCAGACCAGCCAGTCGTAGCTGAAGCCCAGGTCGGTGACGGTCGCGCCGAGCCAGCGGCGGACGAAGCTGTTGGCGCCGTCGCAGCCGAGCACCCAGGAGGCGGTGAAGGTGTGCTCGGCGCCGGCGCCGTCCACGGCGGTCGCGTCGACCCGGTGGCCGTGGTCGGTCAGCCCGGTGACCTCCAGCCCCCGGTGCACCTGCACGCCGGGCAGAGCGCGGCCCCGCTCGGCGAGGCGGTCCTCCAGGCCCGGCTGGTAGAAGGAGACCGAGTCGGGCCAGCCGGCGGGGCCGTCCTCGGCGGCTTTGACGTGCAGCAGGGTCCGGCCGAAGCCGTTCTTCCAGGTGTACTCACCGGACAGCTCGGTGACGTCGTCGAGGCGGTCACCGAGGCCGCACGCGGCGAGGACACGGCTGGCCTCCCCGTCGTAGGAGACCGCCCGGGGCATGCTGTACGGGGTCTGCCACTTCTCGACCACCCGCACGGTGAGTCCGCGCTGGGCGAGCAGGATCGCCGCCACCTGGCCCACCGGGCCGTAGCCCACGATCAGTACGTCGGTCATCACCGTTTCCTCGTGGTCCGCTTCGGGCCGGCCATCACAGCCCGAGTTCCGTGTCGATCAGGCTGAAGATCTCGTCGTCGCTGGCCTGGTCGAGGTCCAGGTCGTGGTCGGCGGTGGAGGCCCCGCGCATGGTCCGCCACTTGGCGACCAGCACCTCGAGTCGGGCCGTGACCTGGGTGTGCAGGTCCGCCTCGACGGTCGTCTCGGCGAGGACGCGTTCCAGGTTCTCCAGTTCGGCGAGGATCGCCGGGGTGGCCTCGCCGCCGTCGGGGACGAGCCGGGAGCGCAGGAACGCGGCGAGCGCGGCCGGGTCCGGGTAGTCGAAGATCGCCGTGGCGGGCAGTCGTTCGCCGGTCGCCTCGGTCAGCCGGTTGCGCAGCTCCACGGCGGTCAGCGAGTCGAAGCCGATCTCGTTGAACGCCTGTTCCGGCCGGATCGCGTCCGGGCTGGCGTGACCGAGCACGGTGGCCGCCTCGGCACGGACCAGGTCGAGCAGGTACGCGGACTGCTCGGCCGCGGTGAGCGCGCGGAGCCGTCCGGCGAGGTCCGGGCCGCCCGTGCTCACCGTGGCACGGGACCGGGGCCGTTCCTGCCGGACGAGGCCACGCATCAGCGCCGGCACCACGGCCCGCCCGGCGAGGGCGGACACGTCGACCCGGGTGGGCACGAGGTGTTCCTCGGCGACGGCCAGGCCGGCGTCGAAGAGGGCCATGCCGAGGTCGGTGGGGATGGCGAGCTGACCGTCCCGGGCGGTGATCCGGGGGTCGGTACGGTTCAGCGCGCCGGTCATCGCGCTGGCCTGCTCCCACAGCCCCCAGGCGTACGACTGGGCGGGCAGGCCGGCTCCGCGCCGCCGCCGGGCCAGCGCGTCGAGGTACGCGTTGGCGGCGGCGTAGTTGCCCTGGCCGGGGACGCCGAACACGCCCGCGCCGGAGGAGAAGAGCACGAACCCGGCGAGGTCGAGATGGCGGGTCGCCTCGTCGAGGTGCCGGGCGGCGTCCACCTTGGGGCGGAAGACGGTGTCGATCCGGTCGGGGGTGAGCGCGGTGACCACCCCGTCGTCGAGCACCCCGGCGGCGTGCACCACGGCGGTGAGCGGGTGCGCGTCGGGCACCCCGGCGACGAGGCGGGCCACGTCGGCCCGGTCGGCGACGTCGGCGGCGACCACGGTGACCGTGGCGCCGAGGGCGGTCAGGTCGGCGGTGAGGTCCGGCACGCCGGGGGCGTCCGGGCCGCTGCGGCTGGCCAGCATCAGGTGCCGTACGCCGTGTCCGGCGACCAGGCGACGGGCGACCAGCCCGCCGAGCAGGCCGGTGCCGCCGGTGAGCAGCACGGTGCCGTCGGGGTCCCAGTCGGCGGGCATGGTGAGCACCACCTTGCCGACGTGCCGGGCCTGGCTGACGTACCGGAAGGCGTCGGGTGCCTGGCGAACGTCCCAGGCGTGCACCGGCAGTGGCCGGAGGGTGCCGTCGGCGAAGAGGTCCATCAGGGTGACCAGCATCCGCTGGATCTCGTCGGGTGCCGCGGTGGTCAGGTCGTACGCCTGGTAGGCGACGCCGGGGTGGTCGACGGCGACCTGGGCCGGGTCGCGCAGGTCGGTCTTGCCCATCTCCAGGAACCGTCCGCCGCGCGGCAGCAGCCGCAGCGACGCGTCGACGAACTCGCGGGCCAGCGCGTCGAGCACCACGTCGACGCCGCGTCCGCCGGTGGCGGCGAGGAACCGCGTCTCGAAGTCGAGGGTGCGGGACGAGGCGAGGTGGTCCTCGGGGATGCCCATGGCCCGCAGCGCCGGCCACTTGCCGGGGCTGGCGGTGGCGTAGACGTCCGCCCCGAGATGGCGGGCGAGCTGGACGGCGGCCATGCCCACGCCACCGGCGGCGGCGTGCACGAGCACGGCCTCGCCGGCCCGCAGTCCGGCCAGGTCGACCAGGCCCCGGTAGGCGGTGAGGAAGACCACCGGCACGGACGCGGCCTGGGCGAAGGTCCAGCCGTCGGGCATCGGGGCCAGCAACCGCCGGTCGGTGACCGCGACCGGCCCGAAGCAGCCGAGGAAGACCCCGAGCACCCGGTCGCCGGGACGCAGGTCGGCCACGGCCGTGCCGACCTCGGTGACCACGCCGGCCGCCTCGCCGCCGGGCGGGCCGGGGTCGCCCGGGTAGAGGCCGAGGGTGTTGAGCACGTCCCGGAAGTTCAGTCCGGCGGCGCGGACCCGGACCCGGACCTCCCACGGGCCGAGCGGGGCGTCGGCGGCGTCGGTGGGGACCAGCGTCAGGTGTTCCAGGCTGCCCCGGGTCGGCACGTCGAGCCGCCACGCCGGGGTGGCCGGCGGGGTGAGGGTGACCGCGTCGGCGCGGCGGGCCAGACGCGGGACGTACGCGACGCCGTCCCGCCAGGCCACCTGCGGCTCACCGGTGGCGAGCACGGCGGCGACGGTGGCCGCGTCGGGCGCGCGGTCGGTGTCGAGCAGGACGAACCGGTCGGGGTGCTCGGACTGGGCGGAGCGGACCAGTCCCCAGGCGGTGGCCGCCTCCGGATCGTCGACCTCGGCGGAACTGTGCACGCCGACCGCACCCCGGGTGAGCAGGACCAGCGGGGTGCCCGCCCAGCGGGCGTCGGCGAGCCAGCCCTGCACCAGCGCGAGGGCCTCGGCGGCGACGAGGCGGGCCCGGTCGTCGTCCGGCACGCGGTCGGTCGGGCTCGGTCCGCCCCCGCCCGGGGCGGGGTCGGTCGGGCCGCCCACGGCGGCGAGGACGGCGTCGGGCGCGGGGGTGCCCGCGTCGACGGTCCGGGCGAGCGCGGCCGGGTCGGCGTGGTGCGGGAAACCGTCGGCGGGGCGGCCGAGCACCACCACCCGGGTCACCGGGACGGTCTCGGGGACGGCGAGGGGCTGCCAGTCGAGGCGGAACAGCGCGTCGTCGACGGCGGCGTCCCGGGTGCCCAGTTCGCCCCGGGAGATGGGCCGCATGGCCAGTGAGGCGACCTCGGCCACCGGAGCGCCGGCCGCGTCGGCGGCGGTCAGGGTGAACGCGTGCGGGGCCACCCGGCGCAGCCGGATCCGCAGCGCGCCCGCCCCGGCGGCGTGCAGCACGACGCCGTTCCAGGCGAACGGCAGCAGCATCCGGTCGGCTCCGGCGTCCGCGAGTCCGCCGAAGTGCGCGGCGTGCAGCGCGGCGTCGAGCAACGCGGGGTGCAGGTTATACCGGTCGGCGTCGGCGCGCGGCCCGGCGGGCAGCTCCACCTCGGCGTGCACCTCGTCGCCGGTGGTCCACACCGCGCGCAGGCCCTGGAACGCCGGCCCGTAGGCGTATCCCTCGTCGGCCAGGCGGGCGTAGAAGTCGGTCAGGTCGACGGGGCGGGCGTCACGCGGGAGCCCGGCGGTGGCCTCCGGCGGCGCGGTGCTCGTCGCGGCGAGGGTGGCGGTGGCGTGCCGCGTCCACGGTGCGCCGGGCGGACCGTCGGCGGGACGGGAGTGCAGGGTCACCGGGCGACGGCCGTCCTCGCCGGCCGGGCCGACGGCCACCTGCACCTGGGTCGCCGCGTCGGGCGCGAGGGCCAGCGGGGCCTCGATGACCAGTTCGTCGAGGACGGGGCAGGCGACCTCGTCGCCGGCGCGCAGGCACAGCTCGACCAGCCCGGTGCCGGGCACCAGGATCGTGCCGGCGACCGCGTGGTCGGCCAGCCACGGCTGGTCGGCGACGCAGAGCCGGCCGGTGAACAGGTGACCGCGCGCCTCGGCCAGCGGCACGGACGCGCCCAGCATCGGGTGGTCGGCGGCGGCCAGGCCGACCGCGCCGACGTCGCCCCGGCCGGTCACCGGCCGGGGCCAGTAGCGCCGGTGGGCGAAGGCGTACGTCGGCAGGTCCACCCGCCGCCCGCCGGTCAGGGCGGGACGCCAGTCGACCGGGACGCCGCGCACGTGCAGCTGGGCGAGGGAGAGCAGGAAGCGGTCCAGGCCGCCCTGGTCGCGCTGGACCGATCCGACCGTCACCGCCTCGGTGTCGTCGTCGGTGAGGGTCTGTTCGATCCCGACGGTGAGCACGGGGTGCGGGCTGCACTCGACGTACGTGTCGTGGCCCTCGGCGGCCAACGCGCGGACCGCCCGTTCCAGCTCCACCGGCTGACGCAGGTTGCGGTACCAGTAGTCGGAATCCATCTCGGGGCCGTCGAGCCAGCGCACGTCGGTGGTGGAGAAGATCGGGACGGCGGCCGGGCCGGGCGTGACACCGGCCACCGCGGCGGCCAGCTCGTCGCGGATCCGCTCCGTCTGCGCGGAGTGGGAGGCGTAGTCGACCGCGATCCGGCGGATCCAGACCTGCTCGGCGGCGAGTTCGGTGAGGAGTTCCTCGACCGCGGCCTCCTCCCCGGAGACCACCACGGCGGACGGTCCGTTGACGGCGGCCACGGCCAGCCGGTCGCCGAACCGGGCTGTCCGGTCCCGGACCACGTCGGCGGGGAGCGCCACGGAGGCCATCGCGCCCCGTCCGGCCAGGGCACGCATCGCCCGGCCGCGCAACGCCGCCACCCGGGCGGCGTCCGGCAGGGAGAGCACCCCGGCGACGCAGGCGGCGGCGATCTCGCCCTGCGAGTGGCCGACCACGGCGGCGGGCTGGACGCCGTAGGAGCGCCACAGTTCGGCCAGGGAGACCATCACCGCGAAGAGGACGGGCTGCACCACGTCGACCCGGTCCAGGCCGGGTGCGCCGGGCACCCGACGCAGCACGTCCAGCAGGGACCAATCCACGTGGGGCCGGAGCGCGGCGTCGCAGGCGGCCATCCGCTCGGCGAAGACGGGGGCCTGGTCGAGCAGGTCCAGGGCCATGCCGTCCCACTGCGAGCCCTGCCCGGGGAAGACGAACACGCAGCGCCGGGCCGGGCCGGCGTCACCGCGCACCAGCTCCGGTGCGGACCGGCCGTCGGCGAGCGCGTCGAGGGCGGCGGCGATCCGGTCCGCGTCGACGCCGACGAGCACCGCCCGGGTGTCGAAGGTGGCCCGGCTGGTGGCGAGCGACCAGGCCACGTCGAGGGGACGCAGGTCGGACCGCTCGGCGAGGTGGGCACGCAGCCGCCGGGCCTGACCGGCCAGGGCCTCGGGGGTACGCGCCGACAGCAGCCAGGGCAGCGCGCCAGCCGCCGGGGCGGCGTCGACCGGCGCGACGGTGGACCCCTCGGTGGCCGGCCCGGTGGCGGTGGCCGCCTCGACGACGACGTGCGCGTTGGTGCCGCTGATGCCGAACGAGGAGACGCCGGCCCGGACCGGACGGTCGGTGCGGGGCCAGGGGCGGGCCTCGGTGAGCAGGTCGACCGACCCGGCGGCCCAGTCGACGCGGGAGGTGCGGGCCTCGGCGTGCAGGGTGCGGGGCAGCCGGCCGTGCCGCATGGCGAGGACGACCTTCAGCACCCCGGCCACACCGGCGGCGGCCTGGGTGTGCCCGAGGTTGGACTTGACCGAGCCGAGCAGCAGCGGCGGGACGTCGGCCGGACGCTGCCCGTACGTGGCGAGGATCGCCTCCGCCTCGATCGGATCGCCGAGCGGGGTGCCGGTGCCGTGCGCCTCGACGACGTCCACGTCGGCCGGGGTGAGTCCGGCGGCGCCGAGCGCGGCCCGGATGACCCGTTCCTGGGAGGGCCCGTTCGGGGCGGTGAGCCCGTTGGACGCCCCGTCCTGGTTGACGGCCGTGCCGCGCACCAGGGCGAGGACGGGGTGGCCGCGCCGCCGGGCGTCGGAGAGCCGTTCCACGACGAGCATCCCGACCCCCTCGGACATGCCGAACCCGTCGGCCTCCTCGGCGAACGCCTTGCACCGCCCGTCGGCGGCGAGGCCACGCTGACGGCTGAAGCCGGTGAGACCGGCCGGGGTGGACATCACCGACACGCCACCGGCCAGCGCCAGGTCGCAGTCGCCCTGCCGGAGGGCCTGCACCGCCAGGTGCAGCGCGACGAGCGACGCCGAGCAGGCGGTGTCCACGGTCACCGCCGGCCCCTCCAGCCCGAGCGTGTACGCCACCCGTCCGGAGAGGACGCTGCCGGCGGTGCCGGTGAGCAGGTGGCCCTCGTCGGCCGTGGTCTCCCCGTCGTCGGAGGAGGCGCCGGGGGCGATGTGGTCGGCGTAGTCCTGGCCGTGGGTGCCGGCGAAGACGCCGGTACGGCTGCCGCGCAGCGTGCCCGGATCGATGCCGGCGCGTTCCAGCGCCTCCCAGGAGGTCTCCAGCAGCAGCCGGTGCTGCGGGTCCATGGCGAGGGCCTCGCGAGGGCTGATGCCGAAGAACGCGGCGTCGAAGTCGGCGATGCCGGTGAGGAAGCCCCCGGCGCGCACGTACGTCCGCCCGGGTGTGCCGGGGGCCGGGTCGTACAGGTCCGCAAGCGGCCAGCCCCGGTCGGTGGGCAGGTCGCCGATGACGTCGCCACCGGCGTCGAGCAGCCCCCACAGCTCCTCCGGGGAGCCGATGCCACCGGGGAACCGGCAGGCCATCGCGACGATCGCCACCGGTTCGTCGAGGGCGACGGTGGTGGCGTCGGCGACCTCGGTGGCGGTGGTGCCGAGCAGCCGGGCGTGCAGGTGCGCGGCGAGCAGCTCCGGGGTGGGGTGGTTGAACACCGCGTGCGGGGCGACCCGGACCCCGGTGGCGGCGGAGAGCCGGTTGCTCAGCTCCACCGCCGTCAGCGAGTCGAAGCCGAGCTCCTTGAACGGGCGGTCCGGCTCGACGGCGGCGGGGTCGGTGTGCCCGACGACGGTGGCGCAGCGGGCCCGGACCAGGTCCAGCAGGAGGGCGGCCCGCTCCGGCTCGGCGAGACCGGCGAGGCGGTCGGCGAACCCGGCGGCGGTGCGCGGCGCGGCCTCGGCGTTGACCGCCCGGCGGGGTGGCGGCGGCAGCAGCGCCCACAGCAGGGCCGGCACCTCCCCGGAGGCACGCACGGCGGCCAGGTCCAGTCCGATCGGCACCAGGTTCGCCGGGTCGGCGGCCAGGGCGGCGTCGAACAGGGCCAGCCCGGCGGCGGTGTCGAGGGGGCGGGTGCCGCCCCGGGCGAGGCGGGCCAGGTCGGCGGCGCCGAGGCGGCCGGCCATGCCGTCCGGCTCGGCCCAGAGGCCCCAGGCCAGCGCGGTGGCCGGCAGGCCGTGGGCACGACGGTGCGCGGCGAGCGCGTCCAGGAAGGCGTTACCGGCGGCGTAGTTGCCCTGGCCGGGGCTGCCGAACACCGCCGACGCGGAGGAGAAGAGCACGAACGCGGCGAGGTCGAGGCCGGCGGTCAGCTCGTGCAGGTGCCACGCGCCGTGCACCTTGGCCCGCAGGGTGTTCGCCCAGCGCGTCGGGTCGAGGTCGGTCAGCAGCGCGTCGTCGGTGACCCCGGCGGCGTGCACCACGGCGACGAGCCGGTCGGCGAGGGGGGCGACGACCGCTTCGAGGGCCGCGCGGTCGGCCACGTCGACGGCGACCACCCGGACGGTGACGCCGGTCCCGGCGAGCGTGTCCGTCCAGGGGACCGGCCGGCCGGTCCGGCTGAGCAGGACCAGTTCGCTGACGCCGTGCGTGGTGGCGAGATGGGTGGCGACGTGCCGGCCGACGCCGCCGGTGCCGCCGGTGACCAGCACCGTCCCGCCGGCCAGCGCCGGTGCCGGGGTGCCGGGGTCGGCGGGGCGCAGCCGGGGCACCAGGGCCCGACCGTCGCGGACGGCCACCTCCGGCTCGTCGGTGGCGGCGGCCAGGGCCGCCCGGACCGTGGCGTCGTCGGTGGCGTCGAGGCTGAGCAGCAGGAACCGGCCGGGGTGTTCGGCGCGGGCGACCCGGAGCAGGCCGACGACCGGCGCGTGCACCGGGTCGCCGTCCCGGACGGCCACGGCGAGCCGGGTGTCCTCGGCGCGCGGGTCGGCGAGCCAGCGCCGGAGCACGCCGAGCAGGTCGAGCCCGACCGCGTCGGCCCGGTCGGGCACGGCGGCGTCCGGGTCGCCGTCGCCGACGCGGAGCACGAGCAGCGGGGGCAGCGGCCCGGCCGGCGGCACCTCGTCGGCGACGGTCCAGGTGGGCACCGGTGTCGCCGGCGTCGCCGCCGGCAGCCAGTCGACCGTGTAGAGGCCGGCGGGGCCGGTGTCGGCGGTCGGGGCCGCGTCGGCGGTCGGCACCGGCACGTCGCGCAGGACGACACGGTCGACGTCGAGCACCGGGGCCCCGGCGTCGTCCACGGCGCTCAGGGTCACCGCGTCGGCCCCGGCACGGGCCAGGACGACCCGCAGCGCGTGCGCGCCGACGGCGTGCCGGCGGACCCCGGTCCACTCGGTGGGCACGGTCCGCCGGCCGTCGCCCGGGTACCGGGCGAGGCCGGCGAGCGGCAGCAGGCGCAGGGCGGCGTCGAGCACCTGCGGGTGCACCCCGTAGCGCTCCGCGTCGGCGTCGGTGGTGTCCTCGGGCAGGCGTACGTCGACGAGGAGCCGGTCCCCGGCGACCCAGGCGGCCCGGGCCAGGTCACCGGCGAGCGACCGGTGCGCGTCGACGGTCAGGTCCACCGGCCGCGCCCCGGCGGGTGGCCACGGCGACCCGACGGCGCTCGGGGCGGCCGGTTCGGCCGGGGCGAGCAGCGCCTCGGCCACCTCCCGCCAGGGCTGCCCGGCGGTGCGCACGTGGCAGCGGGCGGCCCGGTGGCCGTCGGGATCCGGACCGGCGAGGTCGACCTGCACGTCGACGGTCAGCTCGGCGGGGAACGGAACCGGCTCGGGGACCCGCAGGCGCGCCACGGTGGGCACACCGAACTGCTCACCGAGGTGGGTGAGCACGTCCAGCAACGCGGTGGCGGGCAGCAGCGGCGCGCCGTCGTCGACGGTGGTCGGACCGGGCTGGCCGGCGGTGATCCGGCCGGTGGCGACGACCTGGCCGGTGCCGGCGACCGGCAGCACCCCGTCGAGGAGCGGGTGCCCGGTGTCGGCGAGCCGGCCGGAGCCCGGTCCGTCCGCTGGCAGCCAGTAGTGCCGGCGCTGGAAGGCGTAGGTGGGCAGGTCCACCCGGCGGCGCGGGCCGGGGCCGGCGACGGCGGCCCGGTCCACCCCGACACCACGTACGTGCAGTCGGGCGACGGCGGTGAGCAGCGCGTCCGGTTCCGGTTCGCCGGTGCGCAGGGTGGGGACGAACGCCAGCTGGTCACCGGCGTCGGCGAGGCACTCCTGGGCCGTGGCGGTGAGCACCCCGCCCGGCCCGGCCTCCAGGAACGTGGTGACGCCGTGCCGGTGCAGGGCACGTACCCCGTCGAGGAAACGGACGGTGCCCCGGACGTGGTCGACCCAGTAGTCGGCGGAGCAGAGCCGCGCCGGGTCGACCAGCTCACCGGTCAGGTTGGACACCACCGGCAGCCGGGGGGCACGGTAGGTCAGGCCGGCGGCGACCTCGCCGAACGCGTCGAGCATCGGCTCCATGCGGGCCGAGTGGAAGGCGTGCGACACCCGCAGCCGACTGGTGCGGCGGCCGGCGGCGCGCAGGGTCGCCGCGACGGCCAGCACCGCGTCGGTGTCCCCGGAGAGGACCACGCTGGAGGGGCCGTTGACGGCGGCGAGCCCGACCCGGTCGGTGAGGTGGACGGCCACCTCGGCCTCGGCGGCCTCGACGGCGACCATCGCGCCCCCGGCCGGTAGCTCCTGCATGAGCCGGGCCCGCGCGGCGACCAGGGCGGCGGCGTCGGCGAGCGGGAACACCCCGGCCACGTGGGCGGCGGCCAGCTCACCGACGGAGTGGCCGATCAGCAGGTCCGGGCGGACGCCCCAGGACTCGACCAGCCGGTACAGCGCCACCTCGACGGCGAACAGCGCCGGTTGGGTGTAGAGGGTCTGGTCGAGCAGGGCGGCGCGTCCGTCGCCGTCGGGAGCGCGGACCACGTCGGCGACCGGGTGCGGGGCCACCCCGGCGAGGTGCCGGTCGAGTTCCGCGCAGGCGGCGTCGAACGCCTCGGCGAAGACCGGGTACGCGGCGTGCAGCCCGGCGCCCATGCCGGGACGTTGGCCGCCCTGGCCGCCGAAGAGCACGGCGAGCAGCCCGTCGCCGGTCCGGCCGGTGACGACGGTGGGCAGGTCGGCGTCGCCCCGGGTGAGCGCGGTCAACCCGGTCCGGGCGCCGGACGGGTCGGTGACCAGCAGGACAGCCCGGTGGTCCAGCGCGGCCCGGGTGGTCGCCAGGGCGTGCGCGACGTCGCCCGGGTCGGCGTCCGCGCCGGGGCCGTCGAGCCAGCCGAGCAGGCGGGCGGCCTGGTCCCGCAGGCCCTCCCGGCTGGCGGCGGAGAGCAGCCACGGCACGGTCGTGCCGCCGCGGACACCGGCTCCGGCGGCCTGCGGCGCGGCGACCTCGCCGGACCCCGGCCCGCTGTCCACGGCGAGGTGCGGCGCGGCGTCCCCGGTGGTGGCGTACGTGGCGTCGGGGTCGGGCGCCTCGACGATGACGTGGGCGTTGGTGCCGCTGATCCCGAACGACGAGACGCCGGCCCGGCGGGGCCGGTCCACCACCGGCCAGGGGCGGGCCTCGGTGAGCAGCTCCACCGCCCCGGCGGTCCAGTCCACCTCGGAGGTCGGAGCGTCCACGTGCAGGGTGCGGGGCAGCGCGCCGTGCCGCATCGCGAGGACCATCTTCATCACCCCGGCCGCGCCGGCGGCAGCCTGGGTGTGCCCGAGGTTGGACTTCAGGGAGCCGAGCAGCAGCGGCCGGTCCACCGGCCGGTCCTGCCCGTACGTGGCGAGCAGGGCCTGTGCCTCGATCGGGTCGCCGAGGCGGGTGCCGGTGCCGTGCGCCTCGACGGCGTCCACGTCGGCCGGACCCAGGCCGGCGGCGGCCAGCGCGCGCCGGATCACCCGCTCCTGGGCGGGCCCGTTGGGGGCGGTCAGCCCGTTGGACGCCCCGTCCTGGTTGACGGCGGTGGCCCGCAGCACGGCGAGGACCGGGTGCCCGTTGCGGCGGGCGTCGGAGAGCCGTTCCAGCAGCAGGACGGCGACGCCCTCGGACCAGCCGGTGCCGTCGGCGGCCTCGGCGAACGCCTTGCACCGCCCGTCCGGCGCGAGACCGCGCTGGCGGCTGAACTCGACGAACGCCTGCGGGGTGCCCATCACCGCGACGCCGCCGGCCACCGCGAGGGAGCAGTCCCCGGCGCGCAGCGCCTGCGCGGCGAGGTGCAGCGCCACCAGCGACGACGAGCAGGCGGTGTCGACCGTGACCGCCGGCCCCTCCAGCCCGAGGGCGTACGCGACGCGACCGGAGACGACGCTGCCGGCGGTGCCGACCCCGAGGTAGCCCTCCACACCGGGCGGCGCCTGGCGCAGGTTCGCGGCGTAGTCGTGGTGCATGACGCCGGTGAAGACCCCGGTGGCGCTGCCCCGCAACGCGGTCGGGTCGATGCCCGCACGCTCGAACAGCTCCCAGGAGCTCTCCAGCAGCAGCCGCTGCTGCGGGTCCATGGCGAGCGCCTCGCGGGGGCTGATCGCGAACAGGGTGGCGTCGAAGTCGGCCGCGTCGGCGAGGAACCCGCCGACCCGCGCGTACGACGTGCCCGGCTGGTCGGGGTCGTCGGAGAACAGGTGGGCGAGGTCCCAGCCCCGGTCGGTGGGGAACCCGGTCAGTCCCTCCCGGCCCTGGTCGAGCAGTTCCCACAGCTCCTCGGGCGCGGTGACGCCGCCGGGGAGCCGGCAGGCCATCGCGACGATCGCCACCGGCTCGTCGGTGGACGACGGCCCGGTCGCCTCGGTCGCCGCCACCGGACCGGCGCCGCGCAGCCGGGCGCCGAGATGCCGGGCGAGCGCCTCCGGCGTCGGATGGTCGAAGGCGGCCGTGGCGGAGAGCCGGGCCCCGGTCTCCCGGGCCAGCCGGTCGCGCAGGGCGACCGCGCCGACCGAGGTGAACCCGAGTTCCTTGAAGGCCCGCCCGGGGCGGACCGCGACCGGACCGGGCAGGCCGGCGACCTCGGCGGTGGCGGCCCGGACCAGGTCCAACAGGATCCGGTCGCCCTCGGCGACGGTCAGCACGGCCAGCCGCCGACGCAACGTCCCGGCCACCTCGGCGGTGTCACCGGCCGGCCGTACCGGCTCCCGCCAGGCCGGGTGGCCGGCGGTGGGTCGGGCGAGCAGGACCAGGTCGGCGCCGTCGTGGGCGACGTCGAAGGCGTCGAGGTCGCGCCGGAGCGCGGCGGCCGTCGGCGCGGGGCCGTGGGCCGTGGCGCCGGCCAGCCGGGCGGGCAGCCCGGCCGCCCGCCGACGGGCGAGCAGGGCGTGCAGGGAACCGACGACGGCGGCGGCCCGGTGACCGTCGGCCGCCCCCAGCAGCGGGTCGGTCGGGACGAGCACGGTGAAGGTGGTGACGTCGGCGTGCCGGGTCCGTCGGTGCAGCCCGTCGGCGAGGGCGAGCAGCCATCCGCCGTGGTCGGCGTCGTCGGCGGCGCGGTGCCGGCCCGGACGGTCGTCGAGGTCGTGGGCGGCGGTGAGGGCGTCGGCGGTGAGGCAGAGCACCGCCGCGCCGATCTCCTCGTCGCCGACCGACGCGGCCGGGTCCGGGGCGGGCCCGGAGGCCAGCGGGGTGGCCTCGGCACCGGCGGCGGTCAGTTCGGCGGCCAGGGCGGCCAGGGCGGGGGCGTCCACCGGTCCGGTGGCGAGCAGCCGCAGCCGTCGCACGCCGTACGCGGTGACCAGGTGCCGGGCCAGCGCGGCCCCGAGCGGGGTGTCCGCGCCGGCCAGCACGACCGGGTCGGCGACCGTGGCGGCACGCGCCACGGTCGGGACGGGCACCGGGACGAGGTGCGCGTGGCGGGCTCCGCCGGCCCGCAGGGCGACCTGGGCGGCACCGGTGGCCACCACGGCCGGCAGCAGCGCGTACGGGTCCGCGTCGGCGTCCCGGTCGACCAGCACGATCCGGTCCGGGTGGGCGGCCTGGAGGCTCCGGGCCACCGCCCAGGCTGCCACGGCCGCCGGGTCGAGGTCGGGGTCGTCGGCGGCGTCCGGGGTCGAGGCGTCCACCGCACCGCTGGTCAACAGGACCAGCCGGGTGGCGGCGAACCGGTCGTCGGCGAGCCAACCGCCGAGCGACACCGGATCCGCGTCCGGCGACCCGACCGGCAGGACCACCACGTCCGGCGCCGGCCCGCCCTGGCGCAGGTCGGCCAGGTCGGGGTGGAACCGGAGACGGTCCGGATCGGCCGCGTCCCGCTGCGGCGCGGCCCTCACGGCGGCGTGCGGCGCGTGGTCGGCGCCGACGACCGCCCAGCGCCGCTCCGGCACCGGTACGCCGGCCAGGTCCAGGGGCGCCCAGCCGAACCGGACCAGTTCGTCGTGGTGGCTGCCGTTGACCGCGCGCAGCCGGGCCGGCTGGTCGGGCAGCAGCCGACGGGTGACCTTCCCGGACGCGGTGCGCGGCACGGCGGCGATCTCGTACAGCTCCTGCGGGACCTTGTGGTAGGCCAGCCGTTCCCGGCAGGCGGCCAGCGCGGCCCGGGGCGCGAAACCGTCCGGCCCGGCGACGACGTACGCCACCGGCACCTCGCCGAGCACCTCGTGCGGACGGCCGGTGACCGCCACGTCGGCGACGCCGGGGACGGTCCGCAGCACCTCCTCCACCTCGACCGGGTGGATCTTCTCGCCGCCCCGGATGATCAGCTCCCGGTGCCGTCCGGTGACGAAGAGGTTGCCGGCGTCGTCGCGGCGGGCCAGGTCACCGGTGCGGTACCAGCCGTCGCGCAGCACCGCGTCGGTGTCGGCGGGTCGGCCGTGGTAGCCGAGCATGACGCTCGGTCCACGCACCCACACCTCGCCCTCCACCCCGACGGGCACGTCCCGGCCGGTCTCCGGATCGACCAGGCGGACGTCGACGCCGGGCACCGGACGGCCGCAGGATCCCTCGACCCGGGGATCGTCGGGACGGGTGACGGCGATCGAGCCGCAGGTCTCCGTGCTGCCGTACGCGTCGAGCAGTGGCGCGTCGAAGACCTCCTCGAAGGCCCGGCGCAGCGGCGCGGTGGTGATCGCGCCACCGACCAGGCACACCCGCAGGGCCGGGGCGCGGAAGCCGGTGTCCCGGGCGGCGGCGACCAGGTGGTGGTACATGGCCGGCACACCGGCGAGCACGGTGGCCTCGTCCTGCTCGACGGCGCGCAGGACGTCCTCGGCGGAGAACCCGTCGACGAGGCGGGCGGTCGCGCCGACCGCGGTCACGCTGAGCACGCAGCCGATGTGGGAGAGGCTGTGGAACAGCGGCAGCGGCCAGACCACCCGGTCGTCGGAGGTGAGGCCGGGGATCGGCACGTAGCAGGAGGCGACGGACCACAGGCAGGTGCGCTGGGTGGAGAGCACACCCTTGGGGCGGCCGGTGGTGCCCGAGGTGTAGAGCATCCAGGCGACCTCGTCGAGGCCGAGGTCGTCGCGGGCGTCCACCGACGGCTCGGCGTCGACCAGCTCCGACCAGGCGGCGACGCCGGCCGGGAACGGGCCGCTGCCGGTGACCCAGATCCGCAGGTCGGGACGGTCCCCGCGCAGCCGGAGCAGCTGGTCGAGGTGTTGCGGGTCGGTGACCACCAGCACCGCGCCGGAGTCGTCCAGCAGGTGGGCCAGCTCGGCGTCCGTGCTGCGCGGGTTCACCGGCACGCCGACCGCCGCCGCCCGGGTGACGGCCAGCCACGTCTCCACGGTCTCCACCCGGTTGCCCAGGCAGAAGGCGACCCGGTCGCCACGGGCCACCCCGGTCACGACGAGGTGCCCGGCCAGTCGGCGGGTCCGCTCGGCGAGCGCGGCGTAGCTGACCGACCGGTGGTCGTCGCGGAACGCGACCCGGTCCCCCAGCCGGGCGGCGTGGGCCCTCAGCAGATCGGGCAACGGCTGGACCAGGTCGCTCCGAAGCATGTCGTCACCACATCCGTCCCTCGCCGTAACGGCCCAAGTCTTCCCAGCGACCTCCCGGTGACCTACCCCTGTCACCCCCTAAGTGCTCCCCAGATCCACCCGTGGAGGCGGTGACCAGGCGCGTCGCCGGCCGATGATGGGGTGGCCCGAGGACCGTCGCACCCGTGCCCGCCCCGCCGACCAGTCGAGGTGCCGTCGTTGGAACGCTCCTGGATGTTCGCCCACCTCGCCGTACCCGGCGGGGGTTGTCCGGACGCCCGCGCGGCCGAGCTCGTCGGCACCGTCGTGGCGGGACTGGTCGCCGCCGTGCGTGCCGCCGACCCCCCGTCACGCTGGTTCTACGACCGACTCGGTCCCCCCACCGACCCACGCCTCCGCGTCGGCCTGCACGCGAACGACGTCGGCCTCGACGCGGCCCGTCGACGGCTGGGCGGCGACCCGACGGCGTCGCTGGCCCCGGACCCGTACGCCGTCCGCGACGCCGCGCGCGGCGGGCCGCTGGCGCAGGCCGGCAGTGAGCTGGCCCTGACCCTGCTGGGCGGGGACGCCCCCTGGCTGGCCGGCATGGAACTGCCCCTGGCCGTGGCGCACCTGCGGCACCTGTGCGACCTCATGCCGGTCGCCGACCGGCCCGCCTTCCTCTTCCTGCACTGGCAGGACCGCAGCCGCGCATTGAGCGCCGCGAGCCGCCGTGACCTCGCCGCCCAGGCGGACAGCGGGGCCGAGAAGATCGTCCTGGCCGCCGGGGACCTGCCGTCGACCGGTCCGGTCGCGGCGGCCTGGCAGCGCTACCTGGACCGGGTCACCGAGGTGATGGGTGCGGACCACGCGGCCACCCCACGCGGTTTCCTGCTCGCCGAGCACGCCCAGCTCACCCACGGCCGGTGGGGCATCGACCCGGCCGTCGACTCGCTGGCCGCCATGGCGCTGCGGCTGGCCCGGCGGGACGGTCCCCCGCCCGCCGTACCGACCGCCCCGCCCGCTTCGACGAGGAGACCCGCAGCCGCATGAACACCCGCACCGACGGTCCCGAGGCGACCGGCCGTGTCGACGTCCGCCTCGGCGACCGGAGCTACCCCGTGTTCGTCGGCCCCGGGGTCCGGCACCGGCTGCCCGAGGAGGTGGCCCGGATCGGTGCCCGCCGGGTCGTGGTGGTCTCGGCCCGGCCACCCGAGTGGACCCCGGACCCGGGGGTGCCGCACCGCGTCGTGCCGGCCCGCGACGGCGAGCACGACAAGACCCTGGCCACGGTGGAGCACCTGTGCCGGACGTTCGCCGACTTCGGACTGACCCGCGCCGACGCGGTGGTCTCCTGCGGCGGCGGGACCACCACCGACGTGGTCGGTCTGGCCGCCGGCCTCTACCACCGGGGGATCGCGGTGATCCACCTGCCGACGTCGCTGCTGGCGCAGGTGGACGCCAGCGTGGGCGGCAAGACCGCGGTCAACCTGCCCGAGGGCAAGAACCTGGTCGGCGTGTACTGGCAGCCCCGCGCGGTGCTCTGCGACACCGAACAGTTGGACACGCTGCCCGCCGTCGAGTGGCGCAACGGCTACGGGGAGATCGCCCGCGCCCACTTCATCGGCGCCGGAGAGCTGCGCGACCGGCCGGTGACCGAACAGATCACCGCCTGCGTGGCGCTCAAGGCGCGGGTGGTGGCCGCCGACGAGCGTGACGCCGGCCTGCGGCACATCCTGAACTACGGCCACACCCTGGGGCACGCGCTGGAACGGGCCACCGACTTCCGGCTGCGTCACGGCGAGGCGGTCGGAGTGGGCACGGTGTTCGCCGGTCGGCTGGCCGGTCTGCTGGGCCGGATCCCGACCGACCGGGTCGACGAGCACCGGGCGGTGGTGGCCGGCTACGGTCTCGACACGCGGCTGCCCGACGGGGTGGACCACGACGACCTGCTGGCGTTCATGCGGCGGGACAAGAAGTCCACCTCGGGACTGTCCTTCGTGCTCGACGGCCCGTCCGGCCCGGAACTCGTCGCGGACGTCGACGAGACCGCCGTCCGAGCCGCCCTCACCGACATGTGAGGCTGGGGTTGGCTGGTAGCAGGGGCCCCCTGTTACCGCTTTTTGATGAGCAGGGGTCCCCTGCTACCAACCGAGCATCCCGCCCTGGGCGAGCGCAGCGTGCCGGGGGCGGGGCGGAGCCGGCGGGCGGGAGCGGGGCGGGTGGTCAGGCGGCGGGCACAGCCGGGCAGTGGGCGAGCAGTTCCTCCGGCTTGTGCGCGACCAGGTCCGGGGCGGCGGCGAGCAGGCCCTCGACGTCCCCGCCGTGCCAGGTGGTGGCGACGGTCGTCACCCCGGCGTCGCGTCCACTGGTCAGGTCGGTGATCGCGTCACCGACCATCATCGCCTGGTGCGGGGGCATCCCGAGCAGCTCCAGCGCCCGGAGCACGATGTCCGGCGCGGGCTTCGGCCGGGGCACCTCGTCGGAGCCGATCACGTGGTCGAACAGGTGCAGCACGCCGAGCAGGTCCAGCAGCGACCGGGCCCGGGGGCCGCTCTTGCCGGTGGCGACCGCCATCCGGATGCCCCGCTCGGACAGCTCCTCCAGCGTCTCCCGGACGCCGGGGAACAGTGGCACCTGGTGGGCGAGCCGGTAGCTCTCCCGGACGAAGGGCTCCTCCATCTCCAGCGGCAGCCCCATCAGGCGCATGATGTCCGGGAAGTACCGCCCCATGTGCTTGTTGTACTCCTCGAACGGCGCCGGCCCCGGCCCCACCACCTCGGCGTAGGCGACGCTGAACGCCGCGCGCATCACCGCCGAGCTGTCGACCACGACACCGTCGAGGTCGAAGACGACCGCCCGGATCGGCCCCGGTCGCGCGGGGGCTGTGCTGACCTCGAGGGTGGACGGCGGATGGCTCATGGCTGCTCCCGAGTGGGTTCGCCGGTGGTTCTCACCGGTCGAGGGTTCCCGCCAGCGCGTACGTCGGCGCGGTGGGCCGGGCGCAGCGGTAGATCCGTTCGATGACGTCGATGGTCCGGCGGGCGTCGGCCGCTGCCGCGCCCCGGCTGGCCGGCGCGGCGAGCAGGTCGGGCAGTACGTCGAGCTGACGGTCGTACTCGGCGCCGATCGGCTCCACCGGCAGCGGCAGGCGGACGGTCTCGCCGTCGCGGGTCCGGGTGAGCACCGGCGTCGGCTCCCGGTTGGGGCTGAACCCGAACGTGCAGTGCAGGGTCGCCGAGCCGCCGGTGCCGTGCACGGCGATGGTGGTCCGGTCCCGCGCCTCGTGCGAGGCCCAGCAGGCGTGCAGGCCGGCGGAGGCGCCGTCGGCGGTGAGCAGGAACGCGCGCGCGGTGTCCTCCACGTCACCCCGGGCCCGGCCGGTGTCGCTGGCCGTGCCCCGCCACGCCGCCCCGGCGGCGTCGTCGTTGACGAAGTCGTCGGAGACGCTGCCCACGGCGTGCACCACCGGGGCCGGCCCGAGCAGCGGCAGCACCGTGTCGAGCAGGTGCCAGCCGAGGTCGACCAGGGCACCGCCGCCGGCCAGTTCCCGCCGGGTGAACCAGCCACCGGCGTCGGGCACGCCGCGCGCCCGTACCCAGGCCACGTCGACGTGGCGGACGGCGCCCAGGTCGGCGGTCGCCTCGACCAGCGCACGGACGTCCGCCCGGTAGCGGGCGGCGCTACCGGCGAGCAGCACCGCGCCGCCGGCCTGCTCCGCCCCGGCCAGTTCCGCCGCCTCGGCGGAGGTGAGACAGACCGGCTTCTCCAGGAAGACCGGTACGCCCCGGCGCAGCAGCCGGGCCGCCACGCCCGCGTGCAGGTGGTTGGGAACGGCGACGACGACCAGATCCACCGTGTCGGCGGGGACGTCGTCGACGTCGGCGTACGCGGACGGGACCTGGTGGTTCGCGCGCGCCCGGTCACGGGCCGCCGGGTCGGGGTCGACCACGGCGGTCACCGTGAAGCGCGGATGCGCGGCGAGCCGGGGCAGCCAGATCTCCCGGCCGGCCCAGCCGAGGCCGGCCACGGCGACCCGGACGCGCCCCGGTGTGGCGGCCGACGACGGGGCGGTCATTCGCCGAGGACGTCGGCGAGCACGGCGGCGATCTGGTGCATCTGCTCCTCGGTGCCGAGCAGCGTACGGTGGTGCAGCCAGATGCAGTCGGCGTGGATCTGCTCGACGTTCGGGCACCGGGCGGCGATCTGGTCGACCGTCTCGTCCGGGGCGCCGGCGAGCCAGAAGCCCTCGCAGCGGTAGATCGCGCGGAACGCCACGAAGGCGGGAATGCCCCGGGCGATCAGCTCGTCCACCACGACCCGGCGGCGCTGCTCACCGATGCCGGGGACCCGGAACATGGCCATGTAGTGCGGGTTGCGGTCGCCCCGGTCGTCGCGGCCCTGCGGCACCACGCCGGGGATCTGGGCGAGCAGGCTCGCCAGCAGCGGCCAGCGCTGCTCGCGCAGCTCGATCTGGCTGTCCAGGCGGGACAGCTGGGCCCGCAGCACGGCGGCGCTGAACTCGTTCATCCGGTAGTTCGAGCCGGTGGTGCGGTGCAGGTAGTCGCGGTCGGTGCGCGGCCGGCCGCAGCTGTGCACGAGGAACGCCCGCTCGTACAGCTCCTGGTCGGGGAAGAGCACCGCGCCGCCCTCACCGGCGGTCATCAGCTTGCCGTTCTGGAAGCTGAACGCGGCCACCGAGCCCAGCTCGCCGACGCGCTTGCCCTGCCACTGCGCGCCGTGGGCGTGCGCGGCGTCCTGGAGGATCGCGACCCCGGCGTCGGCGGCGATCTTGTCGAGGGCGTCCATGTCGGCCATCTGCCCGGCCATGTGCACCGGCATGATCACCCGGGTCCGGTCGGTGATCGCGGCGGCGACGGCCTCCGGCTGGATGCAGTAGGTGTCGAGGTCGACGTCGACCGGTACGGCCACCGCGCCGAGCCGCTGCGCGGCCAGCGACGACGAGATGAACGTGAACGCCGGGACGATCACCTCGGTGCCGGGTCCGACCCCGAGCACCTCCAGGGCCACCTCCAGGGCGTGGGTGCCGTTGGTGACGGCGAGCGCGTGCGGGGTGCCGTGGTACGCCCCGAACTCCGCCTCGAAGGTGTCGACCTCGCTGCCGCCGACGCGCCACCACTGGCCCTGCTCCAGGGCCCGGATCAGGCCGGCCCGTTCCTCGTCACCGAACTGCGGCCACTCGGGGAACTCCGGCACGCTCGCCGACAGACCACTCATGATGTCCCACTTCCCAATCCAGCTGGAACGGCGGTTCACTGGCCGTTCGTCGACAGCGGCGCGCCGCCCCGCGATCCCGGGCGTCGGATGCGACCCACGACCCGCACCGCCCGGCTGGTTCTCGGGGCGGACGCCACCGTCGATCGCGGCGACGTACCTGGCTCGCGGTGGACGCTAACCGACCTGACCGGCGGCTCGACTCCCCTAACGGCCCCTAACCGCCCCTTAGTCGGCCAACTGGACGGCGTGTGACGGCCGTCCGCGTAGTAGACCTGCGACGGCGACCCCGGCCCGCCCTGCGGCGCCCCGGGAACGACGCCCACGACGCGCGCCGACGGTGGCGGCGCGGGCGGCCGTCGAGGTTGGTTGCAGGGGCACCCTGCAGTGCAGAATTCACCTGCAGGGGGCCCTTCCTACCACCGCAGCCGGACCCACGGCAGCTCCCCTAGCTGCCCCTATCCGCCCCTTGTTTCGGGTGGGCGGGCGCGGGCGACGCCGGCCGCCGGCGCGATACTGCCGGGGACCCGTCGTCGAACCCACGCCGACGGGACCGTTCCGCGCGAGGTGAACCGTGTCCAACGTGCTCCTGCTCAACGGCCCGAACCTGGGCATCCTCGGTCAGCGGGAGCCGGAGATCTACGGCACCGACACCCTGGCCGACATCGAGCGGGCGGTCGCCGAGGAGGTCACGCCGCGCGGCTGGCGGGTGACGGCCGAGCAGCACGACTGCGAGGGCGCCCTGATCCGCGCCATCCAGGGCAACTACGACACGGTCGGCGCGATCGTCAATCCCGGCGCGCTGATGATCGCCGGCTGGAGCCTGCGGGACGCGCTCGCCAACTACCCGCGCCCCTGGATGGAGGTCCACCTCTCCAACGTGTGGGCGCGGGAGAGCTTCCGGCACGACTCGGTGCTCGCGCCGCTCGCCAGCGGGGTGATCGTCGGACTCGGGGCGCTGGGCTACCGGCTGGCCGCCCGCGCGCTCGTCGCCACCGTCGCGTGACCGATCCCCTTCCACGGCCGGAGCCAGCACGGTCGTCCGTCCGTTTTCCCCCGACCTGAGGACAGCTTCGTGCGTATCCCGATCATCACCCTGACCGTCATCCTCGCCTCCGTCCTCATCGCCGTGGCGCTGCCGAAGCTCCTCGGCCAACTGGAGATGCGCAACCGGATGGCCCGCATCGGCGTCTCGGCCGGTCTCACCCGGACGATCGGCATCCTGGAGATCGCCGGGATCGCCGGTTTGCTGCTCGGCCTGCTCTGGTGGCCGATCGGCGTCGCGGCGGCCGTCGGGCTGACCCTGCTGCTGATCGGCGCGGCCGTCTACCACATCCGGGCCAAGGACCCCGTGCCGATGGCGGTGGTGCCGGTGGCGTTCGCCGTGGCGGCGGCGGCGATCGCCGTCATGCACGTCCTCGCCAACTGACCACCGTCGTGACCGACCGGCCGCACGTCGGCGTCCTGGGGGTCGACGTCGGGGGCACGAAGGTCGCGCTGCGCGCCGAGGCGGCCGGGCGGCCCGCGTACGAGCGGACCTTCGCCTGGCCGTCCGGCGGCGATCCGGCCGGCGACCTGGCGGCGCTCGACGCGGAGGTCGCCGCGCTGCGGGCCACCTGGGGGCCGGTCGGCGCGGTCGGCATGGCGATGCCGGCCATCACCGACTCCGACGGCACGGTCCTGACCTGGCCGGGCCGGCCGAGCTGGACCGGACTCGACCTCACCGGCGCGCTGCGGCGGCTCTTCCCCGACGTCCCGACCGGGTACGCCGACGACGGTGACCTCGCCGCGCTGGCCGAGGCCCGCAATGCCGGCCACGACGACCTGGTGTACCTCGGCGTGGGCACCGGGGTCGGCGGCGGGATCGTGCTGCACGGCCGGCCCGTCCCGGCCGGCGCCTCCGCCGAGGTCGGACACATGGTCGTCGACCTGGACGGCGTGCCCTGCGACTGCGGTCGCGCCGGCTGCCTCCAGTCGGTCGCCTCCGGCCCGGCCACGCTGCGGCGGGCGGCCCGGGAGCACGGCGGCGAGGTCACCTTCGACCAGTTGCGGGCCGGATTGCGGGACCGCCGTCCGTGGGCGGTCGGGGCGGTACGCGAGAGCTGCGCGGCGCTGGCCGCGGCGGTGGTGAGCCTCGGCGAGTTGCTGGCCGTTCCGGTGGCGGTGGTGGGCGGCGGCTTCGCCGACGGCCTGCCCGGCTTCGTCCCGCTCGTCGCCGACCTGGCCCGGCAGGCGGGACGCCCCGGACGACCGGCTCCGACGGTGCGGGCCGCCGCCCTCGGCGGGCTTTCCTCGCTGCACGGCGCGCTCTGGCTGGCCCGTGACCTGACGACGACCGGCGGCACCGGCTCCCGGTGAACCACACCCGGAAGGAACCTCTCCGATGACCGCTGTCGACGCCCCCGTCACGGCCGTGCCGGCGATCAGCGGCACGACCCGGCTGTACGCGCTGCTCGGCGACCCGATCACGCAGGTCCGCGCGCCCGGCCTGCTCAACCCGGTGCTCGCCCGCCGGGGTACGGACGCCGTGCTGGTCCCGGTGCACGTCACGGCGGCCGACCTCGAACCGGTGGTGCGTGGCCTGCGGCAGATGGCGAACCTGGACGGGCTTCTCGTGACCGTGCCGCACAAGGCGGCCGTCCTCGCCCTGGCCGACCGGGTCACCGACCGTGCCCGCCTGGCCGGCAGCGCCAACGCGCTGCGCCGCGAGCCGGACGGCACCTGGACGGCCGACACGTTCGACGGCGACGGGTTCGTCCGTGGCCTGGTCGAGGCCGGGCACGACCCACGGGGTCGCCGGGTGTGCGTGGTGGGCGCGGGTGGCGCGGGCAGCGCCATCGCGGTCGCGCTGCTCGACGCCGGGACGGCCGCGCTGCGCCTGGTCGACACCGACCCCGGACGGCTCGACACGCTGCACAGGCGGTTGTCGCCGGTCTACCCGGGACGGGTCAGCACCTCGGCCCACCCGCTCCTGGACGACGTCGACCTCGCCGTCAACGCCACTCCCCTGGGCCTGCGTCCCGGCGACCCGCTGCCGTTCCCGGTGACCGGGCTGCCGACGCACGCCGTGGTCGCCGACATCATCATGACCCCGGCGGAGACGGCGCTGCTGCGCGCGGCGTACCTCCGTGGCCTGCCCACGCAACCCGGACTGCCGATGCTCGGCCACCAGATCGACGCCTACCTGGAGTTCTTCGATCTCTAGGCGTCCGGGCAGTCGTGGACGCGCGGGGCGACCGGTTGCCAGGCGCCGTGGTCCTCGCGCGCGCTGAGCCGGTCCGCCTCACGGGCGGCGCGCACCAACTGCTCTGTCGTGCGGGGGACGGCGGCCAGGAACACCGCGCCGAGGTGGCGACAGAACCAGGGACCGTGTTCGAGGGGCAGCAGCGGCTCGCCCGCGAGGGTGGCCAGGTCCTCCTTGCTCCAGCCCAACGGCCCGGCCACCGCCTGCAACTGCGACAGCCGGTGGGACCTCCCGCCCAGCATGCCCCTGATGGTGCTCATCGAGAGCCCGACGAACGGGAACTCTCGCAGCCCCAAGCCTCGGTTACGCATGAGGCCCGCCAGGACCGCGGGGAACGGGTCCGGGGCCGTCGGATCGCGGGCCGGCCCAGGCTCGGGTGCCGCGCCCTCGTCCGGCATCGCGAGCAGGAATTCGCGCAGGGCTGCCAGTTGCGGGTGGTCGCAGAACGTCACGCGGTAGGTGAACGCACCCATGACGTCCTTGTCCCGGTCCGGCGGCAGCAGATGCCCCGGCACTGGATGGCCCCCCACCACGAGCACATCGGCCACGGGTAGGCCAAGGTCGACAGCGATCTTCTCCAGCCGCGAGGTGTCGTGGTCCCGGCCGTTGTCCAGCAGATCATGCAGCACCTCGGACCGCGTCATGGCGACCAACGTACGGCATCGACAAGTCACCGTGGCCGATGGAGTTATCGCTGGAACAACGAGTCGACCCGCGCCGATGCGACTCACGACATGAAGCCCTCCTCGGAGACGCTTGAGCCGAACCGCACTCAGTCATGACAGCTCAGATACACGACACGCCGAGCGGATCGCACCTCAGGCAGCCACGAAGCCTCAAGGCTGCGTGACGAGACACGACAACCAGGTACGTGACCAGGCGCAATCCGTACGCGATCGCGCGACATGCGGGAGCGTCCCGGCAGCACGTCGGCGTGCGCCAGGGACCGCAGAGACGTGGACCGGCGACCCGGCTGGCACCGCGCGGCAGCAGCGATGCCCGCCCCGTCGATCATGGAGTTTCGGCGCCCGGCTGACGGCCTTTGTGGAGGTTTGGCTGGTGCCCGAACTCCATGATCGACGGGGCGACGGACGATGCGGGGCGATGCGACGGCGTCGGGGTGGGTGAGGCGGCTACAGAGGTCCCAGGACTGTGCCGGGGTCCGCGTCGAGGTCGAGGGTCCTCAGCACGGCGAGGAGTTGACGCTCCTCGTAGCGGAAGTGCGACTCCATGATCGCCTCCAGTCCCTCCAGATGGCGCTCTAGTTCGGCGGGCGGAGCAGCCCGCGTCACGGCGTCCTGCAACCCGGCCAGCAGATGAGCCATCATCGAGTGGTCCTGTCGCAGGTAACGCAACGCCTCGCGCAGTTCGGGATACTGCTCGGCGATCGCCGGGAACAGCTCGCGGTCCTCACCCTCGTGGTGAGCGGTCAGGGCGGCGCAGAACCCGTGGCAGAACAGCAGCAGGTCTCTGGTCGCCGGTTCCGCCGACTCACCAGCGGCCAGGGCCTGTCGGGTCACGGTCAGTGCGTCGCGCAACCTGTCGTGAACGTCGCGCAACTCTCGATGCCAGGCCACCAGCCTGCTCGTCTCGCCCTCACGCATACGTGGAGGGCGAAGGGACAACGATCATCATCGTCGTCGTGTTCCCTTCGGTCCGGCGCCTCCATGCCTGACACGGTCTGCCACCGGCACGCGACGCTGGGGCTGACGCTACCACGCACACTGCGGCGTCCCGCACGCTGAGCCTCGATCCACTGACGCGGTCGACGGCGACTGCCGCGGGCCCTCAGGAGCGCAGCCCGTCGTAGTACGGCTTCATCGCCGGGTAGTAGGCGTCGAAACCGGGCCGGGCCGCGCCGTCGCGGGCGGCGACCAGCAGGTCGAGATAGTACTCCCAGCCGGGGCCGACCTCGCCGATCGCTTCCTCGGTGGCGAGGTGGTGCACCAGGCGCAGCTCGGTGACCCCGTCGACCTCGGACAGCAGCATCTCCAGCCGCCACGAGCCCTGCTCGTCGAGCGTCGCGACGGCCAACCGGCGGGGCGGTTCACACGCCTCGATGAGCATGTCGCACCAGGGCTCTCCCTCCTCGTACGCCATCTGCACCCGGATGGTGCGGCCGGTCCCGGGGTCCCCCTCCCACGGGCCGAACCAGCGCGCGGTGCGCTCCGGCTCGGTGACGCTCGCCCAGACGTCCGCCACCGGGGCGCGGAAGGTACGGGTCAGCACCAGGTCACTGCCGGTGTCCGTACGGAACAACCGGCCGACGGGTAGGCGGTTCATGCGGTCCTCGTTTCTCCGGCGGCGTGGCCGGGGCGGCCACGCCGTTCCCGGCGGGTGCGGTACACCTCGGTCTCCAACGCGTCGAGGCGGTGCTCCCAGCCGCCCGGCCGGTCGAACCGGGCGAGCCACTCGACCAGCGCGGCGAGCGGCCCGGTCTCCAGCCGGTAGAACCGCTGCCGGCCGACCACCTCGTCGCGGACCAGGCCGGCCCGCCGGAGCACCCGCAGGTGCCGGCTCACCGCAGGCCTGCTGACCGGGAAGCGGGCGGCGATGTCGCCGGCGGCCAGCCGCCCGTCCCGCAACATCTCCAGGATGTCGCGGCGGATCGGATCCGCGATCGCCTCGACCACCTCGTCCACGCCCGAAAGCGTAACCTATGGGTTACGGATCAGGGCACCGGAGGTGGACCCCGGGACGCGCGTCGCCGGCCGCGCCCCTCGACGGCAGGTTCAGATCAGCACCTGCAGCGCCAGCAGCACACTGGGGATGAGCCCGGACAGAGCGAGCACGGCGAGCACCACGCAGCCCGAATTCGGGTTGGAGACGGCTCCGGTGTCCACGTTTCGCCTCAGGTTGGTGTTGGGGATTCGCACATCCCTTTTTCCGGCGTGATAGTCCGCCCCCGCCTCCAGGCCCCAGCAGTACATGCATTCGCCTGAGTCCTTGCGCCTGCCGCACTTCGGGCATTCACTCATGGACGCCTCCTTGGAGTGTCGAGTCGACGGCTGATCCTGGCCGTTGAGGCGGTCGGTGGCTGGCCGGAGGTCCTTGAAGGCAGCCTCGGAGGCATTCAGGGGCGCTGTCCAACGTGTGGCCCACCGCCTGCGTCCGGCACCTGTGGAATCCAGGCTCATCAACGCACAAAAGGGTACGTGAGCGCTGTCGTCAAGGTGACCCAGCGCCGGCAGGTCTCGTCGAACGTAGCGTCGACCCCGCCCCCCGAAGGGCCGTCCGGCACGCGGTCAGGGCGTCTACCGCACCGCCTGGACCAACCGGTCCTCGATGTCCCGCAGCAGCCGTTCCGCGCGGTCCGTTGGCAGGTGGACGGTGTCGGCGGTGACCGCCAGTTCCACCGCGCCGGGCGCGTCCATCACCTGGATCCGGCAGCGCCAGGCGAACCGGTCCAACTCCTCCAGCCAGCGGAAGGAGCCAGCGGTGCCCAGCGTCGACTCATCCGGTCCGGCCACGTCGGACGGCACGTCGTGGGGCAGGCGGATGTCGTTGAGGTAGCAGAACGGCGCGAGCGCCGTGCCGTAGTCGTAGCCGTGGTCGGCGAAGGCCTGTGCGAGCGCGAGCGGGTCGTAGTAGGCGTGCCGGTACCCGTCCAACGACGCCTGCCGGGCCCGCCGCAACAACTCGGCGAAGTCCGGTCGGCCGGTGAGGTCGACCCGGCAGAGTCCGATCTGGTTGAGCTTGCTGATCGCGGTGTCGTACTCGGGTTGGAAGCGGTTGTTGGCCATCGTGAAGATGCCGACGGCCCCGGGCCCGCCGTCGGCCTCCGGGCCGCCGCCGGCCCGGAGCGCGGCGGCGGTGGCGGCGAGCAGGACGGTGGAGCTGCTCGTCCGGTGCCGGGCGGCGAGCAGCCGGGCCGCGTGGTGGATCGCCGGCGAGGTGAGCGCGCCGCGCCGGTAGCGCGGGGTGAGCCCGGCAGCCACCGGTTCGGCGAAGCTGCCCGCCCCGAGCGTGGGGAACTGCCGGAGCCAGTACGCCACCGCCCGGTCTGACCGTCGCCGATCGACCCGCTCGCGGTCGGCCACGTCCAGCGACTGGAGACCCGGCGGGCTGGGCGCCGCCCCGCGCAACAGCAGCATCCGCAGGTCCCGGAGCACCGTCTCGGTGGCGTGGAAGTCGACGGTGGAGTGGCTGAAGACCACGACGACCTGTCGGACCAGCCCGTCGACGACCACCACGGCGGCCCGCAGCGGCCACTCGGCGGCGTGGTCGAAGCGCGGGTCACCGAACCGCGCCGCGAGCGTGCCGGCTGCCACCTGCCCGTCCGGATCGGGCCCGGCGTCCGGCACGGTGTGCACCAGCACCGGCAGTCGTCCCTCGGCGGCGGCCACCTGGCGCAGTTCGCCGTCGCTCGGGCGGACCCGGGTACGCAGCGACTCGTGCCGGCCGACCAGCGCGGCGAGCGCGCGTACCGCCCGCGCCGGGTCCACCCCGGCCCGCCGCGAGACGGCGAGGGTGCGGCGCAGGTTCAGGAAGCTGTGCCGGTTGGACTCGAATTCCACCACCGCCCGCCACATCGCGCGCTGCCCCCAGGTCAGCGGCCCGGTGGCGGCCCGGCCGCCGTGGAAGTCCGCGTACGCCACCTCCTCGGTGCACGCCGCAGGCTGGTCCGTGGGTTGGGATGTGAGCACCACTCAGGTTACCCCGGCCCTCAACGGGGCAGGACGCGCGACGAGGGCGTCCAGGGCCAGGACACCTCCCGGAAGACCGCTGTGACCAGCAGGTCCTCCAGGTCGCGCAGGAACGGCTCGACCGACTCGGCAGGTACGAACCGGGTGTCGACGCTGACCGTGACGCCCACCGCCCCTGGCTCGTCGACGACGTGGACCAGCCGGTGCCAGGCCGCCCGGGCCATGCCGTCGACCCACCGGAAGGTGCTTTCCGCCATCGTGGCGCGCAGGTCGCTTTCGGTCACCGTCGGGGCCATTCCGGCGCTTCCGCCGGCCAGCCGCACGTCGTTGAAATAGTAGTACGGCAGAAATGCGGTGCTCGGGTCGTGACCGTCCGCCAGTAAACGATGCCTCAGGGCTACCGGGTCGTAATAGGCGTGCCGGTACGCCGCCAGCGCACCGCGCCAGACGCGGGGCAGCAACTCGGTGAAACCCGGCCGGTCGCCCAGGTCGACCACGCACATTCCGATCTGCCCGAGATTCGCCACCGCGTCGTTGTACTCGGCGCGGAAACGGTTGTGCGCCATCGTGAACAGACCACACACCGACGACCCGTCGCGGCCGGCGGCCAACGCGGTGGTGGCGGCCAGCAGCACCGTGGAGGCGCTGACCCGGTGGCGGGCGGCGAGCAGCCGGGCCGCCCGGTCGACGGCCGGGGAGACCAGCGTCCCCCGGCGCAGTCGCGGGGTCAGTTCGGGGTGGGTGGGCGTCATCGGCGGCTGCGGCAGTTGGGCGAGCCCTCGCGCCCAGTGTTCCACCGCACGGGCGGAACCGTCCTGGTCCGGCCCGTGCTGGTCCCGGGCCACCTGCGCCGACTGCGGACCGGGCGGGGTGGTGATCTCCCCCCGCAACAGGAGCAGCCGCAGGTCCCGGAGCACCACCTCGACCCCGTGAGCGTCCACCGTCGAGTGACTGAAGACGATCACGATCTGGCGTACCCGGTCGTCGACGGTGACCAGGGCGACCCGCAGCGGCCACTCGGCCGCGTGGTCGAACGCGACGTCGGCCAGCCGCTCGGCCACCACGCCGGCCGCCGCCACGCCGTCCCCCGCACCGGGCACCACCAGCAGGGGCAACTGGCCGGCCGCCGCGGTCTCCTGCCGGAACCCACCGTCGACCGACCGGACCCGGGTCCGCAACGAACCGTGCCGGCCGACCAGGGCTCCGATCGCACGGGTCACGCCGGCGAGGTCCGCGCGGACCCGTCCGGACACCGGCACGGTGCGGCGCAGGTTCAGGAACCGGTGGTTCCAGCCGGACCGTGCGGCGGCCCGGAACATGACGCCCTGTGCCCACGTCGTCGGGGCCGTTTCGGTACGCCCACCGCCGAACTCCGCCAGGACCAGCGTCTCGGTGGCCCACTCGGCCGGCACCACGGCATCCGCGAATCGCATTCCTGACGGTAAAACGACGGACTGCCACCCGGATCGCTCGTTCGGGCTTTCCACAGTGCACGTCAGGGGCTCTTTCCCACGCCGGACAGGCGTCCGTCGGTGCGCCGTTCAGTTGATTACATGCGTCGTTTGCATTCGGCACACTGCTTGCCTCGCCCGCCATCGACGTAAGGCCTCGCCGCGTGACCAATGTAGACCTTCCGGCCCGGGTTGTCCGTTCCTCCTCGAATGGGATTCCCGACACCGTCGGGGCGAGCCCGTCGTTGTCGTTCGGTCAGGAGCGGATCTGGTTCACCGAACAACTGACCCCCGGTACGGCGGGCTACCTCGTCTACGCGACGCTGCGGTTGACCGGTCCCCTCGATCCGGACCTGCTCACCGCCGCCATCGACGCCACCGCCGGACGGCACGACAGCCTGCGGATGCGGTTCACCGAGAACGAACTCGGCGAGCCGGTGGTCGAGGTGGTGCCCGCGGTGCAGGTGCCGGTCACCGTCACCGGCGTGGTCGACGAGACGACCGCCCGTGCCCTGGTGGCCGAGTCCGCACGCACCCCGTTCGACCTGGCCGCCGCTCCCCTGCTCCGGGCGCTGGTGATCCGGCTCGGCGACGACGACCACGTGCTGCACCTGGCCATGCACCACATCGTCAGCGACGGCTGGTCGCTGGACCTGCTGCTCACCGAGATCGCCACGCTCTACGGCGCGTTGCGGAACGGTGGTCCGGTGCCCCCGCCGCCGACCGTCTCGTACGTCGACTACGCGGCCTGGCAGCGCGCCCGCGTCGACGGGCCGGACGCCGGGTCCGAGCTGGCCTGGTGGACCGGGACGCTGGCCGGGGTGCCGGCGTTGGAGCTGCCCACCGACCGGCCCCGCCCGGCCGTGCAGACGTACGCCGGGGCCACCCACCGCTTCCGGATCGACGCCGACCTCACCGCCGGGCTGCGCGGGCTGGCCCGGGGCCAGCGGGCCACCCTCTACATGACGCTGCTCACGGGTCTCCAGGCGCTGCTGTTCCGGCACAGCGGCCAACGGGACTTCGCCATCGGCTCACCGGTGGCCGGCCGCGTGGTCCCCGAGTTGGAGAGCCTGATCGGGCTCTTCGTCAACACCCTGGCCATGCGCGCCGACCTCTCGCCGAGCGCCGCCTCCGCCGACTTCCCGGGTGAGGAGCCGAGCTTCGCGACGCTGCTGCGCCGGACCCGCACCACGGTGGTCAAGGCGCTGGCGCGCCAGGAGGTGCCGTTCGAGCGCCTGGTCAAGGAACTGAACGTGACCCGGGACGTGAGCCGGTCACCGGTCTTCCAGGTGCTGTTCACCCTCCAGAACTACGAGCGGGGCAGCGGGAGCCGGTGGCCGGACGGGCTGGTCGCCGAGGGCTTCGGCGCCGACGGCAACGCCGCCCGGTTCGACCTGTCGCTGTACCTCGGCGAGGTCGACGACGGCCTGCGCGGGATGTTCGTCTACAACACCGACCTGTTCGACGCGGCCACCGTCGACCGGCTGGCCGAGCGGTTCACCACCCTGCTCCGCGCGGCGGTGGCCCGCCCGGACCTGCCCGTCGTCGACCTGGACCTGCTGGAGGCCGGCGAGTGGGACCGGGTGCTGGCGTTCAGCGCGCCGGACGCGCCGACGACGCCCGCCGTCGCGGTGACCGGCACCGCCACCACGCTGGCCGACCTGGTGGCCCCGCACGTGGCGGCCACCCCGGACGCGCCGGCCGTGGTCTGCGGCCCGGACACGGTGACCTACCGGGACCTGGACCGCCGGGCCAACCGGCTGGCCCACTGGCTGCGCTCCCGGGGAGTCGGCCCGGACGCGCTGGTCGGCGTGCTGCTGGAGCAGTCGGCGGAGTTGGCCGTGGCGCTGCTCGGCGTGCTGCGGGCCGGCGGGGCGTACCTGCCGCTTGATCCGGAGCAGCCGCCGAACCGCCTGGCCGCCATGCTCGCCGACGCCCGGCCGACGGTGGTGCTGACCAGCGCCGACCTGCGCGACCGCCTCACCCCGACCGACCCGGCGATCCCGGTCCCGGCGGCCCCGGCCTGCCTCGACGAGATCGCCGGGGAGGTGGCCGGCTGCCCGGAGACCGCGCCGGACGTGGACGTCCACGGCGGGAACCTGGCCTACGTCATCTACACCTCCGGGTCCACCGGCACGCCGAAGGGGGTGGCGGTGGCGCACCGGCAGGTGCTGCGCTACCTCGACGGGGTGGCCGACCGGTTCGGCGTCGTCCCGGCCGGCCGCTACGCGCTGCTCCAGTCGATGTCGTTCGACTTCAGCGTCACCATCTTCTACCTGGCCCTGGCCACCGGTGGCGTGGTGCACCTGCTTCCCCGGCGCGGCACCGGCGCGGAACTCGCCGAGCAGTTGCGGGAACACCGGATCGACTACCTGAAGATCACCCCGTCGCACCTGGCGGCGTTGACCGCCGACGCCGAGCCGGTCGAGCTGCTGCCGGCCCGGGCGCTGATCCTCGGCGGTGAGGCCTCCGACCTGGCGCGGGTACGGCCACTGGCCGCCGCCGGCACGGCGCGGGTGTTCAACCACTACGGACCGACCGAGGCGACGGTCGGCATCGCCACCCACGAGGTGACCGCCGACGGGGACGACAGCGGACCGGTGCCGACCGGTCGGCCGCTGCCGTACGCCCGGGTGCACGTGCTCGACGACCGGATGCGTCCGGTGCCGATCGGGGTGCCCGGCGAGATCCACCTCGGCGGGGACCGGCTCGCCCGGGGCTACCTCAACCGTCCCGGGCTGACCGCCGAGCGGTTCGTGCCCGACCCGTTCGGACCGCCCGGCGCCCGCCTCTACCGCACCGGTGACCTCGGCCGGTGGCGGGCCGACGGGCAGTTGGTGTTCCTCGGGCGCACCGACCACCAGGTCAAGATCCGCGGTTACCGGGTGGAGCTGGGCGAGGTGGAGGCCGCGCTGCGCGACTGCCCGCCGGTACGCCAGGCGGTGGTGGTGCTGCGCGACGACCGGCTGGTGGCCTACCTGGAGCCGGTGCCCGGCGCGGACACCCCGGAGGCAGCCGAGCTGCGCCGCACGCTCGCCGACCGGCTGCCGGACCACATGGTGCCGCAGCGGTTCGTCTGGCTGGCGGAGCTGCCGTTGCAGGAACACGGCAAGGTGGACCGCCGGGCGCTGCCCGAGCCGACCGTCGAGACGCCGGCCGGCGAGCGGGTCGCCCCGGTCGGCCCGGTGGAGAACCTGGTCGCCGGGATCTGGCGGGAGGTGCTCGGGCTGGCGGAGGTCGGGGCCACCGACGACTTCTTCGACCTCGGCGGGCACTCGCTGCTCGCCACCCAGGTGGTGGCCCGGCTGCGCCGGGAGCTGCCGCCCGCCGACGGCGCCGCGCCCCGGGTCAGCGTGATGGACCTGTTCCGCCACCGGACGGTCCGCGAACTCGCCGCCCGGGTGTCGGCGACCGACGCCGAGCCGGTCGGCCTGCTGCACGAGCTGACCCCGCCGGTGCCGGTCGCCGAACGGGTCGCCACCCTGGTCTGCGTCCCGTACGGCGGCGGCAGCGCGGTGGTGTACCAGCCGCTCGCGGACGCCCTGCCGCCCGGTTACCGGCTGCTGTCGGTCTCCATGCCCGGCCACGACATCGGCCTGGCCGACGACCCGGCCCCGATCGACGAGGTCGCCGGGGACGTGGTCGCGGAGATCCTCGCCCGCGTCGAGGGTCCGCTGGTGCTCTACGGGCACTGCGGTCCCGGCGGGGCCCTCGCGGTCGAGGTGGCCCGGCGGTTGGAGGCGGCCGGCCGGGAGCTGACCGCGGTCTACCTCGGTGCGGTGTTCCCCTTCGCCCGGCCGGTGGGCGGGGTGCTCGGGCCGCTGCTGCGCCTGCGCCTGTCCGAGCGGATCCGCAGCGACCGGATCTACCGCACCTGGTTGCAGGCCCAGGGCACGTCGATCGGCGCGTTGGATCCGGACGAGGTGGCGTTCCTGATCCGGGCGATGCGGCACGACGCCCAGGTCTCCGAGGAGTACTTCACCGAGCTGATGGAACGGCGGGTGACCCCGCTGCGGGCACCGGTGATCTCGGTGGTCGGCGACCGGGACCGGGGCACCGAGTTCCACGAGGAGCGGTTCCGGGAGTGGCACTTCCTGAGCGACCGGACCGCGCTCGCGGTGATCGACGAGGGCGGGCACTACTTCCTCAAGTACCGGGCCGGGGAGCTGGCCGAGATCGTCACCGGTGTGCACCACCGGCTCGCCGACCCCGCCGGCGTCGAGGGCCCGTCCCCGGCCGACGTGGCCGGAGGGTCCGGGGCGTCCGTGCCGGACGGTTCGGACCCACCCTGGACGCTGGCCGCCGTGTCCGATCGCGGGCGCGGACCGGCCCCGTCGCCCGCCCCGGCCGCGCCGCCGGACCGGCCGGGGCGGTCCGGTGGTCGCCGCCGGACCGCCGACCGGGACCCGCAGCCGAGCATGGCCCGGTTCGGCCTGGTCGCGGCCGGTCAGATCGTGTCCAGTACGGGGACCGCGCTGACCAACTTCGCCATCCCGCTCTGGATCTACCTGGAGACCGGGTCCCTGGCCCGGTTCGCGCTCTTCGCCGTGCTCGGTCTGGTGCCCGGCCTGCTGGTCGCCCCGATCGCCGGCGCGCTGATCGACCGCACCAGCCGACGGAAGGTGCTGCTGCTGGCCGGCACCGCCGCCGGGGCGGCGAACGCCGCGCTGGCCGCGCTGGTGCTCACCGACCGCATCGAGGTCTGGCACTTCTACGTGCTGGTGGGCTGGCTCTCGGTGGCCCTGTCGTTCCAACGGCTGGCGTTCGTCTCGGCCGTACCGCAGCTGGTGCCGAAACGCTTCCTCGGCCACGCCAACGGACTGGCCCAGACCGCCACCGGCATCACCCAGTTCCTGGTGCCGCTGATCGCGGTGGCCCTGCTGGAGGCGGTCGGCCTCGCCGGCATCCTGGTGATCGACGTCGTGTCGTACGTGTTCGCGATCGGGGTGCTGCTGCTCCTCCGGTTCCCCCGGACGCTGGCGTTGCAACGCCGAGAGGGCATCGGCGACGAGATCCTCGGCGGTCTGCGCTACTCGGTACGCCGCCGCGAGTTCCGCTCCATGCTGGTCTTCTTCGCCGCGCTGAACCTGTTCCTGTTCCCGGTGCTCTACCTGCTCTCCCCGCTGGTGCTCGGCTTCGCCGAGTTGGCCGAGGTGGCCCAGGTGGCGTTGACCGGCGGGGTCGGCGCCGCCGTCGGCGGCCTGGTGATGCTCGTCTGGGGCGGCCCCCGCCGCCGGCGGATGCGGGCGGTGCTGCTGGGCACCCTCGGCATCGCGGTGGCCTGCCTGGTCACCGGGCTGCGGCCCAGCCTGGTCACGGTCGCTGCCGGCGCGTTCGGTATCTACCTCGCGCTCGGCATCGTCAACGGCGTCTACAACACGATCATCCAGACCAAGGTGCCGCCCCGGTTCCACGGCCGGGTGTTCGCGCTCAACCAGATGGTGGCCTGGTCCACCATGCCGCTGGGCTGGGGCGTGATCGCCCCGTTCGCCTCGCAGGCCCTGGAGCCGCTGCTGATGCCCGGTGGCGCGTTGGCCGGCAGCGTCGGCGCGGTGATCGGAGTCGGGCCGGGCCGGGGCATCGCCCTGCTCTACCTGGTCTTCGGCGGGTGCATCGCGCTCACCGCGCTGGTGTCGCTGCGCACGCCGGTGCTGGCCCGGTTCGACGACGAGGTGCCGGACGCCCCACCGGACGACCTGATCGGCATCGAGGCCCGGCAGGCGCGGGCCGCCGGGGTCCACCCCTCGCCCGTCGGCGCCGCGACCGGCGACGTGACGGCCCGGAGGGCGGCCTGACATGACCGCCACGACGCCCGTCCGCCGGCCGACCCCACCGGCCGCCCGGACCGTGCCCGAGCTGCTGACCTGGCGCTACGGCCTGCACCCGGACCGGGTGGCGGTCGAGGTGCATGGGGTGGCCGCGTTGACCTTCGCCGAGTGGGAGTCCGGCGCGACCGCGGTGGCCCGGTCGCTGCTGCGCCGGGGGATCCGCCCCGGCGACCGGGTGGGGCTGCTCTTCGGCCCCGGCGGCTGGACGGAGTACGCGGTGGCGTACTGCGGGGTGCTGCGGGCCGGGGCGGTGGCGGTGCCGCTGTCGGACCGGCTCGCCGCCGGGCAGCTCGACCACGCGTTGACCCACTGCGCGGCGGGCGCGCTGCTGCACGGGGATGAGGCCCCCGCGCCGGCGCCTGCCGGCGTGCCGGTGTGGACCGTGGCCGAGCTGCGCGCCGAGCGGGGCGACGAGGTGGAACTGCCGACCGTCCACCCGACCGACCTGGCCCAGATCCTCTACACCTCGGGGACGACCGGCCGGCCCAAGGGGGTGGGCGCGAGTCACGCCAACCTGACCGTGGGCGCGCCGGGCCACGTCCGGCGGTTGGCGTTGGCCCACTCCGAACGGTTCCTGCACGCCTTCGCGATCGGCACGAACGCCGGGCAGACGATGCTGTTCAACGCGCTCACCGCCAAGCCGACCGCGCTCACCCTGCCCCGGTTCACCCCGCTGCGGTTCGCCCGGCTGATCGAGACGGCCGGTGTCGGGACGGTGTTCGTGGTGCCGTCGATCGCGATCGAACTGCTCGACTCCGGGGCGCTGCGGGACCGGGACCTGTCCGGCGTACACCTGGTCGGGTCGACCGCGGCGGCGCTGCCACCGGCGGTGGCGGCCCGGCTGGCGACGGCCCTCCCGGAGGCCACGATCGTCAACTACTACACGTCCACCGAGGCGGCCCCGGCCCAGACCACGATGATCTACGACCCGGCACGGCGGGACGCGGTGGGCCGTCCGGTCGGCGGGCAGCTGATGATCGCCGACCCCGACGGGGCTCCGCTGCCGGCCGGGGCGACCGGGGACGTGTGGCTGCGGGCCCCGCATCCCCGGGCCTACTACCGGGACGAGGCGGCCAACCGGGCCACCTTCCGGGACGGGTGGGTGCGGATGGGCGACGTCGGCCGGCTGGACGCCGACGGCTATCTGTACCTCACCGACCGGCACCAGGACGTCATCAAGTCCGGCGCGTTCAAGATCTCCTCCCTGGAGGTCGAGGCGGCCCTGCACGAGCACCCCGGGATCACCGGGGCGGCCGTGGTGGGGGTGCCGCACCCGGTGCTCGGTTCGGCGGTCGCCGCCGTGCTGGTGCCCCGGGCCGGCACGGCCCCGGACGAGCTGTCCCTGGCCGCGCTGCGCGGCTTCCTCGCCGACCGGCTCGCCGACTACCAGCTGCCGTCGCGGGTGCTGCTGGTCGACGAGCTGCCCCGCAACGCGGGCGGCAAGGTTCTCAAGCGCCACCTGACCAGCCAGTTCGACAACTGACCACCCGAAGATCGTTGGGAGAGCACGTGGGCACCGCCGAGGCGACATACGCGCAGCACGCCGTCTGGTTCACCGAGCAGGCCGGGGTGGCCGGCACGGCGTACCACATGGCGCTCGGCGTCCGGTTCGGCGTCGGGCTGGACCGGACGGCGCTGGTCGAGGCGGTTGCGGCGGTGACCGCGCGGCATCCGGTCCTGACCACCCGGGTCGTCGCCGACCACGACGGCACGCCGCGACTCGTCCCGGCCGACGGGCGGCCGGCGGTGACCTTCGGCGAGCTGACCGACGACCGGATCGCCGAGGAGATCGCCCGCCGTCACGACCCGGCCACCGGGCCGCTGTCCCGGTTCACGCTGCTGACCGGGGCGGACGGGACGCACCTGCTGCTGGTCGCCGCGCACCACCTGGTCTTCGACGGGATGAGCAAGGACGTGCTGGTCCGGGACCTGGCCGCCGCGTACGCCGCCGCGCTCACCGGCACGCCGGCCGAGCTGGCGCCGACCGACGACGGGTACCCGGCACACGCGACCGCCGAGCGGGAACGGGTGGAGGCCCGGCTGCCGGCCGCCCGGGCGTACTGGGAGCGGCACTGGTCCGGCCCCGGTGACGTGGTCCTGCCCGGCCTGCGGCGGGTGCCGACCGCCGCCGAGCCGGGCGCGACGGTCGAGGTGGACCTCTCCGGTGAACTGGTCGCGGACGTCGACCGGACCGCCCGGTCGCTCGGGGTGACCCGGTTCGAGTTGCTGCTCGCCGTGGTGCACGCGCTGCTCGCCCGGTACGGCAACCGGAACGTGCCGGTCGGGGTGGGACTCTCCACCCGGACCGCCGCCCAGGCCGACCAGGTCGGGCTCTTCGTCAACGAGTTGCCGGTCGGAGTCGCCCCGGCCACCGGCGACGTCGCCGGGTACGTCCGCGCGGTCCGGGCCCGGCTCCGCGAGCTGTACCGGTTCCGGGACGTGCCGCTGGCCCACGCGGTCTCCGGGCTGCGGCCGGCACCGGCGCTGACCCCGGTCTCGGTCGGCTACCGGCGGCGCGGCGCGGAGCCGACCTTCACCGGCGTGTCGAGCAGCGTCGAGTGGACGCTGTTCGGCGGCGCGGCCCGCAACGCGCTGCACGTGCAGATCGTGGACGCCCCGACCGGGCTGACCGTCGGCCTGCAGTACAGCCCGGCGGCGATCGACGCCGACTCGGTGGCCCGCATCGGCGGGCACCTGCGGACCATGCTCGCCGCCGTCGTCGCCGACACCGGGCAGCCGGTGGCCGGGCTGCCGCTGCTGCCCGCCGGGGAACGCGACCGGGTGCTGCGGTCCTGGAACGACACCGGGCGGGCGTACCCGCTCGACGCCACCGTGCCGGCGCTGGTCGCCGAGCGGGTCCGCACCGACCCGGACGCGGTGGCCGTGGTCGACGGCGACCGGACGCTGACGTACGCCCAGCTCGACGCGGCCAGCGCCCGGCTGGCCGGGCTGCTGGGCGACCGGGGGGTCGGCCCGGGCACCCTGGTCGCGGTGGCCCTGGACCGGTCCTGGTCGGCGGTGGTGACGCTGCTGGCGGTGCTCCGCCGCCGCGCGGCGTACCTGCCGGTCGACCCCGGTCACCCGGTGGCCCGCCAGGAGCTGGTCCTCGCCGACGCCGCCCCCGCCCTGGTGGTGACCACCGCCGCCACCGCCGCTCGGCTCGACCCGACCCGGCCGGTGCTGGTGCTCGACGGGGTCGACCTGGACGCCCCCGTCGGCGGCGACGTGCCGCCGGCCGACCCGCCGACCGCCGACGACCTGGCCTACGTGCTCTACACCTCCGGTTCGACCGGCCGTCCGAAGGGGGTCGCGGTCCGGCACGGCGCGCTGGCGAACCTGCTGCTGGCGGTCCGGGACACGCTGGACAGCCGGCCGGAGCACCGCTGGCTGCACCTGACCTCGCTGTCGTTCGACATCTCCGGGGTGGAGATCCTCCTGCCCCTGGTCACCGGCGGCCGGGTGGTGGTCGCCTCGGCGGTGAGCGCGCTCGACGGGTCCGGGGTGCTGCGGCTGGTCCGGGACGCCGGGGTGACCCATGTGCAGGCCACCCCGTCCGGGTGGCGGGTGCTGCTGGAGGCGGGACTCGGTGGGGCCCCGGACGCGGTGACGCCCGAGCCGCTGGTGGCGGTCACCGGTGGCGAGGCGCTGCCGGTGACACTGGCCCGGGACCTGCGGGCCCGGGTGGACCGGCTGGTCAACGGGTACGGCCCGACCGAGGCGACGATCTACGCCACCATGGCCGACATCCCGGCCGATCCGGACGAGGTGACCATCGGCCGGCCGCTGCCCAACACCCGCGCCTACCTGCTCGACGACGACCTGCGACCGGTGCCGGTGGGACTCCCCGGTGAGCTGTGCCTAGCCGGTGCCGGGTTGGCCACCGGTTACCTGGGCCGCGACGACCTGACCGGCGAGCGGTTCGTCACCGTGGCTCTCGGCCCGGACGACGCGGCTGCCGGGGCAGACGGTCCGGTCGGGGTGACCGGGGGCGTCGAGCGGATCTACCGCACCGGGGACCGGTGCCGCTGGTTGCCGGACGGCCGGATCGCCTACCTGGGCCGGGCCGACGACCAGGTCAAGATCCGGGGACACCGGGTCGAGCTGGGCGAGATCACTGCCCGGCTGCTGGAACACCCGACGGTCGCCGAGGCGGTGGTGCTGCTGCACGACCCGGTCGACGGCGACCCGCGCCTGGTGGCGTACCTGGTGGCCCGGCCCGGAGCGGACGCGCCGGAGCCGGCCGACCTGCGCGGGCACCTGGCGCTCACCCTGCCCCCGGTGATGCTGCCGACGGACTGGGTGGTCCTGGACCGGTTGCCGGTCGGGCCGAACGGCAAGGTCGACCGGGCGGCGCTGCCCGCGCCGTCCGCCCGCGACACGGCGGTCGCCATCGAGCCGGCGACCGATGCCGACCCGCTGGTCGAAGCGCTCCGGGAGATCTGGCAGGACGTGCTGAAGATCCCGGACATCGGCCCGCACGAGGACCTGTTCGACCTGGGCGGGCACTCGTTGACGATCACCCGGATCAGTGGCCGCATCGTGCAACGACTCGGTGTCGAGGTGCCGCTGGACGCGTTCTTCGACACCCCTACCATCGCGGAGATCGCCGAAATCATCCGGCAGTCCGGAAAGGAGTTCTGATGGGTGCCACCCCCGAGCTGCGGCAACGCGTCGCCGAGCTGGTCAGCACGGCGACCGGCGGCGAGGTGTCCGTCGCCGACCTGATGGCCGGCGGCTCGATGGTCGCGTTGGGCCTGGACTCGCTGGGTCTGCTGCGTCTCGTCGACGCGATCGAGCTGGAGTACGGCGTCGAGGTCGACTTCCAGGCCCCGGGGCGGGGTCTGGACACGCTGGACGACCTGGCCGCCCTGGTGGCCGAGGCCCGCCCGGAGCAGAGCGCGGCCGTCCGGTAGGCGGGAGCAGCCGGCACGGAAAGGGGTGCCGCCTCGCGGCCGCGAGGCGGCACCCCTTCGGATGGACGAGCCGTTCCCGACTATCGCGGGTAACGGTGGTACCAGGGGTTGTGCCTCTCGTAGGCAGCAGCGGCGGTGATGACCTCGTCGTCCCGTTTCATCCGACCGATGACCTGCAAGCCGACCGGCAGATCCGGGCCCCCGAGGGGGTTCGGCGCGAAGCCGGCCGGCAGACTCACCGCCGGATGGCCGCTGAAGTTGACCGGATAGGTCAGGCACCAGCCGATCTGCGGATCGACGGCGACACCGTTGATCGCCGACGGGCCGAGGGTGTTGCCGTCGTCCGCGTTCGGGACGCCCACGACGGCAACCGTCGGTGTGACGACGTAGTCGTACGTCCCCAGGACGATGTTGAGCTTGTGCAGCACGTCGGCGCGCAGGAAGTCCAGGTGCCGGTACTCTTCGGCCAGAAGCCGCTCCGACCGGTCGAGCATGGCGGCGAACTCCGGGGTCAGCTGCTCCTTGTGCTCGCGCAGGTCCATCGGAATGCCGAACTCCAGGAACAGGTCCCGGGCGTGGCCGTACAGGCCGGCCTGAATGAGGACCCAGGTGTCGGCGAAGTGCTGGCTGGTCAGTGGCCGTCGGTTCCGGCCGCCCAGATCGGTGACCTGGATCTCGTCGAGCCCCAGCTTCACCTGGTCGACCCTTGCCCCGGCCTGCTCGAAGGCCTGGAGGGCCTGGCGGACGACACGCTCGACCGACGCCTCCACCGGGAACAGGTCCATGTCCGGTGAGTAGGCGATGCGCCTGCCGGCGAGCGGACGCTTCCCGTCCACGCCCGCCCGGAACGCGCCGACGTAGTCCAGCAAACCGTCCATGCTCAACGGGTCGCCCTCGGAGGGACCGCTGATCGCCTGCATCAGCATGGCCACGTCCGCCACCGTCCGTGCCATGGGCCCGGGGGTGAAGAACGGTGCCGCGGCGATCGGCGGGGCATCCTGCGGCCAGCGGCCGACACTTGGCTTCAGTGCCGCGATGTTGCACATGGCCGCCGGGATACGAACGCTGCCGCCCGCGTCGGAGCCCTGGGTGAGGGCCGTCATGAAGGAGGCCACCGCCGCAGCCGCCCCGCCGCTGGAGCCACCGGCGTTGAACCGGGGGTCGAACGGGGTGCCTGTCGGGCCGTGGACCTTGTTGTCGGTGGTGCCCTTGTGGCCGAACTCGGGAGTGTTGGTCTTGCCCGGCACCACCACGCCCGCGTCGAGTGCGCGCTGGACGTACACCGCGGTGAAGGGCGGCACGAACCCCAGGTCGGCCATCGGCTTGGAGCCGAAGTCGTTGGGGACGCCCGCCAGGAAGTCGAACAGCGCCTTGACGCCGAAGGTCAGCCCCTCCAGCATCCGTGGCCGGCCCTGCCGGTACCGATCGTCGGACCGCACCGCGGCCTCAGAGAGTGTTGGGTAACTGGAGGGCTACTTCTGGTTGAGTTCGTTGTTGAGGCGTCGGGCTGCTTCGGTCTCGATGGGGCCTTGCGGTTCGATGTCCTCACCGGCGAGGCGGGCAGCCATCAGGCGG
>NZ_BSTB01000032.1:0-45520 GCF_030269285.1 Micromonospora sp. NBRC 101691
TGCCGTCGTCGAGGGTGGACTGGTCGGCGGGTGCGGTGGAGTTGGTGACCGAGGTTCGGCCGTGGCCGGTGGTGGATCGGCCGCGTCGGGTGGCGGTGTCGTCGTTCGGTATCTCCGGTACCAACGCGCACGTCATCCTCGAACAGCCGGAAGCCGAACCGGTGCCGGAGCCGGTGGTGGCGTCGCTGGAGACCGGACCAGCGGCTGGCGACCTTCCGGTGGTGCCGTGGTTGGTGTCGGCGCGGTCGGCCGACGCCCTGGCCAGGCAGGCCGACCGCCTCGCTGAGCGCCTCCGTGCCGACCCGGACCCGTCGCCGGCCGACGTCGGTTGGTCGTTGGCCACCGCCCGGGCGGCGTTGGAGCACCGGGCGGTGGTGCTGGGTGCGTCCGGCGAGGACCTGGTCGCCGGGCTGACCGCCCTGGCCGAGGGTCTTTCCGTGCCTGGCCTGGTGTCCGGTGAGGTGGTGTCCGGTCGTCGGGCGTTGGTGTTCACGGGCCAGGGTGCGCAGCGGCCCGGAATGGGTCGGGAGTTGTATGAGGCGTTTCCGGTGTTCGCGGATGCGTTCGACCGGGTGGCTGCCCTGTTCGAGGGGCGGCTTGAGCGTCCGTTGCGGGAGGTGGTGTTCGCTGAGCCGGGCTCCGAGCTTGCCGGGCGTCTTGACCAGACCGTGTTCACGCAGGCGGGTCTGTTCGCCGTCGAGGTGGCGCTGTTCGAGTTGCTGTCGTCGTGGGGTGTGACGGCGGACTATGTGGCGGGTCATTCGATCGGTGAGGTGACCGCCGCGTACGTGTCGGGTGTGTTGTCGCTGGAGGACGCGTGCACTCTCGTGGCGGCCCGGGGTTCGCTCATGCAGGCTCTGCCGGCTGGTGGGGGCATGTTGGCGGTCGGCGGGCCTGAGGAGCAGGTCCGCGAGGTGGCCGGCGACGGCGTCGATGTGGCGGCGGTGAACGGTCCGGCGTCGGTGGTGCTGTCGGGGCCGGTGGCCGACCTGGATCGGGTGGCGGAGCTGTGTGCCGTCCGGGGTTGGCGGACGCGTCGCTTGTCGGTGAGTCATGCGTTCCATTCGCGGTTGATGGAGCCGATGCTCGACGGGTTCCGGGCCGCGATCGTCGGGCTGGGCTGGTCCGCGCCCCGGATTCCGGTGGTGTCGAACCTGACCGGCCGGGTCGCGGATCCGGTGGAGATCGCCGGCCCGGAGTACTGGGTGCGGCACGTCCGGGAGGCGGTGCGGTTCGGCGACGCGGTCGCCACGCTGCACGGTCTGGGTGTGGCCACGATCCTGGAGGTCGGTCCGGACGCGGTTCTCACGGCGATGGCGGCGGACACGCCGGCCGATCGGACGGTGCATCTGGTTCCGGTGTTGCGGCGGGACCAGTCGGAGACGACCGCGTTGGTCACGGCGCTGGCCCGGCTGCACGTGACGGGCACTGCGGTGGACTGGACGGGCTGGTTCACCCAGCGCGGGCAGCAGCCCCGCACGATCGACCTGCCCACCTACGCCTTCCAGCGGCAGCGGTACTGGCTGCACGACACCCCGCCCGCCACGACTGTTCCCGCCGACGTCTCCGCTTCGGCGAGCGACGAGCGGTTCTGGGCGGCGGTGGAGCGGGAGGATCTGGCCGGGCTGGGGGAGGAGTTCCGGCTCGACGCGGACCAGCCGTTGAGTGCGCTGCTGCCGAGGCTGGCCCGGTGGCGGCGTGAGGGGCAGCAGCGTTCCACCGCCGACTCCTGGCGCTACCGGATCGACTGGACCGCCGTACCGGATGCCGAGCCGGCGCTGTCCGGCACATGGCTGCTGCTGGTGCCGTACCTCGGCCTGGACGGCGCGCTGCTCACGGCCGTGACCGACGGGCTGACCGCAGCCGGCGCGGACGTCCGCCCGGTGCCGCTCGACGGCCCGGCCGACGACCGTGAACTGGTGGCCAAGGCCCTCCGCGACGTCGGCGAGGTCACCGGCGTGGTGTCGTTGCTGTCGCTCGCGGGCGGCGGCGTGGGCGAGGCGCTGGCGGTGGTGCAGGCGTTGGGCGCCGCCGGTGTCGGTGGCCGGGTGTGGTGGTTGACCCGGGGTGCCGTGTCGCTGGGGGCGTCCGACAGTCCGGCGGACGAGGTCGGGGCTGCGGTGTGGGGCCTCGGTCGGGTGGCGGCGTTGGAGGAGCCGCGTCGGTGGGGTGGCCTGGTGGATCTGCCGCAGGTGGTGGACGCGCAGGCGGTCCGCCGGTTCTGCGCGATGGTGGGGACCGGCACCGAGGACCAGGTCGCGGTGCGGTCGTCGGGGGTGTTCGTCCGGCGGTTGGTGCGGGCTTCGGGTGATCCGGTGCGTCGGTCCTTCCGGCTGTCGGGGACGGTGCTGGTCACCGGTGGTACGGGGGCGCTCGGTTCGCGGGTCGCCGAGTGGGCGGTCGATGCGGGTGCCGGTCACGTGGTGCTGACCAGCCGGCGCGGCGAGCGGGCTCCGGGGGCGGTGGAGTTGGCGGAGCGGTTGCGGGCGTCGGGTGCGCGGGTGACCGTGGCGGCCTGTGACGTGGCCGACCGGACTCAGGTCGCGGCGCTGCTCGACGACCTGGCGGGTCAGGGCGATCCGGTGCGGGCCGTCGTGCACGCGGCCGGGGCGGCGCAGTCCGTCCCGCTCGCCGAGATGACCGCCGAGGAGCTGGCCGACGTGCTCCGGGCCAAGGTCGACGGCGCGGCCCACCTCGACGGGTTGCTGCCGGACGGGTTGGACGCGTTCGTGGTGTTCTCGTCCATCGCCGGGGTGTGGGGTTCGGCGGGACAGGCCGGCTACGCGGCGGCCAACGCGTACCTGGACGGGCTGGTCGCGCGGCGACGCGCCCGGGGGCTCGCCGGCACCGCCGTCGCCTGGGGGCCGTGGGCCGGTGCCGGCATGGCGCACGGCGAGCAGCAGGAGCAGTTGGCCCGGCGTGGTCTGCCGGCGATGGCTCCAGAGCTGGCGGTGACCGCGTTGCAGGGTGCCCTGGACCGGGACGACGTCTCGGTGGTGGTCGCCGACGTGGTGTGGGACCGGTTCGCCGCCTCCTTCACCGCGCTGCGTCCCAGCCCCCTGCTAAACGGCATCCCGGAGGCGGCCGGCACCGTCGGCCAACCCGAGACGCCGGCGGGGGACGCCGGGGGGCCGCAGGCACTGCGGAACCGGCTCGCCACAGCCGGGGACGCCGAACGGGAGCGCATCCTGCTCGACCTGGTACGCGGCACCGCGGCCACCGTCCTGGGACACCGCACCCCGGCCGCGATCCGGGCCGGTCGAGGTTTCCTGGAACTCGGCTTCGACTCGCTCACCGCCGTCGAGCTGCGTAACCGGCTCACCGCCGAGACCGGCCTGACCCTCCCGACCACCCTGGTCTTCGATCACCCGACGCCGGCGGCGCTCGCCGCGCACCTGCGCGCCGAGCTGCTGCCGCACGGGGCGGCCAGCCCGGTCGTCGCCGAGATCGAGCGGCTCGACGAGGTGCTGCGCACGCTCCCCGGGGACCGCCGGGACGACGCGGAGATCACCCGCCGGCTGGAGGAACTCGTCGCCCGGTGGCGGGGCGACGCGACCCCGCCGGCAGCCGCTCCGGCACCCGCCGGGGATCCGGTCGACGCGGCCGAGGAACTGGCCAGCGCCACGGAGGACGACATCTTCGACATCATCGCGCGGGAGTTCGGCAAGCAGTGACCGCCAGCGACCCTAGGGGTGCGCCCTGCGCATCTAGGGGTGTGCCGCCACCTGACGGGCTCCGTAGGGTCGGAGCCCGTCAGGTGGTCGTCCCCGGCCGGTACGCGGGACGGACGGTGGGGTGCACGCGGGTGCCCGGAGGTACGGGAGGTTCCGGGTGACCTACGTCCGCCAACTGCTCGCGATCAGCGACCTCCACGTCGTCTACGCGGAGAACCGCGCGATCGTCGAGGGCCTGCGCCCCGGCAACGACGGGGACTGGCTGATCGTCGCCGGTGACGTCGGCGAGTTCGTCGCCGACGTCGAGTGGGCGCTCGGTCTGCTCAGCGAGCGGTTCGCCAAGGTGATCTGGGCGCCGGGCAACCACGAGCTGTGGACGCCCCGGGACGACGTCGTGCAGTTGCGCGGCGAGGCGCGCTACCGGCACCTGGTCGAGGTGTGCCGCCGGCTGGGCGTGGTCACCCCGGAGGACCCGTACCCGGTGTGGGATCCCGACGGCGATCCCGTCCTGATCGCCCCGCTCTTCGTCGGGTACGACTACACGTGGCGGCCACCGGGGACGTACACCCGGGAACAGGCACTGGCCCGGGCGCACGAGACCGGCGTGGTCTGCACCGACGAGATCCTGCTGCACCCGGACCCGTACCCGAGCCGGGACGCCTGGTGCCGGGCCCGGGTCATCCAGACCGAACGGCGGCTCGACACGGAGCGTGGCGGACTGCCCACCGTCCTGGTCAACCACTACCCGCTGGTCCGCGAGCCGACCCGCATCCTGCGGTTCCCCGAGTTCGCCCAGTGGTGCGGCACCGACCTCACCGCGGACTGGCACCTGCGCTACGAGGCCCGCGTGGCCGTCTACGGCCACCTGCACATCCCCCGCACCACCTGGTACGACGGGGTGCGCTTCGAGGAGGTGTCGGTCGGCTACCCCCGTGAGTGGCGTCGGCGCGCCACCGCCCCGGGCCAGCTGCGACCGCTCCTGCCGGCCCCCGTCCGGCACCTCGGCTGACCGCCTCCGCCGAGGCGGGGCTCCGGGCGCGCGACCGCCCTCAGGCTGCTGTTATCCGGTCCGCCCGAGGGCCCGGCGACCACAGCCGAATGAGGGGTCCGTAGGGGTTGGGCGGCAGTTCACCGCTCAGTACCGTCCACTCACGGTAGCGGTCGGATGCCGGCAATCCCAGGGTCGGAGCGTGCGGTGGCGTGCGGGTGGTCAGCGGTGAGGGACAGACATTGAAGCGGTGAATGCACCTCCGTGTCGCCATCGGTCGCTCCCGGTCGAAGATGCCGGGCCGGGCCGATGGCTTCCTCAGTGTTCGGCGGAAATCGATCGGTAGCAAGTTCCGGGCGGGTGGATCATGGCGGACGAAGAGAAGCTCCTCGAACACCTGAAGTGGGTGACCACGGAACTCCGCCAGGCGCACCGACGCCTGCGGGAACTGGAGGACGCCGAACCCGAGCCGATCGCCGTCGTCGGCATGGCCTGCCGGTTCCCCGGCGGCGTCAGCTCGCCCGAGCAGCTGTGGGACCTCGTCGCCGCCGGCACGGACGCGACCGGGACGTTCCCCACCGACCGGGGCTGGAACCTGGCCGAGCTGTACCACCCGGACCCGGACCACCCCGGCACCTCGTACAGCGACCGGGGCGGGTTCCTGAGCGACGCCGGCCACTTCGATCCCACCCTGTTCGGCATCTCGCCCCGCGAGGCGCTCGCCATGGACCCCCAGCAGCGGCTGCTGCTGGAAACCACCTGGGAGGTCTTCGAGCGCTCCGGCATCGACGCGGGCACGCTGCGCGGCAGCCGTACCGGGGTGTTCGTCGGCACCGCCGGGCAGGACTACGCGTCCGTCCTGCGCCGCCTTCCGGAGGGCGTCGAGGGGTACGTGCTGACCGGCACCGCCGCGAGCGTCATCTCCGGCCGGCTCGCCTACACGTTCGGCCTGGAGGGCCCGGCCGTCACCATCGACACCGCCTGCTCGTCCTCCCTGGTCGCCCTGCACCTGGCCAGCCAGGCCCTGCGGGACGGCGAGTGCACCCTCGCCGTGGCCGGTGGCGTCAGCGTGATGGCCACCCCCGGTGGCTTCGTCGAGTTCTCCCGCCAGCGCGGCCTCGCCTCGGACGGGCGCTGCAAGGCGTTCTCCGCCGACGCGGACGGCACCGGCTGGGCCGAGGGCGTCGGCATGGTGCTCGTCGAGCGGCTCTCCGACGCCCGGCGCAACGGCCACCCCGTGCTCGCCGTCATCCGGGGCAGCGCCGTCAACCAGGACGGGGCCAGCAGCGGCCTCACCGCGCCGAACGGTCCCGCGCAGCAGCGCGTCATCCGCCAGGCCCTCGACAGCGCCCGGCTCACCCCCGTCGACGTCGACGTCGTCGAGGCGCACGGCACCGGCACCCGCCTCGGTGACCCGATCGAGGCGCAGGCGCTGCTCGCCACGTACGGCCGGGAGCGCCCGGCGGACCGTCCGCTCTGGCTCGGCTCCCTGAAGTCGAACCTCGGGCACACGCAGGCGGCGGCCGGTGTGGCCGGCGTGATCAAGATGGTCATGGCGATGCGGCACGGCGTGCTGCCCCGCACCCTGCACGTCGACCAGCCCACCCCGCACGTCGACTGGACGGCCGGCGCGGTGTCGCTGCTCGCCGAGAGCCGCCCCTGGCCCGAGGCGGACCGGCCCCGCCGGGCCGCCGTCTCCTCGTTCGGCATGAGCGGCACCAACGCCCACCTCGTCCTGGAACAGGCCCCCACGCCCGAACCGGCAGTCGAGGACGCCGCCGGCACGCGGACGCTGCCGGCGGTTCCGGTCCTGCTCTCCGCCGCGAACCCCACCGCCCTCTCCGCCCTGGCCGGTCGCTGGGCGGCCTGGCTGGACGCCGACGCGGACCTGCGCCCCCTGGACGTCGGATTCGCCTCGGTCACCTCGCGGGCCACCCTGGACAGCCGGGCCGTGCTCGCTGTCGCCGGTCGCGACGACCTGCTGGCCGGGCTGCGTGCGCTGGCGGCGGACGAGCCGTCGGGCGCCGTGGTCACCGGTCACGCGGCCGAGCGGGGTCCGCTCGCGGTGCTCTTCTCCGGTCAGGGCGCCCAGCGTGCCGGCATGGGCCGGGAACTGTACGAGGCCTTCCCGGTCTTCGCCGCCGCCTTCGACGAGGCGTGCGGACACCTCGACCGGGCCCTGCCACAGCCGCTGACGACCGTGCTGTTCGCCGCCGAGGGTTCGGCGGAGGCGGCGCTGCTGGACCAGACGGCGTTCACGCAGGCCGGGTTGTTCGCGGTCGAGGTGGCGCTGTTCCGCCTCGTCGAGTCGTTCGGGTTGACGCCGGACTTCGTGGGCGGGCACTCCGTCGGTGAGATCGCGGCGGCGCACGTGGCCGGGGTGCTCTCCCTGGAACACGCCTGCGCGCTGGTCGCCGCCCGGGGTCGGTTGATGCAGGCCCTGCCGGCCGGCGGCGGCATGCTCGCGGTCGCCGCGTCGGAGACCGACGTGGCCGCCTCGATCGAGGGACTGACCGACCGGCTCGGGATCGCCGCCGTCAACGGCCCGGACGCGGTCGTCGTCTCCGGCGCGGTCGAGGCGTTGGACGAGGTGGAGCACGCCTGGCGGGAGCGGGGGGTGCGGACCCGCCGCCTGACGGTCAGCCACGCGTTCCACAGCCCGCTGATGGAACCGATGCTGGCGACGTTCCGGGCCCTGCTGGCCCGACTCACCTTCTCCGCGCCGGTGCTGCCGGTGGTGTCGAACCTGACCGGCGCGCTCGCCGACGGCGACGACCTGCGCACCCCCGACTACTGGGTACGTCACGTCCGCGAGGCGGTCCGGTACGCCGACGGCGTGTCCGCGCTGCGTGCCGCCGGGGTGGACACGTTCCTGGAGATCGGCCCGCAGAGCGTCCTGACCGCGATGACCGCCGACGCGCTGCCGGGCGACGACGACGTCCTCGCCGTAGCCGCCCAGCGCCGGGACCGGCCCGAGGTCACCGGCCTGCTGGCTGCCCTCGCCGACCTGCACGTCCACGGCGTGCCGGTGACCTGGACGCCGTGGTTCACCGACACCGGCGCGGCCCGGGTGGACCTGCCGACGTACGCGTTCCAGCGGGAGCGGTTCTGGCCCGAGGTGGCGACCTGGCAGGTCGGTGACGTGTCGGGCGCGGGCCTGGGCGTCGCGGGCCACCCGTTGTTGGGCGCGGCGGTGCGCCTGGCCGGTGACGGCGGGGTGGTGTTGACGGGCCGCCTGTCGGTGTCGTCGCACGCCTGGTTGGCCGATCATGTGGTGTCGGGGTCGGTGGTGGTGCCGGGTACGGCGCTGGTGGAGTTGGTGGTGCGGGCCGGTGACGAGGTGGGTGCGTCGCGGGTACGCGAACTCACGGTCGCCGCGCCGTTGTCGCTGCCGGCTTCCGGTGGGGTTCGGGTGCAGGTGCGGGTCGGTGACGCCGACGGCGCGGGTGCCCGGGACGTGGCGGTGTATTCGCAGCTCGACGAGGACGTCGACGCCGAGTGGGTGCGGCACGCCGAGGGTGTGCTGGAGCCCGCGTCGGCCGACGAACCGGCCCTGGCAGCCTGGCCGCCGACGGCGGCGTCCGAGGTGGACCTGACGGACTGGTACCCGAGGTTCGCGGAGCACGGTCTGTCGTACGGGCCGGTGTTCCAGGGTCTGCGTCGGGTGTGGTCGGGTGGCGGCGAGGTGTTCGCCGAGGTGGTGTTGCCGCAGGAGTCTGCGGATGTGTCGGGGTTCGGGGTGCATCCGGCGCTGTTGGATGCGGCGTTGCATCCGATCGGGTTGTTGGATGCGGGTTCGGGTTCGGGTCCTCGGGTGCCGTTCGCGTTCGAGGGTGTGCAGGTGCATGCCTCCGGGGCCCGTGTCCTGCGGGTGTGGTTGACGCGGGTTGGTTCGGGTGTGCGTCTGGTGGCGGTGGACGAGTCGGGTGCGCCGGTGGTGTCGGTGGACTCCCTCGTCCTGCGGGAGATGGGCACCGTCTCCACCCCGAGCGCCGCCGACCGGTCCCTGTTCGAGACGACCTGGCACGTCGAGGACGTCGCGCCGACCGGAGAGCCGACCAACTCCGCGCTGCTGGCCGTCGACGCCGCGCTCGCCGTCGACCTGCCCACGATGCCGGCGTACGCGGACGTGGCGGCGCTGCTCGCCGCCGTCGAGGCGGGGAAGCCGTCGCCGGAGGTGGTGCTGCTGCCGGTGCGGGGTGACCTCGATGCCCCGGTTCCGGACGCGGTGCGGGTGCTGACGGTGGACGTCCTGGCGACCGTGCAGGCGTGGCTCGCCGCCGACGTGCTCGCCGACTCCCGACTGGTGGTGCTCACCCGGGGCGCGATGACGGTCGGCGACGAGGAACGGGTGACCGATCCGGCCGGCACGGCGGTGTGGGGTCTGCTGCGCTCGGCGCAGTCGGAGCACCCGGGCCGCATCGTCCTGGCCGACCTCGACCGTGGACCCGACGCTGACACGGTGGCGGTGCTCGCGGCGGTGGCCGGCGACCCGGCCCCGACCGGTGGGCAGCTCGCGATCCGGGGCGGGACGGTGTTCGTACCCCGGCTGACCCGCCTCAGTGGCGACGGTCTGGTGCCTCCGGCGTCAGGCCGCTGGCATCTCGCGCCGGTCACCCCTGGCACGCTCGACGGCATCGACCTGGTGTCCGCCCCGCCGCTCACGCTCGGGCCGGGGCAGGTGCGGATCGCCGTACGGGCCACGGGCGTGAACTTCCGTGACGTGCTGATCGCGCTCGGCATGTACCCGGATCCGGCCGCCCGGATGGGCAGCGAGGGCGCGGGCGTCGTGCTGGAGGTCGGCCCCGGTGTCGACGGCCTCGTGCCCGGTGACCGGGTCATGGGCATGTTCGAGCCCGGGTTCGGCCCCGAGGTGGTGGCGCAGCGGGAGCGGGTGGCGAAGATCCCCGCCGGCTGGTCGTACACCCAGGCCGCCTCCGTCCCGCTGGTGTTCCTGACCGCCTACTACGCCCTGCGTGACCTGGCGGGTCTGCGGGCCGGTGAGTCGGTGTTGATCCACTCGGGTGCGGGTGGTGTGGGTATGGCGGCGATCCAGTTGGCGCACCACTTCGGTGCGACGGTCTATGCCACGGCGAGCCCCGGCAAGTGGGAGACCCTGCGTGGTCTGGGGGTCGCGCCGGAGCGGATCGCGTCGTCGCGGACGACGGGGTTCGAGCAGACGTTCGTGGCCGCGTCCGGCGGGGCCGGTGTCGACGTGGTGTTGGATGCGCTCGCGGGTGAGTTCGTGGACGCGTCGTTGCGGTTGTTGCCGCGTGGTGGTCGGTTCGTGGAGATGGGCAAGACCGATCTCCGGGATCCGGAGGTGGTGGCCGGGGAGCATCCGGGGGTGTCCTACCGGGCGTTCGACCTGAACGAGGCGGGTGGGGTCCGGATCGGGCAGATGTTGTCCGAGCTGCTCGAACTGTTCGAGCAGGGTGTGTTGGCGCCGTTGCCGACGCGGGTGTGGGATGTGCGGCAGGCGCGGCAGGCGTTGCGGCACATCAGTCAGGCCCGCCACGTCGGCAAGGTGGTGCTCACCGTGCCTGCTCCGCTGGACCGGGACGGGACCACGTTGGTCACCGGGGCGTCCGGCACGTTGGCGGGTGTCGTCGCCCGGCACCTGGTGGCGTCGGGGCGGTCGAGGCGTCTGCTGTTGGCGTCGCGCAGTCTGCCCGTCGAGGGCGGCGACTACGCGGCGTTGGTCGCGGAGCTGACGGATGCCGGGGCGGTCGTGACGACGGTGCCGGTGGACGTGGCCGATCCGGAGCAGGTCGCGGTTCTGGTGGCCGGGGTGGATGCGGCGCATCCGTTGACCGCCGTGGTGCACTGTGCGGGCGTGATCGCCGACGCGACGATCACCTCGCTGGACGCGGAGGCGTTGGCCACGGTGCTGCGGCCGAAGGTGGACGCCGGTTGGGTGTTGCACGAGGCGACGGCGGGGTTGGATCTGTCGGCGTTCGTGGTGTTCTCGTCGATCGCGGCGACGCTCGGTTCGCCCGGTCAGGGCAACTACGCGGCGGCGAACGCGTTCCTCGACGCGCTCGCCCAGCAGCGGCGCGCGGACGGCCTGCCGGCCACCAGCATCGGCTGGGGCATGTGGGCTACCACCAGCAGCATGACCGCCCACCTTGACCGGGACGACGAGCAGCGGCTCAGCCGACTCGGCATGACGGGCCTCACCGCCGCCGAGGGCGCCGCCCTCTTCGACGCCGCGACGACCCGGGCACTGCCGGCGATCGCGGCGGCCCGCCTCGGGATCACCGGGGACGCCGGGCAGGTCCCGCCGATCCTGCGACTCCTCGCCCGCTCGGGCGGACGCCGTCAGGCCGGCGGCGCGACCGGCACGGGTGCCTCCGCCTGGTCGGAGCGGTTGACGGGGCTGTCGCAGGACGAGGCGCGTCGGCTGCTGGTGGAGCTGGTGTGTGCGCAGGCGGCGGCGGTGCTGGGGCATGCGTCGGCGCAGGCGGTGCCGGGTGGTCGGGCGTTCAAGGAGTTGGGTTTCGACTCATTGACGTCGGTGGAGTTGCGTAACCGGCTCGCCTCGGCGACCGGGCTGCGGCTGACCGCCACGCTCGTCTTCGACTACCCGACCCCGGCCCGGCTCGCCGAGCACCTCCACGACCGGCTGGCGGAGACCACGAGCGGCGACCGGGCCATGGCCCCGACCGCCGGCCCGGCGACCTTCGACGAGCCGATCGCCATCATCGGCATGGCCTGCCGGTATCCGGGCGGGGTGTCGACTCCCGACCAGCTGTGGGCTCTGGTCTCCTCCGGCGGGGACGCGATCGACGGGTTCCCGACCGATCGGGGTTGGGACCTGGATGCCCTCTACGACGCGGACGCGGAGCGGGCGGGCACGTCCACCACCCGGCAGGGCGGGTTCCTGTACGACGCGGCCGAGTTCGACCCGGAGTTCTTCGGTATCTCGCCGCGTGAGGCCCTGGCGATGGACCCGCAGCAGCGGCTGCTGCTGGAGACCTCCTGGGAAGCGTTCGAGCACGCGGGTATCGATCCCACCAGCGGCCACGGCACCGTCACCGGTGTCTTCATCGGTGCCGCCTCCTCCGGCTACGCCGCCAGCGGCAGCGACGGCCTCGACGGACTCGAAGGTCACCTGCTGACCGGCACCGCCGGCAGCGTCGCCTCCGGTCGGGTCGCCTACACGTTCGGTCTGGAGGGACCGGCGGTCACCGTCGACACCGCGTGTTCGTCGTCGCTTGTCGCCCTGCACCTGGCCGCGCAGGCGCTGCGCTCCGGAGAGTGCGAGATGGCCCTCGCCGGTGGCGTGGCACTGATGGCCGCCCCGGGCATGTTCTCCGAGTTCTCCCGCCAGGGCGGCCTGTCACCGGACGGTCGGTGCAAGGCGTTCGCCGGGGGAGCGGACGGCACCGGTTGGGGTGAGGGTGTCGGCATGCTGCTCGTGGAGCGGCTTTCCGACGCGCAGCGGCGGGGGCACCGGGTCCTGGCTGTGGTGCGGGGCAGCGCGGTGAACCAGGACGGCGCGTCGAACGGCCTGACCGCGCCGAACGGCCCCTCCCAGCAGCGGGTGATCCGCCAGGCCCTGGCGAACGCCCGGCTGACCACGGCGGACGTGGATGCGGTGGAGGCGCACGGCACCGGCACCACCCTCGGTGATCCGATCGAGGCGCAGGCTCTCCTCGCCACCTATGGTCAGGACCGTGTCGAGCCGCTGCTGCTCGGGTCGATCAAGTCGAACATCGGGCACACGCAGGCTGCCGCGGGTGTCGCCGGTGTGATCAAGATGGTCCTGGCGATGCGGCACGGTGTGGTGCCGCCGACGTTGCACGTGGACGAGCCGTCCCCGCACGTGGACTGGAGCGCGGGAGCTGTCGCGCTGGCCACCGAGCCGACGCCGTGGCCGGAGACCGGTCGGCCGCGTCGGGCGGCGGTGTCGTCGTTCGGGATCTCCGGCACCAACGCCCACGCCATCATCGAGCAGGCCCCGGCCACCACGCCGGTCCGCCCCGAGCGCCGCAGGGCGCTGCCCGGGTTGGTCGCCGCCGACGCCGTACCGCTGCCCGTGTCGGCCCGCAGCGCCCGCGCGTTGCGCGACCAGGCGGCGCGGATCCGCGACCACCTCGCCGAGCGGCCGGACCTCGACCTGGTCGACCTCGGTCACTCGCTCGCCACCGGCCGCGCCCACCACCCGTACCGGCAGGTGGTGGTCGCCGCAGACCGCGACGACGCGCTGGCCGGGCTCGCCACGCTGGTCGAGGCCGACCATCGCACCAGCGTCGGCGACGGTACGCCCAAGGTCGTTTTCGTCTTCCCCGGCCAGGGCTCCCAGTGGGCGGGCATGGCCCTCGACCTCCTCGACTCCTCGCCGGTCTTCCGCAGCCGGATGGACGAGTGCGCGGCGGAGCTGTCCCGCCTGACCGACTGGTCGATCGAGGACGTCCTGCGCGGCGCCCCGGACGCCCCGGCGATGGACCGTGTCGACGTCGTCCAGCCGCTGCTTTTCTCCGTCATGGTGTCCCTAGCCGAGGTGTGGAAGGCCTGCGGGATCCGCCCGGACGCGGTCATCGGCCACTCGCAGGGCGAGATCGCTGCCGCCTGCGCGGCCGGCGCGCTCACCCTGCCCGACGCGATGCGCCTGGTCGTGGCCCGCAGCCGGGGCCTGCTCGCCATCTCCGGGCTCGGCGGCATGGTCTCCGTGCCGCTCTCCGCCGCCGACACCGCGCAGCTCATCGAACCCTGGGCGGACACGCTCTCCGTCGCCGCGCTGAACGGCGCCAGCGTCACCGTCGTCTCCGGCGACGCCACGTCCGTCGCCGAACTGCTGGCCACCTGCGCGGAGCGCGGCATCCGGGCCCGGCAGATCGCCGTCGACTACGCCTCCCACTGCGGTCACGTCGAGGCGGTCCGCGAGGACCTGGCCGGCGCGCTCGGCACGATCGTGTCCCACCCGACCGAGGTGGCCTTCCACTCCACCGTCACGGGTGAGCTGGTCGACACCACCGAACTGGACGCCGACTACTGGTACCGGAACCTGCGTGAGCCGGTCCGCCTCGCTCCCGTCGTCGACGCGCTGATCGCCGCCGGATACCGGACGTTCGTCGAGGTCAGCCCGCACCCCGTGCTCAAGGTGGTGGTGCAGGACGCGCTCGACCGGGCCATCGCCGACCCGGACCAGCCCTCCGCCGCCGGGACGCCCGGCGTGGTGGTCGGCTCCCTGCGCCGCGACGAGAACGGTCCCCGCGAGATCCTCGCCGCGCTCGGTGGCCTGTACGCGGCCGGCGTACCGGTCGACTGGGCCGCCCTCTTCGCCGGCTCCGGCGCGGCCCGGGTGGAGCTGCCGACGTACGCGTTCCAGCGGGAGCGGTTCTGGCCCGAGGCGGCGAGCTGGCGGGCCGGTGACGTGTCGGGAGCCGGCCTCGCCGCCCCCGGACACCCGCTGCTCGGCGCGGCGGTGCGGCTCGCCGGTGACGACGGGATGGTGCTGACCGGCCGCCTGTCGGTGTCGACCCATCCGTGGCTGGCCGATCATGTGGTGTCGGGGTCGGTGGTGGTGCCGGGTACGGCGCTGGTGGAGTTGGTGGTGCGGGCCGGTGACGAGGTGGGTGCGTCGCGGGTTCGGGAGTTGACGGTCGCCGCGCCGTTGTCGTTGCCGGCTTCCGGTGGGGTTCGGGTGCAGGTGCGGGTCGGTGACGCCGATGACGCCGGTGCCCGGGACGTGGCGGTGTATTCGCAGCTCGACGAGGACGTCGACGCCGAGTGGGTGCGGCACGCCGACGGTGTGCTCGAACCGGCCGTCGACGAGGAACCCGGCCTCGACACGTGGCCGCCCGCCGGCCCGGAGACCGACCTGACCGGTTGGTACGACGTGCTGGTCGGACACGGCCTGTCGTACGGGCCGGTGTTCCAGGGCCTCCGCCGGGTGTGGGCCGGTGACGACGAGGTGCACGCCGAGGTCGCCCTGGCCGACGGGGTGACGGACGTGTCCGGCTTCGGGGTGCACCCGGCGCTGCTCGACGCGGCGTTGCACCCGATCGGTCTGCTGCTGTCCGGGGACGGGGCCGGCCCCCGGGTGCCCTTCGCGTTCGAGGGTGTGCAGGTGCACGCCTCCGGGGCCAGTGTCCTGCACGTGCGGCTGACGCGGGCCGGTTCGGGTGTGCGTCTGGTGGCGGTGGACGAGTCGGGCGCGCCGGTGGTGTCGGTGGACTCCCTCGTGCTGCGGGAGATGGCTGCCGTCTCCACTCCGGCTGCCGTCGACCGGTCCCTGTTCGAGGTCTCCTGGCAGGCGGAGGAGATCACGCCGGCCGAGGATGTCTCCGGCTGGGCGGTCCTGACGGCCGACGCTCCACTCGCCGGGGACCTGTCCGCGATGCCGGCGTACGCGGACGTGGCGGCGCTGCTCGCCGCCGTCGAGGCGGGGAAGCCGTCGCCGGAGGTGGTGCTGCTGCCGGTGCGGGGTGTCGCCGGGACACCGGTCCCGGAGGCGGTCCGGGCGTTGACGGTGGACGTCCTGGCGACCGTGCAGGCGTGGCTCGCCGCCGACGTGCTCGCCGACTCCCGACTGGTGGTGCTCACCCGCGACGCCCTGGCGATCCGGACGGGCGACCGGGCCGGTGACCTGGCCGGGGCAGCGGTGTGGGGTCTGCTGCGGTCGGCGCAGTCGGAGCACCCGGGGCGCATCGTCCTGGCCGACCTCGACCGTGGACCCGACGCCGACACGGTGGCGGTGCTCGCGGCGGTGGCCGGTGACCCGGCCCCGGCCGGTGGGCAGCTCGCGTTCCGGGGCGACACGGTGTTCGTACCCCGCGTCACCCGGCCCGGGGCCGACCGTCTCGTCCCGTCCACCGATCTCTGGCACCTTGCCTCGGTGGAGCCGGGGACGATCGACGGCGTCGACGTGGTCGCCGGCACCGCTCTGCCCCTGGCGGCCGGTCAGTTACGTGTCGCGGTGCGCGCCACCGGCGTGAACTTCCGTGACGTGCTGATCGCACTGGGCATGTACCCGGATTCCACTGCGGTGATGGGCAGTGAGGGTGCGGGCGTGGTGTTGGAGGTCGGCCCGGACGTCGAGGGCCTCGTGCCGGGCGACCGGGTGTTCGGGTTGTTCGAGCCCGGTTTCGGCCCGCAGGTGGTGGCGCAGCGGGAGCGCATCGCGCGGATTCCCGCCGGCTGGTCGTTTGTCGAGGCCGCCTCCGTTCCGGTGGTGTTCCTGACCGCCTACTACGCCCTGCGTGACCTGGCGGGTCTGCGGGCCGGTGAGTCGGTGTTGATCCACTCGGGTGCGGGTGGCGTCGGGATGGCGGCGATCCAGTTGGCGCACCATTTCGGTGCGACGGTCTATGCCACGGCGAGCCCCGGCAAGTGGGAGACCCTGCGTGGTCTGGGTGTGGCTGAGGAGCGGATCGCGTCGTCGCGGACGACCGACTTCGAGCAGGCGTTCCTGACCGCATCCGACGGGGCAGGCGTGGATGTCGTACTGGATGCGCTCGCGGGTGAGTTCGTGGACGCGTCGTTGCGGTTGTTGCCGCGCGGCGGTCGGTTCGTGGAGATGGGCAAGACCGACGTCCGCGATCCGCAGCTGGTCGCCGAGCAGCACCCCGGCGTCTCCTACCAGGCGTTCGAACTCAACCAGGCCGGCGGCGAGCGGATCGGGCAGATGTTGTCCGAGCTGCTCGAACTGTTCGAGCAGGGCGTCTTGAAGCCGTTGCCGACGCGGGTGTGGGATGTGCGGCAGGCGCGGCAGGCGTTGCGGCACATCAGTCAGGCCCGCCACGTCGGCAAGGTGGTGCTCACCGTGCCTGCTCCGCTGGACCAGGATGGGACCACGTTGGTCACCGGGGCGTCCGGCACGTTGGCGGGTGTCGTCGCCCGGCACCTGGTGGCGTCGGGGCGGTCGAGGCGTCTGCTGTTGGCCTCGCGCAGTCTGCCCGTCGAGGGCAGCTCCTACGCCGCGTTGGTCGCGGAGCTGACGGATGCCGGGGCGGTCGTGACGACGGTGCCGGTGGACGTGGCCGATCCGGAGCAGGTCGCGGCTCTGGTGGCCGGGGTGGATGCGGCGCATCCGTTGACCGCCGTGGTGCACTGCGCAGGCGTCATCGCCGACGGCACGATCACCTCGCTGGACGCGGAGGCGTTGGCCACGGTGCTGCGGCCGAAGGTGGACGCCGGTTGGGTGTTGCACGAGGCGACGGCGGGGTTGGATCTGTCGGCGTTCGTGGTGTTCTCGTCGATCGCGGCGACGCTCGGTTCGCCCGGTCAGGGCAACTACGCGGCGGCGAACGCGTTCCTCGACGCCCTCGCCCAGCAGCGGCGCGCGGACGGCCTGCCCGCGACCAGCCTCGGGTGGGGACTCTGGGCCACCACCAGCAGCATGACCGCCCACCTCGACACCAGCGAGCACCGGCGGGCCATCCGCGCCGGCAGCGCCCCGCTCACCGACGCCGAGGGACTCGCCCTGTTCGACGCCGCGCAGCGACACGGCGGCGCACACGTCGTCCTCATGAAGGTGCCGGCGGTGGCGGACGGGCCGGACGCGGACCGGGTGCCTGCCATGCTGCGGGACCTCGTGCGCCAGCCCCGCACCCGGCGGCGCTCGGCGGCCCGTGGCACCGCCGAACTGTCGGCCGCCGAACGGCTCGCCGCGCTCAGCCCGGTCGAACGGCGCGGCCAGCTCCTCGACCTGGTCGCCGGCAGCGTCGCCGCGGTGCTCGGCCACCGTTCGGCGGAGAACGTCGACCCGCTGCGGCCGTTCAAGGAGATCGGCTTCGACTCGTTGACCTCGGTCGAGCTGCGTAACCGGCTCGCCTCGGCCACCGGGCTGCGCCTGCCGGCGACCGTCGCCTTCGACTACCCGACCCCCGTCGTGCTCGCCGACTTCCTCGACCGGGAGATCGGTGGCCGGGTCGCCCCGGCACCCACCCCGGCCACCGTCCCGACCACCGACGTCGACGAGCCGATCGCCATCGTCGGCATGGCCTGCCGCTTCCCCGGTGCCGTGCAGACCCCCGAGCAGCTCTGGGACCTGGTGACGGCGGGCGCGGACGTCATCGCGCCGTTCCCCACCGACCGGGGCTGGGACGTCGCCGCCCTGCGGACCGGCACCGGGGACGACACCGACGTCCCGCGCAGCGGCGGCTTCCTCTACGACGCCGCCGACTTCGACGCCGCCTTCTTCGGCATCAACCCGCGTGAGGCGCTGGCCATGGACCCGCAGCAGCGGCTGCTGCTGGAGACCTCCTGGGAGGCCTTCGAACGGGCCGGCGTCGACCCGCTCACCGCCCGGGGCAGCAGCACCGGCGTCTACGTCGGCCTGATCTACCACGACTACGCCGGCAAGGCGCTCGGCACGTCCGACGAACTCGACGGGTACGTCGGCAACGGCAGCGCCGGCAGTGTCGCCTCCGGCCGGATCTCGTACCTGTTCGGGCTGGAGGGGCCGGCGGTCACCGTCGACACCGCCTGCTCGTCGTCGCTGGTCGCCCTGCACCTGGCCGCCCAGGCGCTGCGGCAGAACGAGTGCGGTCTCGCCCTCGCCGGTGGCGTCAGCGTCATGTCCACCCCTGGCATGCTCGCCGAGTTCTCCCGCCAGCGCGGCCTGTCGCCCGACGGGCGGTGCAAGGCGTTCGGCGCGGGCGCCGACGGCACCGGTTTCGCCGAGGGCGTCGGCATGCTGCTGCTGGAACGCCTCTCCGACGCCCGGCGCAACGGGCGACGCATCCTCGCCGTCGTCCGGGGCAGCGCCGTCAACCAGGACGGGGCCAGCAGCGGGCTCACCGCCCCGAACGGCCCCGCCCAGCAGCGGGTGATCCGGCAGGCCCTGGCCAACGCCCGGCTCGCCCCCGCCGACGTGGACGTGGTCGAGGCGCACGGCACCGGCACCGCCCTCGGTGACCCGATCGAGGCGCAGGCCCTGCTCGCCACGTACGGGCAGGACCGTACCGAGCCGTTGCTGTTGGGTTCGATCAAGTCGAACATCGGCCACGCCCAGGCGGCGGCCGGTGTCGCCGGTGTGATCAAGATGGTCATGGCGATGCGCCACGGGCGGCTGCCGGCGACCCTGCACGTGGCCGAGCCGTCCCCGCACGTCGACTGGACGGCCGGCGCGGTCGAGCTGCTCGCCGAGTCCCGCCCCTGGCCGCAGGTGGACCGGCCGCGTCGGGCCGCCGTCTCCTCGTTCGGCATCTCCGGCACCAACGTCCACACCATCCTCGAACAGGCCCCGGAGGCGACGCCCGCGCCGGTCGCGTCGGCCCCCGCCGTCCTCGGCGACCTGACCACCCCGTGCGTGCTCACCGCCCGCACCGGCCCGGCCCTGCGCGGGCAGGCGCAGCGGCTCCGTGCCTGGCTGGCGGCGAACCCGGAGACCGGACTGCCCGACCTCGGGCACGCGCTGGCCACCGGACGCTCCGCCTTCGAGCACCGGGCGGTGCTGCTGCCCCGGGACCGGCAGAGTCTCCTCGCCGGCCTCGACACGATCGTCGACGACCAGCCGTCCTCCATCGTCGTGCGCGGCACGGCCCGCACCGGCCGGCTTGCCGTCCTCTTCTCCGGTCAGGGCGCGCAGCGCGCCGGCATGGGCAGGGAGCTGTACGGGATGTTCCCGGTCTTCGCCACCGCGCTGGACGAGGTCTGCGGCCACCTGGACCCGCTGCTGCCGCAGCCGCTGCGTGCGGTGCTCTTCGCCACCGAAGGGTCGCCCGAGGCGGAGCTGCTGGACCAGACCGTGTTCACGCAGGCCGGCCTGTTCGCGGTCGAGGTGGCGCTGTTCCGGCTGGTCGAGTCGTTCGGGATCGTTCCCGACTTCGTCGGCGGTCACTCGGTCGGCGAGATCACCGCCGCCCACGTGGCCGGGGTGCTGTCCCTGGCGGACGCGTGTGCGCTGGTCGCGGCGCGGGGCCGGCTGATGCAGGCCCTCCCGGCCGGCGGGGGCATGCTGGCGGTGGCCGCGCCGGAGGCGGAGGTCGCGGAGACCCTCGTCGGACTGACCGACCGGGTCGGTGTCGCGGCGGTGAACGGTCCGTCGGCCGTGGTCGTCTCCGGCGCCGTCGAGACGCTCGACGAGGTCGAGCGGATCTGGCGGGACCGCGGGGCGCGGACGCGTCGGTTGCGGGTGAGCCACGCCTTCCACAGCCCGCTGATGGAACCGATGCTCGACGGGTTCCGGGCCGTGGTCGAGGGGCTGGCCCTCGCCGCGCCGCTGCTGCCGGTCGTGTCGAACCTGACCGGCGCGCTCGCCGACGCCGACGAGATCCGCACCGCCGACTACTGGGTACGGCACGTCCGCGAGGCGGTCCGCTTCGCCGACGGCATCGGATACCTGCGGCAGCGCCACGTCGGCACCTACCTGGAGGTCGGGCCGGACGGTGTCCTCGCCGGCATGACCCAGGACTGCCTCGCCGAGGGCACGGCCGACGGCACCGGCCCGGTGGTCGTACCGACCCTACGCAAGGGCCGCACCGAGGCGTCCGCGCTGCTCACAGCCCTGGCCGAGGCGTACGTGGGTGGTGTCGCCGTCGACTGGAGCCCGCTGACCGGCTCCGGCGCGGCCCGGGTGGACCTGCCGACGTACGCGTTCCAGCGGGAGCGGTTCTGGCCGGAGGCGGTGGCCTGGCGCACGGGCGACGTGTCGGGTGCGGGGCTCGCGGCGGCGGAGCACCCGCTGCTGGGCGCCGCCGTCCGGCTCGCCGGTGACGACGGGGTGGTGCTGACCGGCCGGTTGTCGGTCGCCACCCACCCGTGGCTGGCCGACCACGTGGTGTCGGGGTCGGTGCTGGTGCCGGGCACCGCGCTGGTGGAACTGGTCGTGCGGGCCGGCGACGAGGTCGGCGCGTCCCGGGTACGCGAACTCACGGTCGCCGCGCCGTTGTCCCTGCCGGCCTCAGGTGGGGTCCGGGTGCAGGTGCGCGTCGGCACGGTCGAGGCCGGTGGACGCGACGTCGCCGTCTACTCGCAGCCCGACGACGACGCCGACGCCGAGTGGGTCCGGCACGCCGAGGGCGTGCTGGAGCCCGCCACGGACGACGAGCCGGCGATCGACGCGTGGCCCCCGTCGGCCCCGGAGACGGATCTGACCGGTTGGTACGACGCGCTGGTGGGACACGGTCTGTCGTACGGGCCGGTGTTCCAGGGTCTGCGTCGGGTGTGGTCGGGTGGCGGCGAGGTGTTCGCCGAGGTGGTGTTGCCGTCGGGGTCTGCGGATGTGTCGGGGTTCGGGGTGCATCCGGCGTTGTTGGATGCGGCGTTGCATCCGATCGGGTTGTTGGACGGGGGTTCGGGTTCGGGTCCTCGGGTGCCGTTCGCGTTCGAGGGTGTGCAGGTGCATGCGTCGGGTGCGCGTGTGTTGCGGGTGTGGTTGTCGCGGGCCGGTTCGGGTGTGCGTCTGGTGGCGGTGGACGAGTCGGGTGCGCCGGTGGTGTCGGTGGACTCCCTCGTCCTGCGGGAACTGACCGGTGCGGTCGCCGCCCCGACTGCCGCCGCCCGGTCGCTGTTCGAGGTGGCCTGGCAGGCCGAGGACATCATGCCGGCCACCACCCCGACGGGCTGGGCCATGCTGGGTGCCCCGCACGCCGTGGCCGACCTTCCCGCCGCCCCTGTCTTTGCCGACGTGGCGGAGCTGGCGTCCGCCGTGGCGACGGGAGACACCGCGCCCGAGGTGGTGCTGCTGCCGGTGCGCGGTGTCGTCGACGCCCCGGTGCCGCAGGCGGTGCGCGTCCTGACCGACGAGGTCCTGGCGACGGCGCAGGCGTGGCTGACGGCGGACGCGCTGGCTGACTCCCGGTTGGTGGTGGTGACCCGGGGCGCGGTGGCCGCGCAGGACGACGAGCGGGTGGTCGACCTGGCGGGTGCGGCGGTGTGGGGTCTGCTGCGGTCGGCGCAGTCGGAACACCCGGGCCGCATCGTGCTCGCCGACATCGACGGGACCGTCGACACGGGCACCCTCGACGTGCTGGCGGCCGTCGCGGCGGACCAGTCCGCCACCGGCGGGCAACTCGCGATCCGGGGTGACCGGGTGTTCACGCCCCGGATCGTCCGGCCGGCCGGCGCGGAACTGACCCCGCTGGCCAACGGCCCGTGGCACGTGGCCGCGGTACGTCCCGGCACCCTGGACGGCGTCGAGATCGTCCCGACCGCGCCGGTCGAACTCGCGTCCGGTGAGGTCCGCATCGCGGTGCGTGCCACCGGCGTGAACTTCCGCGACGTCCTCATGGCGCTCGGCATGTACCCGGACCCGGCCGCGGTGATGGGCAGCGAGGGCGCGGGTGTGGTGTTGGAGGTCGGCCCCGGTGTCGAGGGTCTCGCCCCCGGTGATCGGGTGTTCGGGTTGTTCGAGCCCGGGTTCGGCCCCGAGGTGGTGGCGCAGCGGGAGCGGATCGCGAAGGTTCCGGCGGGCTGGTCGTTCGTCGAGGCGGCGTCGGTGCCGGTGGTGTTCCTGACGGCGTACTACGGGCTGCACGCTCTCGCCGGCCTGCGGGCCGGTGAGTCGGTGTTGATCCACTCGGGTGCGGGTGGTGTGGGTATGGCGGCGATCCAGTTGGCGCATCATTTCGGTGCGACGGTCTACGCCACGGCCAGCCCCGGCAAGTGGGAGACCCTGCGTGGTCTGGGGGTCGCGCCGGAGCGGATCGCGTCGTCGCGGACGACGGAGTTCGAGCAGACGTTCGTGGCCGCGTCGGGTGGCGCGGGTGTGGATGTGGTGTTGGATGCGCTCGCGGGTGAGTTCGTGGACGCGTCGTTGCGGTTGTTGCCGCGTGGTGGCCGGTTCGTGGAGATGGGCAAGACCGACCTCCGGGATCCGGAACGAGTCGCTGCGCAGCATCCGGGGGTGTCCTACCGGGCGTTCGACCTGAACGAGGCCGGCGGCGAGCGGATCGGGCAGATGTTGTCCGAGCTGCTCGAACTGTTCGAGCAGGGTGTGTTGAAGCCGTTGCCGACGCGGGTGTGGGATGTGCGGAAGGCGCGGCAGGCGTTGCGGCACATCAGCCAGGCCCGCCACGTCGGCAAGGTCGTCCTCACCGTGCCGGCTCCGCTGGACCAGGACGGCACCACGCTGGTCACCGGGGCCTCCGGTTCCCTGGCCGGTGTGGTGGCCCGGCACCTCGTCGCCACGGGACGGTCGAAGCGTCTGCTGCTGGCGTCCCGGAGCGCGCCGGTCGAGGGCGGCGACTACGCGACGCTGGTCGCCGAGCTGGCCGCCTCGGGCGCCTCGGTGTCCACCGTCGCGGTGGACGTGGCGGACGCGGAGCAGGTCGCTGCCCTGGTCGCGGGCGTCGATCCGGCGCACCCGCTGACCGCCGTGGTGCACTGTGCCGGGGTCGTCGCCGACGCGACGATCACCTCCCTCGACCCGGCCGGCATGTCGACGGTGCTGCGGCCGAAGGTCGATGCGGCGTGGGCGCTGCACGAGGCGACGGCGGGGTTGGATCTGTCGGCGTTCGTGGTGTTCTCGTCGATCGCGGCGACGCTCGGTTCGCCCGGTCAGGGCAACTACGCGGCGGCGAACGCGTTCCTCGACGCCCTCGCCCAGCACCGGCGCGCGCAGGGTCTGCCCGCGACCAGCATCGGCTGGGGCATGTGGGCCACCGGTGGCATGGCCGCCCGCCTCAGCGCGGACGACCGGCAGCGGCTGGGCCGGCTCGGCATGACGGGCCTCACCGCCACCGAAGGAACCACCCTGTTCGACGCCGCGCTCACCGGGACACCGCCCACGGTGGTGGCCGCGCGGCTGCGGATCACCGGGGAGCCCGCGCAGGTCCCGCCGATCCTGCGTCGGTTGGCCCGGAGCGGGGCACGCCGGCAGACGCGCGCCGTCGAGGCCGGCACGGGCACGTGGTCGGAGCGGTTGACAGGGCTGTCGCAGGACGAGGCGCGTCGGCTGCTGGTGGAGCTGGTGTGTGCCCAGGCGGCGGCGGTGCTGGGGCACGCGTCGGCGCAGGCGGTGCCGGGTGGTCGGGCGTTCAAGGAGTTGGGTTTCGACTCGTTGACGTCGGTGGAGTTGCGTAACCGGCTCGCCTCGGCGACCGGGCTGCGGCTGACCGCCACGCTCGTCTTCGACTACCCGACGCCGGAGCGGCTCGCCGAGCACCTGCACGAGCAGATGGGTCACTCCGTGGCAGCGGCGCCCACCGCCGTCCGGACCGTCACCGCGCCCGGTGCCGACGACCCGATCGCCATCGTCGGGATGGCCTGCCGGTTCCCGGGTGGCGTGTCGAGCCCGGAGCAACTGTGGAACCTGGTCGTCTCGGGTCGCGACGCGATCGACGGGTTCCCGACCGATCGGGGTTGGGACCTGGACGCCCTCTACGACGCGGACGCGGACCGGGCGGGCACGTCCACCACCCGGCAGGGCGGGTTCCTGTACGACGCGGCCGAGTTCGACCCGGAGTTCTTCGGTATCTCGCCGCGTGAGGCGCTGGCGATGGACCCGCAGCAGCGGCTGCTGCTGGAAACCTCCTGGGAGGCGTTCGAGTCCGCCGGCCTCGACCCGCGCGACACCACGGGCACCACCGGTGTGTTCGCCGGACTCATCCACCACGACTACGCGGGCCGCCTGGAGGCCTCGGAGGAACTGGAGGGCTACCTCGTCAACGGCACCGCCGGCAGCGTCGCCTCCGGCCGGGTGGCGTACGTGTTCGGCCTGGAGGGACCGGCGGTCACCGTCGACACCGCGTGTTCGTCGTCGCTGGTCGCCCTGCACCTGGCCGCGCAGGCGCTGCGGTCCGGCGAGTGCGACCTGGCGCTGGCCGGTGGCGTGACGGTGATGGCCACCCCGAGTGCCTTCGTCGGCTTCTCCCGGCAGCGGGGTCTCGCCCCGGACGGCCGGTGCAAGGCGTTCGCCGGCTGCGCGGACGGCACCGGCTGGGGCGAGGGCGTCGGCATGCTCCTCGTGGAACGACTCTCCGACGCCCGGCGGCACGGCCACCGGGTCCTCGCGGTGCTGCGGGGCAGCGCCGTCAACCAGGACGGCGCGTCGAACGGCCTGACCGCGCCGAACGGCCCCGCGCAGCAGCGGGTCATCCGCCAGGCCCTCGCGAACGCCCGGCTGACCACCGCCGATGTGGACGCGGTGGAGGCGCACGGCACCGGCACCACCCTGGGTGACCCGATCGAGGCGCAGGCGCTCCTCGCCACGTACGGGCAGGACCGCCCCGCCGACCGTCCGCTGCTGCTCGGGTCGATCAAGTCGAACATCGGTCACACGCAGGCCGCCGCCGGTGTCGCCGGCATCATCAAGATGGTCCTCGCCATGCGACACGGTCTCGTCCCGCCGACGTTGCACGTGGACGAGCCGTCCCCGCACGTCGACTGGGCGACCGGGGCGGTCACCCTGGCGACCGCGCCGACGCCGTGGCCGTCGGTGGACCGGCCGCGTCGGGCGGCGGTGTCGTCGTTCGGCATCTCCGGCACGAACGCGCACGTGATCATCGAGCAGCCGCCGGTGACCGACGTGACCGAGGCCGTGGAGCCGGTGCCGCAGACGGTGACGCCGGTGCTGTTGTCGGCGCGGTCGGAGCCGGCCCTCGCCGGGCAGGCGGGCCGGTGGGCCGACTGGCTGACGGGCGACGAGGCGCTGCGTCCGGTGGACGTGGGCTGGTCGTCGGTGACCACCCGGTCGGCGTTGGCGCACCGTGCGGTGATCGCGGCGACCGACCGCGACGAGCTGGTCGCCGGGCTGCGCGCTCTCGCCGCCGGTGACCCGTCGGGCGCGGTGGTGACCGGCACGGCCGCCCCGCGTGGCCAGCTGGCACTCCTCTTCTCCGGCCAGGGTGCGCAGCGCGCCGGGATGGGCCGGGAGCTGTCCGCGACCTTCCCGGTGTTCGCCACCGCGTTGGACGAGGTCTGCGGTCACCTCGATCCGCTCCTGCCGCAGCCGTTGCGGACCGTCCTGTTCGCCGAGCCTGGCACGCCGGAGGCGGAGCTGCTGGACCAGACCGTGTTCACCCAGACCGGTCTGTTCGCGGTCGAGGTGGCGCTGTTCCGGCTGGTCGAGTCGTTCGGGATCGTCCCCGACTTCGTCGGCGGTCACTCGATCGGCGAGATCACCGCCGCGCACGTCGCCGGGGTGCTGTCCCTCTCAGACGCGTGTTCCCTGGTCGCGGCACGGGGCCGGCTGATGCAGGACCTTCCCGCCGGGGGCGGGATGCTCGCGGTGGCCGCGTCCGAGGAGGCGGTCGCCGGGACGCTCGCCGGCCTGACCGACCGGGTGGGTGTCGCCGCCGTGAACGGCCCGGCGGCGGTCGTCGTGTCGGGCGCGGTCGAGGCCCTGGACGAGGTGGAGCGCATCTGGCGGGAGCGGGGTGCGCGGACCCGTCGCCTGACGGTCAGCCACGCGTTCCACAGTCCGCTGATGGAGCCGATGCTCGACGGGTTCCGGGCGGTCGTCGAAGGGCTGACGTTCGCCGCGCCGCTGCTGCCGGTGGTGTCGAACCTGACCGGCGCGCTCGTCGACGCCGAGGAGTTCCGCGACCCGGACTACTGGGTCCGGCACGTGCGGGAGACCGTCCGCTTCGCCGACGGGGTCACCGTGCTCCGCAAGGCGGGCGTGGACACGTTCCTGGAGGTCGGCCCGCAGAGCGTGCTGACCGCGATGGCCGCCGACGTGCTCCCCGGGGACGAGGACGTGCTCGCCGTGGCCGCCCAGCGGCGGGACCGTGCCGAGGTGGCCGGGCTGGTCGCCGCGCTGGGTGAGCTGCACGTGCACGGCCTGCCGGTCCGCTGGGAGCCCTGGTTCACCGGCGCGCGCCGGGTGGACCTGCCGACGTACGCGTTCCAGCACCAGCGGTTCTGGCCCGAGCCGGCGAGCCGGCGACAGGGCACGACGTCGGTGACGGACGCGGGCGACGCCGAGTTCTGGGCCGCCGTCGAGGGCGGAGACCTGAGCGTCCTCGCCGGCCAGCTCGGCGCGGACGCGGTGGACGCCCTCGCCCCGGCCCTGCCCGCCCTCACCTCCTGGCGTCGGGCCCGGACCCGCGACGCGGCCGTCAACGGCTGGTCGTACCAGGTGGGATGGCGTCGGATCGACCTGGGTGACCCGGCGACGGCGACCGGCGGCTGGCTGCTCGTCGGCCCCGACGGCGACCCGGCGGGGGAGCAGGTCGAAGCCGCGCTGACGGTTGCCGGCGGCGACGTCCGGCGGCTGGTCGTCGACCCGGCCACCGCCACCCGGGGCGGCCTGACCCGCCGGTTGACCAGCGCGCTGGCCGACGGGCCGGTCACCGGCGTGGTCTCCCTGCTCGGCCTGGCCGACGGTCCGCACCCGAAGCAGCCGGCTGTGCCGGCCGGCGTCGCGGCCACCCTGCTGCTCGTGCAGGCCCTGCACGACGCCGGTGCGGCGGGTCCGCTGTGGTGTGTCACCCGGGGCGCGGTCGGCACCGGCGACGCCGACCCGGCGCGCAGCGCCGCCCAGGGCGCCCTGTGGGGCATGGGCCGGGTCGCCGGCCTGGAACTGCCGCAGCTCCGGGTGGGTCTGCTGGACCTGCCGGAGCGGGACGTCGACCCGGTCCGGCTGGCGGCGGCGCTCACCGCCGGCGGGGACGAGGACCAGCTCGCGGTCCGGCCCACCGGCGTGTACGCGCGCCGGCTGACCCGGGCCACCCCGGCCGACCCGGCGGCGGCCGAGCGGTGGCGGCCCTCCGGCACCGTGCTGGTCACCGGCGGCACCGGCGCGCTCGGCGCGCACGTGGCCCGCTGGGCGGCCGGCACCGGCGCGGCGCACCTGGTGCTCACCAGCCGTCGTGGCGACGCCGCCCCCGGCGCGGCCGACCTGCGTGACGAGCTGACCGCTCTGGGGGCCCGGGTGACCGTGGCCGCCTGCGACGTGGCCGACCGGGACGCGGTGGCCGCGCTGCTCGCCCGGATCGACGACGACCCGGAACCGTTGACCGCGGTGGTGCACGCGGCCGGGCTCAACGACGTGGCCCCGATGGTCGACACCGACCTGGACCGGCTGGCCGGGGTGATGGCCGGCAAGATCGCCGGTGCGGTGCACCTCGACGAGCTGCTCGGCGACCGGCCGCTCGACGCGTTCGTCCTCTTCGCCTCGATCGCCGGGGTGTGGGGCAGCGGCGGACAGGCCGGCTACGCGGCCGGCAACGCGTACCTCGACGCGCTGGCCGAGCGGCGACGCGCCCGGGGCCTCGCCGCCACCTCGGTGGCGTGGGGTCCGTGGGCCGACGGCGGCATGGCCACCGACGACGCCCAGCGGGAACTGGCCCGACGCGGGCTGCGGGCGATGGCCCCGGACGACGCGGTGCACGCCCTGCGGGTGGCCGTCGGCGGTGGCCGTACCGGCCTCACCGTGGTCGACGTGGACTGGGCGACGTTCGCCCCGGCGTACTCCTCGGCCGGTCCGCGTCCGCTCCTGGCCGACCTGCCGGAGGCCCGCCAGGCCACCCCGGCCGGGGACACCACGTCGGCCGACGGCGGCCGGTCGCTGCGTGAGCGGCTGCTCGCGCTGCCCGACGACGAGCGGGACCGGCACCTCACCGACCTGGTCCGCGCCGAGGCGGCGGCCGTGCTCGGCCACACCGGTCCCGAGCTGGTCAAGCCGAGGCGGGCGTTCAAGGAACTCGGCTTCGACTCGCTGACCGCCGTCGAGCTGCGCAACCGGCTGACCCGGGTCACCGGCCTGTCCCTGCCCACGACGCTGGTCTTCGACTACCCCGACCCGGCCACCGTCGCCGGGCACCTGCTCACCGAGCTGGTCCCCGAGACGCAGCGGGAGGAGACGGCCGACCCGGCGGAGACGGCGGTGCGGCAGGCCCTCGCCACCATCCCGCTGGCCCGGATCCGCGAGGCCGGACTGCTGGACCTGCTGCTCACCCTCGCCGACGGCGACGACACCGACCACGCCTCCACCGACGAGGGCGTCGACATCGACGAGATGGACGCCGACACCCTCATCAGGCTGGCGCTCGACGGCTCCGAGTCCTGACCCTTGTCCCACGTACGGAGTAACTGATGTCCACGTCTGCAGATAAGGTCGTCGAGGCGCTTCGGGCTTCCCTCAAGGAGACCAGCCGGCTCAAGCAGCTCAACCAGCAGCTGACCGCCGCCGCCCGGGAACCCATCGCCATCGTGGCGATGTCCTGCCGCTACCCGGGCGGGGTGTCCAACCCGGACGAGCTGTGGGACCTGGTGGCCTCCGGCGGGGACGCGATCGGCGGGTTCCCCGGCGACCGGGGCTGGGACCTGGACAACCTGTACGACCCGACCGGTGAGCGGGCTGGCCGTTCCAGCACCCAGCAGGGCGGGTTCCTGTACGACGCGGCCTCCTTCGACGCCGACTTCTTCGGGATCAGCCCCCGCGAGGCGCAGGCGATGGACCCGCAGCAGCGGCTGCTGCTGGAGACGTCGTGGGAGGCGTTCGAGAGCGCCGGCATCGCCCCGTCCGGGGTGCGTGGGCAGAAGGTCGGCGTCTTCGTCGGCACCACCGCCAACGGCTACGGCGTCGGCGCGGACGGCGGCGCGGACGGCGCCGACGAGGGCTACCTGCTCACCGGCACCGTCAGCAGTGTCGTCTCCGGCCGGATCGCGTACGCGCTGGGGCTGGAGGGACCGGCGGTCACCGTCGACACCGCCTGCTCGTCGTCGCTGGTCGCCCTGCACCTGGCCTGCCAGGCGCTGCGCGCCGGGGAGTTCGACCTGGCCCTGGCCGGTGGCGTGACCGTGATGGCCACCCCCAGCGCGTTCGTCGGCTTCTCCCGGCAGCGCGGCCTCTCCTCCGACGGGCGCTGCAAGGCGTTCGCCGCCTCCGCCGACGGCACCGGTTGGGCCGAGGGTGTCGGCCTGCTCCTCGTCGAACGGCTCTCCGACGCCCAGCGCAACGGCCACCGGATCCTCGCCGTGGTGCGCGGCTCGGCCATCAACCAGGACGGCGCGTCCAACGGCCTCACCGCCCCGAACGGCCCCGCCCAGCAGCGGGTCATCCGGCAGGCGCTGAGCAACGCCCGGCTCACCCCCGCCGACGTGGACGCCGTCGAGGCGCACGGCACCGGCACCACCCTCGGCGACCCGATCGAGGCGCAGGCCCTGCTCGCCACGTACGGGCAGGACCGGGACGGCACCGACCCGCTCTGGCTCGGGTCGATCAAGTCGAACTTCGGGCACAGCCAGTCGGCCGCCGGCGTTGCCGGGATCATCAAGATGGTCATGGCGATGCGCCACGGGCGGCTGCCGGCCACCCTGCACGTCGACGCGCCGTCCCCGCACATCGACTGGACCGCCGGGGCGGTGTCGCTGCTCACCGAGGCCCGTGAGTGGCCGGTGGCGGAGCGCCCCCGCCGCGCCGCCGTGTCGTCGTTCGGCATCTCCGGCACCAACGCCCACGTCATCCTCGAACAGGCCGCCCCGACCCCCGCCCCGGAACCGGAGCCGGCACAGCCCGGCCTGCTCACCACACCCACCACCGTGTGGACGCTCTCCGCCCGGTCCGCGCCGGCCCTGCGCGACCAGGCCGTCCGGCTCGCCCGGTACGTCCGCTCCCGCGCGGACCTCGACCCGGCCCGGGTGGCCTGGTCGCTGGTCACCACCCGGTCGGTGTTCGAGCACCGGGCGGCCGTCGTCGGCACCGACCCCGCCCAGCTCCTCGCCGGCCTGGACGCCCTCGCCGAGGGCCGCCCCGCCGGCTCCCTGGTCAGCGCCGTCGCCGGCGAGCCGGCCGAGGGACCGGTCTGGGTGTTCCCCGGCTACGGCGGGCACCACCTGGGGATGGCGGCCGGCCTGATCGGTGCCTGCCCGGTCTTCGACGAGGCGCTCGCCGAGTGCCAGGCCGAGTTCGACCGCTGGTTCGACCTCGACATCGTCGGCCACCTCACCGGCGACGACGAGTCCTGGCTGGGCCGCCACGAGATCGTCCAGCCGATCCTGTTCGCGCTCACCATCAGTCTGGCCCGGGTGTGGCGGGCCGCCGGCATGACCCCGCAGGCCGTCATCGGCCATTCGCAGAGCGAGGTCGTCGCCGCGCACGTCGCCGGGGTGCTCACCCTCGCCGACGCGGTGAAGCTGCTCGCGGTGCGACTGCGGGCCATCGCCGACCTCGCCGAGGCCGGGACCATGGCCGCCCTCGACCTCTCCGCCGACGAAGCCACCCGACGCCTTCCCGACGGGGTCGACATCGCCGTGGTCAACGGCCCCCGCGCGGTCACCGTCTCCGGCCCGCACGACCGGGTCGCCGACCTCGTCGCCGCGTGCGCCGCCGACGGGATCCGGGCCCGCCCCATCAACATCGACTACGCCTCGCACTGCCCGCTGGTGTACGCCGCCGCCGAGCGGATGCGCACCGACCTGGCCGGACTGACCCCCCGCGCCGGTGACGTCCGGATCCTCTCCACCGTCACCGGCACCTGGATCGACGGCACCGAACTGGACGCCGACTACTGGGCGGAGAACCTGCGCCGCACCGTGCTCTTCGACACCGCCGTGCGGACCGCCCTCGACGCCGGGTTCACCGACTTCGTCGAGGTCTCCGTGCACCCGGTGCTGAGCATGCCGCTCACCACGATCCTCGACGACACCGGCACCGCCGGACAGGTCCTGGCCACCCTCCGCCGGGGCGAGGACGCGGCCGTACGGATGCTGACCAGCATCGCCGCCGCCCACGCCCACGGCCTGCCGGTGGATTACCGGCAGGTGCTCCCCGCCGCCGGAATCCTCACCGACCTGCCCACCTACGCCTTCCAGCGGCAGCACTACTGGACCGAACGGAGCACCACCGCCGGCACCGGGCCGGTCAGCCCGGACGTGGTCGACGTGGAGTTCTGGTCGGCGGTGGAACGCGCCGACGTGGCCGCGCTCGCCGCCCAACTCGACGGCGACCCGGCCGACCTGGAGGTGCTCGCCCCGGCGCTGCCCGTGCTGTCGTCCTGGCGGAAGGCCCGGTTGCAGCGGGCCGTGCTGGACGGCTGGTCGTACCGGGTGGCGTGGAAGCCCATCGGCCAGAGCAACCCGACCACCGTCCCCGGTGACCTGCTCGTGGTCCTCCCGGCCGGTGACCCGACCCTCGACGGCTGGGTGGACGGCCTCGCCGCGGCCGACGGTCCGGCGATCCGGCGGATCGAGGTCGACTCGGCCGACGTCGACCGGCACGCGCTCGCCGAGGCGCTCGCCGCGCACCGGGACACCCCGCTGGCCGGGGTGGTCTCCCTGCTCGGCCTGACCGACGCGGAACACCCCGGTCACCCGAGCGTCCCCACCGGTCTGGTCGCCACCACCCGGCTCGTGCAGGCCCTCGCCGACGCCGACGTTGCCGCCCCGCTGTGGTGCCTCACCTCCGGAGGCGTCGGCACCGACCCGGCCGAACCGGTGGCCAGCGCCGCCCAGCACGCGCTCTGGGGCCTCGCCCGGGTGGTCGGTCTGGAACACCCGACCCGCTGGGGCGGCCTGGTCGACCTGCCCGCCGACCCCGACGCCACCACCTGGGCCGAGGTCGCCCGCATCCTCACCACCGCCGACGACGAGGACCAGTTCGCCGTCCGCCCGTACGGCACCTTCGTCCGCCGGATCGCCCGTACCGGCGCCCGCCCCGCCGGGCAGGTCACCCAGTGGCAGCCCCGTGGCACCGTCCTCGTCACCGGCGGCACCGGCGCGATCGGCGCGCAGGCCGCCCGCTGGCTCGCCGCCAACGGCGCCGAACACCTGGTCCTCACCAGCCGGCGCGGCCTCGACGCCACCGGCGCGCGGGAGCTGACCGACGAACTGACCGCCACCGGCGTACGGGTCAGCGTCGTCGCCTGCGACATGGCCGACCGCGACCAGGTCGCCGCACTGGTCGCCGGGCTGGACGAGGTCGCCCCGCTGACCGCCGTCCTGCACGCCGCCGGGATCACCCGACTCACCGCGCTGGTCGACACCGACCTCGACGTGTTCGACCACGTCATGGCCGGCAAGGTCGCCGGTGCCGCCTACCTCGACGAGTTCCTCGGCGACCGGCAGCTCGACGCGTTCGTCACCTTCGCCTCCATCTCCGGCGTGTGGGGCAGCGGCGGGCAGGGCGCGTACGCCGCCGCGAACGCGTACCTCGACGCGCTCGCCGAGCAGCGCCGCGCCCGGGGCCTGGCCGCCACCTCCATCTCCTGGGGCGCGTGGGCCGAGGGTGGCATGGCCACCACCGAGGAGGCACAGCGGCTGCTCAGCCGGCGTGGCCTCAACCCGATGCAGCCGGCCGCCGCGCTGCTCGCCCTGCGCCGCGCCGTCGAGCACGGCGAGACCTGCCTCGTCGTCGCCGACGTCGACTGGGCCACCTTCGCGCCCGCCTACGCCTCGGCGCGACCGCGTCCGCTGCTCGACGACATCGCCGAGGCCCGCGAGGCGCTGACCGCCGACCCGGCCGACGGGCCCACCGACCACGCCGCCGCGCTGCGCGGACAGCTGGCCGCCCTCACCCGCGCCGAACGGGACCGGCACCTCACCGACCTGGTCCGCGACCACGCCGCCGCCGTCCTCGGCCACGCCGGCACCGACGCGGTCAGCCCGAAGCGGGCGTTCAAGGAACTGGGCTTCGACTCGCTGACCGCGGTGGAGCTGCGCAACCAGATCACCGGCGCGACCGGCCTGGCCCTGCCCACCACGCTGATCTTCGACTACCCGAACCCGGCCGCCCTCGCCGGGCACCTGGCGTCCCTGCTGCGGCTGGACGACGCCGAATCCGCCCCCGCCGGGACGCCGGCCGGCCCGGCCGGTCGGGACAGCGCCGACGAGCCCATCGCCATCGTCGGGATGAGCTGCCGCTACCCGGGTGGGGTCAGCGACCCGGACGGGCTGTGGGACCTAGTCGCCTCGGGACGCGACGGCATCACCGAGTTCCGCACCGACCGGCACTGGGACCTCGACCGGCTCCTCGCCGACGACCCCGAGGCACCCGGCCGCTCGGCCACCCGCCACGGCGGGTTCATCGACCGGGCCACCGACTTCGACCCGGAGTTCTTCGGCATCTCGCCCCGCGAGGCCCTGGCCATGGACCCGCAGCAGCGGCTGCTGCTGGAGGCCACCTGGGAGGCGTTCGAGCAGGCCGGCGTCGCCCCCGACCGGCTGCACGGCACCCCCACCGGAGTCTTCGTCGGCGCGTCCCCGACCGGCTACGGGACCGGCGACGAGACCCCCGGCCTGGACGGCTACCGGCTCACCGGCGGCGCGCACAGCGTCATCTCCGGCCGGGTGGCCTACACGTTCGGCCTGGAGGGCCCGGCGGTCACCGTGGACACCGCCTGCTCGTCGTCCCTGGTCGCCCTGCACCTGGCCGTGCAGTCGCTGCGGCAGGGCGAGTGCGACCTCGCGGTCGCCGGCGGCGTGAACGTGATGGTCACCCCCGGGGCGTTCGTGGAGTTCACCCGGCAGGGCGGCCTCTCCGCCGACGGTCGGTGCCGCTCCTTCGCTGCCGCCGCCGACGGCACCGGCTGGGGCGAGGGCGTCGGCGTGCTCCTCGTCGAGCGGCTCTCCGACGCGCAGCGCCACGGCCACCGCGTCCTCGCCGTGGTGCGGGGCAGCGCCGTCAACCAGGACGGCGCGTCGAACGGCCTGACCGCGCCGAACGGCCCCTCGCAGCAGCGCGTCATCCGGCAGGCCCTGGCCAGCGCGGGACTCACCACCGCCGACGTCGACGCGGTCGAGGCGCACGGCACCGCGACCACCCTCGGCGACCCGATCGAGGCGCAGGCCCTGCTCGCCACGTACGGGCAGGACCGGCCGGACGACCGTCCGCTCTGGCTCGGGTCGATCAAGTCGAACATCGGGCACACCCAGGCCGCCGCCGGGGTGGCCGGTGTGATCAAGATGGTGCAGGCGCTGCGGCACGGCGTGCTGCCCCGCACCCTGCACGTCGACGAGCCCACCCCGCACGTCGACTGGTCGGCCGGCGCGGTCGAACTGCTCACCGAGGCCCGCCCGTGGCCGGAGACCGGTCGCCCGCGCCGGGCGGCGGTCTCCTCGTTCGGCGTCAGCGGCACCAACGCGCACATCATCGTCGAGGCGCCACCGGCCGAGGTGGTGGAGGGCGAACTCGTCGAGCCCACCGCCCCGCCGCTGGTGCCGGTGCTGCTCTCCGCCCGGGGTGAGGGCGCGCTGGCCCGCCAGGCCCGGCACTGGGCCGACCGCCTCGACGCGGGCGACCCGCCCCGGCTCGTCGACGTCGGCTGGACGTCGCTGACCACCCGTACCGCGCTGGAACACCGCGCGGTGCTGTTCGCCGCCGACCACGCCGACCTGACCACGGGGCTGGCCGCGCTCGCCGCCGACGAACCCACCGCCGCGGTGGTCACCGGCCGTGCCACCGACCGGGGCCCCGTCGCGCTGCTCTTCTCGGGCCAGGGTGCCCAGCGTGCCGGGATGGGTCGGGAGCTGTACGCGACGTTCCCGGTCTTCGCCGCCGCGTTGGACGAGGTGTGTGCCCATCTCGACCGGGCACTGCCGCAGCCGTTGAAGCCCGTCCTGTTCGCCGACGCGGGCACGTCCGAGGCGGAACTGCTGGATCAGACGGTGTTCACGCAGGCCGGGTTGTTCGCGGTCGAGGTGGCGTTGTTCCGTCTGGTGGAGTCGTTCGGGATCGTGCCGGACTTCGTGGGTGGTCATTCGGTCGGTGAGATCACGGCGGCGCACGTGGCCGGTGTGTTGTCGCTGGCGGATGCGTGTGCGTTGGTGGCGGCGCGGGGTCGGTTGATGCAGGCGTTGCCGTCCGGTGGCGGGATGCTCGCGGTCGCCGCGCCGGAGGCCGAGGTGGCGGAGACGCTGACCGGGCTTACCGACCGGGTCGGGATCGCTGCTGTCAACGGTCCGGAAGCGGTTGTCGTCTCCGGTGCGGTCGAGGTGCTGGACGACCTGGAGGCGGCCTGGCGGGAGCGTGGGGTTCGGACCCGCCGGTTGACGGTGAGTCACGCGTTCCACAGTCCGTTGATGGAGCCGATGCTGGACGAGTTCCGGTCGGTGTTGGCGGGGTTGAGCTTTGCCGCGCCTTTGGTGCCGGTGGTGTCGAACCTGACCGGCGTGCTCGCCGACGCCGACGAGTTGCGTACGCCGGACTACTGGGTGCGGCACGTCCGCGAGGCGGTGCGGTTCGCCGACGGGGTCACCGCGTTGCGCGTCGCCGGGGTGGACACGTTCGTCGAGGTCGGACCCGGCGCGGTGCTCACCGCCCTGGTCCGCGAGACGCTCACCGGTGACACCCACGGCATCCTCGCGGTGCCGACCCAGCGCCGCGACCGCGCCGAGCCACACGCCCTGCTGACCGGACTGGCCGAACTGTTCACCGCCGGCGGCCCGGTCGACTGGACACCGATCTTCGCCGGCACCGCCGCCAGCCGCATCGACCTGCCCACGTACGCCTTCGCGCCGGAACGCTACTGGCTGCGTCCCGCCGGCCGGTCCTCGGACGTCTCCGTCGCCGGCCTCGGCGCCGCCGGGCACCCGCTGCTCGCCGCCGCCATCCGGTTGGCCGGCGAGGACGCCGCCGTGCTCACCGGTCGGATCTCCGTCGCCGCCCAGCCCTGGCTGGCCGACCACGTGGTGGCCGGCGCGGTGGTCGTCCCCGGCACGGCACTGGTCGAACTGGTGCTGCGGGCCGGCGACGAGTTCGGTCCCTGCCGGGTGGGCGAACTGACCATCGCCGCCCCGCTCGTGCTTCCCGCCCAGGGCGCGGTCCGCGTCCAGGTCCGGGTCGGCCCGCGCGACCACACCGGTTGGCGTGCCGTCACCATCCACTCCCAGCCCGACCACGACCCGGACGGCGACTGGGTGCGGCACGCCGAGGGCGTGCTCACCGCCGTCGACCCCACCGACGACAGCGGCCTCGGCGCGTGGCCGCCGGCCAACGCCGTCGAGGTCGACCTCGACGGCTGGTACGAGGCACTCGCCGGCCACGGCATGACCTACGGGCCGGTCTTCCAGGGCCTGCGGCGGGCCTGGACGGCCGGCGACGACACCGTCTACGCGGACGTCGCCCTCCCCGCCGCCCCCGACGGCACCACCGGCTTCGGCGTACATCCCGCCCTGCTCGACACCGCCCTGCACCCGACCGCCCTGCTGCCCGGCGACGGCACCAGCGGCCCGAAGGCACCGTTCGCCTTCGAGGGCGTCCAGGTGCACGCCGTCGGCGCGGACACCCTGCGGGTCCGGCTCACCCGGGTCGGCGGCGGCGTGCGGCTGCTCGCCGTCGACGACACCGACCGTCCGGTCGTCTCCGTCGACTCGGTCGTCCTGCGCGAAATGACCAGCGTCGACCCGTCGGCGGCCACGCTCGCCGCCCGGTCGCTGTTCCGGGTCGCCTGGCAGGCCGACCCGATCGATCCCGTCGAGGCACCCGGTGCCGCCCTGCTGGGCGCGTCCACACCGACGCTCTCCGGTGTCCCCGCGTACCCGGGAGTCGCCGAACTGGTCGCCACCGGCGACGTACCCCCGCTGCTCCTGCTGCCCGTGCCCGCCGCTCCGGCCGGGCTGCCGGCAGCGGAACTGCCGGCCGTGGTCCGGGCCACGACCGCCGACGTGCTCGGCGTGGTGCAGGCGTGGCTGGCCGCCGACGAGCTCGCGGACACCCGCCTCGCGGTGGTCACCCGGGGCGCGGTGCGGGCCGTCGACGCCGACCCGGCCGATGACCTGGTCGGCGCGGCCGTCTGGGGCCTGATGCGCTCCGCCCAGTCCGAGCATCCCGGCCGGATCGTCCTGGCCGACCTGGACCGGGACCTGGACACGTCGGCCGTCGCGCTGCTCGCCGCCGCCGACCCGACCGTGGCGCAGCTCGCGGTCCGCGGCGACGCGGCCCTCACCCCCCGTCTGGTACGCGCCGCCGCCCCACCCGCGGACACCCCGCGCCTGCGCGGCGGCACCGTCCTGGTCACCGGCGGCACCGGTGCGCTCGGCGCCCTGCTCGCCCGGCACCTCGTCACCGAGTGGGGCGTGGACTCCCTCGCCCTGGTCAGCCGGCGCGGCCCCGACGCGCCCGGCTCGGCGGACCTGACCGCCGAGCTGACCGGCCTCGGCGCGCGGGTCGACGTGCTCGCCTGCGACGTCACCGACCGGGACGCCGTCCACGCCCTCGTCGGGCAGGTAACCGGGGCCGGACGGCTCGCCGGGGTGGTGCACACCGCCGGTGTCCTCGACGACGCCGTCGTCACCGGCATCGACCCCGACCGGCTCGCCCGGGTCCTCGCCCCCAAGGTCGACGCCGGCTGGTGGCTGCACGAGGCCACCGCCGACCTGGACCTCGACCTCTTCGTGACGTTCTCCTCCATCGCCGGAGTGCTCGGGTCACCCGGCCAGGGCGCGTACGCGGCGGCCAACAGCTTCCTCGACGCCCTCGCCGGCCACCGCCGGGGACGCGGCCTGCCCGCGCACTCCCTCGCCTGGGGCATGTGGGACACCGACGGCATGGCGTCCACCCTCAGCGCCACCGACCGCTCCCGGGTCACCCGCGCCGGCCTCGGCCTGATCACCGGCCCCGTCGGCGTCGCGCTGTTCGACGCGGCCGTCGCCACCGACACCCCCACGCTCGTACCCGCCGTCGTCGACGTGCCGGCCCTGCGCGCGGCGGCCACCGCCACCGGCGTACCGCCGATGCTGCGCGCCCTCGTCGGCACCGTGGCCACCCGCCGCCAGGCCGGCGGCGGTGCGGGCACCTGGGCGCACCGCCTCGCCACGCTGACCCCCGACGAGGCCCGTGCCCAGGTCGACGTGTTGGTGCGTGGCCTGGTGGCGCAGGTGTTGGGGCATGGTGGTGCGGAGTCGGTGCCGGCGGATCGGGCGTTCCGTGAGCTCGGGTTCGACTCGTTGACGGCGGTGGACCTGCGGAACCGGGTGAACGGGGCGACGGGTCTGCGGTTGGGGTCGACGTTGGTGTTCGACTATCCGACGCCGGCGGCTCTCGCGGGGTACGTGTACGAGCAGCTCACCGGGATGGTGGAGGCACGCCCCGAGACGGTGGCCTCCGTCGGCGTGGACGAGCCGATCGCCATCGTCGGCATGGCCTGCCGCTATCCGGGTGGGGTGGACAGCCCGGACCAGTTGTGGGAGCTGCTGGTCGGCGCTGGGGAGGGCATCGGCGAGTTCCCGACCGACCGGGGCTGGAACCTGGAAACCCTGTTCCACCCGGACCCCGACCACCCGGGCACCTCGTACGCCCGACACGGAGGCTTCCTCACCGGGGCGACCGAGTTCGATCCGGCGTTCTTCGGGATCTCGCCGCGTGAGGCGGTGGCGATGGACCCGCAGCAGCGGTTGCTGCTGGAGGCGTCGTGGGAGACGTTCGAGTCCGCCGGTCTCGATCCGGCCGGGCTGCGGGGCAGCCGCACCGGCGTCTTCGCCGGCCTGATGTACCACGACTACGCCTCCCAGGTGCAGGAACTGCCCGAGGGGCTGGAGGGCTACATCGGCACCGGCAACTCCGGGAGTGTGGTCTCCGGCCGCGTGGCGTACACGTTCGGTCTGGAGGGGCCGGCGGTGACGGTGGACACGGCGTGTTCGTCGTCGTTGGTGGCGTTGCATCTGGCGGCGCAGGCGTTGCGGTCGGGGGAGTGTGATCTCGCTCTGGCTGGTGGTGTGACGGTGATGGCGACGCCGGGGACGTTCATCGAGTTTTCGCGGCAGCGGGGTCTGTCGTCGGATGGTCGGTGCCGGTCGTTCGCGGCGTCGGCGGATGGGACGGGTTGGTCGGAGGGTGTGGGTGTGCTGCTGGTGCAGCGGCTCTCCGACGCGCGTCGGGATGGTCGGCGGATCCTGGCGGTGGTGCGGGGCACGGCGGTGAACCAGGACGGTGCGTCGAACGGGTTGACTGCGCCGAACGGTCCGTCGCAGCAGCGGGTGATCCGGCAGGCCCTGGCGAACGCGCGGCTGACCGCGGCGGATGTCGATGCGGTGGAGGCGCACGGCACGGGCACGACCCTGGGTGATCCGATCGAGGCGCAGGCGTTGCTGGCCACGTATGGGCAGGATCGGCCGGGGGATCGTCCGTTGTTGTTGGGGTCGATCAAGTCGAATCTGGGTCACACGCAGGCCGCCGCTGGTGTCGCGGGCATCATCAAGATGGTGCTGGCGATGCGGCATGGTGTGGTGCCGGCGACGTTGCACGTGGATGAGCCGTCCCCGCACGTGGACTGGTCGGCCGGCGCGGTGACGCTGGCCACCGAGGCGACGCCCTGGCCGGCGGTGGACCGGCCGCGTCGGGCGGCGGTCTCGTCGTTCGGGGTCAGCGGCACCAACGCTCACGTGATCATCGAGCAACCGCCCGTCGAGACCGGGACCTCCCAGGCCGGGGACGCACCCGCGCCGGTCGCTCCGCTGCCGGTGCTGGTTTCGGCGCGGTCGGAGGCGGCTCTGGCGGGGCAGGCGGACCGTTGGGCTCGCTGGCTCGCCGCCGACGAAGGGCTGCGTCCGGTGGACGTGGGTTGGTCGTCGGTGACCACGCGTCCGGCTCTGGAACACCGCGCCGTACTCGTCGCGGCCGACCGGGAAGAGTTGCTGACCGGGCTGCGGGCGTTGGCGGTGGGCGAGCCGACCGGGACGGTCGTCACCGGCACAGCTGCCGTTCGCGGTCAGGTGGCGCTGTTGTTCTCCGGTCAGGGTGCGCAGCGTGCCGGGATGGGCCGGGACCTGTATGCGTCGTTCCCGGTGTTCGCGGGTGCGTTGGACGAGGTGTGCACGCATCTCGACGCGGCTCTGCCGCAGCCGTTGAAGCCCGTCCTGTTCGCCGAGGCGGGCACGCCTGAGGCGGCGTTGTTGGATCAGACCGTCTTCACGCAGGCCGGGTTGTTCGCGGTCGAGGTGGCGCTGTTCCGTCTGGTGGAGTCGTTCGGGGTCGTTCCGGACTTCGTGGGCGGCCATTCGGTCGGTGAGATCACGGCCGCGTACGTCGCCGGGGTGTTGTCGCTGGCGGACGCGTGTGCGCTCGTCGCCGCGCGGGGCCGGTTGATGCAGGCGTTGCCGGCCGGGGGCGGGATGCTCGCGGTCGCCGCGCCGGAGGCCGAGGTGGCGGCGTCGATCGAAGGGCTGACCGAGGTCGGGATCGCCGCGGTGAACGGCCCGAACGCCGTGGTCGTCTCCGGTGCGGTCGAGGCGCTGGACGACCTGGACGCGGCCTGGCGGGAGCGCGGCGTCCGGACCCGTCGCCTGACGGTGAGCCATGCGTTCCACAGTCCGTTGATGGAGCCGATGCTCGACGAATTCCGGGCGGTGCTGGCGGGGCTGACGTTCCGGGCGCCGTTGGTGCCGGTGGTGTCGAACCTGACCGGCGCGGTGGCGGATCCGCAGGAGTTGACCCCTGTCGACTACTGGGTGCGGCATGTGCGGGAAGCGGTCCGGTTCGCCGACGGGATCACCGCGTTGCGGGTTGCCGGGGTGGACACGTTTGTGGAGGTCGGGCCGCAGAGTGTGCTGACGGCGATGGCCGCTGACGTGCTCCCGGGTGACGGGGACGTGCTCGCGGTGGCGGTGCAGCGGCGGGACCGGTCCGAGGTGTCGGGTCTGCTGGCGGCGCTGGGGCAGTTGCACGTGAGCGGTGTGTCCGTGACCTGGTCGCAGTGGTTCGCCGGGGCCGGCGCGCGGCGGGTGGACCTGCCGACCTACGCGTTCCAGCACCAGCCGTACTGGCTCGGGATCGGACGGGCGCGCGCGGGTGACGTCACCGGAGCTGGCCTCGGCATGGCCGGTCACCCCCTGCTCGGCGCGGCGGTCACCGTCGCCGGTGAGGACATGGTGGTGCTCACCGGCCGGCTCTCCGTCGCCACCCACCCCTGGCTCGCCGACCACGCGGTGTCCGGCACGGTGATCGTCCCCGGCACGGCTCTCGTGGAACTGGCCGTGCGGGCGGGCGACGAGGTGGGCCTGTCCCGGCTCCGGGAGTTGACCATCGCCGCCCCGCTCGTGCTCCCCGAGACCGGTGGGGTACGGGTGCAGGTGCGGGTCGGTGCGGCCGACCCGACGGGCACGCGTGCCGTCACGGTGCACTCGCAGTCCGAGGGCGATTCCGACTGGGTCCGGCACGCGGACGGTGTGCTGGAGCCGGTGTCGGTTGACGAGCCGGTGGTGGGTGCGTGGCCGCCGGCCGGTGCGTCCGAGGTGGACGTGGCGGGCTGGTACGAGGCGCTGGCCGGGCACGGCCTGGTGTACGGGCCGGTCTTCCAGGGCCTGCGGCGGCTGTGGACCGGCGACGGCACGGTGTACGCCGAGGTCGCGCTCCCCGAGGACGCGGCCGGGGAGGCCGGACGGTTCGGAGTGCATCCCGCGCTGCTCGACGCGGCGCTGCACCCGACCGGGCTGTTGCTGTCCGGGGAGGAGCCGTCGGGGCCACAGGTGCCGTTCGCGTTCGAGGGCGTGCAGGTGCACGCCTCGGGTGCGGGGGTGCTGCGGGTGCGGTTGTCCCGGTCGGGTTCCGGGGTGCGTCTGGTCGCCTGCGACGAGGCGGGTGCTCCGGTGGTGTCGGTCGACTCCCTCGTCCTGCGTGAACTGGGCGGTGTCGTGGCGCCCGGCGCGGCGACGCGCTCGCTGTTCGAACTTGCGTGGCAGGCCGAGGAGGCCCCCACCACCGGAAGCACGTCCGGCTGGGCGCTGCTGACCGCCGGGGAACCGCCGGCCGGACTGCCGGACCTGCCGTCGTTCCCGGACGTCGCGGCGCTGGTCGCGTCGGTCGAGGCCAGCCCGGCGGAGACCCCCCGCGCGCTGCTGCTGCCCCTGCCCGTCGCCGGGTCCCACGCCGACGTGCCCGCTTCGGTGCGGGCGTTGACGGCGGACGTGCTGTCGACGGTGCAGGCGTGGTTGGCGGCCGGGGTGTTGGCGGATTCGAAGCTGGTCGTGGTGACGCGGGGCGCGGTGGCGGTCCGGTCGGGTGATCGGGTGACCGACCTGGCGGGTGCGGCGGTGTGGGGTCTGCTGCGGTCGGCGCAGTCGGAGCACCCGGGCCGGATCGTGCTGGCCGACGTCGACGGTGACCTGGACGCGGACGCGCTGGGTGCGCTCGCCTCGGCAGCCGGTGACCCGCTGGGTGGCCAGGTGGCCGTGCGGTCGGATGCGGTGTTCGTGCCGCGCCTGGTGCGGGCCTCCGCGCCGGTGGCGTCGGAACCGTCGGTCGTGGGTGACGGCACGGTGCTGGTGACCGGTGGTACGGGTGCTCTGGGTGCTCTGGTGGCGGAGCATCTGGTGGTGGCGTACGGGGTGCGGTCGCTGGTGTTGGTGTCCCGGCAGGGGCCCGCCGCGTCGGGCGCGGACGCGCTGGTGGAGCGGCTGTCGGCCCTGGGCGCGTCGGCGCGGTTGGTCGCGTGCGACGTCACCGACCGGAACGCCGTACGTGACCTGGTGGATCAACTCACCGGCAGTGGTCGGTTGTCGGGTGTGGTGCATACGGCGGGTGTGCTGGACGACGGGGTGGTCGAGGGGCTTTCTGCTGGTCGGTTGGCGGGTGTGTTGGCGCCGAAGGTGGATGCGGGTTGGTATCTGCACGAGGTGACGGCGGGTCTGGGTCTGGATCTTTTTGTGGTGTTCTCGTCGGTTGCGGGGGTGTTGGGGTCGCCGGGGCAGGCGGCGTATGCGGCGGGTAACGCGTTCCTGGACGGTCTCGCGGTGTTCCGGCGTGAGCTGGGGCTGCCGGCGGTGTCGCTGGCGTGGGGCATGTGGGACACCGCCGGGATGGCCGCCTCGATCGGCGACGCCGACCGCGCCCGGTCGACCCGCGCCGGCATCACCCCGATGAGCGCGGACACCGGCCTGGAACTGTTCGACGCGGCACTCCGCGTGGCCCGACCGGCGCTGGTGCCCGCCGTTCTCGACGTGCCGGCGATGCGGGCGACACTCGGCACGGGTGGCCCGGTACCGGTGGTGCTGCGTGCCCTCGTGGGGCCGACCGTCACCCGCCGGCAGGCCGGACAGGGCGGCGACTGGACCGACCAGTTGGCGGGCCTGACCCCCGACGAGGGCCGGACCCGGATCGAGGCGCTGGTCCGGGCTCTGGTCGCCCAGGTGCTCGGGCACGCCGGCGCGGAGTCGGTCCCCACCGACCGTGCCTTCCGTGAACTGGGCTTCGACTCGCTGACCGCGGTGGACCTGCGGAACCGGCTCAACACGGCGACCGGCCTGCGCCTCGCGTCGACGCTGGTGTTCGACTATCCGACCCCGGCGGTGCTCGCCGACCACCTGTGGTCCGAACTGGCCGGTGTGCGGCAGACGACGGCGGACCGGGCAGTGAGCACGGTTGCCGGCGTCGACGAGCCGATCGCCATCGTGGGCATGGCGTGCCGCTACCCCGGTGGGGTGCAGAACCCGGACCAGCTCTGGGAACTGCTGGCCACCGGCGGGGAGGGCATCGGCGGGTTCCCGACCGACCGGGGCTGGGACCTGGACGCGCTGTTTGACCCGGACCCGGACCGCAGCGGCACGTCGTACACCCGGCACGGTGGATTCCTGCCCGGAGCTGCGGACTTCGATCCGGCGTTCTTCGGCATCTCGCCGCGTGAGGCGGTGGCGATGGACCCGCAGCAGCGGTTGCTGCTGGAGGCGTCGTGGGAGACGTTCGAGTCCGCCGGTCTGGATCCGGCCGGGCTGCGTGGCAGCCGCACCGGCGTCTTCGCCGGGGTCATGTACCACGACTACGCCTCGCAGTTGGCCGACCTGCCGTCGGACGCCGAGGGGTACGTCGGCACCGGCAACTCCGGCAGTGTGTTGTCGGGTCGGGTGGCGTACACGTTCGGTCTGGAGGGGCCGGCGGTGACGGTGGACACGGCGTGTTCGTCGTCGTTGGTGGCGTTGCATCTGGCGGCGCAGGCGTTGCGGTCGGGGGAGTGTGATCTCGCTCTGGCTGGTGGTGTGACGGTGATGGCGACGCCGGGGACGTTCATTGAGTTCTCCCGGCAGCGGGGTCTGTCGGCGGATGGTCGGTGCCGGTCGTTCGCGGCGTCGGCGGATGGGACGGGTTGGTCGGAGGGTGTGGGTGTGCTGCTGGTGCAGCGGCTCTCCGACGCGCGTCGGGACGGTCGGCGGATCCTGGCGGTGGTGCGTGGTACGGCGGTGAACCAGGACGGTGCGTCGAATGGGTTGACTGCGCCGAATGGTCCGTCGCAGCAGCGGGTGATCCGGCAGGCCCTGGCCAATGCCCGGCTCACCACCGCTGATGTGGACGCCGTCGAGGCGCACGGCACCGGTACGACGTTGGGTGATCCGATCGAGGCGCAGGCGTTGCTGGCCACGTATGGGCAGGGTCGTGTTGAGCCGTTGTTGTTGGGGTCGATCAAGTCGAATCTCGGTCACACGCAGGCTGCCGCCGGTGTGGCGGGCATCATCAAGATGGTCCTGGCGATGCGGCACGGGCTCGTGCCGGCGACGTTGCATGTGGACGAGCCGTCGCCGCACGTGGACTGGTCGGCCGGAGCGGTCACGCTGGCGACCGCGCCGACGCCCTGGCCGGAGACCGGTCGGCCGCGTCGGGCGGCGGTGTCGTCGTTCGGCATCTCCGGCACCAACGCGCACGTGATCATCGAGCAGCCGCCGGTGGCGGTGGTCGAGGGCGAGATCGTCGACCCGACCCCCCTCGTGCCGGTGCTGTTGTCGGCGCGGTCGGAGCCGGCACTCGCCGCCCAGGCGGGCCGGTGGGCCGACTGGCTGGCGGGCGACGAGTCGCTGCGCCCGGCGGATGTGGGTTGGTCGTCGGTGACGACCCGCCCGGCGTTGGAGCAGCGTGCGGTGATCGCGGCGGCCGACCGGGACGATCTGCTGGTCGGACTGCGGGCATTGGCGGCGGGCGAGGCCTCGGGCGCGGTGATCACTGGTGCCCAGGGCCAGCGCGGTCAGATGGCGTTGCTGTTCTCGGGTCAGGGTGCGCAGCGTGCCGGGATGGGTCGGGAGCTGTCCGAGGCGTTCCCGGTGTTCGCGGGTGCCTTGGATGAGGTGTGTGCCCAGCTTGGCCCGCTGGTGCCGCAGCCGTTGAAGC
>NZ_BSTB01000033.1:0-44613 GCF_030269285.1 Micromonospora sp. NBRC 101691
CCGTGGTCGTCTCCGGTGCGGTCGAGGCGCTGGACGACCTGGACGCGGCCTGGCGGGAGCGCGGCGTCCGGACCCGTCGCCTGACGGTGAGCCATGCGTTCCACAGTCCGTTGATGGAGCCGATGCTGGACGAGTTCCGGTCGGTGTTGGCGGGGTTGAGCTTTGCCGCGCCGTTGGTGCCGGTGGTGTCGAACCTGACCGGCGTGCTCGCCGACGCCGACGAGTTGCGTACGCCGGACTACTGGGTGCGGCATGTGCGGGAGGCGGTCCGGTTCGCCGACGGGATCACCGCGTTGCGGGTTGCCGGGGTGGACACGTTCCTGGAGGTCGGGCCGCAGAGTGTGCTGACCGCGATGGCCGCTGACGTGCTCCCGGGTGACGGGGGCGTGCTCGCCGTCGCCGCTCAGCGGCGGGACCGGCCGGAGGTGTCCGCACTGCTGACCGCCCTGGCCGAGCTGCACGTCAACGGGGTGGCCGTGACCTGGCCGCAGTGGTTCACCGGGGCCGGCGCGCGACGGGTGGACCTGCCGACGTATGCGTTCCAACACCAGCGGTACTGGCCCGCGACGGGCCGGCCGCGAGTCGGGAACGTGTCCGGTGCGGGACTGGGCGACGCCGAGCACCCACTGCTCGGCGCGGCCGTCGACCTGGCCGGCGACGACGAGGTGGTGCTGACCGGCCGACTCTCGCTGACCACGCACCCCTGGCTGGCGGACCACGCGGTCGCCGGCGTGACGTTGGTGCCGGGCACCGCCCTCGTCGAGCTGGCCGTGCGGGCGGGCGACGAGGTGGGCCTGTCCCGGCTCCGGGAGCTGACCGTGGCCACGCCGCTGACCGTCCCCCAGACGGGAGGCGTGCGGATCCAGGTGCGGGTGGACGGCGCTGCCGGCTCGTCACAGCGTGCCGTGACCATCTACTCCCGCCAGGACGACGACACCGAGGCGGGTTGGGTCCGGCACGCGGACGGTGTGCTGGAGCCGGTGTCGGTTGACGAGCCGGTGGTCGGTGCGTGGCCGCCGGCCGGTGCGTCCGAGGTGGACGTGGCGGGCTGGTACGGGGCGCTGGCCGGGCACGGCCTGGCGTACGGGCCGGTCTTCCAGGGCCTGCGACGTGCGTGGACCGGCGACGGCGCAGTCTACGCCGAGGTCGCGCTCCCCGAGGAGTCGGCGGACGTCTCCGGGTTCGGGGTGCACCCGGCGCTGCTCGACGCGGCGCTGCACGCGATCGGCCTGCTCGACGCGGAGGCTGGCACCGCTCCGCGCATCCCGTTCGCGTTCGAGGGTGTGCAGGTGCACGCCTCGGGTGCGGGGTTGCTGCGGGTGCGGTTGTCCCGGTCGGGTTCCGGGGTGCGTCTGGTCGCCTGCGACGAGGCGGGCGCTCCGGTGGTGTCGGTCGACTCCCTCGTGCTGCGTGAACTGACCGGCCCGGCCGCCCCGAGCGCGGCGGCCCGCTCGCTGTTCGAGGTGCGCTGGCAGGTCGAGCAGGCGGTCCTGAACCCGCAGGCGTCCGGCATGGTGCTGTTGACCGGGCCCGGGAGCAGTCACGCTGACCTGGCCGCCCGCTGGGCGGTGCCGGCGTACCCGGACGTGGCGTCGGTGCTGACCGCCGTCGAGGCCGGTGCCACGCCGGAGACACTGCTGCTGCCGCTCCTCGCCGACTCCGAGACCGACACCGACGTGCCTGCCTCGGTGCGGGCGTTGACGGCCGACGTGCTGGCGACGGTGCAGGCGTGGTTGGCGGCCGGGGCGCTGGCGGACTCGAAGTTGGTCGTGGTGACGCGGGGTGCGGTGGCGGTTCGGTCGGGTGATCGGGTGACCGACCTGGCGGGTGCGGCGGTGTGGGGTCTGCTGCGGTCGGCGCAGTCGGAACACCCGGGCCGGGTCGTGCTGGTCGACGTCGACGCGGATGCGGACACGGACCTGCGGGGCCTGCTCGGGTGGGCGGCCGGCGGCGCGTCGGGTGGCCAGGTGGCGATCCGTACGGGCGAGGTGTTCGTTCCCCGCATGGTGCGGGCCTCCGCGCCGGTGGCTTCGGAACCGTCGCTGGTCGGTGACGGCACGGTGCTGGTGACCGGTGGTACGGGTGCTCTGGGTGCGCTGGTGGCGGAGCATCTGGTGGTGGCGTACGGGGTGCGGTCGTTGGTGTTGGTGTCCCGGCAGGGGCCGGCCGCGTCGGGCGCGGACGCGCTGGTGGAGCGGCTGTCGGCCCTGGGCGCGTCGGCGCGGTTGGTCGCGTGCGACGTCACCGACCGGAACGCCGTACGTGACCTGGTGGATCAACTCACCGGCAGTGGTCGGTTGTCGGGTGTGGTGCATACGGCGGGTGTGCTGGACGACGGGGTGGTTGAGGGGCTTTCTGCTGGTCGGTTGGCGGGTGTGTTGGCGCCGAAGGTGGATGCGGGTTGGTATCTGCACGAGGTGACGGCGGGTCTGGGTCTGGACCTGTTCGTGGTGTTCTCGTCGGTTGCGGGGGTGTTGGGGTCGCCGGGGCAGGCGGCGTATGCGGCGGGTAACGCGTTCCTGGACGGTCTCGCGGTGTTCCGGCGTGAGCTGGGGCTGCCGGCGGTGTCGTTGGCGTGGGGGATGTGGGACACCGACGGCATGGCCGCGTCGATCGCTGACGGCGACCGCGCCCGGTCGGCCCGCGCCGGTCTCCCGCCGATGAGCGCCGAGACCGGTCTGGAACTGTTCGACGCCGCCCTCACGGCTGGACCGGCCGTCCTGGTGCCGGTGGTCGTCGACGTACCGGCGATGCGGGCCGCCTCCGGTGACGCCGTACCCACGATGCTCCGCACGCTGCTCGGCACGACCGTCAGCCGCCGCCAGGCGGGACAGGGCGCTGGCGCATGGGCCGCACGGCTCACCGGACTTACCGAGGACGAGGCCCGTGCCCAGGTTGACGTGTTGGTGCGTGGCCTGGTGGCGCAGGTGTTGGGGCATGGTGGTGCGGAGTCGGTGCCGGCGGATCGGGCGTTCCGTGAGCTCGGGTTTGATTCGTTGACGGCGGTGGATCTGCGGAACCGGGTGAACGGGGCGACGGGTCTGCGGTTGGGGTCGACGTTGGTGTTCGACTATCCGACGCCGGCGGCTCTCGCGGGGTACGTGTACGAGCAGCTCACCGGGATGGTGGGTGCCCGTACGGAGGTGGTCGCCTCCGCTGCTGCCGACGAGCCGATCGCGATCGTCGGGATGGCCTGCCGCTACCCGGGTGGGGTGGACAGCCCCGACCAGCTCTGGGAGCTGCTGGCCACCGGTGGGGACGGGGTGGGCGAGTTCCCCGCGGACCGAGGCTGGGACCTGGAGTCGCTGTTCGACCCGGATCCGAACAGCAGCGGCACCTCGTACGCCCGGCAGGGTGGCTTCCTGTACGGGGCGGCCGAGTTCGATCCGGCGTTCTTCGGGATCTCGCCGCGCGAGGCCCTCGCGATGGACCCGCAGCAGCGGTTGCTGCTGGAGGCATCGTGGGAGACGTTCGAGTCCGCCGGCCTCGACCCGCACCGACTGCGGGGCAGCCGTACCGGCGTGTTCGCGGGCGTGATGTACCACGACTGGGCGACGCGCCTGGTGGACCTGCCGGCCGAGGTGGAGGGTTACCTCGGCACGGGCACGTCGGGCAGTGTGTTGTCGGGTCGGGTGGCGTACACGTTCGGTCTGGAGGGGCCGGCGGTCACCGTGGACACGGCGTGTTCGTCGTCGCTTGTCGCCCTGCACCTGGCGGCGCAGGCACTGCGGTCCGGGGAGTGTGATCTGGCCCTGGCCGGTGGTGTGACGGTGATGGCGACGCCGGGGACGTTCATCGAGTTCTCCCGGCAGCGGGGTCTCGCCCCGGACGGTCGGTGCAAGGCGTTCGCCGGGGGAGCGGACGGCACCGGTTGGGGTGAGGGTGTCGGCATGCTGCTGGTGGAGCGGCTTTCCGACGCGCAGCGGCGGGGACACAAGATCCTGGCTGTTCTGCGGGGCAGCGCCGTGAACCAGGATGGTGCGTCGAATGGTTTGACCGCGCCGAACGGCCCTTCCCAGCAGCGGGTGATCCGGCAGGCCCTGGCGAACGCCCGCCTGACCACCGCCGATGTGGACGCGGTGGAGGCGCACGGCACCGGCACCACGTTGGGTGATCCGATCGAGGCGCAGGCGTTGCTGGCCACGTACGGGCAGGACCGGCCGGACGACCGTCCGCTGCTGCTCGGGTCGATCAAGTCGAACATCGGTCACACGCAGGCCGCCGCCGGTGTGGCGGGCATCATCAAGATGGTCCTCGCCATGCGGCACGGTCTTGTCCCACCGACGCTGCACGTGGACGAGCCGTCGCCACACGTGGACTGGTCGGCCGGAGCGGTCACCCTGGCGACTGCGCCGACGCCGTGGCCGGAGACCGGTCGGCCGCGTCGGGCGGCGGTGTCGTCGTTCGGCATCTCCGGCACCAACGCGCACGTGATCATCGAGCAGCCGCCGGTGGCGGTGGTCGAGGGCGAGATCGTCGACCGGACCCTGCCCGATGCGCTCGTGCCGGTGCTGGTGTCGGCGCGGTCGGCGGCAGCTCTGACGGGGCAGGCGGACCGTTGGGCCCGTTGGCTCGCCGCCGACGAAGGGCTGCGTCCGGTGGACGTGGGTTGGTCGTCGGTGACCACGCGTCCGGCTCTGGAGCACCGCGCCCTGCTCGCCGTCACCGGCCGGGACGACCTGCTCGTCTCGTTGCGGGCGTTGGCGGCGGGCGAGCCCTCGGGTGCGGTGGTCGCCGGCACGGCTGCGGTTCGTGGTCGGGTGGCGTTGCTGTTCTCGGGTCAGGGTGCGCAGCGTGCCGGGATGGGTCGGGAGTTGTCCGAGGCGTTCCCGGTGTTCGCGGGTGCGTTGGACGAGGTGTGCACGCATCTCGACGCGGCTCTGCCGCAGCTGTTGAAGCCGGTGTTGTTCGCCGAGGCGGGCACGCCTGAGGCGGCGTTGTTGGATCAGACGGTGTTCACGCAGGCCGGGTTGTTCGCGGTCGAGGTGGCGTTGTTCCGTCTGGTGGAGTCGTTCGGGATCGTTCCCGACTTCGTGGGTGGTCATTCGGTCGGTGAGATCACGGCCGCGTATGTGGCCGGTGTGTTGTCGCTGGCGGACGCGTGTGCCCTGGTGGCGGCGCGGGGTCGGTTGATGCAGGCGTTGCCGGCTGGTGGCGGGATGCTGGCGGTCGCCGCGCCGGAGGCCGAGGTGGCGGCCTCGATCGAGGGGCTGACCGACCGGGTCGGGATCGCTGCCGTCAATGGTCCGGAAGCGGTCGTCGTGTCCGGCGCGGTCGAGGTGTTGGAGGAGGTGGAGCGCGTCTGGCGGGACCGGGGTGCGCGGACGCGTCGGTTGGCGGTGAGTCATGCGTTCCACAGTCCGTTGATGGAGCCGATGCTCGACGAGTTCCGGGCAGTTCTGGAGGCTTTGACGTTCCGGGCGCCGTTGGTGCCGGTGGTCTCGAACCTGACCGGCGCGCTCGCCGACGCCGACGAGTTGCGCACGCCGGACTACTGGGTGCGGCACGTGCGGTCGGCGGTCCGGTTCGCCGACGGGGTCACCGCGTTGCGCGCCGCCGGGGTCGACACGCTCGTGGAGGTCGGGCCGCAGAGTGTGCTGACGGCGATGGCCGGCGATGTGCTGCCGGGTGACGGGGATGTCCTCGCGGTGGCGGCACAGCGGCGGGACCGGCCGGAGGTGTCGGCGCTGCTGGCGGCTCTGGGTGAGTTGCACGTCAACGGTGTGACCGTGACCTGGCCGCAGTGGTTCACCGGAGCCGACGCGCGGCGGGTGGACCTGCCGACGTACGCGTTCCAGCACCAGCGGTACTGGCCCGCGCCAGTGGACCGGCCGCAGGGAGCCGTCGCCGACGCCGGGGACGCCGAGTTCTGGGCGGCGGTGGAGCGTGGCGACCTCAGCGGCCTTGCCGAGCAGCTCGGGGCGGACGCGGTGGACGCCCTCGCCCCGGCCCTGCCCGCGCTCAGCTCCTGGCGTCAGGCCCGGACCCGGGACACCAGCCTGGACGGCTGGTCGTACCGGATCGGCTGGGAGCCGGTACGACCGGTCCCGGCGGCCGGGCTGTCCGGGCGGTGGCTCGTGGTCACCGTCGGCGCGGAAACCGACGCGGGCGTCGCGAAGACGCTCACCGGGGCCGGTGCGCGGGTCGACACCCTGACCGTCGCGCCGACTCTCGGTCGGTCGGAACTGGGCGAGCGGCTGCGCCGCACCGGTGCCGACGGCTGGGCGGGCGTGCTGTGCGTCCTGCCCCGGCAGGACCGGTCGCTCCCGCACGCGCCGGGCGTACCCGCCGGCACGGCGGTGCTGCTCACCCTCGTCCAGGCGCTGACCGACACCGGCCTGCCGGGCCGGGTGTGGGCGCTCAGCCGGGCCGCCATGCCGGTCGAACCGGGTGGACAGGCCGGCGACCCCTGGGCGGCACTGACCTGGGGCCTCGGCCGTGCCGTCGCCCTGGAGCAGCCGGACCGCTGGGGCGGTCTGGTCGACCTGCCGGCCCGCGCCGACCGGACCACCCGCGCCGCGCTCGTCGCGGTGCTCGCCGACGGCACCATGGACCAGGTGGCCGTCCGCCGCAACGGTGTCTTCGGTCGCCGACTGGTCCCGGCCGCGCCGCCGGCCGGAACGGGCTGGCAGCCCTCGGGCACCGTGCTGGTCACCGGTGGTACGGGTGCGCTGGGCCGACGGGTGGCCCGCTGGCTGCTGGCCAACGGCGCCGCCGAGGTGGTGCTCGCCTCCCGGCGTGGTCCCGACGCCCCGGGCGCGGTCGAGCTGGTCGACGAGTTGGCCCCGCACGGCACCGTGCGGGTGGTCGCCTGCGACGTCGCCGACGCCGAGTCGGTCACCGAGCTGGTCGCCGGGCTGCCGGCGCTGACCGCCGTGGTGCACACCGCCGGCGCGTCCGGCGGGACCACCCCGGCGTACGAGCTGACCGACGTCGACCTGTCGGCGACGCTGGCCGGCAAGGTGCTCGGCGCCCTGCACCTGGACACCGCGTGCCGCGACCGGGACCTCGACGCGTTCGTCGTCTTCTCCTCGGTGGCCGGGGTCTGGGGCGGCGGCGGGCAGGCCGGCTACGCGGCCGGGAACGCCCTGCTCGACGCCCTCGTCGCCACCCGACGGGCGGCCGGCCTCCCCGCCACCGCCCTCGCCTACGGACCGTGGGCGGCCGAAGGCATGGCCGCCGGGGAGACCGCCGAGGGTCTGCGCCGCCGGGGCTTCACCCCGCTCGCGCCCGACACCGCCGTCGCGGCGCTGGGCCGCTGGGTGAACGCCCCCGAGGCGGCGCCGGTCGTCGCCGACGTGGACTGGTCCCGGTTCGTCGCGGCGTTCACCGCGGCCCGGCCGAGCCAGCTCTTCGACCGGGTCGCCCCGGCCGTCGCGGTGGAACCGGAACGGCCGGAGGCCGACGCCGCCACCGAGGAGCTGCGGATCCGACTCGCCGCGCTGCCGGCCACCGGGCAGGAGACCCTCCTGGTCGATCTGGTCCGCGCGGAGGCGGCGGCGGTACTCGGTCACCGCTCCGCCGACCAGGTGCCGGCCGGGCGGGCCTTCCGCGAACTCGGCTTCGACTCCCTCGCCGCCGTGCAGCTGCGCGACCGGCTGGGCCGGGCCACCGGCGTGACCCTGCCGTCGACCGTGGTCTTCGACCACCCGTCGGCGGCGGAACTGGCCCGCTTCCTCCGTACCGAACTGGTGGCCGGTGTGGTCGGCGACGGGCCGGCGGCCGGTGTGGCCGTGGTCCGGCCGGCAGTCGACGAGCCGATCGCCATCGTCTCGATGGCCTGCCGCTTCCCCGGCGGGGTGTCGTCCCCGCAGGAGTTGTGGCAGTTGCTGGTCGACGGGGTGGACGCGGTGACGCCGATGCCCACCGACCGGGGCTGGGACCTCGACACCCTCTTCGACTCCGACCCGGAGCGGGTGGGCACCAGCTATGCCCGCAGCGGGGCCTTCCTCGACGACGTGGCCGACTTCGACGCGGCGTTCTTCGGGATCAACCCCCGGGAGGCCCTCGCGATGGATCCGCAGCAGCGGTTGTTGCTGCACACCACCTGGGAGGCGTTCGAGCGGGCCGGTGTCGACCCGCAGCGGGTCCGGGGCTCCGCCACCGGCGTGTTCATGGGCACCAACGGGCAGGACTACGCGACCCTGCTGCTGGGTGCCCGGTCCGAGGTGGAGGGCTACCAGGCCACCGGCAACGGCGCGTCGGTGGTCTCCGGCCGGCTGGCGTACTCGTTCGGGCTGCACGGCCCGGCGGTCACCGTGGACACCGCGTGTTCCTCGTCGCTGGTCGCGCTGCACCTGGCCGCCCAGGCGCTGCGCTCCGGCGAGTGCGACCTCGCCCTGGCCGGCGGGGTGACCGTGATGTCGACGCCGGGGGCGTTCCTGGAGTTCTCCCGGCAGCGCGGTCTGGCCGCCGACGGGCGGGTCAAGGCGTTCGCCGCGAGCGCCGACGGCACCGGCTGGGGTGAGGGCGTCGGCGTCCTGCTGCTGCAACGGCTCTCCGACGCGCAACGGGAGGGCCGGCGCGTCCTCGCCGTGGTGCGGGGCAGCGCCGTCAACCAGGACGGCGCGTCCAACGGGCTGACCGCCCCGAACGGGCCGGCGCAGCAGCGCGTCATCCGGCACGCCCTCGCCAACGCCGGGCTGAACCCGGGCGACATCGACGCCATCGAGGCGCACGGCACCGGCACCACCCTCGGTGACCCCATCGAGGCACAGGCGCTGATGGCCGCGTACGGGCCGGGCCGCCCCGCCGACCGGCCGCTCTGGCTGGGCTCGGTGAAGTCGAACATCGGCCACACCCAGGCCGCGGCGGGCGTGGCCAGCCTGATCAAGATGGTGCTCGCGCTGCGGCACGGGACGCTCCCGGCGACCCTGCACGTCGACGAGCCGTCCCCGCACGTGGACTGGGCGTCGGGCCCGCTGGCGCTGCTCACCGAGGCGCGCCCGTGGGACGCCGACGGACATCCCCGCCGGGCCGGCGTCTCGTCGTTCGGCATCAGCGGCACCAACGCCCACGTGATCCTCGAACAGGCACCGGCCGTGGATCCCGCCGAGCCGGTCGACGGACCGTCGACGGTCGACGGGGCCGACCGGCCCGCGACCACGGACACCGCCGAGCGGTCGGCGACCGGCGTCGGGGTGCTGCCGTGGCCGGTCTCCGCCGCGACGGCGGCCGGACTCCGGGACCAGGCCGACCGGTTGGCCCGGCGGCTCGGCGACCCCGGCCGCGGGGCGGGGGACCGGCCCGACGATCCGGCGGTGGCCTGGGCCCTGGTCGAGGGGCGGGCCCACCTGGCCCAGCGGGCGGTGGTCGTCGCCGCCGACCCGGAGACCCGGCTGACGGCGCTGCGTGCCCTCGCCACCGGCGGTGAGCACCCCGCGCTCGTCCCGGCCCTCCCGGCCACGACGGGCGGCACCGCCGTCCTCTTCTCGGGTCAGGGTGCGCAGCGTGCCGGGATGGGTCGGGAGCTGTCCGAGGCGTTCCCGGTGTTCGCGGGTGCCTTGGATGAGGTGTGTGCCCAGCTTGGCCCGCTGGTGCCGCAGCCGTTGAAGCCGGTGCTGTTCGCCGAGGCGGGCACGCCTGAGGCGGCGTTGTTGGATCAGACGGTGTTCACGCAGGCCGGGTTGTTCGCGGTCGAGGTGGCGTTGTTCCGTCTGGTGGAGTCGTTCGGGATCGTGCCGGACTTCGTGGGTGGTCATTCGGTCGGTGAGATCACGGCCGCGTACGTCGCCGGGGTGTTGTCGCTGGCGGACGCGTGTGCCCTGGTGGCGGCGCGGGGCCGGTTGATGCAGGCGTTGCCGGCTGGTGGCGGGATGCTGGCGGTGGCCGCGTCCGAGGAGGCGGTGGTGGAGTCGCTGGTCGGTCTGACCGACCGGGTGGGGGTCGCCGCCGTGAACGGCCCGTCGGCGGTCGTGGTGTCCGGCGCGGAAGAGGCGTTGGACGAGGTCGAGGCGGTCTGGCGGGGGCGTGGGGTACGGACCCGCCGGTTGACGGTGAGTCACGCGTTCCACAGTCCGTTGATGGAGCCGATGCTGGACGAGTTCCGGTCGGTGCTGGCGGGGTTGAGCTTCGCCGCGCCGTTGATGCCGGTGGTGTCGAACCTGACCGGCGCGCTCGCCGACGCCGACGACCTGCGCACGCCGGACTACTGGGTGCGGCACGTCCGCGAGGCGGTCCGGTACGCCGACGGGGTGCGAGCCCTGCGGGAGGCGGGCGTCGACACGTTCGTCGAGGTCGGCCCGGGTGCCGTGCTCACCGCCATGAACGCGGACCTGCTGCCCGGCGACGCCACCACCCTGGCGACCCAGCGCACCGGTGTGCCGGAGGTGACGGCGCTGCTCACCGCCGTGGCCACCCGGTACGCCGGCGGCCGGGACGTCGACTGGGCGGCGGCGCTGACGCCGCTCGCCGGCCCCCGGCCCGCCCCGCGTGACCTGCCGGAACTGCCCACGTACGCGTTCCAGCCGCAGCGCTACTGGCCCACCCTCACCAGGCCGCTGACCGGCGGCACCGATCCGGCCGACACCGAGTTCTGGCGGGCGGTCACCGACGGCGATCTGGACCGGCTCGGCATCGACGCCAACCAGCCGCTGAAGGACCTGCTGCCGGAGCTGGACTCGTGGCGACGCCGGCAGCACACCGACGGCACGATCGGCGGCTGGCGGTACCGGGTGACCTGGCGGCCCCAGCGGCTCACCGCCGGCCAACCGGGCACCTGGCTGGTCGTCGCTCCGCGCCGGCCGGCGGCCGGGACGATCGCCGACGCGCTGCGCGCCGGTGGGGCCACCGTGCACCTGCTGACGGTGGACCCGTCCACCGCCGACCGGGACGGGCTCGCCGCCGACCTGGCCCGGGCGTGCGCGGAGCACCAGCCGACCGGGCTGCTCTCCCTGCTCGCCCTGGACGAGGCGCCGCACCCGGGCCAGGACGCCCTGCCGTCCGGGCTCGCGGCGAACCTGCTGCTGCTCCAGGCGCACGTCGGCCGGGAGGTCGACACGCCGGTTCCGCTGTGGCTCGCCACGACCGGTGCGGTCGCCACCGACGACGAGCCGGCCAGCCGGCCGTGGCAGGCCACCAGTTGGGGCCTCGGCCTGACCGCGACCCTGGAACACCCCCGGCACGTGGGCGGCCTCGTCGACCTGCCCGGCACGGTCACCGGAGACCTCGGCGCCGCGCTGGTCGCCGCGCTCACCAACGTCGAGGAGGAGGACCAGCTCGCGGTCCGCGCCTCGGGTGCGTACGCCCGGCGGCTGGTCCGCGACGCCGGCCCGACCGGTGGTACGGGCGGTGGGTGGACGCCGCAGGGCACCGTCCTGGTCACCGGCGGGGCGGGCGTCCTCGCCCGGCACGCCACCGGCTGGCTGGAACGGCAGGGCGTGGCCGTGGTGCCGCTGGACCAGCCGGCCGGCCGGAAATTGACCGATCGGATGGAACAGCTCGCCGCCGACGGTCGCCCGGTGACCGCGCTGCTGCACGTGCCGGCGGACACCGGCACCGTACCGCTGGTGGAACTGACCCTCGCGGGCCTCGCCGCCGACCTGGTCGCCACCGTCGGTGACATCCCCCGCTACGCCGACGAACCGGAGAACCAGACCCTCGGGGCGCTGGTGCTCTGCTCCTCCACCTCCGGTGTGTGGGGCTCGGGCGGGCGGGCCGGCCAGGCGGCCGGTGACGCCCTCCTCCAGGTCATCGCGGCCAACCGGCGGCAGGCCGGGTCGCCGGCGACGTCGGTGGCGTTCGGGCCCTGGGCCGACGGTCTCACCGACGCCGACCTGGAGCAGCTGAGCCGGCGCGGCCTGCCCGGCATGGCGCCGGACCTGGCCACCGCCGCGCTGCGGCAGGCCGCCGTCGACGGCACCCAGGTGGTGGTCGCCGACGTGCGGTGGGACCGGTTCGTGCCAGCGCTCGCCGCGGTGCGGGCCCGGCCGCTGTTCGCCGAGATCCCCGAGGCCCGGGACGCGCTGCGCGACCTGCACGGCGGCGAACCGGCGGACGACGGGGCGGCGGAGGCGTTGCGCGAGCGGCTCCGGCCCCTGTCGGACGCGGAACGGGACAGCGTCCTGGTCGAGCTGGTGTCCACCCAGGCCGCGGCGGTGCTCGGCCACCCCGGCACCGGAGACCTCGGCCCGGCCCGCGCGTTCCGGGAGGTCGGGTTCGACTCGATGACCGCGGTGGAGTTGCGCAACCGGCTCCGGGCGGCCACCGGGGTCACCCTGCCGGCCAGCGTGGTGTTCGACTATCCGACCCCGCTGGCGCTCGCCCGCCACCTGCGCACGCTGCTGGTGGAGGACGGGGGCGCCGCCACCGCCGGCCTGCTGTCGGAACTGGAGAAACTGGACGGCCTGTTCGCCGCCAGCGCACCGGATCCGTTGACCCGGCAGAAGTTGCTGGTGCAGATGCAGGCATTCCTCGCCCGCTGGGGCGACGACCGGGCCACCCCGGCCGAGGCTCCGGCGGCACCCACCCTCGACGGGGCCAGCGACGCCGAGTTGTTCGATTTCATCCACCGGGAGCTCGGCGGTCCCGGCGGCAATGTCGGCGGCGTTTTCTGAGCCGTCGCCGGGCATTGTCGGCAGGCGTCGGCCGAGCGGGTCGCGGTGGCTGTCACGGCCACCGCGACCCGCTCCGCGCAGCCGCCGCGACGACCCCCGGTCGGGCCGCCCCCGGCCAGCCTGGGGACGGTCCGACGGCCGTCTGCGTTAGGGGCGGCCGTAGGGGCAGCCTAGGGGTTGTGACCGTCACCGGCCGACCAATACCTTCCTCCGGTAAGTAGGGCGTGGTCGGCGCTTCGACGCTGTTGATTATCTGCAATTCGTGGTCGGGCTGAATTGGCTGTGGTGACACGGTCGAGGCGTCGGTCGATGGTATTGGGTCGCCTGATTCTTTCGGCTCGAAAAGGTGGCACTGATGGCGACTGAGGACACTCTCCGGGAATACCTTAAATGGGTTACCGCGGATCTCCACCAGACGAAGCGGAAGCTCGGTGAGTTGGAGGCGGCGCACCGGGAGCCCATCGCCATCGTCGGCATCGGTTGCCGGTTTCCCGGTGGCGTGCGCTCGCCCGAGGACCTCTGGCGGCTGGTCGACGCCGGTGACGACGCGATCTCCGACTTCCCCACCGACCGGGGCTGGGACCTCGAACGGCTGATCCACCCCGACCCCGACCACCCCGGCACCTCGTACGTCGGGCAGGGCGGGTTCCTCGACTCGGCCACCGAGTTCGACGCCGGGTTCTTCGGCATCTCCCCCCGCGAGGCGCTGGGCATGGACCCGCAGCAGCGGCTGCTGCTGGAGACCTCCTGGGAGGCGTTCGAGCACGCCGGTATCGACCCCGCGACCCTGCGCGGCCACCAGGTGGGCGTCTTCGCCAGCACCACCGGCCAGGACTACGCGGCGCTGCTCCAGGCGCCCCCGCCCGGCGTCGAGGGGTACGTCCTCACCGGCACCGCCGCCAGCGTCGTCTCCGGCCGGATCTCGTACGTGCTGGGGATCGAGGGACCCGCCGTCTCGGTCGACACCGCCTGCTCGTCCTCGCTGGTCGCGCTGCACCTGGCCTGTCACGCCCTGCGGCAGGGCGAGTGCTCCCTCGCGTTGGCCGGCGGCGCCACCGTCATGTCCACCCCGGCCGCGTTCGTCGGCTTCTCCCGGCAGCGCGGTCTCGCCGCCGACGGTCGGATCAAGGCGTTCGCCGGGGCCGCCGACGGCACCGCCTGGGGTGAGGGCGTCGCCGTCCTGCTCGTCGAGCGCCTCACCGACGCCCGTCGCAACGGCCACCCCGTGCTCGCCGTGGTGCGCGGCAGCGCCGTCAACCAGGACGGCGCGTCGAACGGCCTGACCGCCCCGAACGGGCCGTCCCAGCAGCGGGTCGTGCTCAAGGCCCTGGCCGGCGCCCGGCTCACCCCGGCCGACGTGGACGCCGTCGAGGCACATGGCACCGGCACCAGCCTCGGCGACCCGATCGAGGCCACCGCCCTGCTCGCCACGTACGGGCAGGGCCGCCCCGCCGACCGGCCGCTCTGGCTGGGTTCGGTGAAGTCGAACATCGGCCACACCCAGGCGGCGGCTGGCGTCGCCGGGGTGATCAAGATGGTGATGGCCCTGCGGCACGGCACGCTGCCGGCCACCCTGAACGTCGACGAGCCCACCCCGCACGTGGACTGGACCGCCGGCGCGGTGTCGCTGCTCACCGAGGCACGGCCCTGGCCGGCGGGGGAGCAGCCCCGCCGCGCCGGTGTCTCCTCGTTCGGCATGAGCGGCACCAACGCCCACGTGATCATCGAAGAGCCCCCGGTGGAGACCCCGGACGCCACCACCGCCCCCTCGGTGGCGTCCGGCTCCCCGGTCACCGCCACCGGCGACGCCGGGACCGTGGCCGGTGACGTCCACGCCGGCGGTGCCGACGGACCGGCGGTGGCCGCCGATCCGGCCCCGGTGACGGCCGCCGGGCTCGTGCCCGTGCTGCTCTCCGCCCGTGACCACGCCGGTCTCACCGTCCAGGCCGGACGCTGGGCCGACTGGCTCGACGCCCACCCCGACGCCGCCGACGCCGGGCCGGTCGACGTCGGCTGGTCCTCGGTCACCACCCGCGCGGCCCTGGAACACCGGGCCGTCGTCCTCGCCGCCGACCGCGCCGGTCTCCTGCGTGACCTGCGGGCCCTCGCCGACGGTGGCACCGGCTCCGGATCCGTCGTCGGCGCCGGTCCCCGGAGCGGGCAGCTCGCGTTCCTCTTCTCCGGGCAGGGCGCCCAACGTCCCGCCATGGGCCGGGAACTCGCCGCGACGTTCCCCGTCTACGCCCGCGCGCTCGCCGAGGTGTGCGCCGCCCTCGACCCGCACCTGCCCCGCCCGCTCGGGCCGGTGCTCGCCGCCGAGCCGGGCAGCGACGCGGCCGACCTGCTCGATCAGACCCTCTACACCCAGGCCGGGCTCTTCGCCGTCGAGGTGGCGCTGTACCGGCTGCTGGAGTCCTGGCAGGTCACCCCCGACGTGCTGATGGGCCACTCCATCGGTGAGGTGGTCGCCGCCCACGTCGCCGGGGTGCTGTCCCTGCCCGACGCCGCCGCGCTGGTGGCCGCCCGGGGCCGGCTCATGCAGCAGCTGCCCGCCGGTGGAGCGATGCTCTCCGTCGCCGCCGGGCGGGACGAGGTGGAGGCCGTCCTCACCGGCGTCGACGGCCCGATCGGGGTGGCCGCCGTCAACGGGCCCGCCGCCGTGGTCGTCTCCGGTGCCGCCGACGCCGTCGCCGAGGTGGAACGCGCCTTCGCCGACCGGCAGGTCCGCACCCGGCGGCTGCGGGTCAGCCACGCCTTCCACAGCCCGCTCATGGAGCCCATGCTCGCCGACTTCGCCGCCGTGGTGGACCGGCTGGAGCTGGCCGCGCCGACCCTGCCGGTCGTCTCCAACCGGACCGGGACGCTCGCCGACGCCGACGAGATCCGCACCCCGGAATACTGGGTGCGGCACGTCCGTGAGGCCGTACGCTTCGCCGACGGCGTCGAGCGGCTGCGCACGCTCGGCGTCGGCACCTTCCTGGAGGTCGGACCGAGCGGCGTGCTGACCGCGCTGACCAGGGACATCCTCGGCGCCGAGGACGACCCGACGGCCGCCGTGGCGCTGCTGCGCCGGGACCGCCCCGAGCCGGCGTCCCTGCTCACCGCGCTCGCCGAACTGCACGTCGCCGGGGTGCCGGTCGGCTGGCGGCACCTCTTCACCGGCGTCGACCCGCGTCGCGTCCCGCTGCCCCGGTACGCGTTCCGCCGTGAGCGGTTCTGGCCCGAGCCGCCCCCGGCCACCCCGACCGGCGAGGTCCCCGCCGAGGACGCCGCGTTCTGGTCGGCGGTCGAACAGGCCGACGTCGACGCGCTGCGCGACCAGCTCGGCGTCGACCCGACCGGCGACGACGACCCGGTGCGGACCCTGCTGCCCGCGCTGCCCGTCCTCGCCTCCTGGCGGCGCAACCGGCAGGACCACGCGGTCGCCGACGGCTGGTCGTACCAGGTGACCTGGAAGCCGGTGCCGGTCGCCGAGGGTGACCGGCCGGCGGGGCAGTGGCTGCTGGTGCTGCCGGTGGACGCCGCCCCGGCCTGGGCGGACGACCTCGTCGACCTGTTCCGCGCCGACGGCGACGAACCGACGGTGCTGCGCGTCGACGCCGACGACCTGGACCGGACGGCCCTCGCCGGCCGGCTGCGGGCCGCCGTCGCCGACCGGCCGGTCGGCGGGGTGCTGCACGTCGTCGCCGGGCAGGACCGGCTGCTGCCCGCCCACCCCGGCACGACCGTCGCCGCCGCAACCACCCTCGTGCTCCTCCAGGCGCTCGCCGACCTCGACCTCGACGCGCCCGTCTGGTGCGTGACCAGCGGAGCGGTCAAGGCCGGGCCCGCCGACCGGGTGGACCACCCGCTCCAGAACCTGGTCTGGGGCCTCGGCCGGGCCGCCGCCGTCGAACAACCGCACCGCTGGGCCGGCCTCGTCGACCTGCCGGCCACCGTCGACGCCGCCGTGCTGCGCCGGCTCGCCGCCGTCCTGGCCGGCGGCAGCGGAGAGGACCAGGTCGCGGTCCGCGCCGGGGGCGTCTGGGGCCGCCGGCTCACCCCGGCCGCCGCCCCGGACCGCCCCGCCACGGACTGGTGGGCCGACGGCACCGTCCTGGTCACCGGTGGTACGGGCGCGCTCGGCAGCCACGTCACCCGCTGGCTGCTCGACCGGGGCACCCGGCGGGTCGTCCTCGTCGGCCGCCGGGGCGCCGCCACCCCGGGCCTGGCCGGCCTCCTCGACGAGTACGGCGACGGCCGGGTGACCGCCGCCGCCTGCGACATGACCGACCGGTCGGCCGTCGCGGCGCTGCTGGACTCGCTGCCCGACCTGACAGTGGTGGTGCACGCCGCCGGCACCGACCAGCTCACCCCGCTGACCGGCACCACCCTGGACGAGTTCTCCCACGTCGTCGCCGGGAAGGTGCTCGGCGCGCTGCACCTCGACGAGTGTCTCGCCGACCGTCCGCTCGCCGCGTTCCTGCTCTTCTCGTCCGTCTCCGGGACGTGGGGCAGCGCCGGCCAGTGCGCGTACGGAGCCGGCAACTCGCTGCTCGACGCGCTCGCCGCCAACCGCCACGACCGAGGGCTCGCCGCCACCGCCGTGGCCTGGACGGCGTGGGGCGGCACCGACGGCATGGCCGCCAAGAACACCGCCACCGAACAGCTCCACCGGATGGGCCTGCCCACCATCGATCCACAGCGGGCCCTGGTCGCCCTGGACCGGGCGGTGCGCCGGTCCGGCCCCGGCGTCACCGTCGCCGACGTCGACTGGAGCCGCTTCCACCCGGCGTTCACCCTCACCCGGCCCAGCCCGCTCCTGTCCGGGCTGCCGCAGGTGCGGGCGCTCGCCGAGGCCGAGGCCGAGAGCGCCGGCGCGCCGGCCGGCACGACCGAGGCGCTGCGCTCCCTGGCCGACCTGCCCGAGGCCGAGCAGGAGCGGGAACTGGTCCGGATCGTCAACGAGCAGACCGCCCGGGTGCTCGGCCACGCCACCCCGGACGACCTGCGCGGTCGGCCGTTCAAGGACCTCGGCTTCGACTCGCTCACCGCCGTGGACTTCCGCACCAAGCTGAACGAGGTCACCGGGCTGCGACTGCCGTCCACCCTGGTCTTCGACCACCCCACCCCGGCCGACCTGGTCCGGCACCTGCGTGAGACGGCGTTCGGCGCGGACACCACCGTGCCCGCCGTGCTCGCGTCCACCGCCGGCGTCGACGAGCCCATCGCGATCGTCGGCATGGCCTGCCGCTACCCCGGAGGCGCCGGCAGCCCCGAGGAGCTCTGGCGGCTGGTCGTCGACGGCGTTGACGCCATCGGCCCGTTCCCCACCGACCGGGGTTGGGACGTCCCCGCCCCGGACGGCGGCTACGCCCCGGCCGGCGGCTTCCTGTACGACGCGACCGGGTTCGACCCGGCGTTCTTCGGTATCTCCCCGCGCGAGGCCCTGGCCATGGACCCGCAGCAGCGGCTCACCCTGGAGGCGTCCTGGGAGGTCCTGGAGCGGGCCGGGCTCGACCCGACCGGACTCAAGGGCAGTCGCACCGGCGTCTACGTCGGCGCGTCCACCTCCGGTTACGGGACCGGACTGACCGAGGTGCCGGAGGGCACCGAGGGCTACCTGATGACCGGCGGGGCGCACAGCGTCATCTCCGGCCGGGTGGCGTACACCCTCGGCCTGGAGGGACCGGCGGTGACCGTGGACACCGCCTGCTCGTCGTCGCTGGTGGCCCTGCACCTGGCCGGCGAGGCGCTGCGCCGGGGCGAGTGCGACCTCGCCCTCGCCGGCGGCGTCGCGGTGATGGCCACCCCGGACACCTTCGCCGAGTTCTCCCGACAGGGCGGCCTGGCCGGCGACGGTCGGTGCAAGTCGTTCGCCGCGTCGGCGGACGGGACCGGCTGGTCCGAGGGCGTGGGCATGCTGCTGGTGGAGCGGCTCGCCGACGCGCGGCGCAACGGCCACCACGTCCTCGCCGTGCTGCGGGGTTCCGCGGTCAACCAGGACGGCGCGTCCAACGGGTTGACCGCGCCGAACGGTCCGTCGCAGCAGCGGGTCATCCGGGCGGCGCTCGCCAGCGCCCGGCTCTCGACCGTCGACGTGGACGTGGTGGAGGCGCACGGCACGGGCACCACGTTGGGTGACCCGATCGAGGCGCAGGCGCTGTTGGCCACGTACGGGCAGGACCGGGACGTGCCGCTGCTGCTCGGGTCGATCAAGTCGAATGTCGGGCACGCGCAGGCGGCCGCCGGTGTGGCGGGTGTGATCAAGATGGTGCAGGCGATGCGGCGCGGGGTCGTGCCGGCGACGCTGCACGTGGACGCTCCGTCGCCGCACATCGACTGGTCGGCCGGCGCGGTGGAGCTGGTGACCGAGAACCGTCCGTGGCCTGAGGTGGACCGGCCGCGCCGGGCGGCGGTGTCGTCGTTCGGAATCTCCGGCACCAACGCGCACGTCATCGTGGAGCAGCCGGCGGACGAGGCGGAGCCCGACACACCCGTCGCCGACCTGCCCACCACGGGGCTGGTCGACGCGGAGCCGCTGGTGTGGTCGCTGTCCGCGCGATCGGGCGTGGCACTGCGCGACCAGGCGGAACGGCTCGCCCGGCACGTCCGCGAGCACGACGGGATCGCCCCGGCCGCCGTGGCCTGGTCGCTCGCCACCACCCGGGCCGCTCTGGAGCACCGGGCCGCCGTGGTCGGGACCGGCACCGACGACCTGCTCGCCGGCCTCGACGCCGTGGCGACGGGTTCGGCTCCGGGGAACGTGGTGGTGGGTTCGGCCTCCGACCCCGGTGCCGGGGTGGTGTTCGTGTTCCCGGGGCAGGGTGGTCAGTCGGTGCGGATGGCGGCGGGTCTGGTCGGTCGTTGTCCGGTGTTCGATGCGCGTCTCGCGGAGTGTCAGCGGGCGTTCGCGCCGTTCCTGGATGTGGATGTCGTGTCGGTGTTGACCGGTGAGGACGAGTCGTGGTTGGACCGGGTGGAGGTGTTGCAGCCGGTTCTGTTCGCGGTGGGTGTCGCTTTGGCGGAGGTGTGGCGGCAGGCGGGGGTGGTTCCCCGGTTGGTGATCGGTCATTCGCAGGGTGAGATCGCGGCGGCGTGTGTGGCGGGTGTGCTGTCGTTGGAGGATGCGGCGAAGGCGGTGATTCTGCGGGCTCGTGCGTTGGCGGGGCTTGCCGGTACGGGGGCGATGGCGGCGGTGGATCTGCCTGCCGGGGAGGTGGCCGCGCGGCTGGTCGATCGTCCCGAGGTGGTGGTGGGGGTGGTGAACGGGCCGGCGACGGTGGTGGTCTCGGGTCCGCCGGAGTTGGTGGCGGAGCTGGTGGCGGAGTTCCGGGCCGAGGGGGTGCGGGCTCGGCCGATCCGGTTCAACTACGCGTCGCATTCTCCGGCGGTGGAGCGGGTCCGGGAGCGGATGTTGGCGGATCTGGCGGGCCTGGCTCCGCGGGCGGGGCATACGCCGTTGGTGTCGACGCTGACCGGTGAGTGGGCGGATCCGACGGTGATGGACGGGACCTACTGGTACGAGAACCTGCGGAATCCGGTGCGTTTCGACGCCGCCGTGCGGGTGGCGGTCGAGGCCGGGTACACCACGTTCGTGGAGGTGTCGGCACACCCGGTGTTGACGCTGCCGGTCACCGCGATCCTGGAGGACGCCGGGGCCACCGGCCACACGTTGGGCACGCTGCGTCGGGGGGAGGACGATCCGGCGCGGCTGCTGACGAACCTGGCGACGGCCCACGTGCTGGGGCTGCCCGTCGACTGGACGAAGGTCCTCACCCCGGCAGCCACCGTCGACCTGCCCACCTACCCGTTCGGACGGGACCGGTACTGGCTGGCGCGCGGCGGGGCCGGTCGGGCCGGGCTGCCCTCCGTGGGCCTCGACGCCGTGGACCACCCGCTGCTCAGCGCCGTGGCCGACCTGCCCGGCGACGACGGCCTGCTGCTCACCGGGCGGATCTCGCTGGCCACCCATCCGTGGCTGGCCGACCACGCCGTCCTCGGCACCGTGTTGCTGCCCGGCACCGCCCTGGTCGAGTTGGCGTCCTGGAGCGGTCGGACCGTGGACTGCGCCCACGTGGCGGAACTGGTGCTGGAGGCGCCGCTCGTCGTCCCGCAGACCGGCGGCGTCGACCTGCGGGTCCGCGTCGGCCCGACCGACGGCGACGGCTGCCGTCCGGTGGCCGTCCACTCGTACGTCGACGACGGCACCGACCGGCTGGGGACGGCCCGACAGTGGCAGCGGCACGCCACCGGCCTGCTCGCCCCCACCCGGGCGGTGACCGCTCCGGCTGGCGCCTGGCCGCCCGCCGACGCCGAGCCCGTCCCGCTGGACACGCTCTACCCCCACCTCGCCGAACAGGGCTACCACTACGGCCCCGTCTTCCGGGCGCTGCGCGCGGCCTGGCGACACGGCGACGACATCCTGGCCGAGGTGGCGCTGGACGCCGACGCCGCCGACGCCGCCGGGTTCTCGGTGCACCCGGCGCTGTTCGACGCCGCCCTGCACGCCATCGGCGCCAGCGCCCTCGACCGTGCCGAGGACGCCCCGTCGCGGCCCGGCGCGGCGCAGCCCGGGCTGCCGTTCTCCTGGACGGGGCTGTCCGTCGCCCCCACCCGGGCCCGCGAGCTGCGGGTGCGGCTCACCGCGACCGAGGGGTCGGTGGCGGCGACCATCACCGACACCGGCGGTGTGCCCGTCGCCTCCCTCGACGCCCTGGTCCTACGGCCGATCAGCTCCGACCAACTCGACGCGGCCCGCCGTACGGCCAACCGGTCGCTGCACCGGCTCGACTGGGTCAGCCCCGAGCCGGGAACGGCCCGGACCGCCCGCATCGCCGTGCTCGGCGACGCCGAGGGGTGGCCGGGCATCGAGGCTTACCAGGATCTGGACGACCTGACCGCGGCCGTGGCCGCCGGGGCGGCCGTGCCCGACGCGGTGGTCGCCACCCGCGTCGGACGGCGCGCCGACGAGCCCAACCCCGCCCGCGCCGCGCACCTGGTCAGCCACGAGACGCTGGCCCTGGCGCAGGACTGGCTCACCCGGGAACCCCTGGCGGACGCCCGGCTCGTCGTCGTCACCCAGGGCGCGGTCTGCGTCGACGGCGACGAACGGCCCGCCGACCTGCCCGCCGCCACGGTGTGGGGCCTGGTCCGCTCCGCCCAGTCGGAGAACCCGGGCCGGTACGTGCTGCTCGACCTCGACGACGACCCCCGCTCGGCGGTCGCCCTGCCGGCAGCGCTGGCCGCCGGGGAGCCGCAGCTCGCCGTCCGGGCCGGACAACTGCGGGCGCCCCGGCTGGTCCGGACCGGACCGCCGCCGCAGGACCGGCCGACGCCCGACCTGTCCGCCGGCACCGTCCTGGTCACCGGTGCGTTCGGCGTCATCGGACGGTTGGTCGCCCGGCACCTGGTCACCCGGCACGGGGTGCCCCGGCTGCTGCTGGTCAGCCGCAGCGGAGCCGACGCGCCCGGCGCGGCGGACCTCGTCGCCGAGCTGACCGGGCTCGGCGCCGCCGCCCAGGTCGTCGCCGCCGACGTCACCGACCGGAACGCCCTCGCCGTGCTGCTCGACGAGATTCCCGCCGACCGGCCGCTGGTCGGCGTCGTGCACGCCGCCGGCATCCTCGACGACGGGGTGCTGCCGGCGCTCACCCCGGCCCGGTTCGACACCGTTCTCGGGCCGAAGGTGGACGCCGCCTGGCACCTGCACGAGCTGACCGAGAAGCTCGATCTCGCCGCGTTCGTGCTGTTCTCCTCCGCGTCCGGGCTCTTCGGCGGCCCCGGCCAGGCCAACCACGCCGCCGCCAACGCCTTCCTCGACGCGCTCGCCCACCATCGTCGGGCGAGCGGGCTGGCCGTCACCTCGATGGCGTGGGGACCGTGGGCCAACCCCGGCGAGTCCGGCGGACCGCAGGGGCACGTCGACGAGGAGCGGATGAGCCGGGCCGGCTTCCACCCGCTGGACGCCGCCGAGGGCATGGAGCTGTTCAGCGAGGGACTGTGCCTCGGCGACCCGGTGGTCGTACCGGTGAGCCTGGACCACGGGCTGCTCGGCCGGCTCGGCCCGGCGCTGCCCCGGCTGCTGCACGGCCTGGTCCGCCCCGCCGGGACCGCCCCGGTCACGGCGACTCCGGCGGCCGACGCGGCGGCGGCGCTGCGCGACACGCTCGCCGCCACTCCCGAGGCGGACCGGGACCGGGTGCTGTCCGACCTGGTCCGCACCCACGCGGCGGCGGTGCTCGGCTACGCCTCGATCCGCGACATCGACGAGGAGAAGGGCTTCGTCGAGCTGGGCTTCGACTCGCTGACCGCAGTGGAGTTCCGCAACCGGCTCGCCGCCGCCACCGGGCTGCGCCTGCCGTCCACGCTGATCTACGACCGGCCGACCACCGGTGCGATGGTCGCCCACCTGCGCGCCGCGCTGCTCGCCGAGCGGACCACCACCGCGCTCTCCGTGCTCGGCGAGCTGAACAAGTTGGAGACCGCCATGCGCGCGGTCGCCGCCGACGACACCGACCGCACCGCCGTCGCCGCCCGGCTGCGGGAGCTGCTGTCCGTGTGGACGTACGCCGAGGCCGGCGCCGCCGAGGCCGCCACGGGCGACGGCAACCTCAGCACCGCCAGCGCCGAGGAGCTGTTCAACCTCCTCGACGACGAGCTCGGAATGGCCTGACCCGGATGCCCCGGACCTGCGACCACGATACGGAGTGGCTCGATGCCCACTGAGGAAGAGTTCCTCGACTACCTCCGGCGCGCCACGGCGGACCTGCGTGAGGCGCGGCGGCGCGTGCGCGAGGTGGAGGCGAAGGACCGCGAGCCGATGGCCATCGTCGGCATGGCCTGCCGCTACCCGGGCGGCGTCACCAACCCGGACGAGCTGTGGCAGCTGGTCGCCGACGGCCGGGACGGGGTGGGGGACTTCCCGACCGACCGGGGCTGGGACCTGGAACGACTCTTCTCCGTCGACCCGGACAACCCGGGCACCTCGTACACCGACAAGGGTGGCTTCCTCTACGAGGCCACCGCGTTCGACCCGGCCCTCTTCGGCATCTCGCCCCGTGAGGCCCTCGCCATGGATCCGCAGCAGCGGCTGCTGCTGGAGAGCGCCTGGGAGGCGTTCGAGTCCGCCGGCCTCGACCCGCACCGGCTGCGGGGCAGCCGCACCGGGGTCTTCGCCGGGGTGATGTACCACGACTACGCCTCCCGGGTGCTGGACCTGCCCGAGGGTGTGGAGGGGTATCTGGGCACCGGCAACTCCGGCAGCGTCGTGTCGGGCCGGGTCGCGTACACGTACGGCCTGGAAGGGCCGGCCGTCACCATCGACACGGCCTGCTCGTCGTCGCTGGTCGCCGTGCACCTCGCCGTGCAGGCGCTGCGCCAGCGCGACTGCGACCTCGCCCTCGCCGGTGGGGTCACCGTGCTGTCCACCCCCGGCGTCTTCGCCGAGTTCTCCCGGCAGCGCGGGCTCGCCGGCGACGGGCGGTGCAAGTCGTTCGCCGCCGCCGCCGACGGCACCGGCTGGGCCGAGGGCGTCGGCGTGCTGCTGCTCCAGCGGCTCTCCGACGCGCAACGCGAGGGCCGGCACATCCATGCGGTGATCCGGGGCAGCGCCGTCAACCAGGACGGCGCGAGCAGTGGTCTGACCACCCCGAACGGCCCCAGCCAGGAGCGGGTCATCCGGCAGGCGCTGGCCAACGCCCGGCTCTCCCCGGCGGACGTGGACGTGGTCGAGGCGCACGGCACCGGCACCACGCTCGGCGACCCGATCGAGGCGCAGGCGCTGCTCGCCACGTACGGGCAGGACCGCGCCGGTGGCGACCCGCTCTGGCTCGGCTCGGTGAAGTCCAACCTCGGCCACACCCAGGCCGCCGCCGGGGCCGCCGGCATCATCAAGATGGTCCTGGCGATGCGGCACGGCGTCCTGCCGCGCACCCTGCACGTCGACGAGCCGTCCCCGCACATCGACTGGTCGGCCGGCGCGGTCGAACTGCTCACCGAGGCCCGCCCCTGGCCGGCGGCCGGCCGGGAGCGACGGGCCGCCGTGTCGTCGTTCGGCATCAGCGGCACCAACGCCCACGTCATCGTCGAGCAGGCCCCCGCCGTCGAGGAGACCGAGCCGGCCGCGCCGACCGCCGCGCCGCCGCTGGTGCCGGTCCCGCTCTCCGCCCGCAGCGCCGAGTCCCTCGCCGCGCAGGCCCGCCGCTGGGCCGACCACCTGGCCACCGACGACTCCGTCCGGCCGGTCGACGTCGCCGCGTCCGCGCTGCGCCGGGCCGGGCTGGACCGGCGCGCCGTGGTCCTCGCCGCCGACCGGACCGACCTGATCGCCGGGCTGCGCGCCCTCGCCGCCGACGAGCCGGCCCCGGCCGTGGTCACCGGCACCGCCACCGGCCGTGGCCGGGTCGCGTTCCTCTTCTCCGGCCAGGGCGCACAGCGCGCCGGAATGGGCCGTGAGCTGTACGCCGCGTTCCCCGTCTTCGCGTCCGCGTTGGACGAGGTCTGCGCGCAGCTCGACCCGCACCTGCCCCGCCCGCTGCGCGAGGTGCTGTTCGCCCCGGAGGACTCGGCCGAGGCCGCCCTGCTGAACCAGACGGTCTTCACCCAGGCCGGGCTCTTCGCCGTCGAGGTGGCCCTGTTCCGGCTCGCCGGGTCGTTCGGGCTGGTCCCCGACTTCCTGGTCGGCCACTCGATCGGCGAACTGGCCGCCGCGCACGTCGCCGGGGTGCTCACCCTCGCCGACGCCGCCACGCTGGTCGTCGCCCGGGGCCGGCTCATGCAGGCCCTGCCGGCCGGCGGGGCGATGCTCGCCGTCGGCGCCGACGAGGCGGCCGTGACCGGGTCGCTGGCCGGCGTCGCCGGCCGGGTCGACATCGCCGCCGTCAACGGCCCGTCCGCCGTGGTCGTCTCCGGCGTCGCCGACGCTGTCGACGAGGTGGCCGCGTACTGGGCCGGGCGGGGCGTGCCCACCCACCGGCTCCGGGTCAGTCACGCCTTCCACAGCGCCCTCATGGACCCGATGCTCGCCGAGTTCGCGGCGGTCGCCCGGGGGCTGACGTTCCGGCCGCCCACCGTGCCGATCGTGTCGAACCTGACCGGCCGGGTCGCCGAGCCGGAGCAGCTGTGCAGCCCCGACTACTGGGTGCGCCACGTGCGGGAGGCCGTCCGATTCGCCGACGCCGTCGACCACCTGGCTGCGGCCGGCGTCGGCACGTACGTCGAGCTGGGGCCCAACGGGGTGCTCACCGGGATGGCGCAGAGCTGCCTCACCGATCCGACGGCGGTGCTGGTGCCGCTGGCCCGCAAGGACCGGCCCGAGCCCCGTGCCGTCCTGGAGGCCCTCGCCCAACTGCACGCCGCCGGTCTCGTCGTCGACTGGGACGTCCTGCTCACCGGTGCCCGCCGCATCGACCTGCCCACGTACGCGTTCGATCACGAGCGGTACTGGCTGGAGCCGGTGGGCCGGCTCGCCGACGTCTCCGGCGCCGGCCTGGGCGCGGCCGGGCACCCGCTGCTCGGCGCGGCGGTCTCCGTCGCCGGCGAGGACATGGTGCTGCTCACCGGCCGGCTGTCGCTGGCCACCCACCCGTGGCTGGCCGACCACTCGGTCTCCGGCGCGGTGGTGCTGCCCGGCACCGCGCTGATCGAGCTGGCGGTGCGGGCCGGCGACGAGATCGGCGTCTCCCGGGTCCGGGAACTGACCGTCGCCGCGCCGCTGCTCCTGCCCACCACCGGCGGCACCCGGGTGCAGGTGCGGGTCGGCCCGGCCGACGACGCCGGCGCCCGCGCGGTGACCGTGCACGCCCAGGCCGAGGACGACCCGGACGCCGGCTGGGTCCGGCACGCCGAGGGCGTGCTGGAGCCGGCCGCCACCGACGAGCCCGGCCTCGGGGCGTGGCCGCCCGTCGCCGCGACCGAGGTCGCGCTCGACGACTGGTACGACGCGCTGGCCGGGCGCGGACTGACCTACGGGCCGGCGTTCCAGGGGCTGCGCCGGCTGTGGACCGGCGACGGCGAGGTGTACGCCGAGGTCGCCCTGCCGGAGGACGTCGCGGAGGCCGCGGGCGGCTTCGCGGTGCACCCGGCGCTGCTGGACGCCGCCCTGCACCCCGTCGGGCTGCTGCTGGCCGGCGAGGCCGGCGGCCCCCGGGTGCCGTTCGCGTTCGAGGGCGTCCAGGTCCACGCGTCCGGCGCGTCGGCGCTGCGCGTCCGGCTGACCCGCGACGGGTCCGTGGTGCGACTGGTCGCCGCCGACGGCGCGGGTGCCCCCGTCGTGTCCGTGGACACCCTCGTCCTGCGCGAGATGACCGGAGTGACCGCCCCCGGCGTCGCGGCCCGGTCGATGTTCGAGGTCGCCTGGCAGGCCGAGGAGGTCACGCCCGTCGACGACCTGTCCGGCTGGGCGCTGCTCGCCGGCCCGTCCGGACCCCACCCCGCCGACCTGCCCGGGTATGCCGACGTGCCGGCCGTGCTGGCCACCGTGGCCGACACCGGGTCGCTGCCGGGTGTCCTGGTGCTGCCGGTGGCCGCCCCGTCCGGCGTGGACGTGCCGGAGTCGGTCCGGACGGCCGCCTCGGACGTGCTCGCGGCGGTGCAGGCGTGGCTGGCCGCCGACGCCCTCGCCGACTCGCGACTGGTGGTGCTGACCCGGGGCGCGGTGGTGGCCCGGGACACCGACCGGCTCGCCGACCTGGCCGGCGCGGCCGTGTGGGGCCTGCTCCGGTCGGCCCAGTCCGAGCATCCGGAACGGATCGTCCTGGCCGACCTCGACCGGGACGCCGACGCCGCCACCCTCGCCGTGCTGGCCGGCGTCGTCGACGACCTGCCGGCCACCGGCGGTCAGGTGGCGCTGCGCGCCGACGTGGTGCTGACTCCCCGCCTCGTCCGGGCCGCGCTCCCGCCGGCCGGCGCCGCGCCCACCGTCGGCGACGGCACGGTGCTGGTGACCGGCGGCACCGGGGCGCTGGGCGCCCTCGTCGCGGAGCACCTGGTCACCACGCACGGCGTCCGGTCGCTGCTGCTGGTCTCCCGGCAGGGCCCGGCCGCCCCCGGCGCGGACGCGCTCGCCGAGCGGCTGACCGGCCTCGGCGCCCGGGTCGAGGTGGTCGCCGCCGACGTCACCGACCGGGACCGGGTGGCCGCGCTGGTCGCGGCCGTCCCCGGCCGGCTGGCCGGCGTGGTGCACACCGCGGGCGTGCTCGACGACGGCGTGGTCTCGGCGGTCAGCCCGGAGCGGCTGACCGCCGTCCTGGCCCCCAAGGCCACCGCCGGCTGGTGGCTGCACGAGGCCACGCGCGGTCTGGACCTCGACCTGTTCGTGCTGTTCTCGTCCGTGGCCGGCGTGCTCGGCTCCCCGGGCCAGGCCGCCTACGCCGCCGCGAACACCTTCCTCGACGCCCTCGCCACGCACCGCCACCAGGCGGGCCTGCCGGCGGTCAGCCTGGCCTGGGGCATGTGGGACACACCCGGCATGGCCGCGTCGGTGTCCGAGGTCGACCGGGCCCGGTCGACGCGGGCCGGCCTGACCCCGATGAGCGCCGAGACGGGTCTGGAACTGCTCGACGCCGCGGTGGTCGCGGGCCGGGCCGCGCTCGTGCCCGCCGTCGTCGACGTACCGGCGATGCGGTCGCAGGTCGTCGCCGGGCGGGTGCCGTCGCTGCTGCGGACGCTGCTCGGCGCGGTCCCCGCCCGCCGCCAGGCCGGCCGGGGCAACTGGGCCGACCGGCTGGCCGGCCTGGACCCCCAGGAGGCCCGCGACCAGGTCGACGCCCTCGTCCGGGGCCTCGTCGCCCAGGTGCTGGGGCACGGCGGGGCGGAGGCGGTGCCGGTCGACCGGGCGTTCCGGGAGTTGGGCTTCGACTCGCTGACCGCCGTCGACCTGCGCAACCGGATCAACGCCGCGACCGGCCTGCGGCTGGCCTCGACGCTGGTCTTCGACTACCCGACCCCGCAGATCCTGGCCGCCCAGGTGTACGCCGAACTGGCCGGCGGGCGGGGCGCCGTGGCTCCCGCGAGCGAGGTGGCGACCGGCACCCGCCTCGACGAGCCGATCGCCATCGTCGGCCTGGCCTGCCGGTTCCCGGGCGGGGTGGACAACCCGGACCAGTTGTGGGAGTTGCTGGCCGCGGGCGGGGACGGGATCAGCGAGTTCCCGGCCGACCGGGGCTGGGACCTGGAGTCGTTGTTCGATCCGGACCCGAACAACAGCGGCACGTCGTACGCCCGGCACGGCGGGTTCCTGTTCGGGGCGGCGGAGTTCGACCCGGCGTTCTTCGGCATCAGCCCCCGCGAGGCGATGGCGATGGACCCGCAGCAGCGGCTGCTGCTGGAGACCTCGTGGGAGACGTTCGAGTCGGCCGGCCTGGACCCGGTGCGGCTGCGCGGTAGCCGCACGGGCGTGTTCGCCGGGGTGATGTACCACGACTACGCGAGCCGACTGATGGACCAGCCGGCCGAGGTCGAGGGCTACATCGGCACCGGAACCTCCGGCAGCGTCCTGTCCGGACGGGTCGCGTACACGTTCGGCCTCGAAGGCCCGGCCGTCACCGTCGACACCGCCTGCTCCTCGTCGCTGGTGGCCCTGCACCTCGCCGTGCAGGCGCTGCGCTCCGGGGAGTGCGACCTGGCGCTCGCCGGTGGGGTGACCGTGATGGCGACGCCGGGGACGTTCATCGAGTTCTCCCGGCAGCGCGGCCTGTCGGCCGACGGCCGGTGCAAGTCGTTCGCCGCGTCCGCCGACGGCACCGGCTGGGGCGAGGGCGTGGGCGTGCTGCTGGTGCAGCGGCTCTCCGACGCCCAGCGCGAGGGCCGGCGGATCCACGCCGTGGTCCGGGGGAGCGCGGTGAACTCCGACGGCGCGTCGAACGGGCTGACCGCGCCGAACGGGCCCTCGCAGCAGCGGGTCATCCGGCAGGCCCTGGCCAACGCCCGGCTGACCACCGCCGACGTGGACGCCGTCGAGGCGCACGGCACCGGCACCACCCTCGGCGACCCGATCGAGGCGCAGGCGCTGCTCGCCACCTACGGGCAGGACCGGCCGGCCGACCGGCCGCTGCTGCTCGGATCGGTCAAGTCGAACATCGGGCACACCCAGGCCGCGGCCGGCGTGGCCGGTGTGATCAAGATGGTGCTGGCGATGCGGTACGGCACGGTGCCGCCGACGTTGCACGTGGACGAGCCGTCCCCGCACGTCGACTGGACCGCCGGGGCCGTGACCCTGGCGACCGAGTCGACGCCGTGGCCGGCGGTGGACCGGCCGCGCCGGGCGGCCGTGTCGTCGTTCGGGATCTCCGGCACCAACGCGCACGTCGTGCTGGAGCAGGCCCCGGAGTCCACCGTCGTCGCCGAGTTCTCCCCGGGCGTCGCCGCCGACGCCGGGCTCGTCCCGCTCGTGCTGTCCGCCACCGCCCGGCCCGCGCTGCGGGAGCAGGCCGTCCGGTTGCGGTCGCACCTCGCCGCGCACCCCGAGATCGAACCGGCCGAGGTGGCGTACGCCCTCGCGACCACCCGGGCGGCGTTCCCGCACCGGGCCGTCGTGCTCGGCCAGGACCCGGCCGAGCTGATCCGGGGCCTGACCGCACTCGCCGACGGGGAAACCGTTCCCGCCGTGGTGACCGGCACGGCCCTGCGCAACAGCAACCCCGTCTTCGTCTTCTCCGGGCACGGCTCGCAGTGGCCCGGCATGGCCGCCGACCTGCTGGACACCTCCCCGGTGTTCGCCGCGTCCATCGCCGAGTGCGAGGCCGTCCTCGCGCCCTGGGTCGACTGGTCGCTGACCGACGTGCTGCGCGGTGCCGACGGCACCCCGCCGCTGGTCGCCTCCGGCGTCGTGCAGCCCACCCTGTGGGCGGTGATGGTCTCCCTGGCCCGGCTGTGGCGCTCGCTCGGCGTCCGGCCGGCCGCGGTGGTCGGACACTCCCAGGGGGAGATCGCCGCCGCCTGCGTGGCCGGCGCTCTCTCCCTGGAGGACGGCGCCCGGATCGTGGCCCTGCGCAGCCAGGTGCTGGCCGACATCGCCGGCCAGGGCGGGATGCTGTCGGTCGCCCTGGCCGCCGACCGGGTCCGTGACCTGCTGACGCGGTGGGACGGCCGACTCTGGGTGGCGGTCGTCAACGGTCCCGGGTCGGTCGTGGTCGCGGGCGCCCCGGACGCCCTCGCCGAGCTGGCCGCCGCCTGCGCGGCCGACGACGTGCGCACCCGCCTGCTCGACGTCGACTACGCCTCCCACTGTCCGCACGTCGAGGCCGTCCGGGACCGGCTCCTGGCCAGCCTCGACGGGATCACCGCCCGCCCCGCCGAGCTGGCGTTCTACTCCGCGCTCACCGGCCGACCGACCGACACCACCACCCTCGACGCCGGCTACTGGTACCGCAACCTGCGCGAGACGGTGAACTTCGAGCAGGCGGTGCGCAACCTGCTCGCCGACGGCCACCAGGTCTTCCTGGAGGTCGGCCCGCACCCGGTGCTCAGCTTCGGCATGCAGGAGACCATCGACTCCGGCGAGCCCGAGGCCGCCGTGGTGAACACCCTGCGCCGGGGCGCGGGCGGCTGGCCCCGCATGCTCACCGCCCTGGCCGAGCTGCACGTCCACGGCGTCGACGCGGACTGGACCGCCGTCTGCGGCGTCGGCACCGGCCCGGCCGTGCCGCTGCCCACGTACGCCTTCCACCGCCAGCGGTACTGGCCCGAGGCGCCGGTGCGGACCGGACCGGCCACCACCGCCGAGGACCCCGCCGACCGCCAGTTCTGGGACGCCGTCGAGCGCGCCGACGCCGACGCGTTGGCCGCCGCCATGCGGGTCGACGAGTCCGGGGCGCGGGCGCTCGGCGAGGCGTTGCCGGTGCTGTCCGAGTGGCGGCAGCGCCGCCGCGACGAGTCCACCGTGGACGCCTGGCGGTACCGGGTGCGCTGGAAGCCGCTGCCCGCCGCGTCCTCCGCCCGGCTGGGCGGGACCTGGCTGCTCGTCGCGTCCGCCGCGCACGTGGGGGACGCCCTGGTCGGGCAGACCATCCAGGCCCTCGGCGAGGCCGGCGCGGACGTCGTGCCGGTGACCGTCGCCGACCCGGACCGCGTGACGCTCGCCGGGCAGCTCGCCGACCTCGACGCCGGTGCCGTCGCCGGCGTGTTCTCCCTGCTCGCCCTCGACGAGGCCGACCACCCGGAGCGCCCGGTCGTGCCCGTCGGCCTCGCCGGCACTCTCGCCCTCGTGCAGGCCCTCGGTGACGCCGGGATCACCGCACCGCTGTGGTGCGCCACCCGGGGCGCGGTCTCCACCGGTCGCGCCGACCCGCTCGACCACCCCCGGCAGGCCCTGGTCTGGGGGATCGGCCGGGTCGCCGCCCTGGAGCACGCCGACCGCTGGGGCGGCCTCGTCGACCTGCCGGCCGTCCTGGACCGGCGGGCCCGGGGCCGGCTCGCCGCCGCCCTCGCCGGCGTCGGGCACGAGGACCAGCTCGCCGTACGCGCCTCCGGCCTGTTCACCCGTCGGCTCGTCCGTGCCGGCGTCGAGGCCCGGCCGGAGGCTGTCGGGTGGCGTCCCGCCGGCACCGTCCTGGTCACCGGTGGCCTCGGCTCGATCGGCGCGCACGTGGCCCGGTGGCTGGCCCGCGACGGCGCGTCCCACCTGGTGCTGACCGGTCGGCAGGGGCCGGCGGCGCCCGGCGCGGCCGAGTTGGAGTCGGAGCTGACCGCCCTCGGCGTGACCGTGACGGTGGCGGCCTGCGACGTCACCGACCCCGATTCGTTGCACGCCCTGGTCGACCGGCTCGCCGGGCAGGACGTCCGGATCGACGCGGTCTTCCACGCCGCCGGTGTCGCCCAGGCCGGCCCGCTCGCCGGGACCGACGTGGCGGAGCTCGCCGACGGCCTGCACGCCAAGGTGGCCGGCGCCGTCAACCTCGACGCGGCGTTCGGCGACGACGTGGCCGCCTTCGTTCTCTTCTCCTCCGGCGCGGGCGTCTGGGGCGGCGGCTTCCAGGGCGGCTACGCCGCCGGCAACGCCTTCCTCGACGCCCTCGCCGAGGACCGCCGCCGCCGGGGTCTTCCCGCCACCGCCGTGGCCTGGGGGGCCTGGGACGGCGGCGGGATGATGGCGGCCGAGGGCGCCGACCAGATGTTCCGCGCAGGCGTCCGGCCGATGCGCCCCGACCTGGCCGTCGCCGTCCTCGCCCAGGCCCTCGCGTCCGACGAGGTCACCCTCGCCGTCGCCGACATCGCCTGGGACCGGTTCCACCAGACCTACGCGCTGACCCGCCCCCGACCGCTCATCGAGGACATTCCCGAGGTGGCCCGTAACCTGGCCGCCCGGACCCGCGACGACGAGGAACCGGCCGACGCGTCCCCGCTGCGCGGCCGGCTCGCCGGTCTCGCCGAACCGGAACGCCGCCGTACCCTGCTGGACCTGGTCCGGGTGCACGCCGCGGCGGTGCTCGGCCACGCCTCCGCCGACGCGGTCGGCGCGGACCGGCCCTTCCGGGAGATCGGCTTCGACTCGCTCAGCGCGGTGGAGATGCGCAACCGGCTCGGCGAGGCCGTCGGGCTGAAACTGCCCGCCACCCTGGTCTTCGACCAGCCCACCCCGGCGCTGCTCGCCGGCTGGCTCGCCGACCGGATCCTCGGCGTCACCGCGCCTGTCGACGCGCCCACCCGGGCCGTCGGCGCCCTCGACGAGCCGATCGCCATCGTCGCGATGAGCTGCCGCTACCCGGGCGGGGTGGAGAGCCCCGAGGACCTGTGGCGGCTGGTCGCCGACGGGCGGGACGCCATCGCCGCGTTCCCCGCCGACCGGGGCTGGGACCTCGACGCCATCTACGACCCCGACCCCGACACCCCCGGCACCTCGTACGTGCGCGAGGGCGGGTTCATCGGCGACGTCGGCGGGTTCGACGCCGGCCTGTTCGGCATCTCCCCGCGCGAGGCGCTGGTGATGGACCCGCAGCAGCGGCTGCTGCTGGAGACCGGCTGGGAACTGTTCGAACGGGCCGGCATCGCCCCCGCCGACATGCGGGACAGCAACACCGGCGTCTTCGTCGGCACCAACGGCCAGGACTACGCGACCCTGCTGATGGCCGCCCGGACCGAGACCGAGGGCTACCAGGCCACCGGGAACGTCGCCGCGGTCCTCTCCGGACGGCTCTCCTACACCTTCGGTCTCCAGGGACCGGCGGTCAGCGTCGACACCGCCTGCTCGTCGTCGCTGGTCGCCCTGCACCTGGCCGTGCAGGCGCTGCGCGCCGGGGAGTGCGAGGCCGCGGTGGCCGGCGGCGTGACCGTGATGGCGACCCCCGGGCCGTTCCTGGAGTTCGCCCGGCAGCGGGGCCTCGCCTCCGACGGGCGGTGCAAGTCCTTCGCCGGGGCCGCCGACGGCACCGGCTGGGGCGAGGGCGTCGGACTGGTGCTGCTCCAGCGTCTCTCCGACGCCCGCCGGGACGGCCGGAGGATCCTCGCCGTGGTGCGTGGCTCCGCCACCAACCAGGACGGCGCGTCGAACGGGCTCACCGCCCCGAACGGCCCCGCCCAGCAGCGCGTCATCCGGCAGGCCCTGGCCAACGCCCGGCTCGACCCCGCCGACGTGGACGTCGTCGACGGCCACGGCACCGGCACCCGGCTCGGTGACCCGATCGAGGCGCAGGCGTTGCTCGCCACGTACGGGCAGGACCGGCCCGCCGACCGGCCGCTGCTGCTCGGGTCGGTCAAGTCGAACCTCGGCCACACCCAGGCCGCCGCCGGTGTCTCCGGCGTCATCAAGATGGTGATGGCGCTCCAGCACGACGTGCTCCCGCCCACCCTGCACGTCGACGAGCCGACCCCGCACGTGGACTGGTCCGAGGGGGCCGTCGCGCTGCTCGCCGCGCCCACCCCGTGGCCCGACGCGGGCCGCCCACGCCGAGCCGCCGTGTCGGCCTTCGGGGTCAGCGGCACCAACGCCCACGTCATCCTCGAACAGGCCCCGGAGCCGGACGATGCGGCGGAGCCCGCCGTCGACACCACCCCGGCGGACCCCGGTGCCGCCGCGCTGCCGCTGCTGCCCTGGCCGGTCTCCGGCAACGACGAGGACGGACTGCGCGCCCAGGCCGCCCGGCTGGCCGACTGGGCCACCACCGGGACGGCCACCGACGACGCCGTGGCCCGTGCGCTGACCACCGGCCGGTCGCACCTGCGGCACCGCGCGGTGCTGCTCGCCGACGACCGGGACACGTACCTGGCCGGGTTGCGGGCGCTCGCCGCCGGGCAGGGCCACCCGGCCCTCACCCGGGACGTCGCCGAGCCCGGCGGCACCCTCGCCGTGCTCTTCTCCGGCCAGGGCGCCCAGCACGCCGGGATGGGACGCGTGCTGTACCGGACGTTCCCGGTCTTCGCCACTGCCCTCGACGAGGCCTGTCAGCACCTCGACGCCCACCTGCCCCGACCGCTCCGGGAGGTGCTCTTCGCCCCCGAGGGCAGCGCCGAGGCCGCCCTGCTCGACCAGACGGTCTTCACCCAGGCCGCGCTCTTCGCCGTCGAGGTCGCCCTGTACCGGCTGGTGGAGAGCTGGGGGATCACCCCTGACCTGGTGGCCGGGCACTCCGTCGGCGAGATCGCCGCCGCCCACGTCGCCGGGGTGCTCACCCTCCCCGACGCCTGCACCCTGGTCGGCAACCGGGGACGGCTCATGCAGGACCTCCCGGCCGGCGGTGGGATGCTCGCCGTCGCCACCGGCGAGGCCGAGGTACGTGAACTGCTCACCCCGTACGCCGACCGGCTGGCCGTCGCCGCCGTCAACGGCCCGGCCGCCGTGGTGGTCTCCGGCGACGTCGACGCGCTCACCGAGCTGGCCGGGCAGGTCACCGCCCTCGGCGTACGGGTCAAGCGGCTCGCCGTCAGCCACGCGTTCCACAGCCCGCTGATGGAGCCGATGCTGGCCGGGTTCGCCGCCGTCGCGGCCACCGTCGAGTACGCCGCCCCGACCGTCCCGCTGGTCTCCAACCTGACCGGCCGGGTCGCCGACCCCGACGAGATCCGCACCCCCGACTACTGGGTGCGGCACGTCCGGGACGCCGTCCGCTTCGCCGACACCGTCACCCACCTGCACTCGCTCGGGGTGGGCACGCTGCTGGAGGTCGGCCCGGACACGGTGCTCACCGCGCTGGCCGCCGACGCCCTGCCCGACGACACCCGCACCCTGGTCACCGGCGTGCAGCGGCACGGCCGGGACGAGGTGGCGACCCTGCTCGGCGCGCTGGCCCGGCTGCACTGTCACGGCGTACCGGTCGACTGGGCGGCGCTGCTGCCCACCGCCGACCCGGTCACCCTGCCCACGTACGCCTTCCGGCACCAGCGGTTCTGGCCGGTCGGTGACGGCACCGTGGTCGGCGCCACCGCGCCGGCGTCGACCGCCGGCACCGTCGACGAGGCGTTCTGGGCGGCGGTGACCGCCGAGGACGGCGACGGGCTGGCCGCCCGGTTCGGCGTCGACCCGGACCAGCCGCTCCGCGCCCAGCTCCCCACCCTCGCCCACTGGCACCGGCAGCGGCAGACCGACGCGCTGGTCGACGGTTGGCGCTACCGGATCACCTGGCCGCAGCGGCAACCCGCCGCCGGCCCGGTCACCGGCGACTGGCTCCTGGTCGTCCCGGAGGGGGCGGCCACCGGAACCGGCGACCGGATCGCCGCGCTGCTGGGCGGGCACGGCGGCACGGTCCGCACGGTGGCCGTCGACCCGGCCACGGTCACCCGCAGCAGCCTCGCCGGGATGCTCACCCCGGGCACCGGCACCCCGTCCCGGGTGGTCTCGCTGCTCGCCCTCGACGAGCGACCGCACCCCGACCACCCGGCGGTCCCCGCCGGACTGACCGGCAACCTCGCCCTCGTCCAGGCGGTCACCGACGCCGCCCCGACCGGCCCTCTCTGGCTGCTCACCCGGCAGGCCGTCAGCACCGGACCGGGCGACCCGATCGCCCACCCCGCCCAGGCCACCACCTGGGGTCTCGGCCTGGTCACCGCCCTGGAACACCCCGCCCACTGGGGTGGCCTGCTCGACCTGCCGGCCGAGCTGGACCCGACCGTCGAGGGACACCTGCTACGGGCGTTGACCAACACCGACGCCGAGGACCAGATCGCCGTCCGCCCCCTCGGGACGCACCTGCGGCGGCTCGTCCGGGCCGCCCGGGTCGACCTGCCCGACACCCCCGCCTGGCAGCCGCCCGGCACGGTGCTCATCAGCGGCGGCACCGGGGCCATCGGCCGGTACGCCGCCGCCTGGTTCGCCCGGCACGGCACCCGCCGGGTGATCCTGGTCAGCCGGCGCGGCGGCGACGCACCCGGCGTCGCCGACACCCTGGCCGAGCTGACCGACCTCGGCGCGCAGGGTCGCGTCGTCGCCTGCGACCTGGCAGACCGGGACGCCGTCGCCGCCCTCGTCGCCGGCCTGCGGCGCGACGGCGAGACGGTCGACGCCGTCGTGCACGCCGCCGGGGTGGGCCGGCTCAACCCGGTCAGCGTGGTCGACACCGACGAACTCGCCGACGTGGTGGCCGGCAAGACCGCCGGCGCCCGGCACCTCGACGAGTTCCTCGACCCCGACGACCTGGAACTGGTCGTCTACTTCTCCTCCATCGCCGCCGCGTGGGGCGTCGGCGACCACGGCGCGTACGCCGCCGGCAACGCGTTCCTCGACGCGTGGGCGCAGTCCCGGCCCGCCGGGCGGGCCCGGGTGGTCTCGGTCAACTGGGGACCGTGGTCCGGCGGCGGCATGGTCAGCGACCAGCACGCGGTGGCGATGAGCCGACGCGGTGTGTCCCTGCTGGACCGGGAGCCGGCGATGGCCGCCCTGCGCGCGGCGATCGAGGGCGACGGCACGGTGCTCACCGTCGCCGACGTCGACTGGTCCCGCTTCGCCCCGGTCTTCGCCTCCGCCCGGCCCCGTCCGCTGATCAGCGACCTGCCGGAGGTGGCGGCGCTGCGCACCGGACCGGACCCGGCCGGCGACGGCGACGAGGTGCTCACCGGCCTGCGCAAGCGGCTCGCCGACCTCACCACCGCCGAGCAGAACCGGCTGCTGGTCGACCTGATCCGCACCGCCGCCGCCGAGGTGATCGGCCATGACAGCCCGTACGCCCTGGAGGCCGACCGGCCCTTCCGTGACCTCGGCTTCGACTCGCTGACCGCCGTGGAGCTGCGCGGCCGGCTGGCGAAGGCCACCGGGCTCAGTCCGGCCAGCTCCGTGGTGTTCGACTACCCGACCCCGCAGGCCCTCGCCGAGCACCTGCGCGCCGAGCTGGTCAGCGAGGCGTCCGTGGAGGCGCTGCCCACCGTCGAGGAACTCGACCGGCTGGAGGAGGCGCTCGCCGGCCGCGAGGCCGACGACATCGGCCGGGTCCGGATCACCATGCGGCTGCACCGGCTGCTGGAGCGCCTCGGTACCGCCGAGCGGGGTGACGGCGAGCGGACCGACGGGGCCGCCGACGTGGCCGACCGGCTGCGGACCGCCAGCAACCAGGAGCTTTTCGATCTTTTGGACAGGGACCTCGGGCTCTCCTGAGGCACGCGTCACGTACCGCTGCAGAACGAGGAAGTGAGACAACCATGGCGAACGTGCCGGTGGAGAACGAGGGTCCCCGCCCGACCGTGTCGGACGAGGAGCGGCTCCGCGAGTACCTGACACGGGTCGTCGCCGAGCTGCACCAGACCCGCCAGCGGCTGCGTGAGGTCACCGCCGAGGAGTCCGAGCCGGTGGCCATCGTCGCCATGAGCTGCCGTTACCCCGGCGGCATCAACTCGCCCGAGGAGCTGTGGCAGTTCGTCGCGGACGGCGGCGACGCCATCGGCGGATTCCCCACCGACCGGGGCTGGGACCTCGACCGGCTGCACCACCCCGACCCCGACAACCCCGGCACCTCGTACGCCGCGTCGGGCGGCTTCCTCGACGCCGCCGGGCAGCTCGACGCCGCCCTGTTCGGCATCTCGCCCCGCGAGGCGGTCGCCATGGACCCGCAGCAGCGGCTGCTGCTGGAGGTCAGCTGGGAACTGTTCGAGCGCGCCGGTATCGCCCCCCTGTCGTTGCGCGGCAGCCGCACCGGCGTCTTCGTGGGCACCTCCGGCCAGGACTACGCCGCCGTCATGCACCGCGCCCCCGGCGTCGAGGGGTACGTCCTCACCGGCACCGCCGCCAGTGTCGTCTCCGGCCGGATCGCGTACACGTTCGGGCTCGAAGGCCCCACGGTCACCGTGGACACCGCCTGCTCGTCGTCGTCCGTCGCCGTCCACCTCGCCTGCCAGGCGCTGCGCGAACGCGAGTGCGGCCTGGCCCTGGCCGGCGGGGCCACGGTCATGGCCACCCCGAGCGCCTTCGTCGAGTTCTCCCGGCAGCGCGGCCTCGCCGCCGACGGGCGGTGCAAGTCCTTCGCCGCGTCCGCCGACGGCACCGGCTGGGCCGAGGGCGTCGGCGTCCTGCTGCTCGAACGGCTCAGCGACGCCCGCCGCAACGGGCACCCGGTGCTCGGCGTCATCCGTAGCTCCGCCGTCAACCAGGACGGCGCGTCGAACGGGCTCACCGCCCCGAACGGTCCCGCCCAGCAGCGGGTCATCCGGCAGGCCCTGGCCGGCGCGAAGCTCACCCCCGACCTGGTGGACGTGGTCGAGGCGCACGGCACCGGCACCACGCTCGGCGACCCGATCGAGGCGCAGGCGCTGCTCGCCACGTACGGGCAGGACCGGGGCGACGCCGCCCCGCTGCTGCTCGGCTCGATCAAGTCGAACATCGGGCACACCCAGTCCGCCGCCGGCATCGCCGGGATCATCAAGATGGTCCACGCCATGCGGCACGGCCTCGTCCCCGCCACCCTGCACGTCGACGAGCCGACCCCGCACGTCGACTGGACGGCCGGCGCGGTCGACCTGGTCACCGAACCGACCCCGTGGCCGGCCGTCGACCGGCCGCGCCGGGCCGCCGTCTCCTCGTTCGGCATGAGCGGCACCAACACGCACATCATCCTCGAACAGCCCGAGGACGTCCCCGCCGAGGCCACCCGACCGGAGCTGGCCGCGCCCGCGCCCGTCCTGCTCACCGGCCGCACCCGTACCGCGCTGCGGCAGCAGGCCGAGCGCTGGGCCGGGTACGTCGCCGCCGACGCCGACCCGGTCGACGTCGCCTGGACCTCGGTGGTCTCCCGCTCGCCCCTCGAACACCGCGCCGTGGTGTTCGCCGCCGGCCGGGACGAGCTGACCGCCGCGCTGGGCGGGATCGCCGACGACCGTCCGGTGGCGGAGGCGGTCACCGGGGTCGCCGGTGCGACCGGTGAGGTCGCCTTCGTCTTCCCGGGGCAGGGGTCGCAGTGGGTGGGCATGGCCGCCGAGCTGCTGGACACCGCTCCGGTGTTCGCCGAGAAGCTGACCGCGTGTGCGGAGGCGTTGCGTCCGCACGTGGACTGGTCGCTGCTCGACGTCGTCCGGGGCGTGCCGGGCGCGGCGTCGCTGGAGCGGGTCGACGTGGTGCAGCCGGCGCTGTTCGCGGTCGGGGTGTCGCTCGCGGCGCTGTGGCAGTCGTACGGGGTCCACCCCTCGGCGGTCGTGGGTCACTCGCAGGGGGAGATCGCCGCCGCGCACGTCGCGGGGGCGTTGAGCCTGGACGACGCGGCGGCGGTGGTGGCGTTGCGCAGTCGGGTCATCGCGGAGATGGCCGGTGCCGGTGGCATGGTGTCGGTCGCCACGACGGCCGACGAGGCGACCGCGACGGTCACCCGCTGGGACGGTCTCGCCCTCGCCGCCGTCAACGGGCCGACCTCGGTCGTCGTCTCCGGTGACGTGGCCGCCCTCGACGAGCTGGTCGCGGAGTACGAGTCCCGGGGTGTTCGGGTCCGCCGGGTGCCGGTGGACTACGCGTCGCACTCGGCGCACGTCGAACCGCTGCGGGAGCGGCTGCTGGAGCTGTTGGCCGGGTTGTCGCCGCGCAGTGGTGGGGTGCGGTTCTGGTCGACGGTGGTGGGGGAGTGGTTGGACACCGCTGCCCTGGATGCCGGGTACTGGTACCGGAACCTGCGGCAGACGGTGCGGTTCGACGAGGCGGTGCGGAGTCTGGTCGCGGCCGGCTACTCGACGTTCGTGGAGGTCAGCGCGCATCCGGTGCTGACCATGGCGATGCAGGAGACCGTCGAGGCCGCCGACGCCGCCGTCACGGTCACCGGGAGCCTGCGCCGGGACGAGGGCGGCCTCGGCCGCTTCCACCGTGCCCTCGCCGAGGTGTACGTGGCCGGGACACCGGTCGACTGGCGGCCCGCCTTCGCCGGTGGCTCCGGTCGCCTCCTCGGCCTGCCCACCTACCCGTTCCAGCGACAGCACTACTGGGTGCCGGCCGGGGAACCCGCCGCTCCCGTCACCGGCGCCGACCTGCTCGACCACCGCTTCTGGGACGCCGTCGAACGCGCCGACCTGGACGCCCTGCGCGGCACCCTCGCCGTCGACGACGCCGAGGCGGTCGACTCGCTGCGCACCCTGCTGCCCGTTCTCGCCGGCTGGCGACGCCAGCAGCAGGAACACTCCCTGCTCGACGGCTGGCGGTACCGGGCCGACTGGCAGGTGACCCCCGAACCGACCGCCGGCCGGCTCGACGGCACCTGGCTGCTGGCGTTGCCCGCCGGCCTCGACGACGACCCGGCGGTGCACGACGTCCGGTCCGCGCTGACCCGGGCCGGAGCCGACCTCCGGCCGCTGACCGTCGGAGCCGACGCCGACCGGGCCGGGCTCGCCGCGTCCCTGGCCGGCGTCGACCTGGCCGGAGTGGTCTCCCTGCTCGCCTGGGAACCGCCGGCCGGCGGGAATGCCGTCCTGCCCGGCCTGGTCACCACCCTCACCCTGGCGCAGGCGCTCGGCGACGCCGGCGTCGACGCGCCGCTGTGGCTGGTCACCCGGGGCGCGGTGGCCGTCGCCTCGTACGACCGGCTGGCCGACCCAGGGCAGGCCGCGATCTGGGGCCTCGGCCGGGTCGTCGGCGTGGAGGCTCCGCACCGCTGGGGCGGCCTGGTCGACCTGCCGTCCCGCCTCGACAGCCGGGCCGCCAACCGGCTCGCCGCCGTCCTCGCCGGGGCGGACGGCGAGGATCAGGTCGCCGTACGTGCCTCCGGGGTCTTCGTCCGCCGCCTGGTCCGCGCCGGCCTCGGCGGCCGTCCCCCGGTCCGGCGCTTCACGCCCACCGGCACCGCGCTGATCACCGGCGGTACCGGTGGTCTCGGTGCCCGGGCCGCCCGCTGGCTCGCCTCGGCCGGCGTCGAGCACCTCGTGCTGGTCAGCCGGCGCGGCCCCGACGCCCCCGGTGCCGCCGAGCTGGCCGCCGAGCTGCGCGACCTCGGCGCCCGGGTCACCGTGGCCGCCTGCGACGTCGCCGACCGCACCGCCGTCGCCGCCCTGCTCGACCGCGTCCGGGCCGACGGCCCTCCGGTACGCGTCGTCCTGCACACCGCCGGCGTCGCACAGACCACCCCGCTCATGGCGGTCACCCCCACCGAGCTGGCCGAGGTGGCGGCCGGCAAGGCCACCGGCGCCGCGCACCTGCACGACCTCCTCGCCGACGAGGACCTCGACGCGTTCGTGGTCTACTCGTCCATCGCCGCCACCTGGGGCAGCGCTGGTCAGGCCGGATACGCCGCCGGCAACGCCTACCTGGACGCGCTCGTGCAGCAGCGGCGCGCCGACGGACGGGCCGGCACCGCCGTCGCCTGGGGATCGTGGGGCGAGGGCGGCATGCACACCGCCGACTCCGACCGGAAGCTGCGCGACCGGGGCGTGCCCCCGATGGACCCGACCATCGCGATGAGCGCCCTCCACCAGGCCCTCGACCACGACGACGTCACCCTCACCGTGGTCGACGTCGACTGGTCCCGGTTCGCCCCCACGTACGCCTCCGCCCGGCGTCGGCCGCTGCTGGAGGGCGTACCGGAGGCGAAGGCGGCCCTCGACGGCGGCGTGCCGGCCGACGCGGGGGAGGACGACGGCGTCGCGGCGACGCTGCGTCGCCGACTGGCCGAGCTGACCCCGGACCGGCGGGAGGAGACCCTCACCGACCTGGTCCGGGAACTCGCCGCCGACGTGCTCGGCCACGACGACGCCGCCGCGATCCCGGCCGGCACCGCGTTCCGGGACCTCGGCTTCGACTCGCTGACCGCCGTCGAGCTGCGCAACCGGCTCGTCGCCGCGACCGGGCAGCCGCTGCCGGTGACCCTGGTCTTCGACCACCCCAACGCGGTGACGCTGGCCCGTTTCCTGCTCGCCGGACTGCTCGGCGACACGGGGGCCGCCACCGGGACCGTCGCCCCGTCCGTGCCGGTCGACGACGACCCGGTGGCGATCGTGGCGATGTCCTGCCGCCTCCCGGGCGGCGTCACCGATCCGGAGCAGCTGTGGCGACTCGTCGCCGACGGTGTGGACACCGTCGGCGAGTTCCCCACCGACCGGGGCTGGGACCTCGACCGCCTCGTCGACCCGGACCCGGAGAAGCCCGGCACCACGTACACCGACAAGGGCGCCTTCGTGTACGACGCGGGCGACTTCGACTCCGCCTTCTTCGGCATCAGCCCGCGTGAGGCGCTGGCCATGGACCCGCAGCAGCGGCTGGTGCTGGAGTCGTCGTGGGAGGTGCTGGAGCGGGCAGGGGTCGTTCCGGGGTCGTTGCGGGGTTCACGAACAGGGGTGTTCGTGGGCACGAACGGTCAGGACTATAGGTCCCTGTTGGTGGTGGCCGGCGACCAGGTGGAGGGGTTCGGCGGCACCGGGAACGCGGCGAGCGTGGTGTCGGGTCGGGTGGCGTACGCGTTGGGGTTGGAGGGACCTGCGGTGTCGGTGGACACGGCGTGTTCGTCGTCCCTCGTCGCGCTGCACCTGGCCGTGCAGGCGCTGCGTCAGGGAGAGTGCGACCTCGCCCTGACCGGTGGCGCGACGGTGATGGCGACGCCGGGCCTCTTCGTGGAGTTCTCCCGCCAGCGCGGCATGGCCGCCGACGGGCGGGTGAAGGCGTTCGCGGCGGCGGCCGACGGCACCGGCTGGGGCGAGGGCGTGGGCATGCTGCTCCTCGAACGGCTCTCCGACGCGCGGCGCAACGGACACCCGGTGCTGGCGGTGGTGCGCGGCTCGGCGGTGAACCAGGACGGCGCGTCCAACGGGTTGACCGCGCCGAACGGTCCGTCGCAGCAGCGGGTGATCCAGCAGGCGCTGGCGTCGGCGGGGTTGACCCCGCGTGACGTGGACGTGGTGGAGGCGCACGGCACCGGCACCACGTTGGGTGACCCGATCGAGGCGCAGGCGCTGCTGGCCACGTACGGGCAGGACCGGGACGTGCCGCTGCTGCTCGGGTCGATCAAGACCAACATCGGTCACACGCAGGCGGCCGCGGGTGTCGCGGGTGTGATCAAGATGGTGCAGGCGATGCGGCGCGGGGTCGTGCCGGCGACGCTGCACGTGGACGCTCCGTCGCCGCACATCGACTGGTCGGCCGGCGCGGTGGAGCTGGTGACCGAGAACCGTCCGTGGCCTGAGGTGGACCGGCCGCGCCGGGCGGCGGTGTCGTCGTTCGGCGTGTCCGGCACCAACGCGCACACCATCATCGAGCAGGCGACCGACGAGATCGCGCCGCCGGTGGACACCGCGCCGGGTCTGGTGGACGCGGACGTGACGGTGTGGCCGGTGTCGGCGCGGTCGCGGACCGCCCTGACCCGCCAGGCGGCCCGGCTGGCCCGGCACCTGCGCGACCGGGACGGGCTCGACCCGGCGGCGGTCGGCTGGTCGCTGGCCACCACCCGGTCGACCTTCGCGCACCGGGCCGCCGTGGTCGGGGCGGGCGTCGAGGAGTTGCTGTCCGGGCTGGACGCGGTGGCGACCGGCACGTCGGCGAAGAACGTGGTGACCGAACCGGCCGGCGAGACTGGTGCCGGGGTGGTGTTCGTGTTCCCGGGTCAGGGTGGTCAGTCGGCGCGGATGGCGGCGGGTCTGGTTGGTCGTTGTCCGGTGTTCGATGCGCGTCTCGCGGAGTGTCAGCGGGCGTTCGCGCCGTTCCTGGATGTGGATGTCGTGTCGGTGTTGACCGGTGAGGACGAGTCGTGGTTGGACCGGGTGGAGGTGT
>NZ_BSTB01000034.1:0-42982 GCF_030269285.1 Micromonospora sp. NBRC 101691
AGAACAACCACACACCATCCGGCAACCCCCTCAGGGGCCCCATCCGGGGCATCTCGTCCTCGCACCCGCCGCTTCCGCGTCGAGCACTTCTACTACGTTACCTCACCGTTTCCGCCGTGTCAAACCGCTCTGTGGCGCTTTGTCGTGCTTCTATCCGGTTTGAGGCACCACGAATCCGTTCGGCGTTTCCGCCGTCCGTTGCCGTGGTTTTTGACAGGCCGGCCGCTGCGGTCTCCCGCTCGCTCGCCCGGTGCCCTGCCGGTCGTCAACCTTACCCGGTCGGTTCCGCCCCGCCAAATCGACCCCTCGGTCGACCGGTGAAGCACCACCCGGACCGGACCTCAGGGAAGTTTCCCCGTCTGACCCGGCACCATTCCCGAACCGAACTCTCAGGCGTTTTGCCTGTTTCGTCCGTTCCGCGCTGGCAGAGAGAAAGTTACGCGTCCAGCGGTTTGGACGTCAAATCCGCTGGACGCGTCCCACGTCACATCATCGCCGTACGGCTATTTACGCAGCTCAACACCGGCGAACGACCGCTTGCCCCGGCGCAGGACCAGGAACCGGCCGTGCAGAAGGGCCGCCGGGTCGACGACCGCGTCGGTCTCGGTGACCCGCTCGTTGTTGACGTACGCGCCACCCTCGGCGATCACCCGCCGGGCTTCCTTCATGCTCGTGACCAGCCCGGACTCCCGGAGCAGGCCGGCAACGTCGGGCAGCTCGGTGAGCTGGACCAGTCCCGCCTCGGTGAGGGCCGCATGCAGCGTCCCCTCGGCCAACTCCCCCAGGGAGCCACGGCCGAAGAGCGCCTGACTGGCGGCGACCGCCTGAGCGGTCTCGTTCTCCCCGTGCACCAGCGTGGTCAGTTCCTCGGCCAGTGCCCGCTGGGCCTCGCGGGCCGCTGGACGCTCGGCCGTCGCCCGCTCCAGCGCCTCGATCTCCGCCCGGGAGCGGAAGCTGAAGTAGCGCAGGTAACGGTCGACGTCCTTGTCGTCGACGTTGACCCAGAACTGGTAGAAGGCGTACGGGCTGGTCATGGCGGGGTCGAGCCAGACCGCGCCGCCCTCGGTCTTGCCGAACTTGGTGCCGTCGGACCTGGTCACCAGCGGGGTGGTGAAGGCCTGCACCGGTCCGGCGCCGCGTCGCCGGACGTAGTCGACGCCGGCGGCGATGTTGCCCCACTGGTCGGAGCCGCCGAACTGCAACTGGCAGCCGTGCCGGCGGTGCAGCTCGAAGAAGTCGTTGGCCTGGAGGAGCTGGTAGCTGAACTCGGTGAAGCTGATCCCGGTCTCCAACCGGGCCTTGACCACCTCGCGGGCGAGCATCCGGTTGACCGGGAAGTGCTTGCCGACGTCACGGAGGAACTCGACCACCGACATCTCGCCGGTCCAGTCCAGGTTGTTCACCAGGCGGGCCGCGTTCGCACCGGTGTAGGAGACGAACGGCGCGAGCTGTTCGTGGATGCGGCGCACCCAACCGGAGACCACCTCGGGTGGGTTGAGGGTCCGCTCGGCGCTCTCCTTCGGGTCACCGATCTGCCCGGTCGCGCCACCGACCAGCAGCAACGGCCGGTGCCCGGCGAGTTGCAGCCGGCGTGCGGTGACGACCTGCATCAGGTGGCCGACGTGCAGGCTCGGCGCGGTCGGATCGAAACCGACATAGTACGTGGCGGCCCCGCCGTCGAGCAGAGCGCGCAGCTCGTCGGGGTCGGTGGAGTCCTGGATGATGCCCCGCCACCGCAGGTCCTCGGTCAGGGATTCCCGGCTGGACGACGGGAGGCTGCTATCGGTCACGGTCACCGATTCTCCCCCATCACCGGGGCCGGCACGTAGCGGGATTCCTCCGCGCCCGGCCCGGCTAGGCTGGCCGTCGCGTCGATCGAGGAGGATTCAGGCGTGGAACAGCTGGACATGAACGGTGGGCTCGTCGGCCTGCTCGGACTGGAGTTCGACGAGATGAGCGGGGACCGGGTGGTGATCCGCTGGCGGGTCCGGCCGGACCTGCACCAGCCGTACGGCATCCAGCACGGCGGGGTCTACTGCGCGGCGGTGGAGACGGCGGCGAGCGTCGGCGGCTCGTTGTGGTTCGGTGACCGGGGCCGGGTGGTCGGGGTGTCCAACCAGACGGACTTCCTGCGCGCGGTGCGCGAGGGCGAGTTGACGGCGGTGGCCACGCCGGTGCACCGGGGTCGCAGCCAGCAGCTGTGGCAGGTGGAGGTCACCGACGACGCCGGGCGTCTGGTGGCCCGGGGGCAGGTCCGGTTGCAGAACCTCGCCGCGGCCTGAGGACGCAGCACCCGCACGAGGCCCGCGCCGAACACCCCCGGACCGACCGCGCCGACGCCGACGTCGGTCGGGGAACACGTGGACGGACGCGGCTCAGCCCTCGACCGGCTCCAGGGCCGGCTCGGCGTCGGCGGGCCGGCTCGGCCGCTCGCCCGGGCGTACCCGCACCCGGGAGATCGCGTGGCCGTCGATGCCGGCGACCTCCAGCCGCCAGCCGTCGATGGTGACGTGCTCCCCGGCCTCGGTGGGGATGTGCCCGAGGCAGGCCAGCACCAGCCCGGCGACCGTGGTGTAGTCCCCGTCGGGTCGACCGGGCAGCTCGATCCCCACGTCCGTCAGGTCGTGCACCGGGAAGGTCCCGGGGAGCACGAGGGTGCCGTCCGGTTCGGGACGCACGGCGCGCACGTCCCGGTCGGTCTCGTCGTAGATCTCGCCGACGATCTCCTCCAGGATGTCCTCCAGGGTGACGATCCCGTCGACCGCGCCCCGCTCGTCCACCACCAGCGCGATGTGCTGGCGTTCCGCCTTGAACTGACGCAGCGCGTCGACCACCGGCAGCGAGTCCGGCAACAGCATCGGGGGGCGGACGCACTCGTCGACCGACCGGTCGTCCGGCACTCCCACCAGGTCACGCAGGTGGATGACGCCGACCGCGTCGTCCAGGCCGCCGTGCCGGACCACCGGCGCCCGGGAGTGCCCGGAGGCCGCCAGCACCAGCCGCGCGGCCTCCGCGGTGGTGCCGCTGTCCAGGCAGAAGACCTGCAACCGGGGGACGAGCACGGCCCGCAGCCGCCGGTCGGCGATCTCCACCGCGCCGGCGATGATGGTCTGCTGCTCCTTGGTGAAGCCGTGGTTGCCGGCGACGATGTCGCGCAGCTCGTCCGGGCTGATCTCGTCGCGCTGCGGCTTCGGGTCCACGCCGAAGAGGCGGACGACCAGGTCGCTGGTGGCGCCGAGCGCCCAGACCGCCGGGCGGGAGAAGCTGGCCACGAGGTCCAGCGGGCGGGCCACCAGCAGTGCCCACCGTTCCGCCCGCTGCATCGCCACCCGCTTCGGAGCCAGTTCGCCGAAGACCAGGGTGAAGAAGGTCAACGCCAGGGTGACCAGCACGATCGCCACCGTCTCGGCGGCGCCGCCGAGGAAACCGAGCAGTGGCACCAGGGGGCGGGCCAGCGAGACGGCCGCCGCCGCGGAGGCGAGGAAGCCGGCCAGGGTGATGCCGATCTGGATGGTGGCCAGGAACCGGTTCGGGTCCCGGGCGAGCTTCGCCAGCACCCGGCCGGAGCGGCTGCTGCGCTCCAGGCGTTGCACCTGGCTCTCCCGCAACGAGACCAGCGCCATCTCGCTGCCGGCGAAGAGCGCGTTCAGCACGACCAGGACTCCGACCAGGGCCAGTTGGCTCCAGTAGCTCTGCACGCCCAGATTCCCCTCACGCAGCCCGCGCCGACGCGGCGGGGCCGCGGACCGGTGGTCCCGGCCCGCGTACGCGTGTCTTTGCCCCGTCTCCGGGGCGGCGAATCATCGCCCGGCGTCGCTCGGCGCCGGGAGGTCGAGGACGTACGAGTCGCCCTCGGGGCGGAAGCCGAGCCGGTGGTAGTACGGGGCGACCATGCCCGGTGGGCTGACCACCTGCTGGTACCCGCGGTCGGTGAAGAGGGTGCTGCGCCGGAAGACGAACTCGCCCGGCGTCAGGTCACGGAATCGCTGGGTGACGTAGTCCAGGTCGATCTGGGCGACGTGGTTCGCCTCGGCGTGGGCGAGCACCACCCCGACCACCTCGTCGGCGCGGAGCACCAGGAACGCGTCGCCGTGGGCGGTGCGGTCGTCCCAGTGGAAGTCCGGGTTGAACTTGGCGATGTCCCGGGCGTGCACCCGCAGCGTGTGGGCGAGGAACTCGTCCCGGACGCCGACCTGCACCACCTGGTAGGTCTGCTCGTCGTGCCGGGTGGCGAGGAGTTTCCGCAGGTACCAGATGTTGATCACGGCGAGCACGACGTTGAGCCCGACCATGGGCCAGACCGACAGCGCGGCGTTGTACCAGATCAGGACCAGGCAGCCGACGAGGTTGAGCGCGCGCAGCCGCAGGATGCGCGCCTGGAGTAGGGACCACACCAGCAGCGCCGATCCGGTCCAGCCGATCATGTCCAGCCAGTTCACGCCGCGAGGGTAGTCGGGCGGGACGGCGCTGTCGCGCGGTACCCGGGGCGGCCGCGCGGCCGGCCGTACCGTGCGGGGCCGGCCGGACACGGGTGGTGACGCTCGGTGCGCCTGCGGTCCGGGCCGAAGGCCGGCCCGACGGCGGCGGGCGGGACCAACGGCCCTCGGGCCGGGACGTCGGCCTCTCCCCGTTGACCTGCGCGAACAGCCAGACTGGACAGCGTACGGAGGAGGAGAGCATGAACCACAGGCCAGGTGCCCCGGTGGTGGTGGGCGTCGACGGGTCGGCCTCGGCGCTGGACGCGGTCCGGGTGGCGGTCCGCGAGGCGGCGGCACGGAACCGGCCGCTGCGGGTGGTGCACGCGTTCGTCTGGCCGCTGCTGGGCGTACCGCTGGGTCCGTCGCCGGACGGGCCGCCGGAGGGCGGGCTGCGGAACCAGGCGGCGCGGATCGTCACCGAGGCGGTGGCGGAGGCCGGCAAGGCGGACCCGGAGGTGCCGGTGTCCGGGGTGGTGGTCGACGGCGCCCCGACGGCGGTGCTGCTGGCCGAGAGCCGGGACGCCGCCCTGGTGGTGCTCGGCAGCCGTGGTCTCGGCGGGTTCGCCGGCCTGCTGATCGGCTCGTCGGCCGTGCAGGTCAGCGCGCACGCCACCGGCCCGGTGCTGGTGGTCCGGGGCGAACCCCGGGCGGACGGCCCGGTGGTGGTGGGCGTCGACGGCTCCGAGCTGTCCGACCTGGCGGTCGGGTTCGCCGTGGAGGAGGCCGCGCGACGCGGGGTGGAGCTGGTGGCGGTGCACGCCTGGCTGCACCCGGCGCCGCTGGGTCCCGGCGACGTCCTGCCGCTGGTGTACGACCTGGACGCGCTGGCCGCCGAGGAGGAGCGGGTGCTGGCCCAGGCGGTCGCCGGCTGGGCGGAGCGGTATCCGGACGTGCCGATCCGGCGGCGGCTGGTCCGGGGCGCCCCGGCGCGGGCGCTGGTGGAGGAGTCGGGGTCGGCGCAGCTGGTGGTGGTCGGGGCACGGGGCCGGAGCGGGCTGGCCGGCCTGCTGCTCGGCTCGGTCAGTCACGCCGTGCTGCACCACGGCCGGTGCCCGGTGGCCGTCGTCCGGCACCACCGCGCTTCGTGACCGGGCCCCGGCCGGACTGCCGCCCGGCGACACCGGACGGACTGTCGCGTGGCGTGACGGGAAACCGCCCGCCGGGTAGGAGAGGGTACGTCCAGGACGTGGTGACGGACCCGGAACGGGAGGACCGATGAACCGACCTGTCGTGGTGGGCGTGGACGGATCGCCGGAGAGTCTGGTCGCCGCCGAACACGGCGCGCGGGCCGCGGCGCTGCGGTCCCGCCCGCTGCACCTGGTGCACGGCTACCTGCACCCGCTCGGCTACGGCGTGCCGGTCAACCCGTACGACCTGGGGCTGCCGGAGCCGACCGACGAAGCCCGGACGATGCTCGAGAAGACCGCCGCCGACCTGCGGGGACGCTGGCCGGAGCTGACGGTCGAGGTCCGCCAGGTGGCCGGCGGTCCGGGTGCCACGCTGGTCGAGGAGTCCCGCCGCGCCGAGCTGGTGGTGGTCGGCAGTCGAGGGCTCGGCGGCTTCGCCGGACTGCTGCTCGGCTCGGTCAGCGCCCAGGTCGCCGGGCACGCGCACGGCCCGGTGCTGGTGGTCCGCCCCGCCGACCGGCAGGTCGCGACCGACGGGCCGGTGCTGGTCGGCCTGGACGGCTCGGAACTGGCCGAGCTGGCCGTCGGACAGGCCGCCGAGGAGGCCGCGCGCCAGGGTGTTCCGCTGGTGCTGGCGCACGTCGTCGCTCCCGACGGGCGTCCGGAGGACTCCGCCGGGGACGAGCAGGGGGCCGACCGGCTGCTGGCGACGGCCGTCGCGACGGTACGGCAGCGGCATCCGGACCTGGCCGTCGCCGAACGGGTCCTCCGGGCGGCCGAACCCGCGTCGGCGCTGGTCGAGGCGAGCGCGGACGCGGCGCTGGTGGTGGTCGGTTCCCGGGGTCGGGGCGGCTTCGCCGGGCTGCTGCTCGGCTCGGTCAGCCAGGCGCTGGTGCAGCACGCGCGCTGCCCGGTGCTGGTCGCCCGGCCGCACGCCCACACGGGCTGAGCCGAGCGGTGGGTCAGCCCACGGGGGACTGCCGGGGCGACCCGCCCCGCCGGCGGACGTGCCGGCGGTAGGCGCTGACCGTCGGGTCGCCGGTGACCCAGTAGCGCCACGGGACGTCGTGGGCGGCGGCCACGCCGACCCGTGGGCCGGCGGAGACCGCCGCCGGCGCGACCGGACGGGTGGGTGGGGTCAGCCGCAGCGGCCCGTTCCCGTCGACCATCGACGTGCCGTTCGCCTCGGCGGTGACCCCGAGGGCGACCACGAGTCGGGCCGGTCCCCGCGCGAGGTCCCGGTCGGGAACCTCGCCCCGGCGTTCACGGGCCAGGTCCAGCCCGTCGACCACCTCGCCCGCCCGCAGCAGGACCGCCGCCGCCTCCCCGTCGGCGCCGCAGACGACGTTCAGGCACCAGTGCACGCCGAACACGAAGTACGTGTAGGCGCGGCCGGCCGGACCGAACATGACCCTCGTCCGGGGGGTGGGGCCCCGGTGGGCGTGGGACGCCGGGTCCTCCCCCGTCCCGGCGTACGCCTCGACCTCGGTCAGCCGGAGTCGGACGCCGCCGGCCGAGAGCTCCCAGCCGAGCAGTGCCCGCGCGGTCCCGGGTACCTCGGCGGCGGGGGCGTGCAGCCACGAGTAGTCCACCGGACCAGGAAACGCCGCCGGACGGCGATCGGCAAGCCGGGCCCGACGGGTGCGGGGCCGCTCAGGGTTGGCGAGCCAGCACGTCCTCATGCCCACGGTCCTCTCCACCGCCGCCGACCTGATCCCGGCGCTGCCCTCAACCGCCGGTGCCGACCGGGCCCCCGGCCCCGCCCTCGCAAGCGGGCGGGGCCGACCTGCGCTCGCGCCGGCCCCGGGCCAGCTCGGTGCCGAGGGCGTCCAGCCGCTGCTCCCAGAACCGCCGGTAACGCGCCAGCCACCGGTCGACCTCGACCAACGGGGTCGGGTCGACCGCGTAGAGCCGGCGGGCACCCTGGACGCGGACGGTGGCGAAGCCGTTCTCCCGCAGCACGCGCAGGTGCTGGGAGACCGCCGGCTGGGAGATGCCGAACTCCGCCTGGACGACCGCGCCGACCTCGCCCGCCGGGCGCTCGCCGTCGGCGAGCAGCTCCAGGATCCGGCGGCGGACCGGGTCGCCGAGGACGTCGAACGCGTGCACGGCTCCTCCACCTCCGGTACGGCGGGAAGACGTTACCGGGTGGTCCGTCGGCCGGTCGGTGGAGACTGACCACGGCCCGCCGGCACTTCCGCCCCGCGTTGTCCCGCACCAGTTTTCGGCCGGGCCTGGTACAGGTCAAGCTCCATGATTTTAAACAGTTCGTTGACAACGAACTGATGCACTGCTGGGATGGTGGCATGACCGACACGCCCTCCGCGTTCACTCCCCCGCACCCCGGCGCCGAACGCGCCCGCCGCGACCACACCGCGCTGTTCCGGATCACCGAGCGGCACGCCGACACCGACGAGCGGCGACGGCGGCACGGCAACGCGTACGTGCCCGAGCCCTACGAGGCGGTCAGTCTGGTGCTCGCGCTGGCCGTCGGCGCGGCCGAGCCGACACCCGGCGAGGAACCGGTCGACCACGCCGACCTGATGGCCGCGCTGACCCTCGTGCCCCGGGTCCGCGCCGACGTCGACACCCTGGAGGCCGGACTGCTCTCGCTGGCCCGTGACCGGGGGATGACCTGGCAGGAGATCGCCTTCGGACTCGGCCTGGGCAGCGCGCAGGCCGCCCGGCAGCGCTTCGAGCGGGTCTCCGGCCGGACCGCGCCCGCCGCCGACTGACCGCCGTGCGCCGGCCCGGTGCGGTCGGCCCCGACCCGTCGGCCCCGGGTGGTACGCATGACCGCACGCCCGTGCCGACGAGGGACGGGTCGGAAGGGAGTGACGCGATGACCCGCGACGCGATGCTGGCGTACTGCCTGGCGAAGCCGGGCGCCTGGGAGGACCGCCCCTGGGAGGACGACGTGGTGGTCAAGGTCGGCAGCCGGATCTTCGCCTTTCTCGGCCGCCCGGACGCCGCGACCGTCGGGGTGAAGTGCGGTCCGGACCGGGACGTCGCCGACGAGTGGCTGCACCGGTACCCGGACGACGCCCGTCCCGCCGCCTACATCGGCCGGTCCGGGTGGAACACGCTGCGCCTCGACGGCGCGATCGACGACGACGAACTGCGCGAGGTGGTCGACGCGTCGTACGACGCGATCGTGGCCAGGCTGCCGAGACGCGAGCGTCCGGCGGCGTCCTGACCGCCCGCCCACGGCGTCGCGGCGCGTGGGATCACCACGCGCCGCGACGGCCGCGCTCAGCGCGGGACGACCGTCTCCGCGGCCCACTCCCGCCAGCCGACGAGCTGGTCGGCGGCGGCGGCGAGCTGGTCGGCGACCGGGCCCGGACCGGTCGAGCCGGGCGTGGTCCGGGCCGCCAGGGCCGAGCGGACGGAGAGCACGTCCCGCACGGAGGGGTCGAGGTGTTCGCTGACCGCCGCCAGGTCGGCGTCGGAGACCTCGTCGAGGGCACAGTCCCGGGCCACGCAGAGCGCGACGAGCCGGCCGGTGATCTCGTGTGCCTCGCGGAACGGCACGTTGCGCCGGACCAGCCAGTCGGCGACCTCGGTGGCCAGCGAGAAGCCCACCGGGGCGGCGGCGACCAGCCGGTCCACCCGCACCGTCATGGTGGAGACCATCCCGGCCAGGGCGGGCAGCAGCAGCTCCAGGGTGTCGACCGCGTCGAAGGCCGGCTCCTTGTCCTCCTGCATGTCCCGGTCGTAGGTCATCGGCAGGCCCTTGAGCATGGTCAGCACGCTCATCAGCCCGCCGACCAGCCGACCCGACTTGCCCCGGGCCAGCTCGGCGACGTCCGCGTTCTTCTTCTGCGGCATGATCGACGACCCGGTGGCGAAGGCGTCGTCCAGCTCGACCCAGCCGAACTCGTGCGACGTCCAGAGCACCACCTCCTCGCCGAGGCGGGACAGGTGCACCCCGACCATCGCGGTGACGAAGAGGAACTCGGCCACGAAGTCCCGGTCGGCGACCGCGTCCATCGAGTTCGCGAACGAGGTGCGGAAACCCAGCTCCTTGGAGACGGCCACCGGGTCCAGCGGCAGGCCGGAACCGGCGAGCGCGCCCGCGCCGAGCGGGCTCACCGCCGTCCGGTGGTCCCAGTCGCGCAGCCGCTCCAGGTCCCGCAGCAGCGGGTGCACGTGGGCCAGCAGCCAGTGGCCGAACGTGACCGGCTGGGCGTGCTGGAGGTGGGTCATCCCCGGCGCGGCGGTGTCCACGTGCCGCCCGGCCTGCTCCACCAGGGCCTCGGCCAGCTCGACCAGCCGCGCGGCCACCCCCCGGGCGTGGTCGCGCAGGTAGAGGCGCAGGTCGGTGGCGACCTGGTCGTTGCGGGACCGCCCGGCGCGCAGCTTGCCGCCCAGGGTGCCCAGGCGTTCCAGCAGGCCCCGCTCCAGGGCGGTGTGCACGTCCTCGTCGTCGACGGTGGGGCGGAACGCCCCGGAGGCGCAGGCGGCCTCCAGGTCGTCCAGGGCGGCGAGGATCCGGCCCAGCTCGTCCGGGTCGAGCAGGCCGGCGCCGGCCAGGACCCGGGCGTGCGCCCGGGAGCCGGCGATGTCGTACGGGGCCAGGCGCCAGTCGAACTGCACGCTCACCGACAGCCGGGCCAGTGCCTCCGACGGGCCACCGGCGAACCGGCCGCCCCAGAGGCTCGTCCGATTGGTCGCGGCGCTGTTCTCGGTCAGACTCTTGTCGTCCACCCCGCCCATTGTGGTGGCCACTGTCGTCAGCCGCCCAGCCGGGCGTCCCGGGCCGCGGCCATCTTGCTCGGCAGGCCCCAGAGCTGCACGAAGCCCTTGGCCAGCGACTGGTCGAAGGTGTCCCCGGTGTCGTAGGTCGCCAGGCCGAAGTCGTAGAGGCTGGCCTCGGAACGCCGGCCGGTGACGGTGGCCCGACCACCGTGCAGGGTCAGCCGCACCTCGCCGGAGACCTGCTGCTGAGCGTCGTCGATGAAGGCGTCCAGCGCCCGCTTGAGCGGCGAGAACCAGAGGCCGTCGTAGACCAGCTCGCCCCAGCGCTGGTCGACGCCGCGCTTGAACCGGGCCAGGTCCCGCTCGACGGTGACCGCCTCCAGCTCCTGGTGGGCGGCGATCAGGGCGATCGCGCCGGGAGCCTCGTACACCTCGCGGCTCTTGATGCCGACCAGCCGGTCCTCGACCATGTCCAGCCGGCCGACCCCCTGCGCGCCGGCCCGCCGGTTCAGCTCGCTGATCGCCTGGTACGGGGTGACCGTCTCACCGTCGATCGCCACCGGTACGCCCGCGTCGAAGGTGATGACCACCTCGTCGGCGTCGCGCGGCTCGGCCGGGTCGGCGGTGTACGAGTAGAGGTCCTCGATCGGACCGTTCCAGATGTCCTCCAGGAAGCCGGTCTCCACCGCCCGACCCCAGAGGTTCTGGTCGATCGAGTACGGCGACTTCGCCGACACGTCGATCGGCAGCCCCTTCTCCTCGGCGAAGGCGATCGCCTTGTCCCGGGTCCAGGCGAAGTCCCGGGCCGGGGCGATGATCTTCAGGTCGGGGGCGAGCGCGGCCAGGCCGACCTCGAAGCGGACCTGGTCGTTGCCCTTGCCGGTGCAGCCGTGCGAGACGATCGTGCCGCCGTGCTGGCGGGCCGCCGCGACCAGGTGCTTGACGATCAGCGGCCGGCTCAGCGCCGACACCAGCGGGTAGCGGTCCATGTAGAGGGCGTTGGCCCGCATCGCGGGCAGGCAGTACTCGGCGGCGAACTCGTCGCGCGCGTCGACCACCTCGGACTCCACCGCGCCGCAGTCCAGGGCCCGCTGCCGGATGGCGTCGAGGTCCTCGCCGCCCTGTCCGACGTCGACCGCGACCGCGATCACCTCGGCGCCGGTCTGCTCGGCCAGGTAGGGAATGGCGACGGAGGTGTCCAGCCCTCCGGAGTACGCCAGGACGACCCGCTCGGTCATGATGTGGTGCTCCCTTCAACGTTCTCTTCCCGGCGGGACCAGGCGCTGAGCTTCTCGCCCAGCGCGGCCCCGCCGACGCCCTCGCGGGCCACGACGAGGATGGTGTCGTCGCCGGCGATGGTGCCGACGACCTCGGGCAGGCCCGCTCGGTCCAACGCGCTGGCCAGGTAGTGCGCCGCGCCCGGCGGGGTGCGCAGGACGGCGATGTTGCCGCTGGCGTCCACCCCGTTGAGCAGTTCGCGCAGCAGCCGGACCAGCCGGGCCGGCGCGTTCTCGGCGTCGCGCAGCGGCCGGTGGCCGTCCTCGGGGATCAGGTAGACGCCCCGGCCGTCACCGCCGCGCACGGTCACCGCGCCCAGTTCCTTCAGGTCCCGGGAGAGGGTGGCCTGGGTGACCTGGACGCCGTCGGCGGCGAGCCGGTCGGCCAGTTCGGTCTGCGAGTGGACGGCCGTGTCGCGGATCAGCTCGACGATGCGGGCGTGCCGGGCGGTACGGGTCAGCGGGGCGGTCATGACGGGGATGCCTCCAGGAGAAACGTCAGCAGCGCCTTCTGGGCGTGCAGGCGATTCTCCGCCTGGTCGAAGACCGCGCTCTGCGGGCCGTCGAGCACCTCGTCGGTGATCTCCTCGCCCCGGTGCGCCGGCAGGCAGTGCAGCACGACCGCGTCCGGCGCGGCGTGCCCGAGCAGTTCCTTGTTGACCTGGTACGGCAGGAACGGGGTGATCCGGTCCAGCCCGTCCTCCTCCTGCCCCATCGAGGTCCAGGTGTCGGTGGCGACCACGTCGGCGTCCCGGACCGCGGCGACCGGGTCGGTGAGCGCCCGTACCGAACCGCCGGTGCCGGCGGCGATCTCGGCGGCCCGGGCCAGCACCGCCGGATCCGGGGCGAACCCGTCCGGCCCGGCGACCCGGACGTGCATCCCGGCGGTCGCGCCGGCCAGCAGGTACGACTGCGCGACGTTGTTCGCCGCGTCCCCCACGTACGCCAGGGTCCGCCCGGCGGTGCCGCCGCACCGCTCCCGCACGGTCAGCAGGTCGGCCAGGAGCTGGCAGGGGTGGAAGCCGTCGGTGAGCGCGTTGACCACCGGCACGGTGGCCCCGTCGGCGACCTCGGCGATCCGGTCGTCGCCGTGGGTACGCAGCACGATCGCGGCCACGTACCGGGAGAGCACCCGGCCCGCGTCGCCGAGGGTCTCGCCCCGGCCGAAGTGGGTGACCTGGGTGTCCACCACCAGCGGATGGCCGCCCAGCTCGGCGATGCCGACGTCGAAGGAGAACCGGGTACGCAGGCTCTGCTTGTCGAAGAGCACCGCCACCGAGCGCGGCCCGGCCAGCGGGCGGAACCCGAACCGGTCGGCCTTCATCCGGGCGGCCAGGTCCAGCACGGCCGACTGCTCGGCGGGGGTCAGGTCGTCGTCCCGCAACAGGTGCCGGGTCATGTGAGCGTCTCCGGGGAGGTGGTCGGGGCGGGGGCGGGGCTCGACGCGGCGGCCGGGACCGCCGCCGCGTCGAGGGCTGCGGGGAGGGCGGCGAGGAAGGCGTCCGCCTGGTCTGCGGTGAGGATGAGCGGAGGGGCCAACCGGACCACGTCCGGTTGCACCGGGTTGACCAGGAACCCGGCGGCCCGCAGCGCCTCGGTGACCGGCTTCGACACCGGTGCCGCGAGCACCACGCCGAGCAGCAGGCCCGCGCCGCGTACCTCGGTGACCAGGGGATGGCCGAGCGCCTCGACGCCCCGGCGGAGCCGCTCGCCGACCCGCTTCACGTGGTCGAGCAGCCCCTCGCTGGCGATGGTGGAGACCACCGCGAGCGCGGCGGCGCAGCTGACCGGGTTGCCGCCGAACGTGGTGCCGTGGGAGCCGGGGCCGAGCAGTTCGGCGGCCCGGCCGAAGGCCAGGCAGGCGCCGAGGGGCAACCCGCCGCCGAGCCCCTTGGCCAGGGTGACCAGGTCGGGTTCGATCCCCTCGGCCTGGTGGGCGAACCAGTGGCCGGTCCGACCGATGCCGGTCTGCACCTCGTCGAGCACCAGCAGCGCGCCGTGCCGGGCGGTGATCCGCCGGGCCTCGGCGAGGTAACCGGCGGGCGGCACGACCACGCCGTTCTCCCCCTGGACCGGCTCCAGGATCACCATCGCGGTGGCGTCGGTTACCGCCGCCGCCAGGGCCGCCGGGTCGCCGTACGGGACGTGGGTGACGTCGCCGGGCAGCGGGCGGAACGGGTCGGCCTTGGCCGGTTGGCCGGTGAGCGCCAGCGCGCCCATGGTGCGACCGTGGAAGCCGCCCTCGGTGGCGACCACGTGGGTGCGGCCGGTGAGCCGGGAGAGCTTGAACGCGGCCTCGTTGGCCTCCGCGCCGGAATTGGCGAAGAAGACCCGGCCGGGCCGACCGGCGAGGGCGAGCAGCAGTTCGGCCAGGGCCACCGGTGGTTCGGCGACGAACAGGTTGGAGACGTGGCCCAGCGTGGCGACCTGCTTGGACACCGCCGCCACCACCGCCGGGTGGGCGTGTCCGAGCGCGTTGACCGCGATCCCGCCGACCAGGTCGACGTACTCCCGGCCCGCCTCGTCGACCACGACGGCGCCGCTGCCGGCGACCAGCGCCAGCGGTGGGGTGCCGTAGTTGTCCATCATGGTCTGGGTCCAGCGTTCGACGAGCGTGCTCATGGCGTGGTTGTTCCTTCCTGGTGCCCGAGCGCGGACCCGGGGGCTCCGCCCGCCCCGCTCACGACCATCGTTCCGAAGCCCTCGGAGGTGAACACCTCCAGCAGCGTGGAGTGGGCGACCCGGCCGTCCACCACGTGCGCGGCGGGGACGCCACCGCGCACCGCCCGCAGGCAGGCCTCCATCTTCGGCGCCATGCCGGACTCCAGCCGGGGCAGCAGCTCCGCCAGGTCGTCGACGGTGATCTCGCTGACCAGGCTGGTGGTGTCCGGCCAGTCCGTGTAGAGGCCGGGCACGTCGGTCAGGACGACCAGCTTGCGGGCCCGCAACGCGACGGCGAGCGCGGCGGCGGCGGTGTCGGCGTTCAGGTTGTGCAGCACCCCGTCGACGTCCGGGGCGACGGTCGAGATGACCGGGATCCGGCCGGCGGCGATCAGGTCGGTCACCGCGGAGACGTCGACCGACGCCACGTCCCCGACCAGGCCGACGTCGACCGGTTCCCCGTCCACCCACGCCGGGCGGCGTACGGCGGTGAAGAGCCGGGCGTCCTCGCCGGAGAGACCCACCGCGAACGGGCCGTGCGCGTTGATCAGACCGACGATTTCCCGGCCGACCTGCCCGACCAGGACCATCCGGACGACGTCCATCGCCTCCGGGGTGGTGACCCGCAGGCCGCCCCGGAACTCGCTGGTGATGCCGAGCCGGCCGAGCATCGCGGAGATCTGCGGTCCGCCGCCGTGCACCACCACCGGCTTCAGGCCGGCGTGCCGCAGGAAGACCATGTCGGTGGCGAAGGCCCGCTTCAGCGCCGGGTCGACCATGGCGTTGCCGCCGTACTTGACCACCACGGTGGCCCCGGCGAAGCGGGCCAGCCAGGGCAGCGCCTCGATCAGCGTGGCGGCCTTGGCCTGGGCGTGGGCGAGGTCGGTGGTGAGGCTCATGAGGAGTAGGCCGAGTTCTCGTGGACGTACGCGTGGGAGAGGTCGTTGGTCCAGACGGTGGCCCGGTCGGATCCGGTGTGCAGGTCGATCCGGATGGTGACGTCGCGGCCGGTCAGGTCGACCTTCGCGCGGTCCTCGGCGGCGGCCCCGCCCCGGCACACCCAGACGCCGTTGACGGCGACGTCGATGCCGTCCGGATCGAAGGCGGCGGTGGTGGTGCCGACGGCGGCGAGGATGCGTCCCCAGTTCGGGTCGTTGCCGAACAGTGCGGTCTTGACCAGGTTGTTGCGGGCCACCGCGCGGCCCACCTCGACCGCGTCGTCCTCGTCGGCCGCGCCGACGACCTCGATGGCGATCTGCTTGGTCGCGCCCTCGGCGTCGGCGAGGAGCTGCTGGGCCAGGTCGTGACAGGCGGCGGTGACCGCGTCGGTCAGCTCCGCCCCGGTCGGTTCGATGCCGGAGGCGCCGCTGGCCAGCAGGAGCACCGTGTCGTTGGTGGACATGCAACCGTCGGAGTCGATCCGGTCGAAGGTGACCCGGCAGGCGGCACGCAGCGCGGCGTCGAGCGCGGCGGGGCCGGCGACCGCGTCGGTGGTGAGCACGCAGAGCATGGTCGCCATGGCCGGGGCGAGCATGCCCGCGCCCTTGGCCATCCCGCCGACGGTCCAGCCGGTGCCCCGGGTGACCGTGGTCTTCGGTCGGGTGTCGGTGGTCATGATCGCCTCGGCGGCGTCGGCCCCGCCCTCGCGGGAGAGTCCCCGGATCGCGGCCCGGACGCCGGGCAGCAGCTTCGGCATGGGCAGCCGCTCGCCGATCAGCCCGGTGGAGCAGACCGCCACGTCGCCCGCACCGAGGCGCAGCCGGGGGCTGGCCGAGGTCAGTGCGGCGGCGGTGTGCTCGGCGGTGGCGTGGGTGTCCTGAAAGCCGGCCGGGCCGGTGCAGGCGTTCGCGCCGCCGGAGTTGAGCACCACCGCGCGGACCACGCCGCCCCGGACGACCTGCTGGGTCCAGAGCACGGGGGCGGCCTTGACCCGGTTGGCGGTGAAGACCCCGGCCACGGTGGCGTCGGGGCCGTCGTTGACGACCAGGGCGACGTCGGAGGCGCCGCCGCTCTTCAGTCCGGCGGCGACGCCGGACGCCCGGAAACCCCGGGGGGCGGTGACGGTCACCGTGCCTTCCTTTCGTTCGCGACTGCGGGGCTCCGCTGCGCTGCACTCCTCACGGTCACCGTGCCTTCCTTTCGTTCGCGACTGCGGGGCTCCGCTGCGCTGCACTCCTCACGCTCACGGGGCGATCCCCCAGGTGGAGAGGCCGGTGGTCTCGGGCAGGCCGAGCATCAGGTTGGCGCACTGGACCGCCTGGCCGGCGGCGCCCTTGCCGAGGTTGTCGATCGCGCTGACCACGATCACCCGGCCGGTGTCGACGTCGCGGGTGGCCTGGAGGTGGCAGGAGTTCGCACCGAGCGTGGCGGCGGTGTGCGGCCAGCTCCCCTCGGGCAGCACGTGCACGAAGGGCGCGTCCGCGTACGCCTCGGCGAGCACCGCGCGCGGGTCGACGTCGGCACCGGCCGGCACGGCGGTGACGGTGGCGAGGATGCCGCGCGGCATCGGCGCGAGGACCGGGGTGAAGCTCAGGCCGGTCGCGCCGGTGGCCTGCTTGATCTCGGGTACGTGCTGGTGCGCGCCGACCTTGTAGGGCGAGAGGTCGCCCATCACCTCGCTGCCCAACAGGTGCGCCTTGGCGACCCGGCCGGCGCCGGAGGTGCCGGAGGCGGCGACCACCACCACGTCGGCGGGTGCGACCGCGCCGGCGGCCACCAGCGGCGCGAGCGCGAGGGTGGTGGCCACCGCGTAGCAGCCGGTGGCGGCGACCCGGTCGGCGGCGGCGATCACCGCACGCTGGCCGGGCAGTTCCGGCAGGCCGTAGGTCCACGTCCCGGCGTGCGGGCCGCCGTAGTACCGCTGCCAGGCGGCGGCGTCGGCGAGCCGGTGGTCGGCCCCGAGGTCGACCACCTTCACCCCCGGGGGCAGGCTGGCGGCCAAGGCCGCCGACTGACCGTGCGGCAGGGCCAGGAAGACCAGGTCCGCGTCGGCCAGGGCGGCCGGATCGGTGGCGGCGAGCGTCAGGTCCAGCCCGGCGAGCTGCGGGTGCACGGCGCTGACCGGCTGGCCCGCCTGGGAGTGCGCGGTGGCGGCGACCAGGTCGAACTCCGGGTGCCCGGCGACCAGGCGCAGCAGCTCGCCGCCGGCGTAGCCGCTCGCTCCCGCGACCGCGATTCGGATACCCATACCCACCTCCGCATGACTATACGGAGATCGTAGCGACCGACCCGGCACGATGCAAATTCATACAGCGCACTGCATGAACTTGATAAGGCGCAGGTGGGAGGCGGGCGTCAGCAGAACCCTCGCCCGGCCCGCTCGGGTGCCTGGAGGGGCCCCCTGCTCCGCAAAAAGCGGTAACAGGGGACCCCTGCTGTCACCTCAGGCGCCGCGCAGGGTCGCGCCGAAGCGGGACGCCGCGGTGGCGACCGCCGCATCGCGGGCGGCCACCGCCTCCTCGACGGTCAGGGTGCGGTCCGGGGCACGGAAGGTGAGCTTGTACGCCAGGGACTTGCGTCCCTCGCCGAGCTGCGCGGAGGCGTACACGTCGAAGAGCCGGACCGACTCCAGCAGCTCGCCGGCCCCGTCGACGAGGGCCCGGCGCACCTCGGCGGCCGGGACGGTGTCGTCGACCACCAGCGCCACGTCGATCAGCGCGGGCGGGAACCCGGAGACGGACGGCGCCGGGACGATCCCGGCCGCCGGCACCGCGTCCAGGTCCAGTTCCATCGCGGCGGTCCGCCGGGGCAGCTCCAGCGTGGCCAGCACCGACGGGTGCAGTTCACCGGCGTACCCGACGACGGTGTCGTCGACCAGCAGCTGCGCGCAGCGCCCCGGGTGCCAGGGGGCGTGCTCGGCGGCCCGGACGACGATCCGGTGCTCGTCGACCCCGGCGGCGGCGAGCACCGTACGGCCGGCCTCGACGGCGTCCGCCCAGCTCGCCGGGCGGCCGGCCCCCCACCATCCGGTCGGTTCGACGTCCCCGGCCAGCACGACGGCCACGTGCCGGGGCTGGGCCGGCAGGGTCGCGTCGGCCGCGGCGAAGTCGGCGTCGGAGGGCCGCTGCTCGACCCCCATCGTCGGGGCCGGCCCGGCGTCCGGACGCGGGTGGAACACCAGGCCGGTCTCGTAGAGGGCGAGGTCGCGGTGCCCCCGGCCGATGTTGCGCTTCAGGATGCCCAGCAGCGGGCCGAGCAGCGTGGTACGCAGCAGCGGCTCCTCCTCGGACAGCGGGTTCGCCAGCCGTACCGCGACCCGACGTGGGTCGTCGGCGGGCAGGCCGAGCTGGTCGGCGAGGCCGGGAGCGACGAACGGGTGCGCGAGGACCTCGACGTACCCCTGCTCGGCCAGCGCCCGGGCGACGGCCCGGTGCCGCCGCTGGGTCACGGTGAGCCCCCGGCCGGGCGGCGCGGTCGGCAGCACCGACGGGACCCGGTCGTACCCGTCGAGGCGGACCACCTCCTCGACCAGGTCGGCCGGGTCGGTCAGGTCCGGTCGCCAGGACGGCGGGACGACGGTCAGCACCGCCTGGCCACCGGTGGCCACCCCGACCGCGCCCGGGTCCTCGGTGAGCCGGTCGACGCCCTGGCTCACCGTGCAGCCGACCTGCTCCAGCAGGGCGACCACCCGGGCCGGCGGGTAGTCCACGCCGACCCGCCGACCCGGCAGGTCGGCCGGCAGACTCACCGGAGCGGACGGCCGGACGTGGTCGATGTCGAGGATCTCCGCGTCGGCGACGCCACCGCCGTACTCGGCGAGCAGCCGCACCGCCCGCTCGATGGCGACCAGTGGCAGGGCCGGGTCGACGCCGCGTTCCCACCGCTTCGCCGCCTCGCTGAACAGCTTGTGCCGGCGGGCGGTGCGCCCGACCATCACCGCGTCCCAGTGCGCCGCCTCGAAGAGCACGGTGGTGGTGCCGGCGACCACCTCGCTGGTCTCGCCCCCCATCACCGCGGCGAGGGAGATCGGACCGGTCTCGTCGCAGATGACCATGTCCTCGGCGGCCAGGCTGCGGGTGGACCCGTCCAGGGTGGTGAGCTTCTCCCCCGCCTCGGCCCGGCGCACCACCAGACCACCGACCAGCCGGTCGGCGTCGAAGGCGTGCATCGGCTGGCCCATCTCGATCATCACGTAGTTGGTGATGTCGACCGGCAGCGAGATGCTCCGGATGCCGGCGACGGTGAGTCGGCGGCTCATCCACTCCGGGGTCCGGGCGGTCGGGTCGACGCCCCGCACCATCCGGGCGACGAACCGGTCGCAGCCCACCGGGTCACGCACCTCCACCGGGTACGCCGGACGCGACGTCCCGCCGGGCGCGGGCACCAGACCCGGGTCGCGGAACGACGCCCCGAAGGCGTGCGCCAGCTCACGGGCGATGCCCCGGACCGACATCTGGTAGCCCCGGTCGGGGGTGATCTCCACCTCGACCACCACGTCGTCGAGCCCGACCACCGGGCGCGCGTCGTCACCGGGCTTGGCCGGGTCGTCGCCGCCGAGCACGATGATGCCCGAGTGGTCGTCACCGAGGCCGAGTTCCTTCGCCGAGCAGATCATGCCGTGGGAGTTGCGCCCGTACGTCTTGCGGGCGCCGATGGCGAAGTTCCCGGGCAGCACCCCGCCGGGGAGGATCACCACGACCCGGTCGCCGGGCGCGAAGTTGCGCGCCCCGCAGACGATCTCCTGCAACTCGCCGGTGCCGTTGGCGTCGCCCACGTCCACCCGGCAGAACCGGATCGGCTTCTTGAAACCGGTGAGCTCCTCGATCTCGCGGACCTCACCGACGACCAGCGGCCCGGTGACGGTGGCCCGCAGGTCCACCAGGGACTCGACCTCGATGCCGAGGTCGACCAGGGCCCGCTCCAGGTCGGCCGGGTCGAGGTCGGCGGGCAGGTCGACGTACTCCCGCAGCCAACTGACTGAAACTCGCATGCCTCTAGACCACCGTCTCCGTGTCTCGTTCCCGCATTCCCGTCACGCCCCGGTGCCGAACGCGCGGGTGAACCGCACGTCGCCCTCGGCCATGTCCCGCAGATCGCTGACCCCGTGCCGGAACATGACGGTCCGGTCGATGCCCATGCCGAACGCGAATCCGGAGTAGACCTCCGGGTCGATGCCACAGGCCCGCAGGACCCGTGGGTTGACCATGCCGCAGCCGCCCCACTCCACCCAGCGCGGTCCGTCCCGGTGCTCCGGGAACCAGACGTCGAACTCGGCGGACGGCTCGGTGAACGGGAAGTAGTGCGGCCGGAAACGGGTCTTCGCGCCCTCGCCGAACATCGCCCGGGCGAAGTGGTCGAGGGTGCCGCGCAGGTGGGCCATGGTGATGCCCCGGTCGACCACGAGCCCCTCGACCTGGTGGAAGACCGGCGAGTGGGTGGCGTCGAGTTCGTCGGTGCGGTACACCCGGCCGGGCACCACCACGTAGATCGGGGGCTTGCGGGTGAGCATGGACCGGGCCTGCACCGGCGAGGTGTGCGTACGCAGCACCTGCCCGGAACCCGCCGCGCCGCCGGTGGGCGCGACGTGGAAGGTGTCCATCAACCCCCGGGCCGGGTGGTCGGGGCCGATGTTGAGCGCGTCGAAGTTGGTCCACTCCAGCTCGACCTCGGGGCCCTCGGCCACCTCGTAGCCCATCCCGATGAACAGGTCGCTGATCTGCTCCATCAGGGTGCTGATCGGGTGACGCGCGCCCCGGGGCCGCCGGTCGTACGGCAGGGTGACGTCCACCCGCTCCTCGACGAGCACCCGCGCGGCCCGCTCCCGCTCCAGGATCTCCAGCCGGGCGGCGTAGGCCGTCTCGATGCCGCGGCGGGCCTCGTTGACCCGCTTGCCGGCGTCGGACTTCGCGGCCGGCGGCAGCGCGCCGATCTCCCGGCGCGCGAGGGAGACCGGGGACCGGTCACCCAGGTGCGCGGGGCGCAGCGCGGTCAGCGCGTCCGGGTCGGCGGCGTCGGCGAACGCCTTCTCGGCGTCGGCCACGGCCGAGGCCAGGGCGGCCGGGTCGAGCAGGGCGACCTGCTTCGGGTCGTACGGATCGTTGCGATAGGTCATGGCGTACGGGCACTCCCTCACGGCGGCGCCGCCCTCACGGGACGGCCAGGCGAGTCTACGGACGCGCGGCTGTGCCGCAGCCCGCCGGTGGGAGGGACGCGCGGAGCAGGTCAGGCCCGCCGCCCGCCGGAACCGGCGGGCTGGCTAAAGGAACGCCGAGACGCGTTCACGGGCGGACGCTCTCCTTCGGGGAGGGTCCCCGCGCGGGGGACCGCTGTGCTCTGGCTGAAGCGTACAGGCAGACGGCGGCGGCCGCAGCCAGGTTCAGGCTCTCCGCCCGCCCGTGCAGCGGCACCCGCACCCGGGCGTCGGCGGCGTCGGTCAGCTCGGCGGAGAGGCCGTGCGCCTCGGCGCCGAAGAGCCAGGCGGTGGGGGCGGCCAGCCGGTCGGTGTCGGCGAGGTCGTCGAGGTCGCTGTCGCCGTACCCGGTGGTGGCCAGGACGGTGAGCCCGGCGGCGCGGGACGCGGCGACCACCTCGCCGGGGTCGGCGGCGCGGACCACGTCGACGTGGAAGAGACTGCCGGCGGAGGCCCGCACGCACTTGCCGTTGTACGGGTCGACGGTGTCCCCGGCGAAGACCACCACCTGGGCGCCGGCGGCGTCGGCGGTGCGCAGCACGGTGCCGGCGTTGCCCGGATCACGGATGCCGGCGAGCACCGCGACGAGGCGGGGGGCGGCGGCGAGCGCCCGGTCCAGGGGGACGTCGAGGTGCCGGCAGACCGCGACCAGCCCCTGCGGGGCTACGGTCTCGGCGAGCGCGGCGAGCGCCTCGTCGGTGACCTCGGAGACCGGCACGTCGGCGGCGGCGGCGCGGGCCGCGAGGTCGCAGTGCCGGTCGAGGGCGGCCGGGAGGCCGAAGAGTTCGACCACCAGACCGGGACGGGTCAGGGCCTCCCGGACGGCCTGCGGTCCCTCGGCGAGGAAGCGGCCGGTGGCGTCCCGGTCGCGTCGGCGGTGCAGCCGGCGGGCGGCGACGACCCTGGGGGTACGCGGGGTGAACGGACCCGGGACGGCGTCGAGGCGCCTCCCGTGCGCTGGTGACGGCATGGGAGACGCCTCGATGACCGGATGCGGTGGATCAGGCGGCCTGGGCCGCCGCGCCACCGGTGCCCTCGGCCGTCACGGCGGCGCGGGCGACCTCGACGATGGCGGCGAACGCCGTCGCGTCGTTGACGGCCAGGTCGGCCAGGATCTTGCGGTCGACCTCGACGCCGGCGAGCCGGAGGCCCTGGATCAGCCGGTTGTAGGTCATCCCGTTGGCCCGGGCGCCGGCGTTGATCCGCTGGATCCAGAGCTGCCGGAAGTCGCCCTTGCGGTCGCGACGGTCCCGGTAGGCGTACTGCATCGAGTGCAGCACCTGCTCCTTGGCCTTGCGGTACAGGCGGGAGCGCTGGCCGCGGTAGCCACTCGCGGTCTCCAGCAGGGTACGACGCTTCTTCTGGGCGTTCACAGCCCGCTTGACGCGTGCCATTCAACTACTCCTTACTCAGTGGTCGCGTGGCGCGCGTCAGCGGCCGAGCAGCTTCTTGATTCGCTTGACGTCAGCCTTGGCCAGCTCGACCGTGCCGGTCAGCCGACGGGTCTGGGTGGAGGGCTTCTTCTCCAGGTTGTGGCGCAGCCCGGCCTGCTGGGCAACGATCTTGCCCTTGCCGGTCACCTTGACCCGCTTACCCATACCCGTGTGGCTCTTCATCTTCGGCATGCGTCTCTCCCCTGTTACTCGCCGGTCGTGCCGGCGGGCCCGGCCGCCTCGGCCGGTGGTGCCTCGGCGGCACCTGCCTCCCGCTCCCGCGGTGCGCCGGACCGGGCTGCCGTGGCGGCGGCCTTGGTGGCACGGTGCGGAGCGAGAACCATGATCATGTTTCGACCGTCCTGCTTCGGAGCGGCCTCGACGTACCCCAGTTCCGAGATCTCCGACTCGAGCCGGCGCAGGAGCCGGTAACCCAGCTCCGGACGGCTCTGCTCGCGACCACGGAACATGATCGTCACCTTGACCTTGTCGCCGGCCTTGAGGAACCGCACCACGTGACCCTTCTTGGTCTCGTAGTCGTGCGGGTCGATCTTGGGCCGGAGCTTCATCTCCTTGATGACGGTCTGCTGCTGGTTACGCCGCGCTTCGCGCGCCTTGAGTGCGCTCTCGTACTTGAACTTGCCGAAGTCCATGAGCTTGCACACCGGCGGGCGCGCCATGGGCGCAACCTCGACCAGGTCCAGGTCGACGTCCGCGGCCAGCTGAAGGGCGCGCTCCAGCGGGACGATGCCCACCTGCTCACCCTCAGGGCCGACCAGTCGGACCTCACGTGCCCGGATCTGCTCGTTCACGCGTGGTTCGACGCTGATGGGGCCTCCTCGAGTCCGTTCTCCTGCGTGGCCGACCCCGCGGTTCCCCGGGTGGGAACCGACCCGGAAAGCAGAAGGCCCCGGCGCATGCCAGGGCCCGCTCGACCGGTCGGCACGATCACATGATCGCGCATCCGGCGCCGGGACGTGCCCGGAACCGGTGACCGGACCCGGCCGCCGTCACGGGCGACTCGGGTGGGAGCAGGCGCTCCACTTCAGGGCTGCTCACGGTTGCACACGGGCAGCCTGGTCGACAGAGCCACATTACACCCCGGCCGGGCACCGCCCAAATCGACCCGCCCGGTCGGGGTTCAGCTCTGGGTCAGGGTGGCCTGGTGGGCCCGGTGCAGCCGGCGCAACGCGCGGACCCCGTCCACCGCCAGCTCCTTGTCGGCCGCCTGGAGGGCCACCATCGGCATCAGGTCGTCGTCGTACAGCTCCAGGCTCGCCCAGGGCGCCCCCCGGTCGAACCGCACGTTGCGGACGACGTCCCAGGGCAGCTCGTACGAGCCGATGATGTTGCGCACCCGGACGCCGCGCGCGTCGGCCTCGACCCGTGGGCGGGTGAAGAGCAGGGCAGCAAGCGCGCCGAGCACGCCCAGGCCGATCATGGCCAGTTGGTCCCCGCGCTGGAAGGAGCCGTAACCGTTGCCGGTCGGCCCGTGCAGCGAGGTGGCCACCAGGCTGAAGACCACCACCAACGCGACGGCGGAGGACCAGCAGACCACCCGGATCCGGCGGGGACGCAGGCGTACCAGGTCGGAATCGCTCACCCCACCAGTCTGCCATCCGGCCCCGGATCCCTCCGCGTCGCCATGCGCGGCGTCCGGAGTCAGGACCGCCGGTCCGGCACCGGGGGACGGTCCGCGGTGGTCGCCCCGCCGCTCCGGGGCACCGGTGCCACCGCCCGCGTCCCGCGCCGCCGGCCACCACGGCCGGCCACCACGGCGGCGACCAGGGTGAGCAGCGCGCCGGCCAGCACCGCCGGTCGCAGCCCCGCCCCGCCGGGCAGCAGCGCGTCGAGCAGCAGGGAGCCACCGAGCTGCCCGCCGACCAGCACCAGACCGGTGCGCAGCACCCCGACCGACCGGACCCCGACCAGCAGGGTGACCACGATGGTCACCCCGAGCAGGCCGCCGGTCCAGAGGTACCAGTCGCCGGGCCAGCTCGCCGGCGGACGCGCGAGGGTGCCCGCGACCGCCGCGGCGGCGAAGATCGCCGCCGTGCTCACCACGAAGTTGACCGCGGTGCCGGCGCCGGTGCCGACGGCCGCGGAGACCCGCCCGTTCAACGCCGACTGGAGGGCGACGGCCAGGCCGCCGGCCACGGCCAGCAGGAGCGGGCCGACCGCCAACTCCCCCACCGGGCGGCCGAGCTGGGCCAGCGTGACCGCCGCCAGGCCGAGCAGCGCGCCGGTGATCCGGGGGCCGGTCAGCGGCAGCCGTCCCACCGGGGCGAGACCGGCCCGGTCGGCGGCGAGCCCGCCGAGGCTGCCGCCGGCGACCTGGGCGATGGTGAAGGCGGCCACCCCGAGCACCGGTACGACGTACGCGGCGACCAGCACGATCACCGCGCCACCCAGCCCGCCCAGGTACGACCACCAGGGCAGCCGGGCGGTCCGCAGGGCACGCAGCCCGGCCCGCATCGACGGCAGGGCCAGCAGGGCGACCAGCACGAGCCCGCCGCCGACCAGGTTGTTGACGACCGCGCCGAGCACCGGGTCACCGGCCCGCGTCCCGAACTCCGCGTTGATCACGCCCTGGGCCGCCGAGGCCAACCCGCCCAGCGCCACCAGGGCGAGGGCGGCCGTCGACGGCAGCGGTCTCACAGCCGGCAGGCGTGGATGTTGGTGACCAGGATGGCCCGCGCGCCCACCTCGTAGAGCTCGTCCATGATCCGGTGCACCTCGTCCCGGGCCACCATGGCCTGCACGGCGACCCAGCCCTCCCGGTGCAGCGGGGAGATGGTCGGCGACTCGATGCCCGGGGTGAGCGCGCTGGCCCGCTCCAGCAGGTTCGCCGGCACGTCGTAGGCGAGCATGACGTACCGGCGGGCGACCAGCACCCCGTGCAGCCGGTGCAGCAACTGGTCGGCCTGGGCGCAGCCGGGGGCCTCGGTCCGGCGCACCAGCACCGCCGAGGACCGCAGCAGCGGCTCGCCGAAGACCACCAGGCCGGCCTGGCGCAGGGTGGCCCCGGTGGAGACGACGTCGGCGACCACGTCCGCCACCCCCAGGCGGACGGCGTTCTCCACCGCCCCGTCGAGGCGGATCACGTCGGCCCGCACGCCCAGGTCGGCGAGGTACCGCTCGACCAGGCCCGGGTAGGCGGTGGCGATGCGGTGCCCGCCCAGCTTCTGCACCGAGTCGACGTCCTCGCCACGGGCGGCGAACCGGAAGGTGGCCCGACCGAAGTTCAGGTCGACCACCTCCTCGGCCGGCGCGCCGGAGTCGATCAGCAGATCGCGGCCGGTGATGCCCAGGTCGAGGTCGCCGGACCCGACGTAGGTGGCGATGTCCTTCGGACGCAGGTAGAAGAATTCGACGTCGTTGCCCTCGTCCCGGCAGACCAGGTCCTTGGCGTCGGTACGCTGGCGGTAGCCCGCCTCGCGCAGCATCTGGGCGGCCGGCTCGGCCAGGGTGCCCTTGTTGGGAACGGCGACACGCAGCATGACGGAGTGCTCCTTTTCTCGATCGTCGCAACCGGTCGGACGGGCACTCACAGATGTCGGTAGACGTCCTTCAGGTCGAGGCCGCTGGCGATCATCAGGACCTGGACCTGGTAGAGCAGCTGGGAGATCTCCTCGGCGGTCCGCTCCGGCCCCTCGTGCTCGGCGGCCATCCACGACTCGGCCGCCTCCTCGACGACCTTCTTGCCGATGAAGTGGACACCCCGTTCGAGCGCGGCGACCGTGCCCGACCCCGGGGTGCCGGCGGCGGCCTTGGCCTGCAGCTCGGCGAACAACTCCTCGAACGTCTTCACGGGAGGCGATTCTTCCAGCCGGGTCGGGCGGCCGGGTGGCCCGGGTCCCGGGCGTCCCGCGTCCGCGTCGCCCGGAACCGGAGTCACCGCCGGCCCGCCCCGGTCGGGCGTCAGCCGCCGAAGCCGAGCCGGTGACCGTTGGCGGCGTCCAGTCCCCGGATGGCCAGGGCCGCGTCGAGGGCCGCGACGGTGGACGCCCAGCCCTTGTCCTCCGCCGAGCCGGGCAGGCCGGCCCGGTCGCGGGCCTGCTCGATGGTGTCGACGGTGAGCACACCGTGGGCGACCGGCTTCCCCTCGTCCAGGGCGACCCGGGTCAGCCCGTCGGTGACCGACCGGCAGACGTAGTCGAAGTGGGCGGTGGCCCCGCGCACCACGACGCCGAGGGCGACCACCACGTCACAGCGGCGGGCCAGCGCCTGCGCCACCACCGGCAGCTCGACCGAACCGGCCACCCGGGCGACCACCGCGCGGGCCCCGCACGCCTGCGCCGCCGCCACCGCCCGGTCGCACATGTGGTCGGTGAGGTCGCCGTGCCAGCGGGCCGCCACCACGCCCACGGTCAGGCCGGCCGCGTCCACCGCGCTCGCCCCGGGTTCGCCGAATCCCGCCATCTCACGCTCCGATCTCGTCGGCCGCGGCCACCCGGCGCAGCGGCGTCTCGGTGACCTCGTCCAGCTCGTCGAGGAGGTGCCCCATCCGGTCCCGCTTGGTGCGCAGGTAGCGCACGTTCTCCGGGTGCGGGCGGATGGGGAGTCCCTCCCGACCGGAGATGGTCAGGCCGTAGCCCTCCAGTCCGGCCCGCTTGGCCGGGTTGTTGGTGAGCAGCCGCATCGAGCGCACCCCGAGGTCGTAGAGGACCTGCGCGCCGGTGCCGTAGTCGCGGGCGTCGGCCGGCAGCCCCAGGTCGAGGTTCGCGTCGACGGTGTCCCGCCCCGAGTCCTGGAGCTGGTACGCCTGGAGCTTGTGCAGCAGGCCGATGCCGCGCCCCTCGTGCCCCCGGACGTAGAGCACCACGCCCCGCCCCTCCGCGGCGACCCGGGCCAGGGCGGCGTCGAGCTGCGGTCCGCAGTCGCAGCGCAGCGAGCCGAAGACGTCCCCGGTCAGGCACTCCGAGTGCACCCGCACCAGCACGTCCCGGCCGTCGCCGATGTCGCCCATGACCAGGGCGACGTGCTCGGCGGCGTCGTGCTCGCTGCGGTAGCCCAGCGCCCGGAACACCCCGTGCGCGGTGGGCATCCGGGCCTCGGCGACGCGCTCGACCTGCTTCTCCGTCCGCCGCCGGTAGGCGATCAGGTCGGCGATCGTGACCAGCGTGAGGGAGTGCTCCGCGCAGAACCGCTCCAGGTCCGGCACGCGCATCATGGTGCCGTCGTCGTTGACCAGCTCGCAGAGCACCCCGGCCGGACGCAGCCCGGCCAGCCGGGTCAGGTCGACGGCGGCCTCGGTGTGCCCGGACCGGCGCAGCACCCCGCCCTCCCGGGCCCGCAGCGGCACCACGTGCCCGGGGCGGGCCAGGTCGGCCGGGCTGGTCGCGGCGTCGGCGAGCAGGCGGATGGTGTGCGCGCGGTCGGCCGCGGAGATGCCGGTGCTGACCCCCTCCCGGGCGTCCACGGTCACCGTGTAGGCGGTGCCCCGCCGGTCCTGGTTGGTGTGGTGCATCGGCGGCAGGTCCAGCCGGTCGCACTCGCTCTCGGTCAGCGGCACGCAGATGTAGCCGGACGTGTGCCGCACCATGAACGCGACCAGTTCCGGGGTGGCCTTCTCGGCCGCGAAGATCAGGTCACCCTCGTTCTCCCGGTCGGCGTCGTCCACCACGACGACCGGCCGGCCGGCGGCGATGTCCGCCACCGCCTGCTCGATGGTTCCGAACGTGGTCATGCCGCCGCCTCCAGGTAGCTGTGCGGAACAGGGGTGCGGGCCGCCCGCGCGGTCCTCGCCGAGGTACGCCACCAGCTGGCGAAGCCCCAGGCGCAGAAGAGTCCGTAGAACAGGTACATCGCGGCGGAGGGGTAGAAGCCGCCGCGCAGCAGCAGGGGCACGCCGACCGCGTCCACCGCGATCCAGACCAGCCAGAACTCCACCCAGCCCCGGGCCATGCCGTACGTGGCGAGCAGGCTCCCGACCAGGATCCAGGCGTCCGGCAGCGGCCCCCAGGAGCCGAGCGCGGCCAGCACCGGGTACGCCCCGGCGGTGCCGAGCACGGCGACCGCGAGCATGCCCAGCCGTTCCCGGCCGGTGGCCCAGCGGGGGGCGACCGCCGCCCGGTCCGGCGCGGTGCCGAGCCGGCGGTTCCGCGACCAGCGCCACCAGCCGTAGCAGCTGACCGCGAAGAAGAACACCTGTCGCCCGGCCTGCCCGTACAGGTCGTGGGCCTGCGGGGTGGCGAAGACCCCGCCGAGGAAGACGGTCAGCAGCAGCGCGTTGCCGACCATGCCGACCGGCCAGGCCCAGACCAGCCGGCGCAGCCCGAGCAGGGCCGACGCCAGCCCGAAGCCGTTGCCGACGATCTCGCGGACCAGCACCGGGGAACCGGCGACGTCGATCTGGGCGGTGAGCAGCCACGCCAGCGGGTCCATCAGCGGGCTCCGCCGGGGATCCGGTCGCCGAGCAACCGCTCGACGTACTTGGCGAGCACGTCGACCTCCAGGTTGACCGGGTCGCCGGGGCGCCGCACGCCGAGGGTGGTCAGCGCGAGGGTGGTCGGGATCAGCCCGACGGAGAACCAGTCGTCGCCGACCGCGGCGACGGTCAGCGACACCCCGTCGACGGTGATCGAGCCCTTCTCCACCACGTAGCGGGACAGGTTGGCGGGGAGGCGGAAGCGGACCGTCTCCCACTTCTCGGCCGGTTCCCGGTCGAGCAGCTCGCCGACCCCGTCGACGTGCCCCTGCACGACGTGCCCGCCGAGCCGGCCGCCCACGGCGGCGGCCCGTTCCAGGTTGACCCGGTCCCCGGGGCGCAGCGCGCCCAGCGCGGAACGACGCAGGGTCTCCCCCATCACGTCGGCGGTGAAGGCCTCCCCGTCGACCTCGACCACGGTCAGGCACACACCGTTGACCGCGATCGAGTCGCCGTGCCGGGCGTCCGAGACGACCAGCGGGCCGCGTACGGCGACCAGCGCCGAGTCGTCCCCGGTCGGGGTCACCCGGACGACCTCGCCCAGTTCCTCGACGATGCCGGTGAACATGTCAGCTCTCCCTCTTCCGGGGCAGCGCGGTGATACGCAGGTCGGGTCCGACCTGCGTGACGTCGACGATCTCCAGGTCGACGGCCTCGCCGATGGTGTGGACGCCGGCGTCGAGCAGGGCGGTCGGCCCGGCTCCGAGCAGCCGGGGCGCGAGGTAGCCGACGACCCGGTCGACCAGACCGGCGGCGAGGAAGCCACCGGCGAGGCGCGGCCCGCCTTCCAGCAGCACCGCCCGGATCCCGCGCCGGTGCAGCGCGGCGAGCAGCGCCGGCAGGTCGACCCGGCCGTCCGGGGCCGTGCCGACCTCGGCGGCGGTGGCGATCCAGGTGTCGGCGGCGGCGTCGCGGACCCGGGCGCCACCCGGGGTACGACCGGCGCTGTCCACCACGACGCGCAGCGGCTGCCGGATCGCGAGCGTGCCGTCGCGCAGGTTGCGCACGGTCAGCCGGGGGTCGTCGGCGAGCACGGTGCCGACCCCGACGACGATCGCGTCCACCGTGCCGCGCAGCGCGTGCACGTCCATCCGGGCCGCCTCGGAGGTGATCCACATGCTGGTGCCGTCCTCGGCCGCCGACCGGCCGTCGAGCGTGGCGGCGTACTTCCAGATCACGTACGGCCGGCCCCGGCGCATCGAGGTGAGCCACGCGATGTTGCCGGCCTCGGCCTCGTCGGCGCGTACCCCCAGCTCGACCTCGACACCGGCGGCGCGCAGCGTGCCCGCGCCACCGGAGGCGACCGGGTTGGGGTCCGGCACGGCGACCACCACCCGCCCGATGCCGGCCTGGATCAGGGCGTGGGTGCAGGGGCCGGTGCGACCGGTGTGGTCGCAGGGTTCCAGGGTGACCACGGCGGTGCCGCCCTTCGCCCGGTTGCCGGCCTGCGCCAGCGCGACGATCTCGGCGTGCGGCCCTCCGGCGTAGGCGTGGAAGCCCTCCCCGACGATCTCACCGTCCGGGTCGAGCAGCACGCATCCGACCACCGGGTTGGGACTGGTGGTGCCCAGGCCCCGGGCAGCCAGCGCGATCGCGCGTCGCATCGCCTCGTCGGTGGAGACGCCGGCCATCGCCTGCCCCTGCTCTCTCGCGCGGTCCGTGCGCGGGCGGGGCGGAAGGCGGGCATGCGGCGGCGGAGCCGGGAACGGCGGAGCCGACCCGGCAGGCCCGGAGGGCAGCCGACAGCGAACGTCGACCCCCGGGCCGGTCCGTCCCGCGCGCTGTCTCCCATCCGGACTGTCTGGGCGCGGACCTTCCCGCCCCCAACCGTCGGCCCCGGATTCTCACCAGGTCCACCGGGCGGCCGAGGCCGACCGGGTCGCGGGCTGACCACGGCTCGGGCCGTGGATCACCGCCGGTTCGGAATTACACCGAGTCCCGCCAGCGCGTGGTGGGTACGAGGGAAGTCTTACACGCCGACCCGGGGGGTCCGCCACCCCGGCGAGCTACCTCACAGCTTCGCGGGGTGGCGCACCCCTACGCTCCGGGAATTCCCCGCCGCCGGTCCACGGCCACGTACGAGCCGGGTTGGCTCTTGGCCACCGTCTTCATCTCGGAGGCCACCGCGATGGCCTCCAGGGGGTCGGTGAAGCGCTTCCGGCTGTCGGAGAGGGAGACCCCGATGGAGAGCGTGACCAGGGCGGCCCGGCGGATGTTGCCGCGCCGGTCCTTCAGCTCGACGTAGCCGCGTTCGGCGTCCGAGGGGTCATAGAGCTTGTCGGCGGCGTTCTCGAAGTCGACCACCGCGCGGGAGGTGAGCGGGCGCACCTGCTCGGGGGTGCAGACGATGACGAAGTCGTCGCCGCCGACGTGCCCGAGGAAGGCCGGCGGGAGCCCGATCGACACCACCGCCCGGTGCAGGCTGCGGGCCAGCGCGGAGATGAAGTCGTCGCCCCGGACGAAGCCGTACCGGTCGTTGACGCTCTTGAACCGGTCGATGTCGATGTAGCCGACGGCGTAGTCGGTGCCGCTGCGGACCCGGTCGCTGATCTCCCGGCGGATCCGGCTGTTGCCCGGCAGCCCGGTCAGCGGGGAGACCTCGCGGAACTCCTTGTTGCGGCGCAGGGTGGAGCTGACCCGGGCCACCAGCTCGGCGGTGTCGAAGGGCTTGACCAGGTAGTCGTCCGCCCCGGCGCTGAGCCCGTGCACCTTGTCGACGGTCATCCCCTTGGCGGTCAGCATGATCACCGGCAGGGCGGACGTCAGCGGGTTCGCGCGCAGCCGACGGGTCAGTTCCAGGCCGTCGATCCGGGGCATCATCAGGTCGACCACGGCCAGGTCCGGCCGCTGCCGCTCGATCACCTCGAGCGCCTCCTGCCCGTCGGCCGCGTGGATCACCTCGAAGCCGTGCAGCCGGAGGTTGAACTCGACGAACCGGGCGATGTCCTCGTCGTCGTCGACGACGAGGATGACGTCGGGACCCTCACCGGCGGGCTCCACCTTCTCAGACCCCGGCCGCCGCGCGTTCCGCCAGGGCACGCAGGTGACGTACCGCCTCGGCCGGGTCGTCGGCGCCGTAGACGGCCGTGCCGGCGACGAAGGCGTCCGCGCCGGCCTCGGCGGCCTGCGCGATGGTGTCCGCGGCGATCCCCCCGTCCACCTCGATGCGCAGTTCCAGGTGGCCGGCGGCGACGTGCCGGCGGGCGGCGCGGACCTTGTCCAGCAGGTTCGGGATGAACCGCTGCCCGCCGAACCCGGCCTTGATCGTCATGATCAGCAGGGTGTCGAAGCTGGGCAGGATCTCCAGGTACGGCTCGATCGGGGTGTCCCGGTCGATCGCCAGGCCCGCCTTGGCCCCGGCCGAGCGCAGGTCCCGCGCGAGCGCCACCGGGTTGTCGCAGGCCTCGGCGTGGAACGTGACGTTGTACGCCCCGGCGTCGGCGTACCCGGGAGCCCACCGGCGCGGATCCTCGATCATGAGGTGCACGTCGAACGGCAGCGTGGTCACCGCCCGCAGGCTCTGCACCACGGGCAGCCCGATGGTCAGGTTGGGCACGAAGTGGTTGTCCATCACGTCCACGTGCAGCCAGTCCGCGGCGTCTTCCACGGCGCGCACCTCGTCGGCGAGGCGGGCGAAATCGGCGGCGAGGATGCTGGGCGCGACGATCGGGGGCGGTACGGTCACCGGCCCAGTGTACGAACGCCCCCGACAGTCGTGCCGTAGGCTCCCGCGCCGTGGCCCGCCCCGGACAGCGAAGCGAATCCGAGGGCCGCCACGGCGGACCGGACGACGCGACGGTGGTGGGGGCTCCATCGACCACCGTGCCGCACCGGGTGGTACCGCTCGCCACCAGACACCCGGGGCGGACCGCCAACGGTCCCACCAGGACGGTCGGTGCCCGCGCGGCGGGTGTCGGTGCCGTATGCTCCTGCGCCGTGGCCCGCCCCGCGCACGGGGCGGTGTCGACACCACGGCACGGGGAGGTCGGGTCATGCGACGGTGGTTGAGGGCGTGCGCTCTGGGTGGGGTGGCCGCGCTGGCACTGGCCGGCTGCGGCGTTCCCGAGGGCACCGACGGCGACCTGGTCGACGACTGGGCCGGTCTCGCCACGCCGAAGATCTTCCAACCGGCCGCCGACACCTGCCACCCGGACGAGACGGAGGTCGGCTACCTCAGCTCGTACGGCCCGGTGCCCTGCGACCAGTCGCACGAGACGGAGACGGTGCACGTGGGCGCGTTGCCCGCCGAGCACACCAACGGCGCCACGGTCCCGGCGGCCGGCTCGCCGGCCCGGCTGGCCGCGTACGCCGAGTGCGAGAAGGCGGCGAACCGGGCGCTCGGCGCGGACTGGCGCTCCGGGCGGGTGACCCTGTACACGATCCTCCCGTCCGAGTACGGCTGGAAGGGCGGCGCGCGGTGGTTCCGCTGCGACCTCGCCGAGGTCAACCGCCTCGACAGCCCGGAGGTCAAGCGCCGGACGGGCACCCTGAAGGACGCCCTGGCCGGTACCGCTCCCCTCGCCCACCGCTGCTTCAACGTCAAGCTGGCCAACGACAAGGTCGACGACATGGCCGAGGTGTCCTGCACGACCCGGCACGACGCCGAGTTCGTGGGCATCTACAAGGACACCGTCGGTGACCACGACGAACTGGTCAAGGGCAGTACCCGCGTCCACCGGCGGTGCCAGGCCATGGTCGCCTCGTACGCGAAGGTGCCCGACGACGGCAACCTCAAGTACCGGACCGGGACGATCTACTACCACCCCTCGGCGGAGGAGTGGAAGGACGGCAACCGTGGAGTCCAGTGCTTCCTGTGGCTCAGTGACCGCAGTCTGAAGCGCTCGGTCAAGGGCGGCGGCACCAAGGCGCTGCCCATCCGCTACGCCTGACCCGGCGGGGCATCGCCCCGGCGCGGCGTCGCCGTGCCGCCCGGTCACCGGTCCCGAGTCGTCCACCGCATTGGCCGATGCCGACGTCGATCATGGTGCCGTAGTCTCCTGCGCCGACAGCGCCCGGACGGGCAGGGCGACGACCGGGAGGACGGATCGGTGCGACGGTGGCTGCGGGCGGCTGCCCTGGGGCTGGTGGCGGGGCTGGCCCTGACGGGTTGCGGTGGTCCGGCTGGTAGTGACGGTGACCTCACCGACGACTGGCCGGCCGTCGCCGCGCCGGCACCCTTCGTACCCGCGTCCGGCGTCTGCCATCCGGCACGGGTGTCGGTCGGCTACCTCAGCTCGTACGGGCCGGTGCCCTGCGACCAGTGGCACAGCGCGGAGACGGTGCACGTCGGCACGCTGCCCGCCGAGCACACCGACCGGTCCACACCCCCACCGGCCGGTTCCCCGGCCCGGCAGGTCGCCTACACCGAGTGCGAGAAGGCGGCGAACCGGGCGCTCGGCGCGGACTGGCACTCCGGACGGATCCGGTTGTCCGTGGTGCTCCCCTCCGGATACGGCTGGCGCGGCGGTGCCCGCTGGTTCCGCTGCGACGTCAGTGAGATCTACGGGCTGAACAACACGGCCGCGAAGCCCCGCACCGCCAGCCTGAAGGGGAGCCTGACCGGTCCAGCGCCCCTCGCCACCGCTGCTTCGTCGGCGCCCTCACCCGCGGTCGGGTCACCACCATGGATCCGGTCGGCTGCACCACGAGGCACAACGCGGAGTTCGTCGGCACGTACCAGGACACCAGCACCAGCCACACCGCGATGGTCACCGAGCGGAAACGGCTCGGTGAGCGGTGCCTCGCACTGATCGCCGCATACGTCAAGGTGCCCGACGACGGCGACATGGAAAACCGGACCGGATGGCTCTACTACTACCCCTCAGTGGAGGACTGGAAGGACGGCAACCGTGGCGTGCAGTGCTTCCTCTGGTCCGACAGGCACGACCTGACCCGTTCGGTCAGGGGCGGCGGCACCCGGGCGCTGCCCGTCCGGTGACGTGGGCGCCGCGCCCGGTGGTACGCGGCACCCACCCTCCGGTCACCCTCGCCGCAGCACCGCGAGGAACATCGCGTCCGTGCCGTGCCGGTGCGGCCAGAGCTGCACCGTCGGCCCGGCCCCGAGACCCGGCATCCCCGCCGGCAGCAGCGGGCGGGCGTCGACGAAGTCCACCGGCGCCCCGCAGCGGCGGGCCGCCTCGGTGACCGTCACGTGCGTCTCCACCACGTGCGGCGAGCAGGTGACGTAGGCGACCAGCCCGCCGGGGCGGGTCGCACGCAGGCCGGCGGTGAGCAGTTCCCGCTGGAGCCGGGTCAGTGGCGGCAGGTCCGACGGCTGGCGACGCCAGCGCGACTCCGGCCGGCGACGCAGCGAGCCGAGGCCGGTGCACGGCGCGTCCACCAGCACCCGATCGAAGTGCTCCTCCGGCAGCTTCGGGTCGGAGCCGACCGTCCGCCCGTCGGTGTGCAGCACGTTCACCGGCAGCCCCCGGGTGGCCCGCTCGACCAGGCGGGCCCGGTGTTCGGCCACCTCGACCGCGGTGACCCGGGCCTCACGCTGCGCCGCGAGCGCGCCGAGCAGGCCGGTCTTGCCGCCGGGGCCGGCGCAGAGATCCAGCCAGCGGCCGTCCGGCCCGTCCAGCGGCGCGGCGGCCAGCGCCGCCGCCACGAGCTGCGAGCCCTCGTCCTGTACATGTGCCCGGCCCTGCGCCAGCGCCGGCAGGTCACCCGGCGCGCCACCGGAGAGGTACACCGCGTACGGCGAGAAGGCCCCCGGCGCACCACGGACCTCGTCGGCCAGCTCCGCCGGGTCGGCCAGCCCCGGCCGGGCGCACAGGTGCACCGGCGGGGGCTGGTTGTCCTCGATCAGCAGTCGGGTCGTCTCGCCCAGGTCACCGCCGAGCGCCTCGCGGAACGCCCGGACGATCCACTGCGGGTGGCTGTGGGCCAGGGCCAGGTGCCCGACCGGGTCGTCCGCCATCGACGGGGCGATCCGGTCGATCCAGGCGTCGGCGTCCCGGCCGGCGACCTCGCGGAGCACCGCGTTGGCGAACCCGCTCGCGCCGTAGCCGACCGTCTTCACCAGGTCCACCGTGGCGGAGACCGCCGCGTGGGCCGGCACCCGGGTGTGCAGGAGCTGGTACGCGCCGAGCCGCAGCGCGTCGCGCACCGGCGGGTCGATGCGCTCCACGTCCCGGCCGGCGGCGTCGGTGAGGATGGCGTCCAGGGTGCCCACCGCGCGCAGGGTGCCGTAGGTCAGCTCGGTGGCGAAGGCCGCGTCCCGGCCGTGCAGTCCCGCGTCCCGCAGGATCGCCGGCAACACCAGGTTGGCGTACGCGTCGTCGCGGTGCACCGCCGCGAGCGCGTCGTACGCGGCCCGGCGTGGCCGGTCCACCACGTCGGTGCGGCCCGTGCGCCGGTCGCCGCCCGGCCGGGCACCGGCCCGACCGTCCCGTGGGTCACGTCGGCGGTCGCCGCGCGCCGGCTCGGTGCCCGGACCGGACCGGACCGGACGTGGGTGCTGCCGCTCCCCCGGCCCGGTCACGCGAACTGCTCGCCGGTGTCGACCCGGACGCCCCGCGCCCAGTCGGTGGCCGGCATCGGCTTCTTGCCGGCGGCGCGGACCTCGCCGAGCGCCACCGCGGTGGTGGCCGTGCCGGCCAGCACCCGCCGACGCTCCACGAGCAGCTCGCCGGGCTTCAGCTCCGGAGCGTCGGCCGCCAGCCGCACCGGACCGAGCTTGACCCGGTCGCCCCGGAAGGTCGTCCACGCGCCGGGGGCCGGGGTGCAGGCACGGATCCGCCGGTCCACGGCGAACGCCGGCTCGGTCCAGCGGACCTGGGCGTCCTCGACGGTCAGCTTCGGCGCCAGGGACACCCCGTCGGCCGGTTGCGCGGCGGCCCGGGCGGTGCCGTCGGCGATCGCGTCCAGCACCGCCACCAGCAGACCCGCGCCGGAGACGGCGAGCCGCTCCAGCAGGTCACCGGAGGTGTCCTGCGGCGCGATCCGGTCGGTGAGGGTGCCGTAGACCGGACCGGTGTCGAGCCCCTCCTCCAGTTGGAAGACGCTCGCCCCGGTCAGCTCGTCGCCGTGCAGGACGGCGTGCTGTACGGGGGCGGCCCCCCGCCAGGCGGGCAGCAGCGAGAAGTGCAGGTTGATCCAGCCGTGGGTGGGGATCTCCAGCGCGACCGGGGGGACCAGCGCGCCGTACGCGACCACCGGGACGCAGTCCGGGGCGAGCGCACGCAGCCGGTCGAGGAACTCCGGCTCACGCGGGCGGGCCGGGGTGAGCACCTCGACGCCGTGCGCGTCCGCCCACGCGCCGACCGGGGAGCGGGACAGGCCGCGTCCGCGTCCGGCCGGGGCGTCCGGGCGGGTGACCACGGCGACCAGTTCGTGCCCGGAGGCGGCGACCGCCTCCAGAGCGGGGACGGCGACGGCCGGTGTGCCGGCGAAGACCAGACGCACGGTCACCGCCCCAGACCGAAGGGGCTGGCGACGCCGTGCGGGTTGACCTTGACCACCGGCGGCGCGGCGGCGTCGTACCACTCGGCCTGACGGATCGCCTTCATCGCCTCCTTGCGGCCGGGGGCGTCCAGCCGGTCGATGAAGAGGACCCCGTCGAGATGGTCGGTCTCGTGCTGCACGCACCGCGACATCAGGCCGGTGCCGACGATCTGCATCGGGTCGCCGTACGCGTTGAAGCCCTTGGCGATCACGTTCTGCCGGCGCTTCGTGTCGAAGTAGAGGCCGGGGATGGACAGGCAGCCCTCCGGGCCGTCCTGTTCCTCCTCGTCGGGGAACTCGAGCACCGGGTTGACCAGGTGCCCCAGCACGTCGTCGACCTCGAAGGTGAACACGCGCAGGCCCACGCCGAGCTGCGGGGCGGCCAGACCGGCGCCGTTCTGCTCCCGCATCGTGTCGGTCAGGTCGGCGACGAGCTTGCGCAGCTCGACGTCGAAGTCGACCACCGGATCGGCCGGCGTGCGCAGCACCGGATCCCCGAACAGACGGATGGGCTGGACGGTCACGCGGGGTGGCTCCTTCGTCGACGGGACGGAACTCGTGCCGTACCAGTCTACGGAGTCCCCGGGCCGGCCCCGGTCGGCGTACCACGTTCCCCCGCCGACACCCGCGTGATCCACCGGCGTTCGGCGCCGGTGGTCACCACCGTGCGTCGGGGTTCGGCGCCGGTGGCCTGGTGGGGGCCGGTGGTCACCGGCAGCGTGGCGTGACCGCGCAGGGTCAGCCGGGCCCGGTGCCGGGGCTCGCCGGCCAACGCCAGGTCGGGCAGCCCCCGCAGCAGCAGTGGGAACGCGATCCGCGCCTCCAGTCGGGCCAGCGCCGCGCCGAGGCAGTAGTGCGGACCCCCGCCGAAGGAGAGCGGCTGGTTCTGGGGCCGGGTCGGATCGAAGCGGGTCGGGTCGGCGAACCGCTCCGGATCCCGGTTGCCCGCGCCGAGCAGCAGCAGGACCTCACCGCCGGCCGGCACCGGCACCCCGCCCGGCGCGACCGGGACGCTGCTGATCCGGCTGGTCACCTGCACCGGGGAGTCGATCCGGAGCAGTTCCTCCACGTACGCCCCGGCGAGGTCGGGGTCGTCGCGCAGCGCGGCGGCGTGCGCCGGGTGCCGCAGCAGCACCACCAGCCCGTTACCGAGCAGGTTGGTGGTGGTCTCGAACCCGGCGACCAGGAGGACCACCAGGTTGGCCAGGAGTTCCTCGGTGTCCAGCCGGCCGGCGTCGGCGTCGTGCGCCTGGACCAGGGCGGTGGTCAGGTCGTCGGCCGGGATGCGGCGACGGGCCTGCACCAGGTCCCGGAAGTAGTCGCGCAGCGCCCGCGCGCCCCGGTCGGCCACGGCCAGCTCGAACTCGGAGATCTCCGGTTCCAGGACGACGGTGAGGTCGGCGGTCCACTTCCGGAACGCGTCCCGGTCCGCCTCGGGCACGCCGAGCAGGGCACAGATCACCCCGATCGGCAGCGGGTAGGCGAACGTGTCCAGCACGTCGACGGTCGTGCCGTCGCGGCCCCGCTCCGCCATCGCCGCGACCAACGCCGTCGCCTGGGCGGTGACCACCTCCCGCAGGGCGGCGACCCGGCGCGGGGTGAACGCCCCGGCGACGATCTGCCGCATCCGGCCGTGGTCGGGCGGATTGGCCCGCAACATCGACCGGGCGATCGAGGCGACCGCCGGGCTCTCCGCCCAGCCGGCCACCGTGGTCTGCGGCAGTGGCTCGTAACTCACCACGTACCGGGGATCACGGACCACCTCGTCGATCACGGCGTACCCGGTGGCCACGTGCAGTCCCGGCCACGCCTCGACGACCGGGCCGTGGGCACGGAGCCGCTCGTACGCCGGATAGGGGTCGAGGCGTCCCTGCGGTGACAGCAGGAGCGTCATCGCCTCGGCAACGTCCACGGCGAACCTCCATCGACGGCGTCCGGGACCCCATCATGCCCCGATCACCGAGGGTGCCGGCAACATGACGCGCCGTGAGTGTCGGCCGAAAGTCGGAGGTCAGGCTCCCGCGACCGGGTCGCCGGCCAGCACCGCGTCAGGGGCCCGCAGGGCGTGCTCCGGCAGCGGAAGCTCGATCGTGTGGGCGGCCTCCCAGTCGTGCACCGTGCCGGCCCGGCACTGCCGGGTGAAGTACTCGGCCGCGGTGAGACCACCGACGACGGGCTCGTCGGCCTCGGCGACCAGCCGGCCGGGCACCAGCGTGAAGCCGTTCTGGAGCGCGGCGCTGAGCCGCCGGTGGCCGTCCACGACGAAGAAGTACTCCCCGGAGTACCCGATGCTCAGCGGCTCCAGCGCCCGGTCGCCGGCGGTGCCGACCGCGCCGACGAAGTCGCCCTCCCAGAGCCCGCGCAGGTTCTGCACGTCCTCGGTGGGGTAGACCCGGGCCGGGTCGAGCAGCAGCAGCGGCGGGGCGTCCCGGAGCACGTCGGCGGCGAGGCGTCCCTCGTACGCGTCGACGATGTGCGTGATCACCTCGGCCGGGGCGGCCCGGGTGGTGTCGCAGACCAGGTCGTAGTTGCGCAGCTTGGCCTTGTCCACGCCGTACCGGACGATGAACCGGTTCCGTTCGCTGTCGCTGCGCTCCTTGAGCTTGGCCTTCGCCTCCTCCAGGGAGGTGTAGCTCTCCGCCGGGCCGGACGGGCGCAGCAGCACGCGTCGGGCCGCCTCCCCCGGCTCGGTGATCATGTGCACCTTGAGCGCGTCGGTGAAGAAGTGCCAGGCCAGCCGGGAGTCCATCACCAGTGGCTCACCGGACGCGGCGATGTCCCGCTGGAGCTGGTCGACGTAGCCGTCGACGGCCTGGTCCAGCTCGGCGTGCAGGTTGAGCTGGAGCGCGGTCATCTGCCGCTCCTGGGCCATCTGCCGGTAGAGGTCGCCGACGCTGACCCGCCGCATGCCGAGCCGCTCGGCGATCTCGACGGAGACGGTGCTCTTGCCGCTGCCGAGATCACCGTTGAAGACGATCGATTGACGGACGGTCACGACTGATCCACCTCTGATCACCGGCTGGTTGACATCATCGATGCGGCGTCGCCCCGCCGCGCTCCGGCCACCGTCGCGCCGCACCGGCGCAGGCAATGAGGGGCGATGCTACCACGGCCCCGCCAGGACTTTCCCGGCGAACACCCCACACCGGAGGAGGTCAGAACAGCTCCAGCGGGTCCACCTGTACCCGGACCGGGTCGGCGGCCTTGCGGGCGGCGCGGACCCCGGCCGCGACGTGCAGCGCCTCCGCGAGCGCGGCGGCCCGCGACCGGGGCACCCGGATCAGCATCCGTTCCCGGTCGTCGTCGGCCGGGACCGGACCGAGCACCTCGGCCTGCTCGGGTAGGCGCGCCTCGGCGAGCAGCTCGGCCACGGCCGGGGCCGTACCGGTGACGCTCGCCATCCGCACCGCCGGCGGGAACCCCAGCTCCCGTCGCTCGGCCAGCTCCCGGGCGGCGAACCAGGCCGGGTCCCAGCGCAGCAGCGCCTGCACCGGGGCGAGCCCGCCGTCGGCGACCACCACCACCCGACCGCCGGCGGTCGCCGGCCGGGCCAGCGCCGCCGCGGTCAGCCACCGCCGCAGCGCCTCCTCGCCGGCCCGCAGGTCGGCCCGGGTGAGCAGGGCCCAGGAGTCCAGCAGCAGCACCGCGCCGAAGCCACCGTCGGCGACCGGCTCGGCGCCGGGGGTGGCCACCACGAGGCCCGCGCCGCCGGGTACCCGGGTGAGCACCTCCTCCCGCCCGGAGGTGCGCACCGGCACCCCGGGAAAGGCCCGCCCCAGTTCCTCGGCGGTCCGCCGGGCACCGACCACCGCGGCCCGCAGTCGTCGGCCGCCGCACTCCGGGCAGGCGTACGCGGCGCTGACCCGGCCGCACCAGCGGCAGACCGGCGTCCCCCGGGCCGAGGGCAGCGCGAGCGGCCCCGCGCAGTGCGGGCACCGGGCCGGGGCCCGGCAGTCGGCGCAGGAGACCGAGGGCAGGTAGCCACGGCGGGGCACCTGGACCAGCACCGGCGCGTCGGCGCGCAACGCGTCCCGGGCGGTGGTCCAGGCCAGGCTGGGCAGCCGGGCGGTGGCGGCGCCCGGGTCGCGGGCCAGTTGCGGGTCGTCGCCGGTCGGCGCGACGGCCGGGGTACGCGCCCGTACCGTGGCCCGCTCCGGGACCACCTCCCGCGCCCAGCCGGTCTCCACCAGCAGTTGCGCCTCGGCGGTCCGGGCGTGCCCGCCGACCAGGGCGGCGGCCCCGCCGAGCTGGGCGCGGGTGAGCAGCACCTCACGGGCGTGCGGGTACGGTGACCGGGGCTCGGCGTGCAGGTCGTCGCCGTCGTCCCAGATCGCCACCAGACCGAGTCGCTCCACCGGGGCGAACATCGCCGCGCGGGTGCCGATGACCACCGGCACCCGACCCCGGCGGGCGGCGAGGAAGGCCCGGTAACGGCGGGCCGGACCGAGGGCGGCGGAGAGCCGGACGTGCCGGTCCGGGCCGAGCACCCCGGTCAGCGCCGCGTCGAGCCGGTCCAGGTCTCGGGCGTCGGCGACCACCGCGACCACGCCCCGTCCACCGCGTACGGTGGCCGCCGCCGCCTCGGCGACGCGGGCGGGCCAGTCCTCCCCCGGCAGCGCGGACCAGACCGCGCGGGGGGCCCGACCGTCGGCGAGCGCCCGCAGGAGACCCGGCCCGGCCGGGTACGCGCCCCAGCCGTCCGTATCGGCGGGCGGATCCGGCACGCCGGTCGTCCCGGGCGGGATGCGCGCGGGCCGGGGCTCGTCGGCCGACACGTCGGCGGGCGTGGGCTCCTCGGGGGTCTCCTTCTCGACCCGGGCGTGCCGGGGCGGCACCGCGAGGCGGAGCACGTCGGCGAGGCTGCCGGCGTACCGGTCGGCGACCGCCCGGGCCAGCCGGGCGATCTCGGGCGCCAGCACCGGTTCCGGCGAGACGAGCTTCTCCAGGTACGCCAGCCGGCCGGCGTGCCCGGACCGCTCGGTCCGTTCCAGCAGCCAGCCGTCGACGAGTTGACCGGCGAAGCGGACCTTCACCCGGGTCCCGGGCACCGCCGTCGCGGCCAGTTCGGCGGGGACCAGGTAGTCGAAGGGCCGGTCCAGGTGTGCCAGGGGCACGTCCACGCAGACACGCGCGACCGGCGACCCGTCAGCGGGTCGCCGGTCGGTGTGCCTGGTGGGGGTCAGGCTCCTGCGGCTGACTTGAGGTCGGCGGCGCGGTCGGTGTTCTCCCAGGTCAACTCGGGTAGGTCCCGGCCGAAGTGGCCGTACGCGGCGGTCTGCCGGTAGATCGGCCGGAGCAGGTCCA
>NZ_BSTB01000035.1:0-39825 GCF_030269285.1 Micromonospora sp. NBRC 101691
TGATGAACTTCCGCCGAGGGGTCGCGAAGTACCGGTAGGCGACATCGATCGTGATGCCCTGCTCCCGCTCCGCCCGCAACCCGTCGGTCAACAACGCCAGGTTCGTGTACTCGTCACCACGAGCAGCGGAAACAGCCTCGACCGCCTCCAACTGATCCGTGAACAACGACTTCGTGTCATACAGAAGACGCCCGATGAGGGTCGACTTGCCGTCGTCGACGCTTCCGGCGGTGGCGAAGCGGAGCAGGTCCATCGGACGGGCCGACGTCTCCGGGGCGATCGTCTCGGCGCTCATCAGAAGTAGCCCTCCCGCTTGCGGTCCTCCATCGCGGCCTCGCTCACCCGGTCATCCCCCCGGGTCGCACCCCGCTCCGTGATCCGAGTCGCCCCGACCTCCTCGATCACCTTCTCCACCGTGTCCGCATCCGAACGGACGGCGGCCGTGCACGAGGCGTCACCCACGGTGCGGTAGCGGACGCGCGCCTTCAGGCGCTCCTCCCCGGACTTGGGCCGGATGAACTCGTTGACCGCGTAGAGCATGCCGTCCCGGTCGACGACCTCGCGCTCGTGGGCGAAGTAGATCGACGGCAGCGCGATCCGCTCCCGAGCAATGTAGTGCCACACATCCAACTCGGTCCAGTTCGACAACGGAAACACCCGAATCGACTCACCCGGATGATGCCGACCGTTGTACAACGACCACAACTCCGGACGCTGATTCTTCGGATCCCACTGCCCGAACTCATCCCGGAACGAGAACACCCGCTCCTTCGCCCGAGCCTTCTCCTCATCCCGACGCGCCCCACCAAACAACGCATCAAACCGATGCTTCTCCACCGCGTCCAGCAGCACCGGCGTCTGGATCCGGTTGCGCAGCCCGTCCGGGCTCTCCCGCACCAGACCGCGCTCCAGCGCCTCGGGGACGCTGGCCACGATCAGGTGGAGACCCAGCTCGGCGACCCGCTGGTCGCGGTACTCCAGCACCTCCGGGAAGTTGTGCCCGGTGTCGACATGCATCACCGGAAACGGAATGCTCGCCGGAGCAAACGCCTTCTCCGCCAACCGCAACATCACGATCGAGTCCTTACCCCCGGAGAAGAGCAGCACCGGCCGCTCCATCTCCGCCACCACCTCACGCATCACGAAGATGCTCTCCGCCTCCAACGCATCCAGGTGGGAGACGCGGTAGGCCGCTGGGGCGGTCATGGCGCGGGCTCGATTCGTGCGGATCGGTACATGGATTCCAGACCTTTCCGGTCGGACACGTCAGGAAGTGGGGGTCAGGCTACCCCGGAATGCCTCTGCAGCGCTGCAAGCAACCGGCTGGCGAGATCCTTGCGACAGACCAGCAGGTCGGGCAGGCGCGGATCCGCCTCGTTGTATTTCAGCGCAGATCCGTCAATCCGGGAAGCGTGGAGCCCGGTGGCCGTCGCCACAGCGACCGGGGCGGCCGAGTCCCACTCGTACTGCCCCCCGGCGTGGATGTACGCGTCCACCTCACCGGTCACCACCGCCGCGATCTTCGCCCCCGCCGACCCCATCGGCACCAACTCCGCACCGACGTCCTCGGCCAGGTCGGTCAGGAAGACCGGTGGACGGCTCCGGCTCGCCGCCAGCCGGATCGTCCGGCCCCGCGCGGTCGCCGCCTCCACCGTCATCGGCGGGTACGCCGGCGGTTGGTCGGTGCCGAGCACCCGGTGCTGCGCCGGCAGCGCCACCGCCCCACCGACCAGCTTGTGCGGGGTGGAGCCGTTCCGCGCCCAGAGCGCCACGTGCACCGCCCAGTCCGAACGCCCCTCCTCGGAGAACTCCCGGGTCCCGTCCAACGGGTCGACGATCCACACCCGGTCGGCGGTCAGCCGGGAGACCACCTCCGTGTTCACCTCGGCCGCCCAGGCCATCCGGGAACCCTCGTCCTCCTCGGAGAGCACCGCGTCCGCCGGGCGCCAGCGGGCCAGTTCGGTACGGATCAGGTCGTGCGAGACCTTGTCCCCGGCCGCCTTCAACGCTCCCTGGTCGGTGAAGCCCATCTCGCCCCGGAGGTCCAGCAGAGCCTGCCCGGCTCGTGCCGCCAACCAGCGGGCGAACGCACCGTCGATCATCGGAGGACTCATGCCACACTCCCGTTCGGGCCACACCAAAGCCGCAGACTACCGGCCGTCGGCACGCTCACCGGCACGCCCCGCCCTCAGCCGCCGTGGTAGGCGTTCTGGGTCCACTCGACGCCCCGGGTGATGACCGACTCCACCGCGTCCGCCGCCCGGTCGACCAGGAACTCCAGCTCCTTGCGCTCGACGCCGGAGAAGTCGGACAGGACGTAGTCGGCCGGGTCCTGCCGCCCCGGTGGGCGGCCGATGCCGAAGCGCACCCGGACGTAGTCCTTGGTGCCCAGCGACTTCGTCATCGAGCGCAGGCCGTTGTGGCCGCCTTCGCCGCCACCGCACTTCACCCGCAGCTGGCCGTAGCCGATGTCCAGCTCGTCGTGCACGGCGACGACCTGCCCCGGGGGGATCTTGTAGAACTGGGTCAGCGCGGCGACCGGGCCACCGGAGAGGTTCATGTACGTCAACGGCTTCGCCAGCACGAGCCGCGGCCCGCCGAACCCGAGCCGCCCCTCGGCGACCTCGGCCACCGCCCGGCGGTGCCGCCCGAACTTCCCGCCCACCCGGCCGGCGAGCAGGTCGGCCACCATGAAACCGACGTTGTGCCGGTGACCGGCGTACTCCCGGCCCGGGTTACCCAGGCCGACCACCAGCCACGGCCGGTCCTCGTCCGTCACGTTCCGCCCTTTCCGTCGCGACAGCCACACCCACGTTCCCCGTCCGGCGGTTCCGCTGGCCGTGATACGCAGACAGGCGCCCCCGAAGCGATCGGGGACGCCTGTCGCACGGCTTCGATCAGGCCTCGGTGCGCGCCTCGGCCGGGGTCTCCTCGCCCTCGGCGGCCGGGGCCTCGGCACCCTCGGCGGCCTCGCCCTCGACGACCTCGGCCTCCTCGGCCGCCGTCTCGACCTCGGGCAGGGTCGCCTCGAGCTGCTCGGCGGTCGGCGCGGCGGTCACCGCGGCGACCGGCAGCTCCGGGTCGGCGGCCAGCTCGACACCGGCCGGCAGCTCGACGTCGGCGGCGGTGACCTGGTTACCGGCCTCCAGGCCCTCGATCGAGGCCTCCAGGTGGTCCGGGACCTTGGTGGCCTCGGCGGTCACGGTGAGGGTGTCGTGGTCGTGCACGATCAGGGTGTCGCGCGCCGCCTCACCGGTCAGCTGCACCGGCACCTCGACGGTGACCTTCTCGCCCCGACGGACCAGCAGCAGGTCGACGTGCTCGAAGGTGTCCTTGATCGGGTCACGCTGGATCGCCTTCGGCAGGGCGAGCACCTGGGTGCCGTCGCTGACCTCGATGGCGAAGAGCTGGTTCGCGCCACCCTTGCGGATCGCCGCGGCGAACTCGCGAGCCGGGAGCGCGATGTGCTTGGGCTTCTCGCCGTGGCCGTACAGCACGGCGGGCACCTTGCCGGCCCGGCGGGTACGACGGGCACCACCCTTGCCGAACTCGGTACGGGGCTCGGCGCTGATCTTTACCTCGGACACGGGGAAACTCCTGAATGCGTTCGCTGCGGCGGCTTTTAGTCGTCTGGCGGTGCTGGGGCGAGGGGCTCGCTGGGGCGCATGAGTCGAAACGACTGCCCGGAGCACCGCGTCGATGACGGTGCCTCCGTGCGGTGCTTCTCAGCGGCCCGCAGGGCACCCTCGCCGTGGCAACCGCACTAGTCTACCCGAGCGCATTCCGCGCCCTGCACCAGTCCCCGCACATCACCGCCCCGCCGGCCTCCGGCCGGCGGGGAACAGCGACGCGACGTGGGCCGCACCGGCGGCGGAGCCCCGTGCTCCGCCGCCGCGACGTCAGCTCAGCCCGCCGAAGAGGGTGGTCACCGACCCGTCGTCGAAGACCTCCCGGATCGCCCGGGCCAGCAGCGGCGCGATCGACAGAACGGTGATCTTGTCGAGCTGCTTCTCCGGCGGCAGCGGCAGCGTGTTGGTCACCACCACCTCGCTGATCGGGCTGTTCTTCAGTCGCTCGGTGGCCGGGTCGGAGAGCAGGGCGTGCGTGGAGGCGACGATGACGTCCGCCGCGCCCGACTCCTGGAGGATGTCGGCCGCCTTGGCGATCGTGCCACCGGTGTCGATCATGTCGTCGACGATCAGGCAGACCCGACCCTCGACGTCACCGACCACCCGGTTCGCCACCACCTGGTTCGGCTTCAGCGGATCCCGGGTCTTGTGGATGAAGGCCAGCGGGCAGCCGCCCAGCCGGTCGGTCCACCGCTCCGCCACGCGCACCCGACCGGAGTCCGGCGCGACCACGGTCATCGGCCGACCCGCGTACTTGCGCTCGACGTACTCGGCGAGGATGTCCATCGCGAAGAGGTGGTCCACCGGGCCGTCGAAGAACCCCTGGATCTGCGCGGTGTGCAGATCGACGGTGAGGATCCGGTTGGCCCCCGCCGTCTTGAGCAGGTCGGCGATCAGCCGGGCCGAGATCGGCTCCCGTCCCCGGTGCTTCTTGTCCTGCCGCGCGTACGGGTAGAACGGCAGCACGACGGTGATCCGCTTGGCCGACCCGCGCTTCAGCGCGTCGACCATGATCAGGGTCTCCATGACCCAGGTGTTGACGCCGTGTGTCACGGACTGCACGACGAACGCGTCCGACCCACGTACCGAATCCTTGTACCGTACGAAGATCTCGCCGTTGGCGAACTCGTACGCGTCGGCGGGAGTCGGCGCGACGCCGAGCACCTCACCGATCTCCCTGGCCAACTCCGGAAAGCCGCGTCCGGAGAAGAGCATCATGCTCTTGCGGTTTTCGGCGACGATGCTGCCCATGGCCCGTCTGCTCCCGTGGGTAGGTGGTGATCCGGGACTACTCGGTTGCAGTATCTACCTCGCCTGCGGCCGCTCGAACCGGCTCGGCACCGCCGTGGATTGCCTCACCCCCGCGCGCCCCCGACGCCTGTCCGGAAGCACCCTCCGTGGCCCGCCGTGCGGCTTCTGCGGCGGCCGTCCCGCCCCGGCGCATCTCCACCCAGCCCTCGATGTTGCGCTGCCGCGCCCGGGCCACCCCCAGCGCCCCGGGCGGCACGTCCTTGTCGATCACCGAGCCGGCGGCGGTGTACGCGCCGTCGCCCACCTCGACCGGGGCAACGAACATGTTGTCCGCCCCGGTCCGCGCGTGGCTGCCGATCACGGTGCGGTGCTTGTTCACCCCGTCGTAGTTCACGAAGACCGTCGCCGCGCCGATGTTGCTCTGTTCGCCGATGGTGGCGTCCCCGACGTAGGTCAGGTGCGGCACCTTGGAGCCCGCCCCGATCTCGGAGTTCTTCACCTCGACGAACGTGCCCACCTTGGCCTTCTCCGCCAGCCTCGCCGCCGGGCGCAGGTACGCGTACGGGCCGACGCTGGCCCGGGGGCCGACCTCGGCGCCCACCGCGTGGCTGCGCACCACCGTCGCGCCCGCGCCGACCACGGTGTCCTCCAGCGTGACGTCCGGCCCGACCAGCGCACCGGCCCCGACCACGCTCGCGCCCTTGAGCTGGGTGTTCTGGTCGACCACCGCGTCCCGTTCCAGGGTGACCGTCACGTCGATCCAGGTGGTCTCCGGGTCGAGCAGGCTGACGCCGGTACGCATCCAGTCCTCGTTGACCCGGTCCCGCAGCAGCCGACGCAGTCCGGCCAGCTCGACCCGGTCGTTGCAGCCCAGGGTCTCGGTGTGGTCGGCGGCGACGTGCACCGCCACCGGCTCCCCGGCCGAGGCGAACAGCCCGAAGACGTCGGTGAGGTACTCCTCGCCCTGGTCGTTGTCGGTGGAGAGCTTGCCGAGCGCGTCCCGCAGCCGCACCACGTCGAAGGCGTAGATGCCGGCGTTGATCTCCCGGACGGCCCGCTCCCCGGCGGTGGCGTCCCGCTCCTCGACGATCCGCTCCAGGCGGCCGGCGGAGTCGCGGACGATCCGTCCGAGGCCGGTCGGGTCGGGCACCTCGGCGGCCAGCACGGTCGCCGCCGCGCCCGCCTCCTCGTGCGCCCCGACCAGGTCCGCCACCGTCTCCGGCCGGAGCAGCGGCACGTCGCCGTTGATGACGACCACGGTGCCGGCGGCGTCGGGCACCGCCTCCAGCGCGATGCGCACGGCGTGCCCGGTGCCCAGCTGCTGGGCCTGGAGGACCGGGGTCGCCTCCGGGGCGACGTCGGCCAGGTGCGCCCGGACCTGGTCCGCGCCGTGCCCGACCACGACGACCGTGCGGTCCGCGCGCAGCGGCGCGGCGGCGGTCAGGACGTGGCCGAGGAGGGTACGACCCAGCAGCGGGTGCAGCACCTTGGGCAACGCCGACTTCATCCGCTTGCCCTCACCAGCGGCGAGCACGACAACGATGCGGGGGTGCGGCTGGGACACGACGAATGCTCCCGTCGGCAGTCGGACAGTCTGCGGCCATGCTAACCACGCATCAACCACTCATGTGTACAAGCTCCCGGGAGAGGACTCGAACCCCTACAATCAGGACCAAAACCTGACGTCCTGCCATTAGACGACCCGGGAAGGTCTAAAGCAGACAAAAGTCCGCAGGCGCAACGCTCCCTACACCTTAGCGCCCCGGCTGCGGATGCTCATCGCTCATTCCCACCCGGATCCGATCTTCCCGCCGGGCCGCCCTGCCCGCGACCCGGTCGACGCCCACGATCCCGCCGCCTCCCCGAACCCCGGCACCGCCCCGCCTGCCCCGCCCTCGGTGAGGCGAACCGGAGGCTCGACGTGACGCCCTCGCGACCGGGGCGTCTTTCCGCGCGGCGGACCGGGAAGGGGTCGGGATCACCAAACCGCGCAAACCGGCCGCCGGGCGGTAAACCGAGCGGTGTCACCTGGCCGTGCCTGGCAGTATTGCCGGGTGACAGAGGGCAACGGGGGCACATTCGGGCGGCCGAGGGGCACCGCCGACGGGCCCCGTCCGGGTACGGTCGGATCTTCCAGGACCGTGATCCGGACGGGCGCCAGCGAGGCGAGCACGTGAGCACGCACAGCGGAGGCTCCGTTCCACGACAGGGCGTCACCGAGCGTCCGCGAGGTGATGACATGGCGAGCGTCCCCGACGGCGACGGTGGTACAGGCCGGCGGCGGTCCGTCCCGGCACCCGCCACGAAACCGGCGTCCCGGGTACGGATGCCCGCGGCCCAGCGCCGGGAGCAGCTCATCTCGATCGCGCGGCAGATCTTCGCCGAACGCGGTTTCGACGCGACCTCGATAGAGGAGGTGGCGGCCCGCGCGAAGGTGTCCAAGCCGGTGGTCTACGAACACTTCGGTGGCAAGGAGGGCCTGTACGCGGTGGTGGTGGACCGGGAGGTCACCGCCCTGCTGGACCGGATCACCACCGCCCTGACCGCCGGCCACCCCCGTGAGCTGCTGGAGCAGGCCGCGATGGCGTTGCTCGGTTACATCGAGGAGGACGCCAGCGGCTTCCGCGTGCTGGTCCGGGAGTCGCCGCTGCTCTCCGCCACGGGAAACTTCAGCAGCGTGCTCAACGACGTCGCGCACCAGGTGGAGCACATCCTCGGAGCCGAGTTCAAGAGCCGGGGGTACGACCCGAAGCTGGCGGAGCTGTACTCGCAGGCGCTGGTGGGCATGGTGGCACTGACCGGCCGCTGGTGGCTGGAGGTGCGCAAGCCACGCAAGGAGACGGTGGCCGCGCACCTGGTCAACCTGGCCTGGAACGGTCTGTCCCATCTGGAGGCGAAGCCGGGGATGATCACCGTCCGCGGCCGGTGAGGCGGCTCGCGCCACCGTCGGCGGACCGCGTGGCCGTGCCGGCGGTACGGACGCTCAGCGGGGACGCGTGATGAGGTGGCTCCGCTGCCGCCGTTCGGTCTCGGCGTGCTCGGGCGGGCCGACCTTGTCGTAGAGACCGGTGGCGAGGAGCAGCAACCCGAAGATCATCGAGACGACGACCGTGGACATCGAGAAGTTCAGGAAGTTCGCGTCGGTCTGGAGCACGCTCATCATCAGCACGCCGGTGACCATGAAGACCACCCCGGCGGTGAGATTCATGTAGTGGCCGAGGTTGCTACGGCGGGACGCGCCGATCAGCAGCACGATGCCGAAGACCACCGAGGCCAGCGAGAAGGCCAGGTTGGTGCGCAGCCCGAGGACCCAGTCGCTGCCCCGGTCGAAGAGCGGCTCGCCCCACGTCTGCACGACGCCCCAGACGCCGAAGACCAGGATGTAGAGACCGACCAGGCCGGCGAAGGCCCGGTAGAGCGGGCGCGCCGGATGGTTGACCGGGAAGTGCGGCATGACACCCTCCTCCGAATCCGGGAGCAATCTCCCGGATTGTCACCCGGCTCGGGGGAGGGTGTCCGACGAACCGCCGAGACCGGCGCCGGAATCGGCCTCAGAGCAGCAGCCGGGCGTCCTGCCAGGCCTTGTGGTCCTCCTCGGTGCCGACCTTGCCGTACATGCCGACCATCAGCAGGACCAGGCCGAGGAGCATGGTCACGACCACGGTGGCGATGCTGAAGTTGAGGATGTTGACATCGGTCTGTAGGAAGGCCAGCTCGAAGAGGCTGAGCGCCATCAGTCCGTACGCCGTCCACTGGTTGATCGCGACGTCGCGGTTACGGCCGAGCGCGGTGCCGGCCAGCACGACGGCGCCGATCACGATGGCGAGGAGGGAGAATCCGAGATTCGCCCCCTGGCCGAGGACCTTGGTGTCATCCTGGGCGAAGAGCTCGTCGCCCATGGTGGTGACGACGCCGATGACACCGAAGACCACCAGGTACAGACCGGTCAGCCCGCCGATCGCCCGGTAGATCGGCCGCGCGGGGTGGTTGACGGGGGTGTGGGCCATGTCGAGTCTCCAACGCCGGTCGGTTGAGGGGTTCGCGAATGATTCTCCCGCATACGGTGTGGTGACGCCGCAACGGACCCCGGCTTTGTGACGGCGGGCGACCCGACAGCGGTCAGCTCTCCGGGATCTCCTCGGCGAGGGCGAGCCACGACTCCTCGGTCCGCTCCCGCTCCGCGCGTACCTCCTTGAGCTGGGCGTCGAGATCGGCGACCCGGGCATAGTCGGTGGCGTTCGCGGCGAGCTGGTCGAGCAGGGCGGTCTCCTTCTGCTCCAGCTTGCCGATCTGCCGTTCCAGCCGGGCGAGTTCCTTGCGGGCCTGCCGGGCCTCGGCGGCGGACATGCCGGTGGTGGCGGACGCCGCCGGCGTCGCGGGGCCGGTCGCGGCCGGCGCCGGGGCGATCCGTCCGGCGGCCCGGGAAAGATACTCGTCGACACCGCCGGGCAGGTGCACCAGGTGGCCGTCGCCGAACATCCCGTAGACCACGTCGGTGACGCGTTCGACGAGGTACCGGTCGTGGCTGGCCACGACGACCGTGCCGGGCCAGGAGTCGAGCAGGTCCTCCAGCGCGGCCAGGGTGTCGGTGTCCAGGTCGTTGGTGGGCTCGTCGAAGAGGAGCACGTTCGGTTCGCCGGCGAGCAGTCGGAGCATCTGGAGCCGACGCCGCTCGCCGCCGGAGAGGTCGCCGACCGGGGTCCAGAGCCGCCGGTCGTCGAAGCCGAACGTCTCGGCGAGCTGGGCGGCGGAGAGTTCCCGGTCGCCGAGCTGCACCCGGCGGGCGACCTCCTCGACGGCCTCCAGGACCCGTAGATGGCCGGGGAGTTCGGCCAGTTCCTGGGAGAGGAACGCCGGCCGGACCGTGGAGCCGGTGACCAGGCGACCGCCGTCCGGGCGGGTCACCCCGGCCAGCATCCGCAGCAGGGTGGTCTTGCCGGCCCCGTTCGCCCCGAGGATGGCGATCCGGTCGCCGGGACCGACCTGCCAGGTGACGTCGTGCAGGATCTCCTTCGGGCCGGCGTGCAGGGTGACCTGCTCCAGGTCGTACACCTGCTTGCCGAGCCGGGCGGTGGCGAGCCGTTGCAGCGACATGGTGTCGCGCGGCGGTGGCACGTCGGCGATGAGCGCGTTGGCGGCGTCGATTCGGAACCGGGGCTTGGAGGTCCGGGCCGGCGGGCCCCGCCGCAGCCAGGCGATCTCCTTGCGGAGCAGGTTCTGCCGGCGGGCCTCGGTGGCGGCGGCGACCCGTTCCCGCTCGGCGCGGGCCAGCGTCCAGGCGGCGAAGCCGCCCTCGTAGGCGCGGACGGTCTGGTCGGCGACCTCCCAGGTGGTGGTGCAGACCGCGTCGAGGAACCACCGGTCGTGGGTGACCACGACCAGCGCGCCCTTGCGCCCGAGGAGGTGCCGGGCCAGCCAGTCCACGCCACCGACGTCGAGGTGGTTCGTGGGCTCGTCGAGGATGAGCAGGTCGGACTCGCGGACCAGCAGCGCGGCGAGGGCGACCCGGCGACGCTCGCCACCGGACATCGGACCGACCGGCTGGTCGAGGCCGAGGTGGGGCATGCCGAGGCCGTCGAGGATGGCCCGGACCCCGGCGTCGCCGGCCCACTCGTGCTCGGCTCCCATGCCCTCGTCGAGCCAGGCGGTGCCGAGGACCACGTCCCGGACGGTGGCGTCCGGGGCCAGCGTCAGCGTCTGCGGCAGCCAGGCGACCCGCAGGTCGCGCCGGTGGGTGACCCGGCCGTCGTCCGGCTCCTCCTGCCGGGTGAGCATCCGCAGCAGGGTGGACTTCCCGGCCCCGTTGAGCCCGACCACACCGATCCGGTCGGCGTCGTCGAGCCCGAGCGAGACGTCGGTGAGCAGTGGCCCGGCTGCGCCGTACCCCTTGGACACGCGGTCCAGGTTGACGATGTTGGCCACTCCCCCACCCTCCATGATCAAGGCGCCCCGGTGCCGGGGCACCTCGGGACGCCAGGCCCCAAGCGTAGCCGCCCGGACCGCCGCGCCCCGACTGGAGATCGACTCCGCCCCGGCCGGGGTGGCGGGTGGCGTCAGCAGATACGGGCGCCGGCGACCGGGCCGTGGGCGGGACGCGCCTGCCGGCACACCCCGGCGGCGGTCAACTTCCCGGCCACCCGTTCCGCGTCGTCGGCGTCCTTGGTCAGGAAGACGCAGGTGGGGCCGGAGCCGGAGACGATGCCGGCGAGCGCGCCGGCCGCCTCCCCGGCCCGGAGCGTGGCGGCCAGCGCCGGCCGCATGGACAGGGCGGCGGCCTGGAGGTCGTTGCCGAGCACGGCGGCGAGCACGGCCGGGTCCCGCTGGCGCAGGGCGGCGAGGAGCGCGTCGGTGCTGCCGATCGGCGCGGGCGCGTCGCCGGTGTCACGGAGCCGGTCGAGTTCCCGGTACGCCTCGGGGGTGGAGAGGCCGCCGTCGGCGATCGCCACCACCCAGTGCCAGGAGGTGGGACGGACCAGGACGGGGCTGACCGCCTCGCCCCGGCCGGTGCCCAGCGCCGTGCCGCCATGGACGAGGAACGGCACGTCGGAGCCGAGGCCGGCGGCGATCGCGGCGAGGTCGTCGCGGGACAGACCGGTACCCCAGAGCGCGTCGCAGGCCACCAGCGTCGCCGCCGCGTCGGCGCTCCCCCCGGCCAGCCCGCCCGCGAGCGGGATCTGCTTGCGCAGGTGCAGTCGGGCGTGGGCCGGGTGGCCGGTCTGCGCGGCCAGCGCCCGAGCCGCCCGGATGACCAGGTTGGAGTCGTCCAGAGCCAGCTCACCCGCGCCCTCGCCCTCCATGGTGAGGGTGAGGGTGTCCCCCCGACGGGCGGTCAGCTCGTCGTGGATCGAGATGGCGTGGTAGACGGTGTTCAGCTCGTGGTAGCCGTCGGCGCGGAGCGGGCCGACCCCGAGATGCAGGTTGATTTTGGCGGGTACCCGGACCCGGACCGGGCCGCTGGCCCCCCGCTGCTGGTCGTCCTCGTCCGGTCGCCACGCCCCGGTCACCGGGTGACGTCCCGGACGCGCAGGCGGTTGTCGAACGGCTTCTCCACGATCAGCTCCTCGGCGAAGTCTCCCGGCCGGCTCGTGGCGGCCGTCGACCAGGTCGTCGGTACCCGAGTCCTCCTGGCGGAGGCGGACTCGCGCGACAGCCTACTGTGCGGGCGGCGCACCGGCGGGGGCCGACGCGGCGATCGCGGCGAACTGCTCGACGGCCAACTGCTCCCCCCGGGCACCGGGATCCACGCCGGCCGCGGTGAGCGCCGCCTCGGCGCGGTCCGCGCCCTGCGCCCAGCCGGCCAGCGCGGCCCGCAACGTCTTGCGACGCTGCGCGAACGCCGCGTCCACCACGGCGAAGACCCGCGTCCGGGACACGTCGGACCGGGGCGGCTCGCGCCGGGTGAAGGCGACCAGCCCGGAGTCGACGTTCGGGACCGGCCAGAACACGTTCGGCGGGACCCGGCCGGCCGACCGGGCGGACGCGTACCAGGCGAGCTTCACCGAGGGGATGCCGTACACCCGGGAACCGGGGCCGGCCACCAGCCGGTCGGCGACCTCCTTCTGCACCATCACCAGACCGCCACGGAGGCTGGGCAGCTCCGCGAGGAGGTGCAGCACCACCGGCACCGCGACGTTGTAGGGCAGGTTGGCCACCAGCGCGGTCGGCGCCGGGTCGGCCAGTTCGGCGGCGGTGACCCGCAGCGCGTCGGCGCGGTGCACGGTCAGCCGGGCGGCGTTCATCCCGGCGAACCGGGCGGCGGTCTCCGGCAGCGCCCCGGCCAGCGTCGGATCGATCTCCACGGCGTGCACGTGCGCGGCGGCCGGCAGCAGCCCGAGGGTGAGCGACCCGAGCCCGGGGCCGACCTCCAGGGCCACGTCGTCCGGGGTCAGCCCGGCGGCGGCGACGATCCGGCGCACCGTGTTCGGGTCGTGCACGAAGTTCTGGCCGAGCTTCTTGGTCGGTGCCACGCCCAGTCGGGCGGCCAGATCCCGGATCTCCGCCGGGCCGAGCAGGTCTGCGGCCATGGCCCCACACCCTACGTCGCCCACCACCCACCCTCCCCCGGGGTGCCGCTGGGGTGGTAGCAGGGGTCCCCTGTTACCGCTTTTTGTCGAACAAGGGGCCCTTGCAGGCACCCCAGGCGGGCAAGGCATCCTAGACCCCTGCAGGCACCCCAGCCGCCTGCGGCGGTCCGCGACCTCACCGCCACGGGCCGAAGACCCGCTCCCCGTTCGCCGACAGGTGCGCGCACAGCTCGGCCAGGTCGGTGCCGGTGGTCGCGGCCAGCGCGCGGACGGTCAGCGGCACCAGGTAGGAGGCGTTGGGCCGGCCCCGGTGCGGCATCGGGGTGAGGTACGGCGCGTCGGTCTCCACCAGCATCTGCTCCGGCGGGGTCGACGCGGCGGCTTCCCGCAGCGCCTGCGCGCTGGCGAAGGTGACCGTGCCGGCGAAGCTGAGCAGGTATCCCCGGCGGACGCACTCGGCGGCGAACTCGGCGTCGCCGGAGAAGCAGTGCAGCACCACGGTGTCCGGGGCGCCCTCGTCGTCGAGCACGCGCAGCACGTCGGCGTGCGCGTCCCGGTCGTGGATGACCAGGGGTTTGGCGTACCGCTTGGCGATGGCGACGTGTGCCCGGAAGCTCTCCTCCTGCGCGGCGCGCCCCTCCTCCCCGGTCCGGAAGAAGTCCATCCCGGTCTCGCCGATGCCGCGCACCCGGTCCCGGGCGGCGAGCGCCTCGATCCGGCGCAACGCCTCGTCCAGGTCGGCCAGGCGGGGGGCCTCGTTGGGGTGCAGGGCGACGGTGGCGACCACCGCCGGATACCGGTCGGCGACGTCGGCCCCCCACCCGGAGGAGTCGACGTCCACGCCGACCTGGACCATCCGGTCGACACCCACCCCGGCGGCCACCTCGATCGCCGCCGCGACCGGGTCGTCGGCGGGGCCGCCGGGCGCACCGGCTTCACTGACGGTGATGTCGAGATGGGTGTGACTGTCCGGGACGGGGTGGGGGAGCCGCTCCGGGGCGGGCGGGAACTCCCCGGCCCGACGGGCGGCACGCTGGCGGCGGGATTCGGTCGGCTCACTCATCGCCGATGAGCATCACACACCACCCGCGCCCGCCGTACCCGACCGGCAATCCGTTGTTCATCCCTGCGGTACCCAGGGCGTTTACCGTTCGGCCGGTGAGTGTCCCCACCCAGCTCGGCGACGCCGCCCCGCCGCGCGTCGGGCCGCGCGTGACGTACCGGGGGACGGCGTACCCGGCGGAGGTGGTCGCCCGGGGCGCCGCGTACGAGATCTTCAGCGGGGTGGAGCTGCCCGGCTTCGAGTGGGCGCCCCGCCCCGGCGCTCCCCTGCCGTGGCGACGCTTCGTCCACGCGACCGAGGTGACCGCCGTGCACGACGGACCGGGGCCGGCGGACGAGGAGCCGGACGCGCCCCTGCTGGTGCCGTTGCACCGGGACCGGACCTGGTCGCAGGTGCAGGAGCTGACCCAGCAGCCGTCCGCCGCCGGGGACCCGGTGCTCGCCACGTTGCGCGCCTCGGCCGTGGTGCGTCGGGGCACCCGGATGGTCAAGGTGCTCTCCGCCCGTCAGCTCGCCGGGCACGTACGGGGTCTGTTGCCGCACGGCTTCTGCCACCGGGAGCACGACGTGGCGCACCTGCGTACCCCGTCGGCGCTGGCGGTGCTGCGCACCGACGGCGGTCCCGCCCAGGACGTGGTGTACGCGTTGCGCTGGCGGGCCGTCGACCCCACCGACTACGACTCGCCCACGGGTGAGGCGCACCGGGGACTGGTGGACCTGGCGGCCGGCGACCGGGTCGGCGCGGCGGTGCTCGGCACCGGGTTCGCGCCGAGCAGCACGCAGGTGGTCCCGGAGTTCGTCACCCGCGACTTCGCCGACCTGCCGATGCCGGCGAACGCCACCCTGGTCGCCTATCCGGCGGAGGGGGTGGAGGTGGTGCTCTACGCGTACCAGGCGGAGCAGCGGGGCTGGCTGCGGATGGTCGGGCCGCGCTGGCGGCACCTGCTCGCCACGGTGCCCGGTATCTCCGCCGAACAGGAGTACGTCCCGATCGCCGAGCCGGCCGCGTCGACCCGGCTGGTCGGCGGTTACGCCGGCAGCGAGTACGAGGCGGTGGCCGACCTGCCCGGCGGGTTCCGGGTGCAGGCGCTGACCCGGACCGCCCGGTACCCGGTGGAGTCGGTCGCCCGGCGGCTGCGGTACGCCCGCTGGCGCGACGTGGACTGCGTGGTGCTGCGGGAGGAGACGGGCTGGCTGCGGCTACGACTGTGCCGGCCGGGACCGGAGGAGGTGGCGGCCACCGGCGCGCAGTGCCACGAGCGGGGCGTCTACGAGACCTGGGCCCCGGCCACCGACGTCACCGACGACCGGATCGTCGACCTGCCGTATCCGCTCTGAGGAACGCCTCGGGGGCGAGCCGGTGGTGGCCGCGCGGGGCCGCCGCGCCGGGGCCGGCGACCGGGGCCGTCGGCCGGTTCGGCGGGAGCGCCGACCGGGCGGGCATAACCCCGCGCGGTACGGGAAGACGCCGACGTCAGAGCGTCACGTCTCGGGGAGGCCGCATGCCCTTCATCACCGTCGGCTCGGAGAACTCCGGGCCCATCGACATCTACTACGAGGACCACGGCGCCGGGCGACCGGTGGTGCTCATCCACGGCTTCCCGTTCAACGGCGCGACCTGGGAGAAGCAGACCCTCGCCCTGCTGAACGCCGGCCACCGCGTGATCACGTACGACCGGCGGGGTTTCGGCAACTCCGGCCAGCCCACCTTCGGGTACGACTACGACACGTTCGCCGCCGACCTGAAGATGCTGATGGACCAGCTCGACCTGCGGGACGCGGTGCTGGTGGGGCACTCCATGGGCACCGGCGAGGTCACCCGCTACCTCGGCGCGTACGGGTCGGAGCGGGTGAGCCGGGCGGTGCTGCTGGCCCCGCTCGCGCCGTTCCTGCTGAAGACGCCGGACAACCCCGAGGGCGTCGAGCAGAAGCTCTTCGACGGCTTCAAGCAGGCGATCATGGCCGACCGGTTCGCCTTCCTGACCACCTTCTGCGACAACTTCTTCAACTACAAGCAGAACAAGGGCCGGCTGGTCAGCGAGGAGGCGTACCGGGCGCACTGGCACATCGGCGCGCAGGCGTCGGCGAAGGGGACGCTGGACTGTGTGGACGCCTGGCTGACCGACTTCCGCGCCGACCTGCCCCGGATCGACGTACCGGTGCTGATCGTGCAGGGTGACGCGGACGCCGTGCTGCCGTTCCCGGCCACCGGCCAGCGGCTGGCGCCGATGCTGCCGGACAGCAACCTGATCACGTTGCGCGGCGCGCCGCACGGTATCCCGTGGACCAACGCCGACGAGGTCAACCGAGCCATGATCGAGTTCATCGGCATGCGGGCCATGGCCCACGCCTGACCTGGCCGTCCACTCGACCGGAGCGTCCGGCGGTCGGGGTGCCCCCGGGGCCAGCGGCCCCGGGGGCGTTCGGCGGTCAGCCGCCGAGGCGGGCCAGTTCCTCGTCGACGATCGACGGGTCGAGCTTGCGGAAGACCGGCTTCGGCGCGGCCAACGGCCGGCCCACCTCCAGCGGTACGGACGCCCAGCGCGTGCCCTGCGTGTAGTCACCGGTCAGCACCGGGTACCCCGGTCCGCCGTCGAGGTCCTCGACCTCGACGATCGACGGCATCGGCGCGTGCACCCCGGTGCCGCCGAGCAGCTCGTGCACCTTCTGCGCGGAGTGCGGCAGGAACGGGGTGAGCAGCGTGTTGGCGTCGCTGACCACCTGGAGGGCGACGTGCAGGACGGTGCCCATCCGGGGCTTCTCGTCCTCCCCCTTGAGCTTCCACGGGGCCTGGTCGGAGAGGTACCGGTTGGCCTCGGCGACCACTCTCATCGCCTCGCCGATGGCCTGCTTCTGCCGGTGCCGGGCGATCAGGTCGCCGACCGTGTCGAATCCGGCGCGGGCCACCGCGAGCAGCGCCTCGTCGGCCTCGGTGAGCCCGGCCGGGTCGATCGGCGGGACGGCGCCGAAGTTCTTCGCCGCCATCGAGATGGACCGGTTGACCAGGTTGCCCCAGCCGGCGACCAGCTCGTCGTTGTTGCGGCGCAGGAACTCGGCCCAGGTGAAGTCGGTGTCGTTGCTCTCCGGGCCGGCGACGGCGATGAAGTAGCGCAGCGCGTCCGCGTCGTACCGTTCGAGGAAGTCCCGCACGTAGATCACCACCCGGCGGGACGAGGAGAACTTCCGCCCCTCCATGGTCAGGAACTCGCTGGAGACGACCTCGGTGGGCAGGTTGAGCCGCCCCAACGCGCCCGGTTCGCCGTCCTTCGCCCCGTCCCCGGAGTAGCCGGAGAGCAGCGCCGGCCAGATCACCGAGTGGAAGACGATGTTGTCCTTGCCCATGAAGTAGTAGGCCCGGGCGTCCTTCCCCTCGGCGTCGGTGGACCACCACTTCCGCCACGCCTCCGGGTCGCCGGAGCGGCGGGCCCACTCGATCGAGGCGGAGAGGTAGCCGATGACCGCGTCGAACCAGACGTAGATGCGCTTGTCGGGGCGGTCCCGCCAGCCGTCGAGCGGGATCGGCACGCCCCACTCCAGGTCCCGGGTGATGGCCCGGGGCTGGAGGTCGTCGAGGAGGTTCCGGGAGAACCGCAGCACGTTGGGCCGCCAGCCCTCCCGGGTGTCCAGCCACTGCCGGAGCACGTCGGCGAGGGCGGGCAGGTCGAGGAAGAAGTGCTCGGTCTCGACGAACTGCGGGGTCTCGCCGTTGATCTTCGACTTCGGGTTGATCAGGTCGACCGGGTCGAGCTGGTTGCCGCAGTTGTCGCACTGGTCGCCCCGGGCGCTGTCGTACCCGCAGATCGGGCAGGTGCCCTCGATGTACCGGTCCGGCAGGGTACGCCCCGTGGACGGGGAGATCGCCCCCATGGTGACCTTCGGGACGATGTACCCGTTGCGGTGCATCCCCTCGAAGAGTTCCTGCACCACGGCGTAGTGGTTGCGGGTGGTGGTCCGGGTGAAGAGGTCGTACGACAGTCCGAGGCCGTGCAGGTCCTCGACGATCACCCGGTTGTACCGGTCGGCGAGGTCACGGGCGGTGACCCCCTCCGCGTCGGCCTGCACCTGGATCGGGGTGCCGTGCTCGTCGGTGCCGGAGACCATGAGCACGTCGTGGCCGGCCATCCGCATGTACCGGGCGAAGACGTCGGAGGGGACGCCGAAACCGGAGACGTGGCCGATGTGGCGCGGGCCGTTGGCGTACGGCCAGGCTACCGCCGCAAGTACGTGACTCATGACCAGCAAGCCTAGTGACCACCGGGAACCGGTCGCGAACCAATAGGCCGGCCCGGACCGGTCGACCGGTTCACGCCGGCCGGACGAGCGCCGCACTTCCTGTCCGCTTTGTCGCCGACACGCGGCTTGAGCTGCGTGTTCGCGGCCACCACTCGGTGTCCAATGAACATCGTGACTGGCAGAGGAGCCGCCCGCGAGCACGAGCAGCCACCCCCCGGTCGCGTCGACCGCGCGCCCGGGGAACCACCTCCGGGCCGCGCCGGTCCCGAACCCGGGCCGGCCACCGCCGAGCCCGCCGACCACGAGGCCGGCCGGGCCGCCGGCGATCGGAGCAGCCGCCAACCTCACGACCGGCGGAGTCAGGGCGGCGGGCCCCCACGGCCCCGGCCGCACCCTCCGGAGGAGCCACCGTCGGAGAGGCCGGCCGGCAGACCGGCGGCCACGGCGACCGGAACCGGGACGACCGGCGGGCCGCACACCACGACCACGGCGTCCGGGACGGCGACCGGCAGGCCGCACGGCACGTCCGCCGGAACGGGAACGACCGGCACGCCGCACGGCACGACCACCGGAACCGGGACGACGACCGGCGGGCCGACGCTGACGGCGGCGACCGGGGTCGAGCCCACCACCGGGGCGCCGGTCGGGGCGGTGCCGCACCGGGTGCCGATCCGGCAGCACCTCGGCTGGCCGCGACCGGACACGCCGGACGAGGGGGGCGGCACCGACGGGAGCGACTTCTGGCTGCCGATCGAGGAGGTGCACTGGGACGGCACCCCGATCCGGGTCGAGCAGTCGACCGACGACGGACGCGCGGCGTCGGCCGTCCGGGACCGCGCCCGTCGCCGGACGCGACCCCGGGTGGTCCGGCAGCGGGATCCTCTCCCCGGGCTGGCCGGGCTACTCGGCCTCAGCCTCCTGGCGGCCTTCTTCGCCTGGGTGAGCGCGGAACCGTTCTGGCTGGCCGTGGGGCACGGCACGACCGGCACGGTGGTGGGCGACTGCACCGGCAGCGGGCTGACCCAGCGGTGCCGGGGCACCTTCGTCGCCACCGACGGCCGGTTCGTCGCGCACGGCGTACGCCTCGGCGGGCTCGACACCGCCGGTCCGCGGACCGTGACGGCGGTGCCGGCCCGGATGACCGGGCCGGCGGGCGCCACGGCGTACGCGGACCGCGGTGGCACCCTGCACCTGCGCTGGCTGCTCGGGTTCGGCCTGGTGGCAGCGTGCGCGACCGGCATCGCCCGGGTGACCGGTACGGCCGGCTTGTCCGGCCAGCGGGCCCGCCGGTGGGCGATCACGGCGGCCGTCGGCGGACCGCTGCTGGTGACCGTGGGATTCCTGGTCACCGCGTTCTGAACCGTCCTCGGGCACCGGAAAACTCATCGACAGGCTTCCCGGTAATGGAGACAAGGCCTCCGCCGGGCACCCGGGCGGCCTACGATTCCGTCGTGACCCAGGCGTCGACAGCGCAGAGCGCGAGCGAAGGCCAGCCGGAGAGCGGACCGCCGGAGCGGATCGACGACTCCACCGGACGGCCCGGGACCACCCCGCCCGGCGACGCCGGAGGTGGTCGGCTGCCGGACTTCGTCCGTCGCCGGCTGGCCACGGTCGACGGCCGGCTGGACGGGCGATCCTGGCTCGCCACGGCCGTGGTGGTGGCGATCGCCGCGATCCTGCGGCTGGTCGGGCTCGGCGACGTCAAGGGCAAGATCTTCGACGAGATCTACTACGCCCGGGACGGCTGGGGCCTGATCGAGCACGGCGTCGAGTGGAACTTCAAGGACAACGCGCCGTCGTACGTGGTCCACCCGCCGCTGGGCAAGTGGCTGATCGGGCTCGGCGAGTGGGCCTTCGGCTACCAGGACACCGAGCACAACATCTCGGTTCCGGGCCACCTGATGACCACGACCCCGGAGTTCGGCTGGCGGATCTCCGCCGCCGTCATCGGCACGCTCTCCGTGCTGCTGCTGGTGCGGATCGGCCGCCGGATGTTCCGGTCCACCGCGCTCGGCTGCGCCGCCGGCCTGCTGCTCGCCCTGGACGGCTTCCACCTGGTGCTCTCCCGCACCGCCCTGCTCGACATCTTCCTGCACTTCTTCGTCCTCGCCGCGTTCGGAGCGCTGGTGCTGGACCGGGACGCGCGACGGCGGCGGTGGGCCACCGCGCTCGACGCCGGCCTCGACCCGTCCCGTGGCGGCCGGCCGCCGTTCACCGTTCCCTGGTGGCGGCTGGCCGCCGGGGTGCTGATGGGCTGCGCGGTCGGGGTCAAGTGGAGCGCCCTCTACTTCGTGCCCGTCTTCGTGCTGCTGGTGGTCCTCTGGGAGGTCGGGGTCCGCCGGTCGGCGGGGGTACGTCGCCCGTGGCGGGACGCCCTTCTCGACGAGCTGCCCTGGCTGGTGCTCGCCGGGGTGGCGATGGTCCTCGCCTACCTCGCCACCTGGACGGGCTGGTTCCTCTCCGACGACGGCTACTACCGCCTCGCCGAGCGTTACCCGAACACCCCCGGGCTGAGCGACACCCCGGTCCTCGGCGCGTTGCAGAACCTGTACACGTACCACCGGGCGGCGCTCGACTTCCACACCGGGCTGAGCACCCCGCACAAGTACCAGTCCTGGCCGTGGCAGTGGCTGCTGCTCGGCCGTCCGGTCGCGTTCCACTGGACGTGCGAGGGCACGTGCACGGGAACCACCCCCACCAGCGAGATCCTGCTGCTCGGCACCCCGCTGCTCTGGTGGTCCTTCCTGCCGGCGCTGGTCGCCGTGGTCTGGCTGGGCATCGCCCGGCGGGACTGGCGGGCCGGCGCGATCCTGCTCGGTGCGGCGGGCGGCCTGCTGCCGTGGTTCTGGTTCGCCCTCGACGGGCGGGTGATGTTCTCCTTCTACGCCGCGCCGGCCCTGCCGTTCCTGGTGTTGGCGGTGGTCTACGTGCTCGGGGCGATCGTCTCGCCCGCCGAGGCACGCGCGCCGGCTCCACCGGGGTCACCCGCCGCCCAGGAGGCGTACGACCGGCGGCTGTTCGGCGGCGTCGTCGTGGGGGCGTACGTGCTGCTCGTGGCGCTCTGCTTCGCCTACTTCCACCCGATCTTCGTGGGCACCCCGATCCCCTACGTCGACTGGTCGGCGCGGATGTGGCTGGGCGGTCGCTGGATCTGACCCGCGCGGCTCGCCGCTGCGGTGGTAGCAGGGGGCCCCTGCAGGGCAAAAACCACCTGTAGGGGGCCCCTGCTACCACCGGAGGCGGGTGGGCACGAAGAAGCGCGCCCCGATCGCCTGCCACGGGGGAAGCGGGCGATTGGGGCGCGCAAGAGAGAGCTTAACCACCCCTGGTTCACCGGCACAACGGGTGCGCCCGGTTCAGATTCCCGCCCCACGCTCCGCCGGGCAAATAGTTTACATCCGGCACATAACGGTCCGTGGCTCCGCGCGGACGGACCGGCGCCCGGCGACCCGGCAGCATCGACACAGCACTATTGAATGCCGGGCAAAATATCGATAATTTTCTCTATCAGTTCACGCGGTCGGGGATCCGTCGGCACCTCCGACACGTCAAATGACGGCAATACCGCGATCGGATGGAGATGTTATGAACCGCACCCTTCGTTGGGCCGGTGGCCTGCTCGCCGCCGTCACCGTCGCCTCCCTGGGCTTCACCGCCCCCGCCCAGGCGGCCACCGTGTCGGTGCCGCTGCGCACCCTCGTCGCCGACCTTCCCGTCGCCACGGAGAACCGCACCGGCTACTCGCGGGACCTCTTCCCGCACTGGATCGACACCGACGGCGACGGCTGCAACACCCGCTACGAGGTGCTGATCGCCGAGGCCACCACCCGCCCCTCGGTCGGCTCGGGGTGCCAGCTCTCCGGCGGCCGGTGGTACTCCTACTACGACGGCGCGTACTGGACCAACCCCTCCGACCTGGACATCGACCACATGGTGGCGCTGGCCGAGGCGTGGGACTCCGGTGCCCGGAACTGGGCCACCTCCCGCCGCCAGTCCTTCGCCAACGACCTGGGTGACGTCCGCTCGCTGGTCGCCGTCACCGACAACGTCAACCAGTCCAAGGGCGACCAGGACCCGGCGAGCTGGATGCCGACCCGCGACCGCTGCCGGTACGTCACCGAGTGGGCCGCAGTGAAGACCCGCTGGCGGCTGACCGTCGACACCGCCGAGAAGAACGCCCTCACCAGCCACGCCGCTTCCTGCTCGAACACCCTGGTCACGGTGACCCACGCCTTCTGACCCACCCGCCGGGGACCGGACCCCTTCCCGGCACCGGCGGGCGTGGCGCCGACCACCGACCCGGTGTCGGCCTGCGACCGACCTCTGCCGGACCGGCAGCCGGGCGGCGACACGTAACCCCGTCGTCGCCCGGCTGCCGGGACCTCCCCGTTGCCGGCGCACCGGGGACGGGTCCGCGCCGGGGAGCAACGCGACGACGGGCCGGTCGTCGATGTCCGGCCCGGGTCGCCGCCGGTACCGTGGGACCGGCTCGACGTCGGAGTGGCCCGGTTGCGGTCGTACCTGGAAGGGGAGCGTGATGCGGGACCTGCTGCCACCGTCGGTCGCCGTGGTCGTGGCCGGGCCGGCGGACTTCACCGGTGAGCTGCTCGAAGCCGAGCGGGCCTGCCTCGGCGAACGCGCGGTGGAGAGCCGGCGTCGCGACTTCACCGCCGGCCGGGTGTGTGCCCGGCGGGCCATCGCCGCCCTCGGGCTCGATCCGGTTCCGGTGCCGTCGGCCCCCGACCGGTCCCCGGCCTGGCCGGTGGAGGTGGTCGGCACCATCACCCACACGAAGGGCTACTGCGCCGCCGCAGCAGCCCGCGCCGACGAGGTCCGGTCGGTCGGCATGGACGCCGAGCAGCACAAGATCCTTGATGCCGGGGTACGCCGGCTGATCCTCCGGAAGGAGGAGGTGGAGCACTGCGGACGGCTACCCACCGGCGTCTCCTGGCCCGCACTGATCTTCAGCGCCAAGGAGACCGTCTACAAGGTCTGGCACCCGGTGGTCGGCACCTGGCTCGACTTCCAGGACGCGCTGGTCGAGATCGACCCCGACACCGGTTCCTGGGCGGCCCGGATCTCCCCGGCGAAGGTCGAGGCGGCCCGGGAGAAGGTCACCGATCCGCCCAGCGTGATCACCGGACGGTTCACCGTGGACGCCGGCCTGGTCCGCACCGCCGCCGTACTGCCGCACCGCTGACCGGCGCACCGGCACAAGCCGCGGGGACGCCGACCCCGGGACGGGGTCCCGGACAGGCCGGGTCGGTCAGACCGGACGAATGATCCGTTCAGCCGACGACCGCCGGGGCGAGGCAGGGAAGGATGGTTCGGTGCCTCGGCGCACCCGGTCGGGAGCGCGTCGAGCCCTGACCCTCTGCATCCGGGAGCACCGTGAGTCACCCCCCAGGCCCGCCGCAGGAACCCTTCCCGGGTCCGCCCCAGGATCCCTTCCAGCCGGACCCTGATCCGTACGCGTACTCCGATCCGCCGTACTACCCGGACCCCACAGCTCCGCCGCCGGTGTACCCGCCGGCTGGCTCGTCGTACCCCGGATATCCGCCGGAGCAGAGCACGCCGGTGCCCCCGCACCCGACCAGCGGGGCACCCGAGGCGGGCTACCCGCCGGTCTCCGGCGCGCCGGGCTATCCGCCGGTCTCCGGCGCACCCGGTTACCCACCGGTCTCGGGTGGCCCCGGCTATCCGCCGCCCGGCGCACCCGGTTACCCGCCGCCTGGCTCGGGCGCCCCCGGCTATCCGCCGCCGACCTCGGGGGCGCCCGGCTACCCGGGTCACCCGCCGGCCTCCGGTGTGCCCTACCCTCCGGGGTCGACGCCGATGGCGTCCTACCCGCCCGGCCCCGCCGGGCCGTACCCTGGCCTGCCCCTGCCACCGTCGACCTCCTCCGGCGGAATGAGCACGGCGCTGATCGTGATCCTCGTCACCGTCGTGCTCCTCCTGCTCTGCTGTGTCGGTGGGGTGGTTCTCGCGCTGGCCGGCGACGACAGCGCCAGCCAGAGCACCGGCATCGGCCGGGCGTCGTCGGGGAGTTCCTCCGGTCCGCTGGTACGGCCGACCGAGGACCGGCCGTTCGGCGCGACCGTCCCGACCACCGCCGCGCCACAGCCGAGCAACAGCGGCAAGGACGGCGAGACCTTCAACATGAAGGTCGGCGACACGCTGGTGATCACCGACGACGAGGGGACCGTCGAGATCACCGTCAGCAAGTTCACCACCTCGAACAAGGGCTGCCGGTCCTTCGCGCCCGACCCGGACGAGGGGATGTACCTGATCGCCGACGTGACCGTGCGGGTCACCAAGGGCACCGCCTCGGTCAACCCGTTCTACTTCGAGTGGGTGGCCCAGGACGGCAAGACCGCCAACGGGCTGGTCGGCGCGCTCTCCGGCTGCGGCACCCCGCTCTCCTCCGGCGTCAACCTGCGCACCGGCAGCAAGCGCAGCGGCACGGTCGTCTTCGACGTGGCCGACAAGAAGGGCGTCGTCGAGTACCAGCACAACTTCGAGGCCGCCGGCTCCTGGAAGCCCTGACGGTCGTACCCCACCGGGGCCGGTCCGCGCGACGGACCGGCCCCGGTCACGTTCCCCAGCGAGCCGGTTACGGCCAGTTGGCTACGGCAAGCCAGCGAGCAGTCGGCGGGCTTCGGCGGTCACCCCGGGCGAGGCGACCGGTGCCCAGTCGGCGAAGAGCGAGCGGAAGTAGTCGCCGTACCGCCGCGCCACCGTCGGGTCGTGTGCCATGACGTCCAGCTCGTTGACGATGCTGAGGTCCACGAACGGGCCCAGCAGGTCCGACCCCAGCGTCTCGACCCGGCCGGTGGACCGGTCCACCACCCGCCCGGTCGTGGCGAGGTCCGGCCAGCTCCGGCGACGGTCACAGGCCCCGTAGAGGTGGACCAGCCGCTCGGCGTCCACCCCGACGAGCGCCCGCAGCGGCTCCCGGTCGGTCGGGTCGAGCAGGGTGAGATCGAAGCCGTCGGTGCCGTACGCGGCATGGGTGAGACCGGCGAGTCGGACGTCCTCGCAGTGGCCGAAGTCCCCGAGCAGGTCGTGGACCCGGCGCAGGTGGGCGTAGAGGGTCCCGCCGGGATGGGCCACCGTCTCGGTGCCGCGATCCCGCAACCAGGCGCACACCTCGTCCTGCCGACTCATGCCCCGACTGTAGGGCCCACCCCGGCCGGCGCGCTGACCAGAAAACCGGACGAACAGCTCAAAAGAACCTATTTGCCCGCAAACCTCGCAAAGTCCTCCAAACCGTCGGTAGCGTCGCTGCTGCGCCTCCCTCACGAGGCTTTCGACCAGGTTCCAGGAGACACGATGAGAACGATGCTGAGCCGCCTGCTCGCCAGTGGAGCGATCACGGCCGGGCTGCTACTGGCGACCGGAGCGCCCGCAGCAGCCCAGACGACGATCGACATCAATCCGGGCAACGTGCCCACCACCGCTGCCGAGGTCACGCAGGTCTGCGACCCGAACCTCGGCGGCGGCCCCTACGTGGGCCAGGACGTCTGGGTGTTCAACCTGCCGGGCGACCAGCAGACCGCCGGCGTCTTCGAGTCGGTGACGGCCACCTTCGACACGCCGAACGGACCACTGACGGTCACCATCCCGGACGACGGTGGCGCCATCGTGAACACCATGGGGACCAGCAAGGCGTGGATCCGCCTGCCGGCCGGTTACACGCTGCTGGACGCGACCGCCGTCATCTCCGGCAGCGCCGACTTCTTCGTGCTCACCCACACCTGCGCGGCCCTGCAGCCCACGCCCACACCGACGCCCACCCCGACCGGACAGCCGACACCGACACCCACGGCGACCCCCACGCAGCCACCGACCCCGACGTCCACCCCGTCCGGGCAGCCGACGCCCACCAGAACGCACCTGCCGGTCACCGGCGAGTCGAGCATCTCGACGCTGGTGCCGCTGCTCACCCTCGGGATGGCGTCCATCGTGACCGGTGCCGCGCTGCTCTGCCTGCGTCGTCGCCGGAGCTGACCGGTACGGACCCTGGCGAGCCCGGCGGTGACGACGAGTCGCCGCCGGGCATCGGCCCGCCGGTGGCGGGCCGGGGGTCTCAGGCCGGTTCTCGGTGCCCGGCCGATCAGCGCGGTAAGCGTTTCGTGGCACCCCGGCCGATCAGCGCGGGAAACGGTTCGCGGTGCTCCGGCCGATCAACGCCATGACCGCCGTGCCGGCGGCCGAGCCCAGGGCCATCAGGGCCGCGCCGATCGGCCAGAGACCGGGCTCGGGGCCGGTGACGGCGGTGACGACGAAGGCCAGGGTGAGCACGACCGGGATCGCCGCCAGTGCTGCCACCACCTGGTGCTTCCGTCCCGCCAGGAAGGCCAGCGCTCCCACCACCAGGGCCAGACCGACGACCTGCCACGCCTCGTACGGCCCGGTCTCGGCACCGGTGACCGGGTCCAGGTCCTTCTCCCGGTCCCAACCGAGGAACGCCAGGTACGCCACGGCAGCGGCGACGGCGAGCCCCACCGTCCAGAGCACCGGCCGGGCCGGTCGACGCGACTTCTCGTCCATGCGCTCCACCCTGCCGATCCCGAGTCGAACACGAGAAGGGTACGCGTACCCGGTTACGCCCGGTCCCATGCGGAAGGAGATCACCGGTGATCGACCGGTCCAGCGTGACGGCGTGGGTACGGCGCTACGAGCGCGCATGGCGGACCTCGGGCACCGACCAGCTCGACGGGCTGTTCACCGTTGACGCGACGTACCGGATGACGCCGTTCGAGCAGCCGAGTCAGGGTCTCGACGCCCTTCGCGTCCGGTGGGACGCCGAACGCGCCGGCCCGGACGAGGAGTTCACGATGGACTTCGACGTCGTCGCGGTCGACGACCCACGGGCGGTGGTCCGGCTGGAGGTGCGGTACGGCCCGCCGGACCCGCAGCACTTCCGCGACCTGTGGATCCTCGACTTCGTTCCCGACGGCCGGTGCCGGGCCTTCGAGGAATGGGCCTTCCGGTCCGAGCGTCCCGCCCCGCGCCGGGCATCCTGACCGGACGCCACGTCGGCCCACCCGATGCGCCGGACGACGTTCTGATACATCCGGGCCGCTTCTCTGTCACCCTGCGATAAAAAGACGCCTGACGATGCGTTGGCTGTTCTTCCGGCCCCACCTGCCTCGGTAGATTCCGAAAACCCATCCGAGGCCATCCACTCGATCAGCGAGTGTCGGACCGGCCTGAGCAGAAAGAGGCTTGGAGATGGATCTCCCGCGCCGGGCGTCCCTCGCCCGATCCCGTCGGCGTCGACTGGCCGCCCTGGCGGTCGTCACCGCCACCACGCTGGTCGCCGCCGTCCTCGCCACCCCGGCCGTCTCGGCACCCGGATCCGAGCTCGCCCCGGGCCCCGTCGGGGAGATCCGGGGCGCCGACGCGCCGACCGCCGTCCCCGGCACGTTCGTCGTCGTCCTCGCCGACAGCGCGGTCGGCGGTCCGGCCGGCACCCGACAGTCCGCCGTGTCCACCCTGGCCACCGACGTGACCGGTCGCTTCGGCGTCCGACCCGACCGGGTGTGGGGTGACGCCCTCAACGGGTTCTCCGTCCGTACCTCGGAAGCCGTCGCCCGCCGCATCGCCGCCCACCCCGCCGTCGCCTACGTCGAAGCCGACCAGACCGTCCAACTCGCCACCACCCAACCCAACGCACCCTGGAACCTCGACCGCCTCGACGCCACAACCGGCCTCGACTCCACCTACAGCTACCAGAGCCAGGGCAGCGGCATCCCGGTCTACGTCATCGACTCCGGAATCCACATCACCCACCAGGAGTTCGGCGGCCAGGCCTACTACGGCTACGACGCGATCGACGGGACGTTGCCCGCCGAGGACTGTTCCGGTCACGGCACGCACGTGGCAGCGAACATCGGCGGAACGACGTACGGCGTGGCCAAGAACGTGGCGCTGGTCGCGGTCAAGGTGGTCGGGGACTGCACCGGAATCCCCAGCACCCTCGCGATGGTGATCAACGGCATCAACTGGGTGGCCGCCGACCACCAGCCCTGGGATCCGCCCGCCGTCGCGAACATCGCGTTGCTGACCGGGGTGAGCAGTGCGGTGAACACGGCGGTGGCGAACCTGGTCGTCGACGGCGTGACCGTGACGGTGGCGGCGGGCAACTCGAACGCCAACGCCTGCAACTTCCCGCCGGCCTCGGTGCCGACCGCCCTCACCGTCGGCGCGACCCAGTCGAACGACGCCCGGGCCAGCTTCTCCAACTACGGCACCTGCCTGGACCTCTTCGCCCCGGGCGTGAACATCATGTCGGCGGTGCACCTGTCGAACACCGCCACGACGCCGCTGAGCGGCACGTCGCAGGCCTCGGCGCACGTCGCCGGTATGGCCGCCCGGGTGCTCAGCAACAACCCGACGTGGACTCCCGCCCAGGTGGCCGGTTACCTGACCAGCGTCGCCAACCCGGTCGTGATCAACCCCGGCACCGGCTCACCCAACCGTCTCCTCCACATGTCACCGCTGCTCTGAACCGACCGGCCCGACGAGAACCCACCGGTCGCCCACCCGAACGGTGGTGGGCGACCCGAGTAGAAGGAGACGTGGAGATGCAACCATCGCGCCGGGTGACCTCCGCCCCGCCCCGCCGACGTGGGTCGGCAGCCGTGGCGGTCCTCGCGACCAGCGCCCTGGTCGCCGCCGTCCTCGCCACCCCGGCGGCCGCCGACCCCCGCTCCACCCGGACGTCGAGCGCCACCGGAGCGATCCTGGGTGCCGACAACCCGACCGCCGTCCCCGGCAGCTTCGTCGTCGTGCTCCGGGACAGCGCGGTCGGCGGTCCGGCCGGCACCCGACAGTCCGCCGTGTCCACCCTGGCCACCGACGTGACCGGTCGCTTCGGCGTCCGACCCGACCGGGTGTGGGGTGACGCCCTCAACGGGTTCTCCGTCCGTACCTCGGAAGCCGTCGCCCGCCGCATCGCCACCCACCCCGCTGTCGCCCACGTCGAAGCCGACCAGACCGTCCAGGCGGCCAACCAGCCGAACGCCCCGTGGAACCTGGACCGGCTCGACGCGTTCTCCGGCCTCGACACCTGGTACAACTTCCAGAGCCAGGGCACCGGGGTCCGGGCGTACGTCATCGACAGCGGCATCCGGATCACCCACCAGGAGTTCGGCGGCCAGGCCTACTACGGCTACGACGCGACCGACGGCACGCTGCCCGCCGACGACTGCGCCGGCCACGGCACGCACGTGGCCGGCACCATCGGCGGCACGACGTACGGCGCCGCGAAGGACGTCGTCCTGATCGCGGTGAAGGTACTCAACTGCTCGGGTGCCGGCACCATCTCCGGCGTGCTCAGCGGGATCAACTGGGTGATCGCCAACAACGTGCCCGGCGGGCCGCCCGCCGTGGCGAACGTCGGACTGACGAGCAGTCCGAACGTCTCGTTGAACACGGCGGTGGCGAACCTCGTCACCGACGGGGTCGTGGTCACGGCCCCGGCGGGCAACTCCAACGTCAACGCCTGCAACGTCTCGCCGGCCTCGGTGCCGACCGTGATCACCGTCGGCGCGACCCAGTCCAACGACAGCCGGGCCACGTTCTCGAACTGGGGTAGTTGCCTGGACCTCTTCGCCCCCGGGGTGAACATCCCGTCGGCCATGAACACCTCGAACACGGCCGTCGCGACACTGAGCGGAACGTCGCACGCCTCGCCGGCCGCGGCGGGCATCGCCGCCCGGGTACGCAGCAACAACCCGACCTGGACCCCGGCCCAGGTGCACGCCTACCTGACCAGCGTCGCCGTTCCGGTCGTCACCAACCAGGGCACCGGCTCGCCCAACCTCCTCCTGCACATGTCGCCCCTGCTCTGACACTCCGAGCCGACGACCGTCGCGCCGCCGACCGTCGCGCACCATCGACCCGAGCACCGACCCGAGCCGGAGGTCCGAACATGCCACCGTCCCACCGCTCCACCACACGCTTCCGCCGACGGGCCCTGGCCACCGTGGCGGCCCTCGTCGCCGGCACGCTGGTCACCGGCCCGACCACCCCGGCAACCGCCGACGCCGGTCACGTTTCGAGCATCGGTCGGATCCTCGGTGCCGGCCACCCGACCGCCGTCCCCGGCAGCTTCGTCGTCGTGCTCACCGACAGCGCGGTCGGTGGCCGGGCCGGCACCCGGCAACCCGCCGTCGCCCGGCTGGCCACCGAGGTGACCGGCCGCTTCGGCGTCCGACCCGACCGGGTGTGGGGCGACGCCCTGAACGGATTCTCCGTCCGCGTATCCGAAGCCATCGCCCGCCGCATCGCCACCCACCCCGCCGTGGCCTACGTCGAAGCCGACCAGACCGTCCGACTCGCCACCACCCAGCTCAACGCGCCCTGGAACCTGGACCGGCTCGACGCGCCAACCGGGCTCGACCTCACCTACAGCTACCAGAGCCAGGGCAGCGGAGTTTCGGTGTACGTCATCGACTCCGGAATCCACATCACCCACCAGGAGTTCGGCGGCCAGGCCCAGCTCGGCTACAACGTCGGTGGCGCACCGGTCTGCGGCTTCCACGGCACGCACCTCGCCGGCACGATCGGCGGCACGACGTACGGGGTGGCCAAGGACGCCACCCTGATCTCGGTCAAGGTGACCGACTGCGGCACGTCGAGCACCTGGGCGGGCGTGATCAGCGGGGTCAACTACGTCACCGCCCAGCACCAGGCCGGGACGCCCGCCGTGGCGAACATCGGGGTGACCGGCAGCGTGCACACTGCGGCCAACACGGCGGTGGCGAACATGATCGCCGACGGCGTCACGGCGGTGGCGCCGGCGGGCAACTCCAACGCCAACGCCTGCAATTTCTCGCCGTCCTCCGTGCCGACCGCCGTCACCGTCGGCGCGGTCCAGTCGAACAACGCGCGGGCCAGCTTCTCCAACTGGGGCACGTGCATGGACATGTTCGCCCCCGGCGTGAGCATCACCTCGGCCTCGAACACCTCGGACATCGCCGTCACGACGGTGAGCGGCACGTCCCAGGCCTCGGCGCACGTGGCCGGGCTGGCCGCCCGCGTGCTCGGCAACAACCCGACCTGGACGCCCGCCCAGGTGCACAGCTACCTGACCAGCGTCGCCACCACGGGCCTCGTCACCAACCCGGGTACCGGCTCCCCCAACCGCAGCGCGTACCTGGCGCCGACGTACTGAACGGTCCGCGTCGCCCCGGTGCGTCAGGCCCCCTCGTCGGCCTGGCGTGCCGGGTTGGCGTCCGTGGCGGCCCGGACGAACTCCCGGACCCGGGCCGTCGTGTTGCTCTCCAGCCAGACCAGGCCGCGGTGGATCGGCGGCGCGTCGTGGATCGGCACGTACGCGACGTCCGGGCGCGGGTTGTACCGGCGGGTGTGCTCGCCGACCGGCAGGACGCCCCGCCCCAGCGCCACCAGGGAGATCATCTCGGCGAAGGTGCGGCCCGCCGGCCCCTTCGGCACCGGCCGTCCCGACGGGGTCCGGTCGGGCGTACGGTCGCGCTTGAACGCGGTCGACGTGACCGCCGGATACTGCACCACCGGGTGGTCGGCCAGCACCTCCAGGGAGACCGACTCCGCCCCGGCCAGCGGGTGGCCGGCGGGGACGGCCAGCAGCCGGCGCTCCGCCAGCAGCGGCGGTCCGCAGGCCATCCCGTCGAACGGGAACGAGGCGATGAGCAGGTCGACCGAACCGTCCACCAGGCTGGCCCGGGAGTTCGCGAGCTGCGCCTCGTGCACCTCGACCGCGCACTCCGGATGACGCCGCTCGAAGAGGCTCACCGCCCGGAGCAGCGTCGGCGCCGTCCACTCGCCCAGGAACGCCACCCGCAGCCGTCCGGTGACCCCCCGACCGGCTTCGACGGCCCGGCGTACCGCCTCGGTCATGCCGGCGACCAGCGGCGTCAGGTCGTCCGCCAACTGCCGGCCGATCGGGGTGAGCCGCACGACGCGGCTGGTCCGCGCGAAGAGCGGTGCGCCGATCCGGCGTTCCAGCTTCCTGATCACCTGGCTGATCCGGCCGGTGGTGACCCGGAGGCGCTCGGCGGTCCGGCCGAAGTGCAGCTCCCCGGCGAGGGTCAGGAAGATCTCGACCTCGTGCCGTTCCAGTGGCAGTCCACCCGGCCCGGTGGTGCCCGGTTCCCCACCGGCACCGCCCGGCGTCTCTTCCACCTGTCCGCCCCTCACCGACCCATCGTTGACTCTCGCTAAACGATCGTAGCGTGATCGGGTCTTGGTGCCCCGGCGGGCAGGGCGAAGAGTGGAACCCGTCAACCCACCTGATCCGCGACCTGGAAACGAGGTAGCACCATGCTCCGAGTGACGGCCTTCGACCACCTGGTGGTCCGCGTGCACGACGTGGAACAGGCCCTGGACTTCTACTGCGGACGGCTCGGGCTGGAGCCGGTCCGGGTCGCCGAGTGGCGGGCCGGCACCGCCCCGTTCCCGTCGGTCCGGGTCGACGCGGAGACCATCATCGACCTGGTACGCGGCGACGGCACGGCGACGCTGGACCACCTCTGCCTGGTGGTGGAACCGCTCGACTGGCAGGCGGTGGTCGACTCCGGCCGGTTCGACGTCGTCGACGGCCCCGGCCCTCGATTCGGCGCGCGGGGCAACGGCGAGTCGCTCTACGTCCGCGACCCGGCCGGCAACACCGTCGAACTGCGCTGGTATCCCCAGGACCAACCTTCGGACGAGGGCAGGATCGCGGTCGAGGGCCTCGTCTGAACCCCGACGAAACCCGTCGCGCGGTCGATCGGGAACCCGGCAAACTGCGTCGATGACCTCCACCGACGACCTTGCCGCCGCGCGCTACGCACACATGCGGTGGAACGCGCCGCTGTCCGAGGAGCACGCCGCCCTGCTCCTCGACCGGCTCGCCACCCCCGCTGGCGCCCGGGTGCTGGACCTCGGATGCGGATGGGGTGAACTGCTCCTCCGGGCGGTCGCCACCGGCGGCGCGGGCACGTCCCCGACGACAGGCACCGGTGTCGACACGAACGACGCGGATCTCGCCCGAGGCCGCGCGCTCGCCGCCGAACGGTCGTTGGACACCAGGGTGACCTTCGTGCACCGGGACGCGTCCGCCTGGACGGAGCCGGCGGACCGGGTGCTGTGCGTCGGCGCGTCCCACGCCTTCGGCGGCTCGGCTGCGGCCCTCGACACGCTCACCGGACTCGTGTCTCCGGGCGGACGCCTCCTGTTCGGTGACGGGTTCTGGGAGCGCCCGCCCACGCCCGAGGCCACCGAGATCTTCGGCGACCAGACCATGACGCTGGCGGACCTCGCCGAGCAGGCCCGGGCGTCGGGCTGGCGGGTGCTCCACCTCAGCACCGCCGGCCAGCGGGAATGGGACGACTTCGAGGCCACGTGGCGGGCGGGCCGGCAGGAATGGTTGCTGGCGCATCCCGACGATCCCCGGGCGGCCGACGTCCGCGACGAACTCGACAACCAGTTACGCCAGTACGTCGGCGTCTACCGGGGCGTTCTCGGTTTCGCCTATCTCGTCCTGGGCCACTGACCCGCCCGGCCGTCACGAGCGGGCACGCGAATCCGCCGGCACGCGCCGCCGGGTGCCTCGACGACCGGCCAGATCGTGTCGTCCCCGCCAAGGTCGTGATCCAGCCACAGCTCGTCCAGCCGACGTCCGCGATGGCGCTCCAACACCTCGACGCCGGCCGCGCTGGTGCGTGCCACCTGCGCCGCGCGGCCGTCCACGAACGATCGAAGGTCGTCGACCAGCACGATTCGGGGCTGCTTCCCGGTAATCACGGCGCCATCCTTCGCGCCTTGTTTCCGCACCGCCACCGCAAATCGGCCCGTGCCTGCCGTCGGAGCCGCCAAACGACCCGACCTTTCCCGAATACGGCCGCCCCACAGACACCCCCATCGGCACGGCGCGGAATCGGGCCGACAACGGTTTCCTCTATGTCGTCATGCCCCGCCCGACAAGGGGCCACGAATGGCTCCCGGTAGTCGATCCCTGACCCTCCGGTCGGTCTGCTGCCGATCCCCGGAAGGTCACATCGCGGGGTCTGGCCGGTCGTAAACATCATTTTGCCCCTCGCTGACGCAGAGGTGTCAGGTCGTTTGTCGTTACGCTCTGGCCCACGTGATTCCACTGTGCTCTCACCGGTGATCAGGTTCTTTGGGGTCGTCACTTCCAGTCCAGGGGGACAGCTTGACCAGAAGATTGATCAGCATGATGTCGGCGCTCGCCATCGCTGTCGGCGGGGCCTTCGCCGCTGCCAGCCCAGCACAGGCCGCCACGCCGCCCGTGATGATCACGAAGGTCTACTACAACTCGCCGGGCAGCGACACCGGCTCCAATACGAGCCTGAACGGCGAGTACATCCGGCTGACGAACAAGCGCAGCACGGTCGCCAACCTCAAGGGCTACTACGTCCGCGACAAGGCGGGCTACGTCTACTCGTTCACGAGCGACGTCAAGGTCGCCGCCGGAAACAGCGTCATCATCTACACCGGCAAGGGCACCAACTCCAGCACCAAGCGTTACTGGGGCCGCTCCTGGTACGTGTGGAACAACGACGGGGACACCGCCTACCTGCGGAACCCCTCCGGCAGCCTCGTCGACAGTTGCAGCTGGGGCAAGGGCAGCGGTTACACCAACTGCTGACCCTCTGCGCCCCACCGCCAAACGCCGGCCCGCCTGGCAGGTGGGCCGGCGTCCTCGGTCAGGTCTGCTCGCCGCCACCCGACAAATGCGCGTGGCGGGCTTCGCCGAGTCCACCCTGACGCCGCCGGCCGCAGAACTCCTACCGGAACCGGACCCACCGACTCCGCACCCTGGCAAACCCGAGATCCTCTAGCCGGACGCGTCACCCACCTGCCCTGGACCGACGTGCCAGGTCCGGTCGGTTCGCGCTAGCTCCGGCTCCGCTTGACAATCGCGCGGGTCAGGAGAACCACCCAGCCGATCGCGGCCAGCGCGCCAGCCACGGCGAGCCCGGTGAAGAGCAGCCACGTGCTGCCGCCCTGGGCAGCGAAGACGCCTCTACGGGCACCGGTGTCGCGGGCCGCCACGGTGGCCCCTGGGGTCAACTCATCCGGCCCGTCGTAGACGATGACGTCGTTACGCGGCGTCCCGTCCCCGTCCGGGACGAAGTCGCCGTGCCAGGTGCAGTTGCGGCCGCACGTCTCGTAGCGCGCGATGAATGTGCCCGCCGTCCCGTCACCGGACCTCGCCTGCCAGGCCGAAGCGACATCGGGTACGGCGAGGGCCAGCCCGAGGAGGGCGAAGAACGGAAGCCCAGCCCAGAGCAGGAACTTCATCCCCCAGCCAGCCGTCCCATTCGCCACGGGCACACCGTAACGAGGCCGGTCCAGCTGCCACCCCGCCACCCACCGCCGCGTGGCACCATCCGGTGGCACCGAGGTCGGGGCTGGCGCGCGGCGTCGGCGGCGCTGATCAATGATCAGCGTGTCCGCTGCTCACTGGTGCTACTTCCGGGCTGAGGTGACTGACCCCTTGCCCCCTCGATGTCAACTGGCGGCAAGGCGGCCGGCGCAGGAGCGCGGGATGGCCCCGGCGAGGATGTTGAGCGACGTAGGCCAGCCGCTCGGGGTCGTCCGGCGGGAGTGCACGTGCAGCATGCCGGCCGGAAGGCCGTGTCCGCTCTGGTGCACCACGTGCGCGAGAACGCAAAGCGAGATCGCGCCTCGTATAGGCTGATGACCGTGGCTGTCAATCCCTCGGTTGACCTTGAGACCTTTGTCGGGCGAGTCGGCGAGCAGGGCGAATCCGCGACGCGCCGATCGAAGCGTCAGTTGCGACGCGAGGTATCCGAGCAGTGGTGTCGGGAGCTCATCGCGATGGGCGTCATCGAAGACCGCCTCAGCTGATGCAACCGGTCGTCCTATTCGACCTAGACGGGCTTCTGATCGACTCCGAGCCGATCTGGGACGCGGCAAAGCGTGAAGTGTTCGGCCCGCTCGGCCTGCACCTCACGACGGAGATGCAGGCGGCGACGCGCGGCATGCGGCAGAGGGACATGGTGGCCTACTGGTTCGATCGAGCCACCTTTCAAGCCGACCCCGACGACGTCGAGCAGCAGATCGTAGCCGCAGTGTGCCGCAGGCTGAGGGAGGGAGTGGCGGTGAAGCCCGGCGCCGATCACGCCGTCGCGACGTGTGCGCGTGCGTCGAGGGCGATGGCCGTCGTGTCATCGTCGCCGGAGTCGGTGATTCGGCATGCGCTCGCGAGCGCCGGCCTCGACCGATTCTTCGATGCCGTGTTCTCGGCCGAAGACGACGAATACGGCAAGCCCCACCCGGGCGCCTATCTCCGGGCCGCCGCCGCTCTCGGTGCGTCACCCGACGAATGCGTAGTGATCGAGGACTCGCTCAACGGCGTCCTCGCTGGCGTGTCAGCCCAGATGACGGTCGTCGCCGTTCCCGAGGCCGCTGATCGCTGCGATCCGCGCTTCGCGATTGCCACTCTGGTACTGGAGTCCCTCAAGCATCTCGATACCTCTGTACTCGGTGCCGCCGTGTCCAGGGGAAACCGGGGCGCCACGTGGGCATCGCGTGCTGCCCTCCTGGGGAGCGGGCCGCAGCCCGGCCCGCCACGTCAAGCGAACTCTGACGCACGTTCGGGCGCTTTGAACCCCTGACCCCCTCGATGCGGACTGACGGCGAGCCGGTCGGATCGGGTGTCGTCCGAGGTCATCCGGCCTGTTGAGGCTCGTCCGGGTCGGGCTCGGTCGGCTCGGTTGCTGTACTTCGCTGCTGTACTTCTTCGGCTGCGTGCAGGACGTTGCGGGCGGCGGTCGCCACCGGGCAGCCTGCGGTCCGGCAGGTGTGGCAGTGGCCGTCGGGTCCGGGCCGGTGATCGCGGAGGACGGTACGAGCGGTGAGGATCAGTCGGTTGCGGATCTGCGCCAGGGACAGGTGAGGGCCGGTCACCGCTCACCCCACCCCGAGGGTCGCGGCGAGCTGAGCGAGTGTCGGCGGCGCGGCGGTGTTGCGAGCGACCTGGGCGAGGATGTCCCGGCCGGCTGGTCGGTGGCGGATCTCGGCCGGCGCTATCCGGTCGGCCTCGATCAGGTTCCGGCCGGCGGTGACCGGGGCGTCGGCGTGCAGGTACGCGCAGGCGACATCGATCAGGTACGCGGCGCGGTGCTCGGTCGACAGCCACCGCCAGCCGTCCCGCGTGGTCACCTGCTCGTGCAGGGTCATGGCCTCCTCCACGTCGCCGCGTTCCGCCGCTCCGGTGACCCGGGCCAGCTCGACGGCCGTCGGGCCGAATCCCGTCCGGTGGTGGTCATGGCCGTCGCCCACCCGCGCCGCCATCTCGGCGGCTTCGTTGATCAGCTCGACAGCGGTGCGGTCGTCCCCGGTGCGGGCGGCGGCCAAGGCGGCCTGCACCAGCAATGTCCCGCACAGGGACAACTCGGCCGCGTCGCCGAACTCGACCACCGGTGGGGCGATGCGGTACGCGGCGGTCAACATCATCGACTTCGCCACCCGCACCCGCCCCGAGGCGCGCAACACCTGACCGAGCTGCACGGCAGCGGCAGCCGCCAACACCCGGTCGCCGGTAGCAGCGGTCATCGCCCGGTCGACCGCCAACCACGCAACGTCGGGAGCGCCGAGCTTCACCAGCAGCGCGGCCGTCACCCGGTACGTCTCCACCAGCGGCATCCGACCCCTGCCGGGATCATGGGCATGGGTGCGTTGCGTGTCGGCCACCAACTGGGGCAGCAGATCGACCACCTGCGGGTAGCGGGCGTGCTGGAAGGTGGTCCAGGCGTGGGCCATCTCCCGTGTCAGCCTCTCGGCCGGCATGACGGGGCGGCGGGGAGTCGGCCGCCCCAACGCAATTTCGTACGTCGACAGCGCCGTCCGGATCCGCTCCACACCCTCGACTCGCTCGGTCACCCCTGCCGGCTGGGCGTCCCGACCGAGCAGTACTGCCGTGTCGATCCGCAGGACGGCGGCGATGTCCTGAAGCGTCGACACCTTGTCCAGCGAGCGGACACCCCGCTCGACCTTGTCCACCCAACTCTTCGACTTACCGAGCCGATCGGCCAACACCTGCTGCGACAGCTTCCGCCGCCCCCGCCAGTACGCCACCAGTCGCCCGACCGGCAACAGCTCACTGCTGTCCACGACGCCACCGCCGGTCCGGAACGGCCCGAGTAGCTTCCTTGGCCGGTACGCGATCCGCTTCCGCCTGCGCGAGAATCCGCTGCCGGGCGGCCTCACGCTCCGCTGCCTGGATCCGCTCGCCTCGACTCTCGGACGGAGCGTCCTCGCTCATCCCTACCTCCGCTGGTAGGGGCGCGGCGGCGTGCTCTGGAAGGACCGACACCGCCGCACCCGGTTCCAAGCGGGTGCGCAGTCCGTTCCCGTTGCCGGTCTGTACGCGTCGATCCCGCCCTCGATCACAGCATCGAGTGATCGGGCGGTCACCTGAAGGTGCCGCGTGTCCTCTGGACGGACCCGCTGTCCGCTGTCAGGCGGCAGGCCGGTACGTCTCGTAGACCTCGCGCAGCGCCGATGCCTCTGCCGCACCGGTCTGCTCGACCCGCCGGAGCACCTCTCGTGCCCGCCACCAGTTCGACGACGCCACCCGCCCAGAACGGATCGCCTCGGCAGCGACCGCACTGGCTTCGTCGGGCTGGTCAGCCGCGACCAACGCCAAGGCCAGGTCGAGGCGGGCCGAAGCGGAGCGTCGGGGCCGGTCGCCACCGTCCCCGTGCGGATCCAACTCCGCCAACGCGACCCGGGCGACCTGTGCCGCCGCCGGGTCGCCCGCCCAGGACAACGTCGTCGCCGTATACGCCAACGCCTTCGTCGGGTCGTACCGGTAGTGATGCTCGGCCCGCTCCGGCACGGGCAGGTTCGCGGTCAACCGCTCCAAGCGGTCCAGCGCATCGCGGGTCCGCCGGACATCACCCACCCGCGCCCACACCCGCGCCTCCTGCGCCGTGGCCTGGATGTGCGCCGAGCTTCCCCGAGGCCCCACCCGCTGGGCCTGCTCAGCCAACTCGATCGACTGCCGGTGCTCCCCCCGGGTCAGCCGGTCCCACGCCTGGGTCTCCAGGCACCACGCCTGGATCTCCGGATGCTCGCCGTGCTCGGCGAGCTTGGCAGCCGCAACCAGGTGCGCGCCCGCTGCGGAACGCTGCTGAAGATCGATATGCACCGTCGCCCGCAGCACGGTCAACCAGCCGCCAGCGACGATCAGACGCCGCCGCTGCGCAAGGGTGCCCCGGCCGTCGAGCAGCCGACCCACGTACGCCAGATGCCGCCGCACCATCGGAAGCAGGTCCACCGGCCGCGTGGTCGCGTACGCGCTCGCCAGGTCGTCGACGCCCGCCTCGATCCGGCTCAGCGTCTCGGCGCTCACATCACTGGCCCGCACCCGAGCCAGCAGCTCATCGGCCTCAGCGTCGTGGTCGACAGGCTCACCGACAAGCCGCGCAAGCGCCCCGCCAGCCCGAAGAACCTCATCCAGATGCCGGGCCGTCTCAGAGAGTGTTGGGTAACTGGAGGGCTACTTCTGGTTGAGTTCGTTGTTGAGGCGTCGGGCTGCTTCGGTCTCGATGGGGCCTTGCGGTTCGATGTCCTCACCGGCGAGGCGGGCAGCCATCAGG
>NZ_BSTB01000036.1:0-33488 GCF_030269285.1 Micromonospora sp. NBRC 101691
ACCCTCCGACCGCCGCAGCCGCCGGATCTCCGCCCAGTCCTCCACGCTCAGCACCTCCCGATGCTTCAGGAGGTGGTCCCGATTCAGCCGGAACCACGTGGTCAGTTTTCAGGCGGAACCGACAGCTGAGTGGCTTAGCACCGGACTCTTAATCCGGGGAGCAGGGTTCGATCCCCTGGCGGCGCACTCCATGTCGTACCTACCTGGCAAAATTCTTGGCGATGAAGACATGTGGGCGGTGTAAGAAGCAACTCCCGATCGAAGAGTTCAGTCTCAACAGGGCAATGCCCGATGGCCGGCAGGGGTACTGCAAGCCCTGCCGGCGCGCGGTCAACGCCGACTACTACCAGCGGACGAAGGATCGACACAACCCTAAGCGGGCCGAGTGGACCGCCCGTCGGCGTAAGCGCATCCAGCAGTGGATTCTGGAATACCTGCTGGCGAATCCCTGCGTCGACTGCGGCGAAACTGACCCACTAGTTCTACAGTTCGACCACCAGCGCGACAAACTGTTCGACATCTCGGGCTTCGGCATGAAGTACGTTTCGTGGAGCAAGCTCATGCAGGAAGTCGAGAAGTGCGATGTCGTATGCGCCAACGACCACCAGCGAAGGACGGCCGCGGCCTTCGGGTGGTGGAAGGTTGCCGCTCTTGCTCGCCTTAACGGTATTACGCCCGGCGGGGCGGCCGAGGCCGAGTCAAGCCCCGCTAACTCAGCGGATGGAGCAGCACTTTCCTAAATCGTGTGTCGCTGGTTCGATTCCAGCGCGAGGCACGCCATCACGCGCCGCTAGCTCAGTGGCAGAGCTGCCGACTTTTAATCGGAACGTCCGGGGTTCGATTCCCTGGCGGCGCACTTGCGGGGTAGAGGAGTTAGGTCGTCCTCGCCGGCCTCATAAGCCGGAGATCGCGGGTTCGAATCCTGCCCCCGCCACCAGGTCCGGATAGCTCAGTCGGTGGAGCGCTGCCATGACGCGGCAGAGGTCAGCGGTTCGATTCCGCTTCCGGGCACCGTGGAGCCGTAGACGAAGTGGCAAAGTCGCCGGACTTTCAATCCGGACGTGTGCGGGTTCGAATCCCGTCGGCTCTACTCATTCCGGTGTCGCCCAACTGGCAGGGCAGCGGATTGTTAATCCGTACAGTGCAGGTTCGAGTCCTGCCACCGGAGCGTTCCCTCGGGGCACGGCCCCGTTTCCGCCCGTGTAGCTCAGTGGTAGAGCACCGGGTTGTGGTCCCGGGTTGTCGCGGGTTCGAGTCCCGCCAGTCACCCCATGGAAGTGCGCCACCGATGGTTAGGTGGCCCGGCTGTAACCCGGGGGCGTTGACGCTCAGGGAGTTCGAATCTCTCCACTTCCACCAAGCCCCCGTAGCGCAGCGGAAAGCGCGCCGGATTCCGGATCCGGAGGCCGCAGGTTCGAACTCTGCCGGGGGTGCGTGTCGCCATGGTCGTGTGCCCGAGTGGTCAGGGAGCGGTCTGCAAAACCGCATACCGGGGTTCGATTCCCCGCACGGCCTCGATGCCATCCACTGTGGAGTTTATGTCCAGGTAGACGTGGGGCACCACCGGCGACGCCGTGTTCACCACCAGCCCGCCCGACGCCATGGAGTTCGTCTACGTCTTCGACGAGCGAAACCCTGGCGACAGGGCGTCGCCAGATAGTTACGATCATCTAATCAATCGCTCCACCTCGGAGGTTTTCCATCTTGTTAGATCCACACGGGGGTCTGACCGGTCCCGCTGCCGGCCTACGCCGGGCAGCTCGCCGAGCCGTCGTCACGGGCCTCGCCGCCCTCCTCGCCGTCCCGGCCGCCCTGGTCGGTGGCGCTCAGCCCGCCAGCGCGGGCTTCTACACCTACCTCGACGCGACCAGCGCCACCGTCGTCAACTCCGGCCAACCCACCACCGCCCTCCCGTTCACCGGCAGTGCACTGGTCGGCAGTGGGGAGGACGGGGACGGCGGCGAACCGTCCCGGGTCTACTTCACCTTCGACCTGACGCCGTACCACGGCAAGCAGGTCATCTCGGCGGGGGCCATCACCGGGGAGGCATCCGTCAACGACTGTGACAAGCCCCGTGCGCTGGAACTCTGGCGCACCGACACCCCGGTCACCGCGCCGACCTGGCGGGACGCCCCGACCGTACGGGAGAAGGTCGCGGACCTCGCGCCGGGCGCTCCCTGCGGCGCGAGCACCTTCGAGACGGTGATCACCCCGGCGCTCCAGCAGGCGGTCACGGCCGGCTGGGACTCGGTCACCTACCTGGTCCGGGTCGCCGGCGATCTGGAGCAGGACGCGCAGTACGGCCGCCACATCAAGCCGCTCGGTCTCTCGTTGCACGTCAACGGCGCGCCGAACACGCCCGGCGCGTTGAGCGTCCTCGGCCGCCCCTGCACGACGGACATGTTCGTCCCGGAAGCGGCCCCGTACCTCACCGCCGTGCTGACCGACCCGGACCACGCCCCGATCCACACCGAGCAACTGACCGCGACGTTCGCCTGGTGGCCGGCCGACCGGCCGGCGGAACGAACCGAGTCGACGACCGGGAAGAAGACCTCGGGCTCGGTCTTCCGCCACGACGTGCCGGCGGGGCTGCTGACCGACGCCGGGACCTACGTCTTCGTGGTCCGGGCGACCGACCCGAACGGTGCCGTCTCGGCCTGGTCGCCGGAGTGCCGGTTCACGGTCGACACCACCTCGCCGGCATCGCCGGCGGTCAGCTCGGCCGACTACCCGGACGAGAACGACTCGTACGGCGGACCGGGCATCCCGGGCGAGTTCACGTTCGGCGCCAACGGCAGCACCGACACGGTGCGCTATCGCTACTCGTTGCCAGGCGGGGCGTTCACCGAGGTGGCCGCCGACGGACCAGGTGGTTCGGCCACCGTGTCCATCGCGCCGCTACGTGACGGGTCGCAGTATCTTTCCGTCCGGGCCCTGGACCGGGCGGGCAACATCTCGGCGGTCACGAACCACTACTTCCGGGTACGGACCACCAGCCCGACGATCGTCGACGGCAACCCGACCGCAGGTTTCGGCGAGGCCCGCACGTTGACCTTCCAGCCGCGGATGGAGAACGTCGTGGAGTACACCTACCGGCTCAACGACGGGCCGGAACAGACGGTGGCCAGCGCGGCCGACGGCACGGCCACGGTCACCATCGTCCCCGCCAAGGCAGGCTGGAACGACGTCTACGTGCGCAGCCGCACCGCCGACAACCTCCCGTCCGGCGAGGCCAACCATCGCTTCCACCTGGCGACCAAGCCGACCGTCAGCTCCGTCGAGTACCCGATCAACACGCCGCTGACGGGGGCACCTGCCGGAACGCCGGGCACCTTCGTCTTCCAGCCGGGCATGCCCGGTGTGACGGAGTACGTCTACTCGATCGCCTTCGGCCCCACGCAGACGGTCGCGGCCGGACCCGACGGCTCGGCTTCGATGAGTTACACGCCATCGACGTCCAAGATCTACCGGATCACCGTCTACAGCCGTACCGCTGACGGAGCCGTCTCGGAGACCTTCACCGGAACGTTCTACGCCAGTAAGCCGAGCTGACGCGCGACACGCACGACGGGGCGCGTCCGGCGATGGCCGGACGCCCCGTCGGCGTAACGGTGGGCCGGTGGGTCAGCGTCGGCCGACGGTGAGGACCGGCTTGGTGACCTCGGCGAAGAAGTCGTTGCCCTTGTCGTCGACCACGATGAAGGCCGGGAAGTCCTCCACCTCGATCTTCCAGACCGCCTCCATGCCCAACTCCTGGTACTCCAGGACCTCGACGTGCTTGATGCAGTCCTGGGCGAGCCGGGCGGCGGGGCCGCCGATGGAGCCGAGGTAGAAGCCGCCGTGCTGGTGGCAGGAGCGGGTGACCTGGGCGGAACGGTTGCCCTTGGCGAGCATCACCATCGAGCCGCCGGCGGCCTGGAACTTCTCGACGTAGGCGTCCATCCGGCCGGCGGTGGTCGGGCCGAACGAGCCGGAAGCGTACCCCTCGGGGGTCTTGGCCGGGCCGGCGTAGTAGACGGCGTGGTCGCGCAGGTACTGCGGCATCGGCTCGCCCGCGTCCAGCCGCTCGGCGATCTTGGCGTGGGCGATGTCCCGGGCGACGACCAGGGGGCCGGTCAGCGAGAGCCGGGTCTTCACCGGGTACTTCGACAGCTCGGCGCGGATCTCGTCCATCGGCCGGTTCAGGTCGACCCGGACGACCTCCTCGGTCTCCAGCGTCTCGTCGGTGACGTCGGGCAGGTAGCGGGCCGGGTCGGTTTCGAGGCGCTCCAGCCACACGCCCGACGGGGTGATCTTGGCGACCGCCTGCCGGTCGGCCGAGCAGGAGACCGCGATCGCCACCGGGCAGGACGCGCCGTGCCGGGGCAGCCGGACCACGCGTACGTCGTGGCAGAAGTAGCGCCCGCCGAACTGCGCGCCGATGCCGAAGTTGCGGGTCAGCTCCAGCACCTCGGCCTCCAACTCCAGGTCCCGGAAGCCGTGCGCGGTCATCGAGCCCTCGGTGGGCAGCGCGTCGAGGTACTTGGCGGAGGCGTACTTGGCGGTCTTCAGCGCGTACTCGGCGGAGGTGCCGCCGATCACGATGGCCAGGTGGTACGGCGGACAGGCCGCGGTGCCGATCAGCCGCAGCTTCTCCTCCAGGAACTGCATCATCCGCGTCGGGTTCAGCAGCGCCTTGGTCTCCTGGTAGAGGTACGACTTGTTGGCCGAGCCGCCGCCCTTGGCCATGAAGAGGAACTTGTACGCGTCCGGGTGCCCGTCCGGGTCCTCGGCGTAGATCTCCACCTGGGCCGGCAGGTTGCTGCCGGTGTTCCGCTCCTCCCACATGGTGAGCGGGGCGAGCTGCGAGTAGCGCAGGTTGAGCCGCGTGTACGCCTGGAAGACGCCCCGGGAGATGGCCTCCGCGTCGGTGCCGTCGGTGAGCACGTGCCGGCCCCGCTTGCCCATCACGATGGCGGTGCCGGTGTCCTGGCACATCGGGAGCACCCCGCCGGCCGCGATGTTCGCGTTGCGCAGCAGGTCCAGCGCGACGAAGCGGTCGTTCGGGGAGGCCGCCGGATCGTCGATGATCGACCGGAGCTGGGCCAGGTGGGCCGGGCGCAGGAAGTGTGCGATGTCGTGCATCGCCTCGGCGGTCAGGGCGGTGAGCGCGGCCGGGTCCACGGTGAGGAACCGACGGCCACCCGGACCGTTGACGACGTCGACGCCCTCGTCGGTGACCAGCCGGTACTCGGTCTGGTCGGCACCGACCGGGAGCAAGGGGGCGTAGGTGAACGCGGCGGCACTGCTCATGAGCGGAAAGCCTAGGGCAGTCGGGCCGCGTCGTCGTACCCGCCGGGTGAGTCGTGCGACACCGCTCTCATCCGTGCCGCCTTTCGCCACCCGTCCCGGTGGTCACCCCCGCTCATCCGTCCTTGCCGCCGTCCGGCTCCGGGCAGCTCTCGCCCTTCGGACCGCAGCTCGCGGCCGGGTTCGGGCCGCGTCCCGGGCCGTCGCCGGAGTTCCCGTCGGAACCGTCGCCGGAGTTCCGGCCGGAACCGTCGTCGCCGGCCGCCGGCGCGCCGCCGGGGGCTCCGGCGAACCGGACGTACCCGATCTCCCGCCCCTCGCCGATCACCATGCCACCGGGTCCGACCGCCAGCACGTTCGCCGAGGTACGCAGGTTCGCCAGTTCCCGGCCGGTCCGGGGGTCGAGCGCGACCGCCCGGGAGGGACCGTCCTCGCTGAGCACCGCCGCGTACGGGGTGAGCGCCCCGGTCGTCTTCTCCGCCGACCGCCGGGTCCAGCGCGGACGGTCGACGCCGAGTTCCCGTCCGACGATCGAGCGTTTGTCCGCGGAGCGGGCCAGCAGGTGGCGGTCGTCGACGGCGACGAGCTTCTCCCCGGCCGCGCCGACCCAGAGCAGTCGTCCGTCGTAGGCGTCGACGACCGTTTCCCGGGCGTCCGGAGCCACCCCGACCACCACGTTCCGCGCGCCCTGCGGGTCCTCCCGCTGCACGCAGCCGGCGTTGTCGGCGGTGCGCAGGTTGATCCCGGCCCGCCGCCACACCTCCCGCCCGGTGTTCGCGTCCCGGCCGGAGATGGTGAAGTAGCAGGTGCCGTCCTCCGACTTCGCCTCGATCCGCAGCAGCCGCCCACCGACGGCGACCAGCCGTTCCTCCCGGCCGGGCTCGATGTCACGCACCACCCGGCCGGTCGCGGTGTCCAGCACGTGCACCCGGCCGTCGACCGGGAAGCCGAGCAGGGCGGGCACCGCCTCCGGGCCGGCCACGCCGGGGTCGATCCGGAGGCCGGTCAGTCGCCGGGTACCGAGCAGTTCCGGGTTGTCGGCGAAGAAGCCGCTCTCCACGCCGGGCAGGAAGGCCGTCCAGAGCGGACGGCTGCCCCGCACCTCCCAGGCGCTGACCGTGCAGTCGGTGGCCTGCGCGCAGCGGGCGTCCAGCACCATGTTCCGGTACGTCCAGACGGCCACCGCCTCGTTGTCGCGGCGGCGCACCGCGCCGGTTGCCGGGTCGAGCAGTTCGTACCCCTTGACCAGCAGCTTGCCGACCGCGACGACCGCGTCGCGACCGCTCCCGGCGACCGCCGCCCAGTCCGCCTTGCGCTCCCACAGGGGTGCGCCGGTGGCGAGGCTGAGCCCCTCCACCCGGGTCCGCTGTTCCACCACGACGGTGTCCCCGGCGACGGTGACGCTCTTCGGGGTGCCGCCGATGCGGCGCTGCCAGGTCACGTCGGGCTCGGAGATGGGTCGGCTGCGGTTGACCGCGTCCCACACCCCCGGCCAGGGATTCCACACCCCGGTCAGGGTCAGCACGACGACCGCGATCAACGCGAGGATCACGTAGCAAATGACGCACCGGCCGCCCTGCTGAGCCACAACGGACACCGTAGCCAGGTCGACGCGGCCCCGGTGCCCTCCGTACGGCCGTGTCGGTGAACTAATCCGGACGGACGGGCGACGGTTCCGGGGTGAGGACCCGCCACAGCGCCCCGGTGGCGGCGAGCGAGGCGACCCCGGCGAGGGCCATCGCCACCGCCGGTCCGGTCACCTCGGTCAGCGCGCCGCCGCCGGCCGCGGCGAGTCCCTGGGCGGTCATCAGGCCGGTGCTGGTCAGCCCGAACGCCTGGCCGCGCCGGGACTCGGGCACCGCGTCGAGGAACCGGCGGGCCAGTCCGAGCTGGTAGGCGAAGCCGGCGGCGGCCACCGCGAAGAGCAGCGCGGCGACGACCAGGCCGGGCCGGAACAGGAACCCCAGCACCGGTACGCCGAGCAGCAGCGCGAGCCACGGGCTGAGCCGCTCGCGGGCGGCCGGCGGCACGAACCGCCCGACCACCAGGTCCCCGACGAGCATCCCGAACGCCCCGGCCATCAGCAGCACGCCCGCGCTCGCCCCGGGGCCGAGCCCGGCGGCGTACGGCACGGCGACCGCCTCGGCCCCGACCAGCATCGAGCCGGGCAGCCACTGGGCCAGCAGCAGTCCCCGGATCCGCCGGTCGGCGAGGAGTTCCCGGTTCCCCCGCCAGGTCTCCCGCACCGCGCCCGTCCGGGCCGGGCCGGTCCCGTCGGTCCGGGCCGGGTCGCGCCGGTTCCGCCCGGGGCGGGCCCGCAGCCCGACCCGGACGAGCAGGGCCGACAGGGCGCAGGTGGCGGCGGTCAGCCAGAGCGCCCCGTACGGCCCGACCATGCCGAGCAGGAGGCCCCCGACGGCGAACCCGACGACCTGGGTGCCGCCGGACGCCACGGTGAGCAGGGAGCGTCCCAGCACGTACGCGTCGCCGTGCAGGATCTCCGGCAGCAGCGCGGTCCGGGCGGCGCTGCTGACCGGGCCGAACAGGCCGACGACGAAGACCAGCCCGAGCATGCCGGCCGGGGGGAGCACCCCGACGGCGAGCACCGCCACGAGGGCCAGCCGGACCAGCTCGTAGCCGACGATCACGGCACGGGGCGGCCACCGGTCGGCGAGGGCGAGCAGGAACACCCCGCCGAACGCGTGCGGCAGGAACCCGGTGACGTACGCGAGCGCGGCGACCAGGCCGGATCCGGTGCGCTCGTACACCAGCACGGAGAGGGCGAGCATCTTGACCGTCTCGCCGATCAGGAACACGCCGTAGCTGGCGAAGATCACCCGGAACTCGGCGACGGCGAAGACGTCCCGGAAGGTGGCCGGCCGGTCCGGCGCGACAGGTGGTGCGGTGGTGGTGCGGGCTGAGGTCACGGGACGCCATCCTGTCCGGACCCCGTCGGACGCTCTATCCTTTCGGCTGAGGACGAAAGGTGGCCCGGTACGTGCGGATCCAGGTGACCCCGGCCGACATCGCGGCCAGCCGGTACGCCATCTCGCCGTTGGGCGAGGCGATGTCGGCGCTCCGGTTGTGCGCCGGTCAGCACAGCGTGCCGGGGCTCGCGCCGTGGACGGCCCGGGTCCGCCCGGCGTACCAGCGGCTGCGGCGGGAGGTGCCGGCGGTGGGGGCGCTGCTGGCCCTGTTGCGCCGGGGCGGCTACAACGCCGACTTCATCCAGCCGCCGCCGGCCGGCACCGGGCGGAGCTTCGCCGACGAGATCGCGGCGGTCCGGGCCACCCCGCTGGGTCAGGCCCGCGAGGAACTGGCCCGCAATCTCGTCGGGCACCGCACCCCGCCGGCGTACGCGCTGCGGATCTTCCGCTCACCGGACGTGGTGGACCGGCTCGCGGACGCGGTCGAGGCGGTCTGGGCGACGCTGGTCGAGCCGGAGTGGCCCCGGCTGCGGACCATCCTGGAGCGGGACGTCGTCCAGCGCGCCGGGCGGCTGGTCACCTACGGCTGGGGTGCCGCCGTGGCCGGTCTCGACCCCCGCCTGAGCTGGGATCCGGGTGGCCCGTTCGGCGCCATCGTGGTGGCCGACCGACAGCCGGACGTCTACTCGCTCGGCGGCAAGGGGCTGCTCTTCGTGCCGACCGTCTTCGGCATGATGATCAACTATGTCGAGCCGCCGTGGCCGTTCGCGCTGGTCTACCGCGCCTCCGGCGTGGTGGACCTGCTCGGCCCGCCCGACCCGGACCGGCCGCCGGACGCTCTGGACCGGCTGCTCGGCCGCACCCGGGCGGCGGTGCTACGGGCCCTGGCCGCACCCGCCACCACCAGCCAGCTCGTCCGGCAGCTCGACCTGACCCTGGGTGGGGTCGGCGGGCATCTGGCGGTGCTGCGTGACGCCGGTCTGGTCACCCGCACCCGCACCGGGCGGGCGGTCCGGTACGCCCGCACCACGCTCGGCGACGCCCTCGTCGGTGAGGACGCCGGTTGACCGCACCCCGCGCACCCGGAACCGACCTCGATCAGGGCACTGTCACAGGTACGCCGTCCGCCGGGCGTACCCCGTCGACAGCCCGGACGGGCGCACGTCGGTGCGCCCGTCCGAAATCGGGGTGATCAGAAGCAGGAGCTGGCGGACCAGAGTTTCACCGGGTCGTGGGCGACGTGGGCGTGGTCACCGTGCCCCGGGTAACCAGGGCCAAGGATCTCGCGGAAACCGTGGTAGCGGGCCTGCTTCACCAGGGTGCAGAGCGACGGCGATCCGGTCAGGTCAGCCGAGTCTCCGTACAGGTGCCGGCTGGTCGACGCGCCGCCCACCGCGTTGTTACAGGCGTGGCTACGGAAACCGCTGCTGATCTGGATCGGCCGGTCGTCCAGCGCCCTGCGCAGCGCCTGGAGCTTCCACATCACGACCAGAGCGTTCGCCTTCGCCTGTGTGGCCGAGACGGCTCCCCCGGACCAGCTCGAGTTGCACCTGTTCAGCTCTCCGTAGCTGAAGTTGACGGGGGTGCAGTCGGAATCCTGCAAAGCGTAGATCTTGCGGTACGTCTGCTCTCCGGCCACGCCGTCCGCGGCCAGACCGTACGCCTTCTGGAACCGGATCAGCGCCGCCTCGGTGGCCGGACCGAACTTGCCATCAAGGCCGAGGGTGGCGTTGTAGCCCGGGTAACCGGCGATCCGGATCTGCAGTTGCCGGACGTCCCCGCCGCTGGCGCCCTCCTTCAGCGTCCGGCTCCAGGTGTAGCACCCATCGGCCTGGGCCGGAGCGGTCGCGACGACCACAGTGCCGACCGAGATGCCGAGCGTCATCGCGGCGGCGACAAGTAGTCTCAGGACAATTTTGGGCACTGGCCCTCCCCATGTCGTTACATGATCGCTGACCGGTCGACCATACATTTAGATACGTAAGACTCTGGGGTCACGGAACAGTAAAGCGTGGAGGGAATCTCCGTCCTTCAGGGCGGAGAGGATGTCAATCGCGCTCCGGATCCGGCCACCCGACCCGTCGGACGGGCCGGTCTCCGGTCGCAGCCGAACTGACCAGGGGCAGCACCCGGTACCGGATCTGCTCGGCCAACGCGATGATTGTGGACGCTCGGGTGATCCCGGACGAGGAGACGATCTGGTCGATGACCCGCTGGAGGTCGGCGTTCGACCGGGCCACGATCCGGCAGAGCACGTCGCTGGAGCCGGTGATGGTGTGCGCCTCCAGCACCTCCGGAATTCCGGCCAGGTGGGCGGTGACCGGATCATGCCCCTGCCGCTGACTGATCTCCAGCGTGACGAACGAGGTCACACCGAATCCGATGGCCGCTGGCGAGATGTCCGGCCCGAAGCCGGTTACCACGCCCCGCTCGACCAACTTGTCCAACCGGGCCTGCACGGTCCCGCGGGCCACCCCCAACCGACGGGAACACTCCAGCACCCCGATCCGCGGCTCGGCGGCGAGTAGAGCGATGAGGCGCGCATCGAGCCCATCAAGCTGTACACCTTGACCAGTGGTCACGGGTGGAAACCCTACCAAATGTGCAAGCTGACCAGCCCTGATGCTGACAGTTGCCCACCCCGTCGACGCCCGCCATCCTCGCCAGAACAGGCCCGGACGGAGGGAGTCCACGATGACCCAGGCGATCGACCGACCCACGGCGACCGAAGAGGTCGACGTCGACGCGCTCGTCGGCGCCGTCGACCACGACATCAGCCACGACCCGTTCCCGGTGCGCGGACTCGACCACGTCGGCTTCCTGGTCGGCAACGCCAAGCAGGCCGCCCACTACTACTCCACCGCGTTCGGCATGACCTGCGTGGCGTACCGGGGGCCGGAGCAGGGCTACCGGGACTACGCCGAGTACGTGCTCACCAGCGGCTCGGCCCGGTTCGTCCTGCGGGGCGCGGTCCGCCCCGACGCCCCGGACGCCGCCCTGGTCGCCAAGCACAGCGACGGCGTCGCCGACATCGCCCTGGAGGTCCCGGACGTCGACGCGGCGTACGCGCACGCCACCGCCCAGGGCGCGACCGGCCTGCTGGAGCCGCACGAGGTCACCGACGAGCACGGCACCGTCCGGGTCGCCGCGATCGCCACCTACGGCGACACCCGGCACACCCTGGTCGACCGCTCCCGCTACACCGGTCCGTTCCTGCCCGGCTTCGTCGCCCGGGGGCCGATCGTGGACCGGCAGCCCATGATCGACGCCGGGGTGCAGCCGAAGCGCTTCTTCCAGGCGGTCGACCACGTGGTCGGCAACGTCGAGCTGGGCCGGATGGACGAGTGGGTGGAGTTCTACCGGCGGGTGATGGGCTTCACCAACATGGCGGAGTTCATCGGCGACGACATCGCCACCGACTACTCGGCGCTGATGAGCAAGGTGGTCGCCAACGGCACCCGGAAGGTCAAGTTCCCGCTCAACGAGCCGGCCGTCGCCCGGAAGAAGTCGCAGATCGACGAGTACCTGGAGTTCTACCAGGGGCCGGGCGCCCAGCACATCGCGGTGGCCACCAACGACATCCTGGCCAGCGTCGACGCGATGCGGGCCGCCGGCGTCGAGTTCCTGGACACCCCGGACTCGTACTACGACGACCCGGAGCTGCGGGCCCGGATCGGCAACGTGCGGGTGCCGATCGCGGAGCTGAAGGCCCGCAAGATCCTCGTCGACCGGGACGAGGACGGCTACCTGCTCCAGATCTTCACCAAGCCGGTGCAGGACCGGCCGACGGTCTTCTTCGAGCTGATCGAGCGGCACGGCTCGCTCGGCTTCGGCAAGGGCAACTTCAAGGCCCTCTTCGAGGCGATCGAGCGCGAGCAGGAGCTGCGCGGCAACCTCTGAGTCATCAACCGGGCCGGTCGCCGTCCACCGGGTGGACGGTGACCGGCCGAACCCGCGCCACAGGTGGCTGGCCGCTGGCGAAGGCGTCGTTAAGGTAGCTGCGTGAGTGTGCAACCCGGCTGGTACGTCGACCCTGCCGACCCCGAGACCCAGCGCTACTGGGATGGCGAGGGGTGGATCGGCGCGCCGATATCCGCCGACGCCACCCCACCCGAGGGACCACCGCCGGCCGAACCGGCACCCGTCCCGACCCCGACCGAACCGGCCCCGGCCACCCCGGCGGCCGGTCCGGGCCCGGTCCCGCCGACCTCCGCGCCGCCCCCGGCCGGTCCGGTCACCGGCCCCCCGTGGCCCGGCCCCACCGGCCAACCGACGCCCACGCCCCCGGCTCCCGGGCCGCAGCCGACGGGGCCGTGGCCACCGTCCGGATACGCTCCCCCGCCCGGCCACCACCCCCCGCCGCCGTACGTCTTTCCGCCCGGTCACGTCCCGCCGCCCGGCTGGCCGCACCCCGGATACCCGGTACGACCGCCCGAGCCGCGCCCGCACGGCCTGGCCCTGGCCGGGTACGGTCCCCGTTTCCTCGCCCGCCTGATCGACTTCGGCATCGTGTTCCTGTTGAACGCGGTGGTGAACGGCTGGTTCGTCTGGCGGTTCATGCAGGAGATGTCGCCGGTCTGGCGGGAGTTCTGGGCCCGGGTGTCGAGCGGCTCCACGTCCACCGAACCGCTGCCCCAGCCGGGCGACCAGGCCGGCGGACTCCAGGTGGCGATCCTGCTGCTCGCGACCGCGCTCTGGTTCGCCTACGAGGTCCCGTCGATGGCCAGTGGGGGGCAGACCTTCGGCAAGCGGGTGATGGGCATCCGCGCGGTGCCGGTCGTCGGTGACCAGCCGCTCGGCTTCGGCCGGTCCTTCCGGCGCTGGAACACCCTCGGCCTGCCCACCCTGCTCTGGTACTGCTGCGGCCTCGGTCTGCTGCTCCAACTCCTCGACGCCCTGTCCCCCCTCTTCGACCATCCGCTGCGCCAGGCGCTGCACGACAAGCGCGCGCAGACCGTGGTCGTCCAGGTGCCTCGACCCACCCCCACCCGTGCCGAAGCGCACGACCGCCCAGAGGGAGATGCCGAATGACCGACACCGGCCGCCGCGAGCCCCCGATCCGGCTCACCCGCGCCGACCTCGACGCGCTGCCCAACTACGTACCCGGCCGCAGCCCCGCCGACCTGGCCCGGGAGCTGGGCATCCCGGAGGCCATCAAGCTGGCGAGCAACGAGGTGCCCTACGGCCCGCTGCCCGGTGTGGTGGAGGCGATCGCCGAGGCCGCCGCCGGGTCGCACCGCTACCCGGACATGGGCGTGGTGGCGCTGCACTCCGCCCTCGCCGAGCGGTACGGCGTGACGCCGGAGCAGATCGTCACCGGTTGCGGTTCCGTGGCGCTCGCCGAGCACCTGGTGCGGGCCACGTGCCTCCCCGGCGACGAGGTGGTCTACTCGTGGCGCTCCTTCGAGGCGTACCCGATCGTGGTGGCGACCAGCGGGGCGACCAGCGTGCCGGTGCCCAACCTGCCGGACCACGGGCACGACCTGGCCGCGATGGCGGCGGCGGTGACCGACCGGACCCGGATGGTGGTGGTCTGCAACCCGAACAATCCCACCGGCACCTTCCTGCGCCGGCCCGAGCTGGAGCGCTTCCTCGACGCCATGCCGGACGACGTGCTGGTGGTGATCGACGAGGCGTACCGGGAGTTCGTCACCGACCCGGACGTGCCGGACGGTCTCGGCTACGTCGACCGGCCCAACGTGGCGGTGCTGCGTACCCTCTCCAAGGCGTGGGGCCTGGCCGGGATGCGGGTGGGTTTCATGGTCGCCCAGCCGGCGGTGGCCGCCGCCGTGCGGAAGGTGGTCACCCCGTTCTCGATCAACGCGCCGGCCCAGGCCGCCGCGCTGGCCGCGCTGGCCCAGGCGGACGAGGTCGAGCGCCGGTGCGCGCTGGTCGTCGCCGAGCGGGACCGGGTCACCGAGGCGCTGCGCGCGTTCGTGCCGGACCTCCCGACCAGCCAGGGCAACTTCGTCTGGCTGCCACTGGGCGAGGGCGCGGTCGCGTTCGGCCGCGCCTGCGAGGCGCGCGGCGTGATCGTCCGTCCGTTCCCCGGCGACGGTGTCCGGATGACCATCGGTACCCCGGCGGAGAACGACGCCTTCCTGGCGGTGGCCCGGGCCGAGCTGGCCTGAGCACGGTGACGACGGGCGGCGGTCGCGCCGCCCGTCGTCTCAGCCGGCCCGCAGCCGCGGCGTCGTCCGGTTCCGGCGGCGGTGCACGAGCCCGAGGAAGCTGGCCAGCACCAACGCGGAGACGACCAGCCCACCGGCGAGCACCGAGGCGGTCCGGTCCCGGTCCTGGCTGGCGGGCGCGGAGACGGGCCGCCCGGAGAAGGTGACCGTGCCGGAGGCCGTGCGTTTGGTCCAGCCGCTGGCCAGCGCCAGCGTGGCCGACCAGGGGCCGTCCGGGAGGCGGGGGTCCAGCGGTATCCGCACGGTGGCCGTTCCGCCCAGCCCGAGGGTGACGGTCTCCGTCTTGACCGGGCCGGCCGAGAGACCGCCGGGGCCCTCGGCGAGGGAGAGTTCCCCCGCCAGGTCGAGGGCCCGCTGCCCGGTGTTGCGCACCTCGGTGGTCACGGTCGGCCGCCCGTCGACGTCCCGCACGCCGACGAGCGGTCCCACCTCGAAGGACGAGGGTGGCTCCCCGCCGGGCCCCACCGAGAGGTAGATCCGGATGCCGGCCCGCCCGACGTTGCGTACCGTCTGCTTGCCGGTGCCGGCGACCTCGGCCCAGACGACGCCGTACCGTTCCCCGGCGGACGCCTCACGGGGCACGGCGATGGTGACCCAGAGGGTCTTCTCCTCGTCCGGGTCCAGGGAAACCTCGCCGCGCTCGACGGAGATCCAACTGGTCAGCTCGTTCGGCGTCCGGCCCGGGGCGAAGACGAACCCGTCCGGCCCCACCTCGGCGGCAGCCGGATAGACCGAGACCGGTCGGCGCGCCTCGGCCTTGTTCTCCACCACGACGCGACGCTTGATCGTCGTCCCGGGCTTCACGTGGTCGACGATGTACCGGTGGGCCCGGCTGTCCTCACGGCGGTTGACCGGGGCGTCCAGCAGGCGGATGCCGGCCCCCGTCTCGGTCCCGTCCGGCGAGGGCTGGGGGCTGGGGCTCCGGGTGGGGGTGGACCGGTCCGCCGCCGCCGGCGTACCGGCGACGGCGACCAGCGTCAGCACCAGGGCGACCACGCGGGCCGGGTCACGCCACCGAATGGGTCACCGTCGCGGTGTAGGTACCGGCCACGGCGGTCGCCGGCACGTTGACCCGGATGGTCGGGTTCCAGGTGGCCGTGTTGTTGCCGCTGCCCGACGTCTTGGAGAAGGCGGTCCGGGGGACGCTGAGCGTGACCGCGTCGGCCGGGGTGGGCTGACCCGGCAGGAAGTTCCCGGTGCCGGTGCTGCTGACCAGCGGTCCCGACCAGTACTCGATCAGGGCCGGTGGGATGGTCTCGGCGGCCGAGCCGGAGCCGGTGGTGAACTCGGTGCTGCTCACCGTCGCGACCCAGGTCGCGTTCAGGGCGGCCCGTGCGTCGACGACCTGGACCGGGCCGATCGTTCCCTGGATGGGGGTGTCGGCGAAGGTCGAGCCGAGGTTCACCGAGGTGGGCGCGAAGATCTCCAGGTTGGCGGTGCCCACGGTGAAGGTGACGATGGTGGTGTCGGTGGGTGCGGCAGCGGCCGGCGCGGCGCCGGCGGTGACGACGCCGGCCAGCACGGTCAGGGCAAGAAGTGGCTTCCTCATGCCGTCAAGTACATCATGAAGAAAGCCCCATCAAGGCACTAAACAGAGCAAAACGGTCAGGCTACGGAGTGGGTGATCGTGCCGTGGTAGGTGCCGGCCACCACTCCCGCCGGGACCGCGATCCGCAGCGTCGGCGACCAGTACACGGTGTTGTTGCCGTTGCCGGCGGTCTTCCGGAAGGCGACCCGGGTCGCGCCGAGGGTCACCGCCTGCGCGGCAGTCGGCTGGCCGGGCACCAGCGTGCCCCCGCCGGTGCTCCGGGTCGCGGGACCGGACCAGTACGCCACCTGCGAGGCGGCGATGGTCCGGCCGCTGCCGCCCGCCCCGGTGACGAAGACCGCCGCGGAGACCGTGACCGTCCAGGTGTTCGGGTTCAACGAGCCTCGACGGTCCTCGACGACCACCGTGCCGAGCGAGCCGGTGATCGTGCCGCCGGCGGTGGTGGCACCGATGTTGACCGACTCCGGTGCCGTGATGTCGAGGTTCACGGCCTGCGGGATCGGCACGATGGCCGGGGTGCCACGCCCCCATGCCGGCTCGCCGGAGAACGGAACCCCGCCGACTCCGAGCAGCAGCCCCAACAGGAACGGTGATATACGCACGTTACCTACTATAGAGGGATATTTGCCCGTTTTACTCCCCGACTGCCCGGTCGACCGCCGCGAGGACCACCGGCTCGGCCATCGCGTAGTACCGCTGGTCGTCCCCGGCCGTGTCGACCGGGGTGCGGAGACGCTCCAGCCCCACGTACCCGTCGGCCGCATAGCCCAGCCCCGGCGTCCAGCCCGTCCCGTCACGACCGACCGTGAACCGGAAGCGGGACCGCTCGACGCCGTCGGCCGGGTCGAGGGTGACCAGTTCCTTCTCTCCGGTCAGCAGGTGTACGCGGCCCGGCTGCGCGGCGACCACCGTGGTTCCCGGACCGAGGTCGACCCGGCGCCACAACTCGTCGCCGGTGAGCGCCGACCGGGCGACCACCGTTCCGTCGGTCACCGAGACACCGACCTCCCCGACGAGCACCGTGCCGGCGCGGTCGAGGCCCAGGGCGGCCACGGGTGACCTGCCGTCGACCAGCCAGCCCCGACCACCGTCCTCGCCGGCCGCGCCCCCGCCGCCCGGGTCGGCGCCCCCGGTCTCGGCGATGTGCAGACCACCGCAGTTCGAGCGGGCGGTGGCACATCCGGTCGGGGTGACGATCACCTCCGCGCCCGCCCCCGGCGGACTCCAGCGTTCGACCACCGCGCCGCTGGTGGCATCGCGGAACTCGACGACCGGGCTGCCCGCGCACCGGTCCAGCGTGGCGAGGAGACCCGCGACCGTGGTCCCGACATCGGTACGGCAACCGGGGTCGACGTCGACCCGCCAGAGCTGCCGACCGGTGACCAGGTCGGTCCCCTGCATCTCCCGGTCACCGACGACGAGCACCACCGTCCCGCGCGGGCCGGTCGCGGTGTGCAGGCCGGTCGGCTGCCAGACGGTTCCCGCGCCGGTACGCCGCCCCGTGTAGCCCTCCTGCGGGGCGGGGGCGTCCACCTGCCAGACGACCCGGCCGGTGTCGGCGTCGAGAGCCACCAGCCGCCCGTCCGACCAACGGCTCACCACCGTCGTCCCGGCGGCCACCACGCCACTGAGCTGGGCCGGCCACCGCCGGTACGACCAGTACGGGGTGTTCCGTTGGCGGTCGTCGACCGGCTCGTCGGCCCAGACCTGCCGGGTCGTCGCGTACACCCGCAGCCGACCGTCGACGATCAGCGGGGCGGTGGAGAAGCGCCCGACCGGACCGACCTCCGGCTCGACGGCCGGCGGCCGTTCCCCACGGGCCACGGTGACGACCTCGGCCGGGGCGAGCACGCGGTACACGGTGGCGGCGGCCAGCCCGGCGACGAGCAGCGCCGCGACCGCGACGACGATCCGCCGCCGGCCCTTCGGGATCCCCATGACCCACCTCCGCCCGGCACCCTACCCAGCGAAGGAGCCCCGCACCGGCGCAGGTGGTGCCCGAGCGGCCCGGCACCCGGGCATCCGACCCGATGGTCGACGGTCGGAGGTTCACGTCCCGCCTGGCAGCGGGCGACGCCGAACCCCTCGACCGCCGGATCCACCAGGCTCAGGGCCGCAGTTCTCCCCTACGCAGCCCGGCGACGAACGCCGACCACCCCGGCGGGCTGACCGCGAGCGTGGGACCGGTCAGGTCCTTGGAGTCACGCACGCCGACCACGCCGAGGGTGTCGACCACGTTGTCCGCCACCTCCACGCAGAGCCCCTGGTCGTTGGAGCGGCTGCTCTTGCGCCAGACGGCGCCGACGAGATCGTTCATCTCGCTTACCTCCCTGTCCGGTGGGACGTCCCACGACTGCCGCCGCCCTGGCGGGCGGCGGATCCGGGACGATCAACGGAGGAGGCGAAGACGGCGGTCGGACCCCTTGTGCGACCGGAGGGCCGCCGACCTGCGGCGACGGTCCGGACCGGCGGACCATCCACCGGACCCGGCCGGCGGTCAGGCAGCGGCCCCCGGCCGGCGGTCGTTCGGCGGAGTCCGGCCGGCGGTCAGGGGGACGGGATGTTCCCGCCGGCCGGTCAGGTGGCGGGGAGGATGGTGCCGGTCACCTCGCCGAGGGCGATGACGGTGCCGTCCGGGCCGGGCGCGGTGGCCGTCAGGGTGACCGTGTCCCCGTCCTCCAGGAAGGTGCGGGTGCCGTCGCCGACCCGGACCGGCTCGCTGCCGCCCCAGGTCAGCTCCAGGAACGAGCCGGCCTGGCCACGCTCGGGACCGGACACGGTGCCCGAGGCGTACAGGTCGCCGGGCCGCAGCGACGCGCCGTTGACGGTCAGGTGGGCGAGCTGCTGGGCCGGGGTCCAGTACATACCGGCGAAGGGTGGCTCGCTGACCCGCTCGCCGTTCCACTCGACGGTCAGCCGCAGGTCGAGCCCCTGGTGTGGGACGTCCCGCAGGTAGTCGAGCACGGTCGGGTCCTGTTCCGGGGCCGGCACGAAGGCGTCGGCGAGCGCGTCCAACGGGGTGACCCAGGCCGAGACCGAGGTGGCGAAGGACTTGCCGAGGAAGGGGCCGAGGGGCTGGTACTCCCACGCCTGGATGTCCCGCGCCGACCAGTCGTTGACCAGCACCACGCCGAAGACGTGGTCGGCGAAATCGTCGGCGGAGACCCGGTGTCCCAACGGCGAGCCGACGCCCACCACGAAGCCGACCTCGGCCTCGATGTCGAGGCGTACCGAGGGGCCGAAGACCGGGCCGTCGGCGCTGGCGCGCTGCCCGGTGGGGCGGACCACCGGCGTGCCGGAGACCACCACCGTGCCGGCCCGGCCGTGGTACCCGACCGGCAGGTGCTTCCAGTTCGGCAGCAGTGGCGGCTGGCCGGGGCGGAAGATCTGCCCGACGTTCGACGCGTGGTGCTCCGACGAGTAGAAGTCGACGTAGTCGGCGACCTCGAACGGCAGGGCCATCTCCACCTCGGCGAGCGGCACCAGCAGCGGCTCCACCGCCGATTGGTGCGCCGGGTCGGTGAGCAGCTCGACCAGGCGTTGCCGGACGGCCGTCCACTGCGGACGCCCGAGCGCCATGAAGTCGTTCAACGTGGGCCGACCGAACGCCCCGGCGGCCAGCACCAGCCCGGCCTCCTCCGCGCCGGTCAGGTCGAGCACGAGATCGGCGACGCGTACGCCGATCCGGGGCTCCCGCCCACCGTGCCGGAACACTCCGTACGGCAGGTTCGTGACGCCGTACGGCGATCCTGCGGCACCCGTCACCCAGCTCATCGAGTCCAGCCTCCGTCCACCAGCCCCAGCCGGATCAGGTCGGTCAGGGGTTCCTGCACGCTGCACGAGCCGAAGCCCACCCAGAGCGGGCGTGCCTCGTCGCGTCCGGGCTCCACCTGCTGGAGCAGCGGACGCGGATCGGTCCTGGTCAGCACCTCGGTGACCGCCTTCACCCCGGCGCCCTCGGCCGCCGCGCCCACGGCGGCCAGCACGTTGACGAAGCCGTGGTGGGTGAACCCGGTCTCCGGGTCGAGGTGGCGGGTCGCGTGGTGCAGCCCGGCGGTGAGCTTGAAGGGCAGCTTCCGGTCGCGACAGGCGCAGACCACGGTGGCCAATTCACCGGGGGTGGGGAAGAGTTCGGCGGCCAGTCCACCGGTACGGAACTTGGCCGCGATCCGGACGCCGGCGGACCGCTGCTCGGCGAGCCGGTCGAGCGCGTTCATCAGGCCCCAGGCCAGCGGGATCTCGGCGTACACGTCGAGTTCGGGGTGGCCGGCGGCGAGGGCGGTCAGTTCGGCGAGCCCGGGCAGCGGGTCCTCGCCACGCCGGGCGACCGCCGCTTCCACCTGACGTACGCGCAGCCGGGGGTCGGCCGCCGCGCAGGCCGCCCCGAGGTGGTCGAGCGGGACGTTCCCGATCACGCCGACGTCGAGCCGCCCGGTGGTCGCCGGTCGGGAGCCGTTCCCGTCGACACCCGCCGGTCGGGAGCCGTTCCCGTCGACACCCGCCGGTCGGGAGCCGTTCCCGTCGACACCCGCCGACCGGGACCCGTGGTCGCCTCCGCCGGTGGCCGCCTGCTCCGACGCGTCGAGCAGCCGGGCCAGGTCGGGCAGGGCCGAGGCCGGCACGAGCAGCGGGCCGACCAGGTCGGCGTACCAGGAGGCGCGGTGCCGGCGGTGGGCGGCGAGGGCGTCGGGCAGGGACGCGCTGCCGGGCGGGAAGACCGCGGCGTCGTCGACGAGTCCGGCGAGGAACCGGGGCACCTGCGTTGACACGAGACAAGAATCTACGGGACGCTACGAGTAGCGGACAACAGCGTCCGACTATCGGACACACTCGGCCGGTGCCTGGGACTGATCAGGAGGCGAGATGCCGTACTACCGCAGCGTCGGAGAGGTGCCGCGCAAGCGCCACACCCAGTTCCGCCAGCCCGACGGCAGCCTGTACGCCGAGGAACTGATGGGCCAGGAGGGCTTCTCCTCCGACTCGTCCCTGCTGTACCACCGGTACGCCCCCACCGCGATCGTCGCCGCCGAGGAGTTCGCCCCACCGGCGGTGACCCGGGTGCCGAACCTGCCGCTCAAGCCCCGCCACCTGCGCACCCACAAGCTCGACGGCAGCCCTGCCGACCCGGTGCTGGGCCGGCGGTACCTGCTCGCCAACGACGACGTGCGGATCGCCTACGTGCTCGCCGACCGACCGTCGCCGCTGTTCCGGGACGCCACCGGCGACCACTGCCTCTACGTCGAGTCCGGCGCGCTCCGGGTGGAGTCGACGTTCGGCGTGCTCGACGCGGTCGCCGGCGACTACGTCGTCATCCCCACCTCGACGATCCACCGCCTGGTGCCCACCGGCGACGAGCCGGCCCGACTGTTGGCGATCGAGGCGGCCGGGCACGTCGGCCCGCCCAAGCGCTACCTCTCGGTCCGGGGGCAGTTCCTGGAGCACTCGCCGTACTGCGAACGCGACGTCCGGGGGCCGGACGCACCGCTGCTCGTCGACGGCGAGGAGGTGGAGGTCCTGGTCCGGCACCGGCGCGGTTGGACCCGGTACGTCTACGCCCACCACCCGTTCGACGTGGTCGGCTGGGACGGCCACCTGTACCCGTGGGCGTTCTCCATCCACGACTTCGAGCCGATCACCGGCCGGATCCACCAGCCGCCGCCGGTGCACCAGACCTTCCAGGGCCCGAACTTCGTGATCTGCTCGTTCGTGCCGCGCAAGGTGGACTACCACCCGGACGCGATCCCGGTGCCGTACAACCACCACAACGTCGACTCCGACGAGATGCTCTTCTACACCGGCGGCAACTACGAGGCCCGGCGCGGCTCCGGCATCGAGCAGGGGTCGATCTCGCTGCACCCGTCCGGCTTCACGCACGGTCCCCAGCCGGGCGCGGCGGAACGCTCGATCGGCGCCGACTACTTCGACGAGCTCGCCGTCATGGTCGACACCTTCCGCCCGCTGGACCTCTGCGACGCGGCGGCCGAGTGCGAGGACCCGGGCTACGCCTGGACCTGGGCCCGCCGCCCCTGACCCGGCCCCGCCGGCCCGCTCCCTCACCGGCACCCTGCTGAGGTGGTAGCAGGGGACCCCTGCACGTCAAAAAGCGGTAACAGGGGTCCCCTGCTACCACCCGGCGACCGGGCCCAGCCGCCTCAGCGCACCGGGCGGGAGAACACGGCGAGTTCGGCGACCGCCGTCGCCGTGATCGCCAGCACCAACGGCCAGGGGGTGCCGACCAGGGCGTAGAGCAGGATCAGGGCGGGCGCGGCGGCCACCGCGTACACGGCCAGGGCCAACGTCCGGTCGGTGCGCAGCAGGCCGGGAAGGATGGCGCTGGTCAGGTTGGGCACCTTCGCGGCGTACCGCCACACCACCAGCGCCCCGCCGAGCGCGGCGACCGCCGCGAAGCCCCGGGACAGCCCGCCGCTCCCGGCGGCCAGGCAGGCCACCAGGACGGTGGCCACCAGCGACCAGCCGGCGCCGTAGAGCACCAGCCGGCGCAACCCGTCGGAGATGGTCCGCCCCGAGTCGACCCGGCCGGGGCTGATCGCCGCAGCGGCGGCCAGGTGTTCCAGCGCTTCGGCGTAGCGCCGCTGCTCCAGCCGGATGACGCCGATGTCGTGCTGCGCCTCGCCCAGTTCCGGGTCGAGGCGCAACGCCTCGGAGTAGGCCCGCTCGGCCAGGTCGAACAGTTCGAGCCGGGCGGCGACCAGGCCGAGCACCAGGTGCGCCTGCGGATCCTCGGGGGCCAGTTCCACCCCGCGCCACGCCGCGTTGAGCGCCAGCTGTCCGTTGCGCGCGCCGGCCAGGATCGCCGCCGCGCTGCGCTGGGCGTACGCGTCGTCCGGCCCGAGCGTCAGAATCTCGTCGGCGGTACGGGCGGCCTCGGCGTACCGCTCCAGGTCGGACAGGGCCAGTCCCCGCGCGACCAGGGGTTCGACCACGCCGGGCGCGGCTGCCGCCGCCGACTCGGCGGCGGTGAGCGCCTCGGCGGCGCGTCCGGCCGCCAGGTGTACCCGGGCCAGCATGGTCAACGCCGGGGCGTGGGTCGGGTCCCGGGCGAGCAGGTGGGCGAGTTCGCCGGCCGCCTCGTCGTAGCGGCCCAGCTCGGCGAGGAGCTGGGCGCGTTGGAGGTAGCTCTCCGGGGACTCGGTCTCCTCGGTCATGCCGGGTCGCCCTCGCCGCCGTGCTCGGGTCCGGCGGCGGAGACGTTCGCCGGACCGGCCGGGGCGGGCGGGTCGAGCGGGTACACCAGGGCCACCGCGACGCCGGCCAGCCCCTCGCCCCGGCCGGTGAAGCCGAGCCCGTCGGTGGTCGCGGCGGTCAGCGACACCGGTGCGCCGACCGCCTCGGTGAGCACCCGCTGCGCCTCGTCCCGGCGGGGGCCGATCTTCGGACGGTTGCCGACCACCTGCACCGAGACGTTGCCGATCTCGAAGCCGGCAGCGCGTACCCGGCGGGCGCTCTCGGTGAGCAGGGCGATCCCGGAGGCTCCCGCCCACTCCGGTTCGGAGACGCCGTAGTTGGCGCCCAGGTCGCCGAGGCCGGCGGCGGAGAGCAGCGCGTTGCAGGCCGCGTGGGCGACCACGTCGGCGTCGGAGTGACCGGCCAGCCCGACCTCGCCGGGCCAGTGCAGCCCGGCCAGCCAGCAGGGGCGACCGGGCGCGAAGGCGTGGATGTCGGTGCCGACGGCCACCCGGGGAACGATCATGGAGCCAGGGTACGCGTCAGGCGCGTACGGTCAGCAGGTGCTCGGCCAGCGCCAGGTCGAACGGACGGGTGATCTTCATGGCGTACTCGGAACCGGGTACGCAGACCACCGGGACGCCCTGCTTCTCGACCAGTCCGGCGTCGTCGGTCAGCGGATCGACGGCGGCGGCGTGCGCGGCGGCCAGCACCGCCCGGCGGAAGCCCTGCGGCGTCTGCACGGCCCGCAGGACGGACCGGTCGACCGTGCCCCGCACCACCTCGTCGGCGGAGACCTCCTTGACGGTGTCCACCACCGGCAGAACCGGGATGACCGCGTCGTGCCCGGAGCGGACCGCCGCGGCGACCGACTCGACGAGTTCGGCGGGGACGAGCGCCCGGGCCGCGTCGTGCACGAGGACGATCTGAGGACCGGCCGGCACGGCGGCCAACGCGGCGGCGACCGAGTCCTGCCGCTGCGCCCCACCGGGAACGACGGTGACCGGGGCGACCGGGGCGAGCAGGTCCCGGACGGCGGGGACGTCGGCGACCGGCGCGGCGACGACGATCGTGTGCACCGACGGCGCGGCGGCGATCCGGCGTACCGCGTGCACGAGCAGAGGTTCACCGGCCAGCGGCCGGAGCGCCTTGGGAGCGCCGGGGCCGAGCCGGATCCCGGCACCGGCCGCAGGCACGAGGACCGCGACGTCACCGCACGGATTGAGCTGCGCGGTCACGTCGCGGTCCTCGTTTTTCTTTGCTACGGGGTGGGTACGACGATGCTGTGGAAACTAGGCCTCGGTCAGAACCTTGTCGAGCAGCGTCTCCGCCTCGTCCTTGGTGCTCTTCTCGGCCAGCGCGACCTCGCCGACGAGAATGTCCCGGGCCTTGGCCAGCATCCGCTTCTCGCCAGCGGAGAGGCCCCGCTCGCGCTCCCGCCGCCACAGGTCGCGGACGACCTCGGCCACCTTCAGCGGGTTACCGGAGGCCAGCTTCTCCAGATTCGCCTTGTAACGCCGCGACCAGTTGGTCGGCTCCTCGGTGTGCGGAGCGCGGAGGACGTCGAAGACCTTACCCAGGCCCTCTTCGCCGACCACCTCGCGCACGCCCACGATCTCGGCGTTCTCAGCGGGCACCCGGACCGTGAGGTCACCCTGCGCAACCCTCAGGACGAGGTACTGCTTAGGCTCACCCTTGATGACCCGAGTCTCGATTGCCTCGATGAGTGCGGCCCCGTGGTGGGGGTAAACAACGGTCTCGCCGACACTGAAAACCATAGGTTCGAAACCCCTTTCGCTGTGTCTAGGGTAACACGCTCAGGCACCGATGTCTCACTGCAGTCCTGACCGTAAGCGCAGCTCAGGGGCCATGTGAGAGGCATTTCTTCGGCTTGACATGCAGTCAAACCAATGATTTGAACACGCTCCGTAACAGTCGGAACACGTCCCGGTGCGGGTGTCCGGGCCATCCGCCACGGGGTTGTCCCGCGAGGCGCGGGGTCCAGGGGATGCACTCGTTCGATGGTACCGGCCGGTACAAGGACGCGTCCGGGTGTAGCGCCGGGCGGCCCGGTTGGAGGACATTGGAGGCACCCCTCCTTCCCCACCACCACCATGGCTCCCGGAGGTCTCATGGGCATGCCCGAACCCAACGGCCACTGGTCCACCGACGGCCTGCCCGACCTGCCGCCCGAATGGGGACGGGTGGTCGTTCCGGACGACGCCTCCGCGCTGGCCCAGGAGGCCGCCCAGGTCCGTCGTGAGCTGCGCGAGGCCCGCCGGGACACGCGACGGCGCTCGTTCCGGGCCACCCTGACCCTGCCGGTGCTGATCCTGGTCGTGGCGGTGCTCGCCACCCTGGCCGGACTGGGCACGGTCGCCTGGTCCCGGGCCGAGCCCTCCACCGCCCGCTCCGCCCCGGCCCCGGCGCGGGACCCGCTGCCCGACCCGGTCGGGCGTCCGCTGCCGGCCCTGGACCTGGTCGACGGCGCCCAGGCTCCGGTGCCGCTGCGCAGCCTCCTACCGGCGGTGATCCTGCTGGTCGACGCCTGCCCGTGCCCGGAACGGGTGGCCGAGGCGGCCACCGCCGCCCCGCCGGGGGTACAGGTGGTCACCGTGGTCGGCGGACGCACCGTGCCCACCGCCGGGGCAGGGCACACCACCGGCGTCCGGCGGCTCGCCGACCCGGCCGACGGGCTGCGCGCGCTGACGCACGCCGACCCGGTCCCCGGCGCAAGCGACGTGATCCTGGTGGACCGCGCCGGCACCGTCGTCCGGGTCGTCCCGGCGGTCAAGTCGGTCGAGGACTACCGGGCGGACCTGACCCGGCTGGCCGGCTGAGCCGCGGGGATCAGTCCAGGGCGACCAGCATCGCCGTGAGCTCCACCGCGCCGACCTGCGGGTGCGCGATGCGGACGGAGAGTGTGCCACCGGTCGAGACGAGGGCCAGTGAGTGCAGCGACCCGTCACACCCGGCGGACCGCCGGCCGTCCCAGCGCCGGCCGACGCCCATCCGGACCTGCAGGTCGCCGGCGTCGCCCCCGTCACAGATCACCAGCAGGTGGTACCGGACCCCCGGCTCGGTGGCGGACTGCCGGCGCACCTCACGGACGTTGTCGGTCAGCAGCCGGTGTTCCCGCCACACCACCGTGCCGAGCCGGGACGAGCCTTCGGCATCGTCCGGGCCGGCCCCGAGGATCCGTCCCGACGAGGGGTCGATCGTCACCCGGGTGCCCGCCGGGTAACGCTCCGGAAGGTAGAGGACCGCTCCGGTCGCGGGGTCGACCACCGCCGGGGCGCCCTCGCCGCTCCGGGGTGGCTCGGGGCGGACCAGAGCGGAACCGGGGGCGGTGCCGGCGCGCAGCACGAGATCGGCCCGGGGCGCCATCGCGGCGCCCGGCGTGGCCCCGGGGTCGGCGGCGGTCCACCAGCCCGCGCTGGCGACCAGCGCGACCACGGTCAGCCCGGCCAGCCACCCGGTCCGGGACCGGCCCTCGGCGTGGGAGTCCATCAATCGAGCCTAACCGTCGGCGGCACCGCGCACCCCGTCCGACGGGTCCGGAACGGTCGGCGTTTCAGTCCCGGCGTTCCAGCAGGGCGGCGTAGAGGGTCAGGCCGGGGCCGAAGGCGAGCATGACGACCCGCTGCGGCGGTACGGGCTGCCGGAGCAGCCGGTCGAGGATCAGCAGCACCGTCGGCGAGGAGCAGTTGCCGTGCCCGGCCAGGGTCTCCCGGGAGGCGGCCAGGGCCCGCTCCGGCAGCGCCAGTTCCCGCTCCACCACGTCGAGGATGCGTGGCCCGCCGGGGTGCACCGCCCAACCGTCCACCCCGGACCGGTCGGCGCCGTGCCGGGCGATCAGGCCGTCGGCCAGGCCCCGGACGTGCTTCGAGAGCACCTTCGGGACCTTCGGGGAGAGTCCCATCCGGAATCCGGTGTCGGTGACCTCCCAGGTCATGTGGTCGGCGGTGGAGGTGTCGGTCAGGGCGGTCACCTCACGCAGCGCGTACCCCCGGCCGTCGGGCACGAGCACGGCGGCGACCGCGGCGTCCGAGAAGAGCGCGTGGGAGACGATCTGCTGGGTGTCCACCCGGGCCGCGACGGGCTGGATGTGCAGGCTGGTCAGCTCAGCGCAGAGCAGCAGCGCCGGCCGGCCCCGGGCGGCGACGAAGTCACCCGCCGCGCCGAGGCCGGGAAGCGCCGCGTAGCAGCCCATGTGCCCGACGAACATGCGTTGCGTGTCCGGCGCCATCCCCAGGTCGCGGGCGAGCATGATGTCCAGCCCCGGGGTGGCGTACCCGGTGCAGGAGCAGACCACGAAGAGCCCGACGTCACCGGCGGCGAGCCCGGCCGAGGCGAGCGCCCGGCCGGCCGCCTCCCGGCCGAGCGGCAGCGCCTCGACCTGGTAGCGGCGCATCCGTCGCTCCGTCGGCCACTCCGAGACGTCCTCCAGCAACGGGCTGACCGCCGCCTGCCGACGGCTCACCCCCGAGTTGGCGAAGATCCGCCGGGCCAACGCCCGGGTGGCACCGGAGTAGTGACCGGCGAAGAAGCCCGTCCAGAGTTCGTCCTGATCGGCCGACGACGGCTGCGCCGTACCGAGACCCGCGATCACCGGTACGGCCATGTCCCCACCTCTCGTCGCCCACCACCTGTTGAGGACCAACGAGGAACCGGGTCGTCCGGTCCGTCCCCGCCGGTCCCCGGCGTCCCCTTCTACCCTCGCCCGGCGTCGGCTACCCCCGCCGGACGCCTCTGCCCTGGTAGAGCACGGCCGTGGAGCGGGTGGGCACCATCCGGGGCCGCCGGCCCACCCGGGACGTGATCGGGGCCAGCGCCGGCACGGACCGCCGGAGCAGCCAGACCGCCACGCCGGCGACCTGAGGACGGATCCCGCGTACCCGCAGCGCCACGTCGTGCCGCGCGCACTCGCGCACCAGTTCGCGGTCGTCGACGAAGAGACGGGGGTCGTGGATGCCGCGCGGCACCGCCGGAAGTCGCTCACCGATCCGGACCGCGACCAGGCGGCTCAGGGCGGTGGCGTTGAGCGTGTCCAGCACCAACAATCCGCCGGGACGCAGCAGGCGGCACGCCTCGGCCACCGCCCGCCGCCAGTCGGGCACGTGCTCCAGCACCTCACCCGCCGCCACCACGTCCGCGCAGCCGTCCGCCAACGGGACCGCCGTGACGTCGGCGTTGACCGCCGTGACGCCGTGCGTGGCGGCCTGTTCCAGGGCGGAACGGGTCAGGTCCACCCCCACGTGCCGGTAGCCCTTGCCGGCCAGGTGCGGCGCGAGCAGCCCGGCCCCGCAGCCCAGGTCGACCAGGAGCGCACCGGGCCGACGGGCGGGCGGCACCAGCGCGGCACGGGCCTCGGCGAGCCAGTGCAGCATCGCGAACGCCCCGTCCGGCCGCCACCACTCGCCGGCCAGGTCGTCGTACTGCCGAGGGTCGTTCGGCGGCAGCACGGGCGGACGGTGGGACGGCGGCGCCAGACGGTCTCGCATGGAACGAGCGTGGCACGACCGGCCGGTAACGGCCAGACTTCCCCTTATGTGGCGAACGGTGTTAGGGCTGGTCAGAGCGTGTCATCCGGAACCGGCCGCCGCAGTGACCGTGGTGGCCGGGCTGCTCGCCTGGGGTGTCGGGCACACCGGCGCCGGTATCGCCTCGGTGGTGGCCACCGTGCTCGCCAGTCAACTCGCGGTCGGCTGGTCCAACGACCGGCTCGACGCCGACCGGGACGAGCTGGTCGGACGGGCCGACAAGCCCGTGGTCGCCGGCACGGTCAGCCGCCGCACGCTGGGCACGGGCGCGGTGCTGGCCGCGCTGGCGGCCCCGCTGGTGGCGCTGACCACCAACCCGGTGGCGGCGCTGTGCGCGACGGTCGGTCTGGTCTCCGCCCTGCTCTACAACTGGCCGCTGAAGTCCACTCCGGTCTCGGTGGTGCCGTACGCGGTCTCCTTCGGATCGTTGCCGGCGTTCGTGGTGCTGGCCCTGCCGGGCACGCCGGCCCCGCCGGTCTGGCAGGTGGCGGCCGGGGCACTGCTCGGCGCGGGCGCCCACTTCGCCAACGTCCTGCCCGACCTGGCCGACGACGCCCGCACCGGGGTGCACGGACTGCCGCACCGGCTCGGTGCCACCGGCAGCGGGGTGGCCGCCGCCGGGTTGCTGCTCGCCGCCACCCTCACCCTGGTGCTGGGGCCGGCCGGGCGGCCGTCCTGGGCGGGCCTGTCAGCGGTCGCCGCCGCCGCCGTGGTCCCGCCGCTGAGCTGGTACGGCAGCCGCCGCGCGGTGCGCGTCGGGGCCCGGCCGGTCGGCGTGTTCCGGGGCGTGCTCCTGGTCGCCCTGCTCGACGTGGTGCTGCTGGTGGCGAGCGGCCGGGTGCTCTGAAGGTGGCCCGCCGGCCGGTGGCCCGGGTACTCCGGACGTGCCCGCCGGCCGGCATTGCCGGGTCGCCGTGCACGGCTCGATCAGGTCCAACTACGCTGGAGCGCGGTCTGCGCGGGTATGGCCAGCGCACCGGGCGTACGTCCCGGTGGGGATCGCAACGAGGAGGACGCGACGTGACGCGCTCGATCAGGGGCTCCCGACGGGCGGCCGTGCTGCTGGCCGGTGCGGCGGCGGCGACGGGCCTGCTGGTGTCCGGCTGTGGTACCGGACAGATCGCGGAGACCGCGGTCAAGGAGCCGTCGGTCCAGGGCGTCAACACCGGCACCCCGGACGGCACCTACCTCGTCCGCGGCCTGGTGGTCGACTTCCCGGGCGGCGAGGGTTACCCGGCCGGTGGCGACGCGCCGCTGAGCGTGGTGCTCTACAACGACACGCCGGACCCGGTCACGGTCACGGTCAGCACCGACAGCGCGCGGGAGGTCGTGCTGGCCGGAGCCGGCGCATCCCCGTCCGCGAGCCCGAGCGAGCCGACCCCGGCCAGCCCGTCGGCCCCGGCGAGTCCGTCGGCTCCGGCCAGCCCGTCCGCCCCGGCCAGCCCGTCGGCGTCCGGCTCGGCGACCCCGGCGGCACCCGGTCTGACGAGCCCGTCGCCGACCGAGACGACCCCGGCCGGTGCGGCGCCCACCGTCGAGATCCCGCCGTTCGGCTACGCCCAGCTCAACCAGCAGGGTGGCCGGTACCTCCAGCTCGTCGGCCTGAACGAGGCGCTGCGCGCCGGTCAGCAGGTCAACCTGGTCTTCGACTTCGGCAACGGCAAGCGGGTCAGCACCCCGGCCCCGGTCGGCGTGCCGCTGTCGCCGCAGGCCCCGCCGTCGCCGATCATCGAGCGGCACGGTGGCGGGGGCGAGGAAGAGGGCGGCCACTGAGCCCCACCCCGGAACACCGACGACACCGTCGGCGTGGCGCAGGCCACGCCGGCGGTGTTCTCGTCGTACGGGTTGGCTAACGTCCTGGTGTGACGACCTCCCGAGCGACCCCGCGCGGCGCGACCGGTTCCGCCCGCACCCGGGCGGCCCGTGAGCCCCGCCCGGCGTACGAGTGCGACGCCTGCGGCCACCAACCGCCGAAATGGGTGGGACGCTGCCCGGAGTGCGGCGAGTGGGGCTCGGTGGTCGAGTGCACGCTCACCGGGCCGACAGTCTCCGGCCGGGTGGTCAGCTCCCGGATGCCGGCCGAGCCCGCCCGACCGATCGCCACCATCAGCGCCGCCCCCGCCAAGGCCCGCCCGACCGGCGTGGCCGAGCTGGACCGGGTGCTCGGCGGCGGCCTGGTGCCCGGCGCGGTGGTGCTGCTCGCCGGCGAGCCCGGGGTCGGCAAGTCCACCCTGCTGCTCGACGTGGCCCAGCAGTGGGCCGCCGGGGCGGGCAGCCCGTCACTCGTGGTCAGCGGCGAGGAGTCGGTCAGCCAGGTCCGGCTGCGGGCCGAGCGGATGGACGCCCTGCACGACCAGCTCTACCTCGCCGCCGAGAGCGACCTCGGCGCGGTGCTGGGGCACCTCGACGCGGTCAAGCCCGGCCTGCTGGTGCTCGACTCGGTGCAGACCATCTCCACCCCGGGCACCGACGGCGTGCCCGGCGGCGTGACCCAGGTGCGGGCGGTCACCGCCGCGCTGGTCTCGGTGGCCAAGGAGCGGGGCATCGCGACCGTCCTGGTCGGTCACGTCACCAAGGACGGCCAGGTCGCCGGTCCCCGGGTGCTGGAGCATCTGGTCGACGTGGTGCTCCACTTCGAGGGTGACAAGCACTCCTCGCTGCGGCTGGTCCGGGGCGTCAAGAACCGGTTCGGCGCGGCCGACGAGGTCGGCTGCTTCGAGATGCACGAGCGGGGCATCAGCAGCCTCGCCGACCCGTCCGGGCTGTTCCTGACCCGCTACGCCGAACCCGTGCCGGGCACCTGCGTGACGGTGGCGATGGAGGGGCGGCGGGCGCTGGTCACCGAGGTCCAGGCGTTGATCGGGGCCACGGTGGCCGGCTCGCCGAGGCGTACGGTCTCCGGGTTGGACGGTGCCCGGCTGGCGATGGTGCTCGCCGTGCTCCAGCGCCGCACCGAACGGCTGACACTGCACGACCGGGAGGTCTTCGCGGCGACCGTCGGCGGCATCCGGGTGGTCGAGCCCGCCGCCGACCTGGCGGTGGCGCTCGCGGTCGCCTCCGGCGGACTCAACCTGGCCATTGCCCCGCATCTGGTGGCGATCGGCGAGGTCGGGCTGACCGGTGAGGTACGCCGGGTCGGCGCGGTCCCACGCCGGCTGGCCGAGGCGGCGCGGCTCGGGTTCCGGCTGGCCCTGGTGCCCACCGGCTGCGGGCCGGGGGCCTCGGGGGTCGGTGCGCCGGAGAACATGCAGGTGATCGAGGTCGCCGACGTCCGGGCGGCGTTGCAGTGCGCGGCGCGGGCCTCGGCCGAGTGACCACCGTCCGGACGGTGGTCCGACCGTCTTCCGCAGGTGGGGAGGGGAAACGGACACTGTGACACATCACAGTAACCACGGCAGCACCCAACGCATGCCAGTCCGTAGACTGTCCGCGTGCCGATCGACCGCGATGCCAGCAAGCCAGCCGGCGCGACGCCCCACGCCCGTAGCGGCCCCCTGGGCTCGCCGGCACGACCGATCAGCGTCAGCGTGACCGGCGTCGCGAGCACCTTCGGCGCCGGAGGTGACCCGCTCCGGGCGAACCTCGCCCTCATGGCGCCCGGCACCGCGCTCCGCGACGGCCTGGAGCGCATCCTGCGGGGCCGGACGGGCGCGTTGATCGTCCTCGGGTACGACAAGACCGTCGAGACGCTCTGCACCGGCGGCTTCCCGCTGGACGTGGAGTTCTCCGCCACCCGCATCCGGGAACTCTGCAAGATGGACGGTGCGGTCGTGCTCTCCAGCGACGGCACGCGCATCGTCCGGGCCGCCGTGCACCTGATGCCCGACCCGTCCATCCCGACCGAGGAGTCGGGCACCCGGCACCGCACCGCCGAGCGGGTGGCCCGGCAGACCGGCTACCCGGTCATCTCGGTCAGCCAGTCGATGCGGATCATCAGCCTCTACGTCAACGGCCAGCGACACGTGCTGGACGACTCGGCGGCCATCCTCTCCCGGGCCAACCAGGCGCTGGCCACCCTGGAGCGCTACAAGCTGCGGCTGGACGAGGTCTCCGGCACGCTCTCCGCGCTGGAGATCGAGGATCTGGTCACCGTCCGGGACGCGGTGGCCGTGGTGCAGCGCCTGGAGATGGTCCGCCGGATCGCCGACGAGATCGCCGGCTACGTGGTCGAGCTGGGCACCGACGGCCGACTGCTCGCCCTGCAACTCGACGAGCTGATGGCCGGGGTGGACGCCGACCGCACCCTGGTCATCCGGGACTACCTCCCCAGCGGACGCAAGTCCCGCACCCTGGACGAGGCCCTGGTCGAGCTGGACCTGCTCGGCGCGACCGAGCTGATCGACCTGGTCGCGGTGGCCAAGGCCATCGGCTACCCGGGCGCGTCCGACGCGCTGGAGGCGGCGGTCAGCCCGCGCGGGTTCCGGCTGCTGGCCAAGGTGCCCCGCCTGCCGGTGGCCATCGTCGACCGGCTGGTGCTGCACTTCGGCAGCCTCCAGCGTCTGCTCGGGGCGACCGTGGAGGACCTCCAGGCGGTCGAGGGGGTCGGTGACGCCCGGGCCCGCGGCGTCCGGGAGGGCCTGTCCCGGCTGGCCGAGGCGTCGATCCTGGAGCGCTACGTCTGAGCCCTCGCTCCACCCCCGTCAGGTGGTAGCAGGGGACCCCTGTTACTCGTTTCTGGGCGGATTCGAGGGGTCGTTGCAACACAGGTGATCAACTGGTTTCGGTGAGGAGTTTAGCGAGGCGCTCGGCTGGGGTGTCCCAGCCGAGTGTTTTGCGTGGTCGGCCGTTGAGTTCGGCGGCTACC
>NZ_BSTB01000037.1:0-29232 GCF_030269285.1 Micromonospora sp. NBRC 101691
ACGCACCACGGTGCCGCTGCTCGCCGACGAGTACCGCCGTAACCGCACCACCGGCGGGTTCATCATCATCGACGAAGCCACCAACCGCACCGTCGCCGCCGCCATGATCGTCGAAACCACCTGAACCCCAAGTGGTTGCAGGGGACCCTTCCTCACCAGAAAACGGTAGGAAGGGCCCCCTGCAACCACCCCGATCCACGGCCGCGACCACGGCCGCGACACCTCAGCCGCAGCCGACGGCCCGTGCACTGGCCTCCCAGAGCCGGGCGGCCAGTTGGCGGTCGGCGGCCTTCGGCAGCGGTCGGCGGGGCCGTCGGTCGGCGTAGTAGCCGCCGTCGACCAGCCGCGCGGGATCCTCGCTGGCCAGCCAGACCAGCGTGTCCGCGCCCCGCTCCGGGCTCCGGAACGGCAGCACCCGCATGCCCCACGCCACCAGCCGGCTCTCGTTGCCGAACCGGGTCCGCACCACACCCGGGTGGAAGCAGTGTGCCGGCACCTCCGGCCACCGGCGCGCGGCCTCGGCGGTGAACAGGATGTTCGCCTGCTTGCTGGTGCCGTACGCGCGCATCGGGCGGTACCGGCGCAGGGCGGCGTTCAGGTCGTCCGGGTCGAGCGCGCCGCTGCGGTGCGCTGCCGACGCGGTCACCACCATCCGGCCGACCCGGTCCCGGAGCAGGTTGCTCAACAGGAACGGGGCCAGGTGGTTCGCCTGGAGGGAGAGTTCGAAACCGTCGATCGTGGTCACCGGCTGCAACACGATGGCACCGGCGTTGTGGGCCAGCACGTCGATCCGGTCGTACGCGGCGCGGAGCCGCTCGGCCAGCCCGCGTACGTCGTCCAGGACCGCGAAGTCGGCCCGGAACAGCGCGGGCTGTTCCCCGGCCGCCTCCCGCACCCGCTCTCCGGCGGCGGTGAGCCGGGCCGGGTCGCGGCCGACCAGTACCACCTGGTCACCCTGACGTGCCAGGGCCACGGCGGCGGCCAGGCCGATGCCCGAACTGGCTCCGGTCACCACCACCAGTCGACGCCGCGTGACATCTTCCACAGGTGCGTTCTCCCGCGTCATGGCGCGAGGCTACCGTGACGTGACGAGACCCCCCGTGCCGTCCCGTCCGCCGTCGTCGCGGGACGGGACAAGGAGCGCAGTCGATGGCCGCATCGGTCGTCCCCGCCGGTCCTGTCTGGCGGTGCCGGGTTCCAGCGCCGGGATGACCGGACCTCCACCTTCACCCCGCCGACCGCCTGAGCGGCCCGGACGGTCGGCGGGTGCCGCCCGGACGCACCGGGCCGGCACCCGCCCCCGGTCAGTAGGTGCTGCTCGTCTGGGACACCATGAAGACGATGAACAGGACGTAGGCCACGATCGCCAGTCCGATGAGGCCGGTGAGCACCCAGCCGACGATGATGCCGGCCTTGGCCAGGCCGTCGCCGTCCTCGCCGCGCTCCCGGATCTGCCGCCGGGCGACGTGACCGAGGATCGCGCCGATCGGGGCCGTGATGCAGGAGGTGACCCCCAGCACGGACAGGATCAGCGACACCAGGGCGAGGCTGTTGGTCGGGCGGGCCGGCGGGTACGGGTAGACCGGGTAGCCCCCGGGCGGCGGGTAGCCCGCCGGAGCCGCGTAACCCGCCGGGGGGTGGCCGGACGCCGGGTACGCCGGCACGGTGTAGGCGGGCACCGCGTACGGGTCGGCGGCGGGCTGCTCCGGTGACGGGGCGTACGGGTCGGACCCGGTCGACTGCGCCGGCACGGGCGGATCGGCCATCGACCGGGTCGGGTCGAGTGGCGGGGCGGAGGACGGATCCGACCGGGCCGGGTCCTGCCACTCCGAGGGCGGGGGATAAGTCATGGGGTCTTCTTCTCCGTCGTGTCCTGGCTGCGCCGTCAGGGTAGTCACCCCGGGCGAAAGCGGAACATCGCGTTACCGGGTGCCGCGTTGCCCGGACCCTGCCGAGCGGGCAGGATCGCGGCATGGCGATTGACGCGCGTGCCGCGGACCGTGCCGGCCGATCCCGTCGGGACGTGAGCCGTCCGGGGGTGGCCCGACGGAGCCGTGGCCCCCTCACGGCGGCACTGACCGACCAGGACGAGCCGGTGGCCCTGCCCGAACCGGTGACCATGCGACTGGACGGGCGGGTGGCGCTGGTGACCGGCGCCGGCAGTCCGGACGGCATCGGGTACGCCACAGCCCGCCGGCTGACCGATCTCGGTGCCCGGGTCGCCATCGTCTCGACGACCCGGCGCATCCACGAGCGGGCCAGCGAACTCGGGGCCACCGGATTCGTCGCCGACCTCACCGACGAGGCCGAGGTCGGCGCGCTGGCCGACGCCGTCGCCGAGCAGCTCGGCGAGGTGGAGGTGCTGGTCAACAACGCGGGTCTGGCCAGCCGGGCCAGCCCGGAGGTGCTCCGCCCGGTGGCGCAGCTCAGCTACGACGAGTGGCGTACGGAGATCGACCGGAACCTGAACACCGCGTTCCTGTGCAGCCGGGCGTTCATCGGGGGGATGGCCGAGCGTGGCTGGGGACGGATCGTGAACCTCGCGGCCACCGCCGGGGCGGTCAACGCCCTGCCGACCGAGGCAGCGTACTCGGCGGCCAAGGCGGGCGTGGTCGGGCTGACCCGGGCGCTGGCCATGGAGATGGTCGCCGACGGGGTGACGGTCAACGCGGTCGCCCCGGGGACCATCCACACCGCAGCGTCGACCGTGGCCGAGATCAGACACGGCCTCGGCACCCCGGTCGGCCGTCCCGGTACGCCCGACGAGGTGGCCGCCGCGATCGTCTTCCTCTGCTCACCGGCGGCCTCGTACATCACCGGGCAGATGCTCGTGGTGGACGGCGGGAACAGCGTCCGGGAGGCCCAGTTCCGCTGACGTCAGGGGGCCGTGCTGCCGCTCGTGCCGGCCCAGATCACCAGCCCGAACCACCCGCAGCAGAACAGCAGGTAGAGCCCGGTGAAGACGTAGCTGAGGATCAGGCCCCAGAGGGCGAGTTGCTCGCCCTGCTCGTGGGTCTGCCGGATCTGCTTCCGGGCCATGTGCCCGAGGACGATGCCGACCGGGGCGAACACGAAGGCGAAGACCAGCGAGAGGATGGCCATCACGTTCGTGCTTCCGCTGCCGGGCTGCGGCGGGCCGTACTGCCCGTACGGCGGTGGTGGCGTGTACGGCAACTGCTCGCCCCAGTGCGGTTGGTCGCCCTTGTGCGGCTGGTCGCCCCAACCCGGACCGGACGGTGGCGGGTAACTCACGACTGCCCTCCTCGCCGCCCGTTGGCGGTACGGTCTCTCCTGCCGGACGCTAACAGTAGCGGTGAAGCTTTTCACAGGGATGCGTGGACCGGTCGCTTCGGCCCGGCCGCACGCCGGGCAGACATCGACCGAACGTCCATCTCCCGGGGCCGTTCCGGGAGTACGGGCTCTGCGCGCCTCGCTGTCCGTGCCGCCCGTCGGGTGGTTCAGCGGCGGGTGAGACCGGCGGCGGCCCGTTCGACGATCAGGCAGCGGTCCTCGACGTAGTCGATCCCCGCCTCCTCGGCGATCCGACGGGCCTCGGGCGAGACGATCCCGAGCTGCAACCAGACCGCCGGCGCGCCGATGGCGACCGCCTCGCGCACCACCTCGACGGCGTCCTCGGCAGGACGGAAGACGTCCACCAGGTCCACCGGGTGCGGGATGTCGGCCAGTGACCGGTACACCGGCTCGCCGAACAGCTCGTCCGCGGTCGGGTTCACCGGGATGATGCGCCAGCCGTACCGCTGCATCTGAGCCGGCACGCTGTGTGCGGCCTTGCGGGGGTCGCGGGACGCGCCCACGACGGCGATCACGGCGGCGTCGGCGAGGATCTGCTGGGCGGTACGCACCAGCCGACTGTAGCCCCGTCGGTCACTCCCCGCTGAGTGCCCGGCAGAGCCGGGCATGCTCCGTCACCGTGCCGATGGCCGGGCGGTGAGCCGGATGGTCGAGGTAGTGGCGGATCGCGGCGGCGAGGAACTCCGGAGCCACGTCCACGTCCTGGGTGGGCAGCAGCTCCCGGTCCGCCCGCCGCCGGCCGCTCTCCCGGCTCACCAACTCGGGCCGGGCCAGGATCAGACGGAGCGTGCGCGACTGCGCCGTCGGCAGGACCGGCTGTCCGGCCGCGAGCGCCGACCAGGGTACGAAGAACGCGCGTCGGGGGCGTCCGAAGCCGACGCCCTCCGGGCTGAGCTCGACCGTCGGGACCTGTCTCCATTGGCCGACCAGCACGAAGGCGATCAACGCCAACGAGCCGACGAGCAGCAGCCACCGGAAGGGACCGAGTTCCGGCTCACCGCCGTACCGGACCGTCTGGAAGCAGAGCCAGGCGACGGCGAAGGCCGCGAAGGGAGCGGGAGCACGCGGTGGCGCGTACGTCACGACCGCGTCCGGGGCCACCCGCAGCGCAGCGCGGCTGGGTCCCCGGAAGAGCACCACCCCGGAGCCGACCAGCAGCAACAGCATCGGTACGACGGTGAGCAGACCGTCGTCACCCCTCGCCCGGACGAGGAGCCCCCAGGTCAGTCCCAGCACGACCGCGCCGACCACGGTGATCCGCTGCCGGCGCAGGGCTCGGGCGATCACCGGGTGCATGCCCGCACGGTAGTGGCCCCACACCAGCGCACCCCGGAGGCCGGAGGAGGATGGGGGCATGGAGAGGTCGACCTTCGTCTACGACGGGGACTGCGCGTTCTGCACCCGGTGCGCGGAGTTCATCGAACGGCGCATCCCGACCGATGTCCGGGTGCTGCCCTGGCAGTTCGCGGAGCTGGCAGCCCTCGGCCTGACCGCTGCCGAGTGCGAGGAGGCCGTGCAGTGGGTCGGTGCGGACGGAGGTCGTGCGGCCGGACCGGACGCGGTCGCCCGGCTGCTCGGCACCAGCACCATCGCCTGGCGGGCGGCCGGCGGGGTGCTGCGCCTGCCGCCGGTACGCCTCGTGGCCTGGCCGCTGTACCGCTGGGTGGCCCGTAACCGGCACCGGCTGCCGGGCGGGACGGCGGCCTGCGCGCTGCCGCAGGAGGCCCGGGAACGGCTCTACGGCCCGGCAGGTGGCCCGCCCACCACCGCCTGACCGGGATCGCCCACCGCCGGGTCGGACCCGGCCGCCGTCGTACGCGCGGGGGCCGTCTCGGTCCGGCCGGGTCGGCGGGCCAGCCGGCGCAGCAGGACGAGGGGACGGATCCGCTCCAGGGCCAGGAAGCTGGCCATCGCCACCAGGTGCGGCGCGAACGAGATGGTGATGGTCGCCATGGTGACCGCGTGGAACGAGTAGAAGAAGCCGACCACCGCCGTGCGCCACCGGCCGGGCACGAGGAACACCACCGGGCTGAGCAGCTCGAAGGCCATGATCCCGAACTGCGCGGCGATCAGCAGGTAGGGCACCTGCGCGATCACGTCGGCCAGGTCGGTGCCCCGCCGGAGGACCGCGCGGGCCAGCACCGAGCCGGTCATCCAGTCGAGGCCACCGAAGCGCAGCTTCGCCCAGGCTGCGAGGAAGTACGTGCAGACCACGGCGATCTGGGTGACCCGCAGGGCCCAGCCGCCCGCCTCGGTGCGGGTCGGGTCGCCGTGCCGTGCCCGTCCGGCGGTGGGGAGTACGGCGAGCGCCACCAGCAGGCCGAACCGGTCGTGGTCCACCTTGCCGTAGCTCATCGCGATGATCATCCAGTGCAGGTACAGCACGAAGACGGACCAGCCGAGCAGACGGGGGGCCCGGCCGGTCGCGGCCAGCAGGGCGAGCGCGAGCAGCGTCCAGAAGATCCCGGTGATCAGCCACTCGGTGGGGGTGGGCAGGTGCAGCAGCCGACTGACGAACAGCGGCCGGTACAGCTCACCCGGCACGCTGGCGTGGGTGCGCACCCAGGGGGTGAAGAAGACCAGGTCACCGGCGACGAAGAGGTAGACCAGGGTGCGGAAGGCGGCGACCCGGCCGCGCGGCACGGCCTCGGTCAGCCATCGGCCGAGGGCGGTCACCGGGCCGCCTCCCACCGGACCACGGTCTCGTCGACGTGCCGGCCGGTCGGGCGCCCACCCTCGATGCCGTGCCAGCGCACCACGATCCGGACCTCGACCACCTCGGGTGCGCCGGGATGGCGGTCGGCGTAGGCGTCGGCGACCTCACGGAGCAGTTCCGGATCGGCCTCGTACCGGCTCCGCTGGCCCTCGATCTCGGCGCGGCGGATGCCGGTGGCGTCCTGTCCCAGTTCGATCAGCGCGCCGGTCGCGTCGATCCCCTCGACCCGGGTGTCCGGGGCCGGTGTGTCGGGGGAGTCGCTGGTCGCGAACATCCGGAAGGGCCCGAACGGGAAGTGGTCGTCGGAACCGACGAGGGTGCCGGTGAGCAGCAGCGCGAGCCCGAGCGTGGTGGCGCCCAGCCGAACCGCCCGGCCCTGCGGGGTCAAAATCTCCATCGGATGGTGACGATACGGAATGTTCCGGCCGTGGGGGATCCCTCCGTCGTCCATCCGTGGCGGGCCGTGTCGTCAGGTGTTTCAGGTGTTTGCAGGGGACCCCTCCTCCTCACCAGACGGTAGGAGGGGTCCCCTGCAAACGCGGGTGCGACCGCCCGGCCGTACCCGAACCCGGGCGCACGGCAGCTCCGGACGGCGCGGGCCGTCCGGAGCCGGGTGCGGTGGGTCAGTGCTGGTGCTCGGCCAGCTTCTTGCGGACGTCCTCCATGTCCAGCGCCTGGACCTGCTCGATCAGGTTCTCCAGAGCCGACTCGGGGAGCGCGCCGGGCTGCGCGAAGACGATCACCCCGTCGCGGATCGCCATGATGGTCGGGATCGACCGGATGTCGAACTGCGCGCCCAGGGCCTGCTGCGCCTCGGTGTCGACCTTGCCGAAGACGATGTCCGGGTGCTTCTCCGAGGCGCGCTCGTAGACCGGGGCGAACCGCTTGCACGGGCCGCACCACTCCGCCCAGAAGTCGACCAGGACGATCCCGTCCTGTCCGGTCACCTCGTCGAAGTTCGCCGTGGTCAGCTCAACGGTTGCCATTCCAGTCTCCGATCAGCGCGGATTACGTACGCCAGATGGAACCAGGTGGGGTCATCCCGAATTCCCGCGAGCGCGGTGTCGAAACTCCACACCTGGTCAGTGAGATCGAAGCACGTCTGTTAACGGATGGCGTGCCATCTGCACTTGCAGGCTGCACTTGCGTGACAAGCGGTGATGGGAGCGTTTCCAGAGAGATCGACGGCGGTCCTGCTCGACGTGCGATCGACGCCCCCTTGACAAGGGGGGATCCTAGCTGCGGTGATCGCTCGTCCGGTCGATCTCCGTCACGCTGAGTACTGTAACGAAAAGATAAATGTGACTTGCGTCTCTGTTCTGTGTTACATCCCGTGGGGCAGAATCTTTCCCATCAGAGCGTGGGCGGCGGGTGCCGGGGAGGGCCCCGCCGCTCATTGCGTCCGCACCCCTTCGGAGCTGCCTTAACCCTCGATAAGGCGGGCTGTTTCCGCCGCCGGGTGACGGTCCCCGAGCGGAAGTACGCGCTGGCGTCCGCCCTGAAGGGCGTCGAGCCGGAGCGGCCAGCTTCTCCGAACCCGCTGACCCGGGCGGACACCGGGCTCCCGCCGCATCGGGGAGGTCCGGCGTCCGGTCGTCCGGTCGCGGGCATATGCTGGCGCCGGAGGTTCCCATGAGCCACTCCCTCGCCGGAGAGCCGCCCGCCGCCGGCCGTCGCGCCGCACCGCTGACCACTGCCGTCTACTCCGCCACCGAGTGGGATCTGCTCACCGGGCTGCCCGGGCGGGTCGTGACCGTGGCCGCCGCCCCGGCCCCCGGCCGACCGCCCCGTGGCGTAGCCGCCGGGCTCGCGGGCCTGGAGGCGGTGGCCGCCGGCCGTGCCTTCGACAGCGATCTGGTGCGCGCGGTGGTCGCCACCATCTACGCCCGGCACGACGAGCCCATCCCTCCCGTCCGGGCCGGTTGGGGGCGTCGACGCCGTGGACCGGCTCCGACCGACCCGGTGGAACTGCTCGCCGACTGCCGTACGGCCACCCGGGTGCTCCGTCGTCGCGCCGACCCGGCCGACTCGGCGGCGTACCGGCACTGGGTGCAGTCGGTCGCGGCCCGGGTCTGCCGGGCGGAGCCGGGCGCTGCTCCGCTCAGCGCGGTCGACCAGCGTCTCCTCGACCTGCTCGGAGTGGCGCTGGGTCTGCGCTGAGCCGGCGGGCGGGCACCGTACGCTGTGCCAGCGTGACCGGTGACCAGCTCGACGTCGGCGTTGGCCCGTGGCCCGGGGATCCCCCCGACGACCCCCGCTACGACCCGGAACTGCTCGTCGGGGGCGACCGGCGCAACGTGGTCGACCGGTACCGCTACTGGCGGCGGGAAGCCGTGGTCGAGGATCTGGACCGTCGCCGGCACGACTTCCACGTGGCGATCGAGAACTGGCAGCACGACTTCAACATCGGCACCGTGGTGCGCAACGCCAACGCCTTCCTCGCGGCCGAGGTGCACATCGTCGGGCGGCGGCGCTGGAACCGGCGCGGCGCCATGGTCACCGACCGCTACCAGCACGTCCGGCACCACGAGACGATCGAGGAGTTCGTCGCCTGGGCGGCCGGAAGGGACCTGCCCGTGGTCGGTATCGACAACCTGCCCGGGTCCTGTCCGTTGGAGACCACCACGCTGCCCCGGCGCTGCGTGCTGCTCTTCGGGCAGGAGGGGCCCGGCCTCTCGGAGGCGGCCCGCGCCGCCTGCGGCCAGCTCTTCTCGATCGCCCAGTACGGCTCGACCCGCTCGATCAACGCCGGGGTGGCCAGCGGCATCGCGATGCACGCCTGGATCCGGGAGCACGCCGGCCCGCCCCCGGGCTGACCTGCGCTTTCTCCGGCCGTTACCAGGTTGGGGGCCGGACGTGACCGAAAAGGCCGCTCCGCTTGACGGGGTGGCGATCCGGGGTGACCGTGTGGATATGAGTGTTTCGGTGAGCTGTCCGCGGTGTGGCGGACCGGTACGGGGGCCGGACCTGATGCACACCGAGTCGCGTTGTCTGGCCTGCGGGCCGGTCCCCCCGTTACACGTCCCGGAGCACATCGGTCCCGAGATCGTGTCGAGCGTGGTGGAGCGGATCATGGCCGGTCCGGCCGGGGACGCCCCGGCGGTCCCCCTCTGGTCCCCGTGGCCGCTGCCGCCCGGCTGGACCGTGACCGGAGTGGGCTGGGCCGGCGACGACCGCACCGGGGTCCGGGCCACCGTGATCGCCTGCGCCGGTCCCGCCCCGCTCGGCGGTGGCCCCGCCGACGTGGTCTTCGTCGCCGAGGAGCCCGGCGTGGGGCTCGGCACCCGCCTGGCCGGCACACCCGGTCCGGACCCGGGACCCCGGCTCACCGAGGCGCTGGCCGATCCCGGCCCGGGACATCCCGGGCACGTCGCCACCGCGAAGATCCGGGTCGGAGGCCATCCCACTCCACTGTGGCTCGTCGACTCCTCGACGGATCGAAGCGCGTACGCCGGAGAGGCTCGGGGAATGTGGCTCCATGCGATAGCCTGGCCGGCGAGCGCGGGTCACCTCCTCGCGGAAGACGTCGTCCTCCACGACCTGACCGAGTGGACTCCGCCCGAGCTCGTGTACGGTGCGCCCTCTCCGTACCTGCACGGGAAGGCCTGATCAAGCAGCGAGGCTTGACAAGTCTCCCGGAATGCCGGAGAACTGACGCAGTATTCACCGTACGACACCTGACTGATACTCTGGGTGCCGCTGCGGTATGGGACCCGGCACCGCGCGAGAGGATGGGCCCGTCATGGTCAAGAAGGTCCTCACCTGGGCCGGAGTCGCGTTCTTGATTTTCTTCATCGCGTTCCAGCCCAACTCCGCCGCTGACGTCTTCAAGTCGCTCGGCGGGGGCATCATGGACATCGCGCAGGGCTTCGGCGACTTCTTCACCAACCTGTTCGCCTAGCCAGCGATGGGAAGCCCCTCCGGCCTGCCCCCCGACCCCGACGATCCCGACCGGGAGCGCCGGGAGCGCGACACGGAGCCCATCCCCCGGTACCGGGACGACGACCCGCCGCCGGGCTACGGCCCGGAGCGCTCGTCCTATCCGGACGACGCCGGCTACCCGGTCGACGGGCCGCCCTATCCGGACGACGCCCGCTCCGGCCGCACGTGGGTCCGCGATCCGGAGGCCGAGTACCAGCCGCCGGTCTTCTCCGACGACGAGCTGGCCGGTCTCCGGGCGGACGCCGCCGGCTCGGCGCCGCGCCGGGTGCTGCCCCTGGAGGACGAGCCCAGCTCGCTGGTGGCCCGTTACCTCTTCCCCACCGAGCGGTACCGGGGTGAGTGGAAGCGGCACTGGATCCACCTCACCACCCCGATCCTCATCGGGGTGGCCGCGACCTTCGTCCTCGGCTACCTCTCCGGGGCTCTCGCCAACCGGAACATCGGCCCGCTGACCACCATCGCCGTGCTGCTCTGGTTCGCGGTGATGGGCTGGGTCGCCTGGAAGGTCGCGGACTGGTGGTACGACCGCTTCATCCTGACCAACAAACGGGTCATGGTGGTCAACGGCATCATCACCCGCAAGGTCGCGATGATGCCGTTGGCCCGGGTCACCGACATGAAGTACGAGCAGACCCCGACCGGCCGGGCCCTGAACTACGGCACCTTCGTGCTGGAGTCCGCAGGCCAGGACCAGGCACTCCGCGAGATCAAGAACCTGCCCAACCCGAACGAGCTCTACCTGCGTGTCGTCGAGGAGATGTACGAGCCGCAGGCGGTCGAGGCGCGGTTGGGCAAGGAGGCCGACGAGGCGAAGGCGGACGACGGGGCGTAGGTTTTCGTCCGAACATCGGAGGAACTCGCACCTATTTGCCGTCGACCCGGCCCTCCGGGCGTGGCAGCCTGCCATCTACAGGGGTGGGAGGTGGGCGGTGACCGGCAGGGACAGCCTGGAGGAGGAGTTCCGCGAGTTCGTCGCGGCCCGCTCCGGCGCCCTGCTACGGACCGCCTACCTGCTGGCCGGGGACTGGGCCACCGCCGAGGACCTGCTCCAGACCGCGCTGACCAAGACCTACCTGGCCTGGAAGCGCAACGGCGGGATCGACGCCGTGGAGCCGTACGCCCGGCGGGTGCTGGTCAACACCTCGACGAGCTGGTGGCGACGCCGCTGGCACGGCGAACGCCCCACCGAGGTGCTCCCCGAACGGGCCGCCACCGACGAGATCGAGCAGCAGCTCGACCGGGACCTGCTCTGGCGGCACCTGCGGGCACTGCCGGCCCGGCAGCGGGCGGTGCTGGTGCTCCGCTACTACGAGGACCTCTCCGAGGCGCAGACGGCGGCACTGCTCGGCATCTCCGTCGGAACGGTGAAGAGCCAGACCTCGCGCGCCCTGAACACGCTGCGCCGCCGGCTCGGCACCGAGGAGGCCCTCGACCTGTCCGCCCGGGCGGCCACGCCGGACGACACCGGGGCACCCGCCGGGCCGCCCACCTCGGCGACGCGGGCCCGCGCGGTGCCGCGTACCCCGGTGCGGCCGGTGGTGCCGCGACCCGCCGCCGGCGCCGGGGCCGGCGCGCCCGTGGACCCGGGTGTCGAGTCCCGGCCGGTGGCCCCCGTGGCCCCGGCCCGCCCGCCGGTGCTCGCCACGCCGCTGCCCGCGTCGACCGGGGAGCACCGGTGAACCGCCCCGACAACCCGCAGGGTGCTCCGCAGCGTCCATTCCGTGTGGCGCGGGAGGACCTGGAGCAGGCGTTGCGGGAGACCCTGGCCCGCCAGGCCGGCGCGCCCCGGCCGCTCGCGGTCGACCCGGCCGGTCAGGCGGTACGCCGCGCCGAGCGGATGCAACGGCGACGGACCCTGACCGGGGTGGCGCTGGCCGCGGTCGCGACCGTGGCGGTCAGCACCGGCATGGCCCAGCTGAACACCGACCACGCGCGGTACACCAGTCCGACCGTGGTGCTCGGTGACCCGGTCGGCCCACCCGCCACGTCGACCGTGCCGGTGCGCCTCGACGGGCCGGTCTTCGCGGGGCTGTCGCTGGTCTCCGGCTCCACCCTGGTCGTCGACGGCCGGGGAACGGACCTCGGTGGGATCGGCCCGGTCGAGCGCGGACTGCGCACCGGGGACGGCTGGCTGTTCGTCGGCACACCTGGCGCGGCCGGGCGGACGGTCTGGGCGGTGGGGGGCACCGGCACGTCGCGGGTGCTGCTCGCCGGGGCGGACGCGGTGGCGGTGGACCCGACCGGCCGACGTCTCGCCTGGCGGGACGGGGCCGAACTCCACGTCGCGTCGATCGTCAACGGTCAACTGCTCCCGGGATTGCGGACCCCGGTCCCCGAGTCGGCGACGCCGGTCGCTTTCGTCGGCGACGACGTCCTGGTGCGGGTGCGTCCGGACCGGGGCGGCTTCGCCCTCTGGCGGGCCGACGGCAGCCCCTTCCAGGCCGGTCCGGACCGCCGGGTCCTCGACGTCTACGGCCGGCTGCCGGACGGACGGCTGGTCGCCCGGGTCACCGCGTCGCCCCGGCCGTGTCTCGCCCTGCTCGACCCGGCCCGCGCCCTGGCCGTCTCGGCCACCGGCTGTGCGGTGCCCGCGATCGGGGACGGGCCGGGGTCGGTCTCCCCGGACGGGCGGTGGCTGCTGGTGAACGCTGCCGCCGAGAGCCGGTCCGCCGAGGCCACCGCCCTGCTGGTCGATCTCGCCCAGGCCTTCGGCGCCCAGCCGGTGACCCGTCAGGTGGGGCCGGCGGTGGCCGGTCCGGCGGTGTGGCCGGCGGCCGAGGCCGCGTACCCGGCGGTCGACGGGACGCTGGTGCGGTTCGAGCCCGACCGGAATCCGCTGCGGGCCACCGCGGCGCTGGTGCCGGGGCTACCGGCGGGCCACCGCCCCGCGCTGGTCGCCGCAGCGTCCCGCTGACCGTCGCCGCCTCACCGCGGCGCGTCCCGCTGACCGTCGCGCTCGGCACCGCAGCCGGTAGCGTCCGGATCGTGACTCCGCCACCCTCGTCCGCCCCGCGCCGGATCGACCTGCACACCCACTCCACCGCCAGCGACGGCACGCTGACCCCGGCCGAGCTGGTGCGGGCCGCCGCGGAGGCCGGACTCGACGTGGTGGCGATCACCGACCACGACACCACCGCCGGGTGGGAGCCGGCGCTGCGGGCCCTGCCGCCGGGACTCACGCTCGTCCGGGGCGCGGAGATCTCCTGCCTGTGGAACGGGGTGCAACCGGGTGTGTCGCTGCACCTGCTCGCGTACCTCTTCGACCCGGACTCCCCGGCGCTCGCCGCCGAGCTGGCCCGGGTGCGGGCCGCCCGGGAGATCCGTGGCGAGCGGATCGTCGAGCTGCTGCGGGCCGACGGGGTCGAGCTGGACTGGACGGAGATCTACACGGCGGCGGCCGGCGGCTCGATCGGCCGACCGCACATCGCGGCCGCGCTGATCCGGGCCGGGCTGGTGGCGACCACCACCGAGGCGTTCGGTCCGCAGTGGCTGGGTCGGCGGTACCGGGTGCCCAAACCCGACATCGACGTCTTCCGGGCGGTGGAGCTGGTCCGGGCGGCCGGCGGGGTGCCGGTCTTCGCCCACCCTCGGGCCAGCCGGCGGGGCCGGATCGTGCCGGACGAGCTGATCGTCGAGCTGGCCGAGGCGGGCCTGGCCGGGCTGGAGGCCGACCACGAGGACCACTCTCCAGCCGAACGGGAGCACGTCCGGGCCCTCGCCGACCGGCTCGGACTGATCGTGACCGGGTCGTCGGACTTCCACGGCACGCACAAGACCGTCCGGCTCGGCGCCCACGTCACCGACCCGCAGGCGTACGAGCGGATCGTCGCGCAGGCCGGCGGGGTGGGCCCGGTCGTTTCGGACTGACACTTCTGCGGCCCGTCCGGTGCGTGGCTACGGTGATCGAATGGACGCCAAGCTGTTCGGAGAGGTCTTCGTGACCCTGCTGGTCATCACCGACCCGCCGGGCATGATGCCGATCTTCCTCGCGCTGACCGGCCCGATGTCGGCCCGGGACCGCAACCGCGCGGCCTGGCAGGCGGTGGCGCTGGCCCTCGGCGTGATCGTGGTCTTCGCGGTGGCCGGGCAGACCCTCCTCGACTACCTGCACGTGGACCTGCCGGCCCTCCAGGCCGCCGGTGGGCTGCTGCTGGTGCTGGTCGCGCTGGAACTGCTCACCGGCAAGGCGGACGACCCCAGCCAGCAGTCCACCTCGAACATCGCCCTGGTGCCGCTGGGCACCCCGCTGCTGGCCGGCCCGGGTGCCATCGTGGCGACGATGCTCTTCGTGCAGCAGGCCGAGGGCGCGTCCGACGTCAGCGCCATCGCGGCGGCCATCGTCGCGGTGATGGTCACCGTCTGGATCGTGCTCCGGTTCTCCGGCGGGATCGTCAAGGTGCTCCGACCCGGCGGGATCGAGGTGCTCACCCGGATCGCCGGTCTGCTGCTGGCCGCGATCGCCGTGCAGCTCATCGCGGACGCGATCGCCGCCTTCGTGACCCAGTACGCCGACCTGGCCTGATCCCCGCCCCCCACCGGCCCGCCGCCCGGGACGGCATGACCGACTCGCCGGTTTCCGACCTGTCGTACCGGGATGGCAGGATCGCAGGGGTGCGACGTTCCCCAGCCGACCGGCCCGGCCGTGCCGCCGGAGGCCGTACGCCCCGCCCCCGTGCCGGCCAGCCCGAGCAGCTCGGCTTCGCCGGCATGCCGGAGCGGCTCTTCGTCTGCACACCGAGCAAGCTCGGGGCGTACGCCGACTGTCCCCGGCGCTACCGCTACTCCTACGTCGACCGTCCGGCCCCGCCCAAGGGGCCGCCGTGGGCGCACAACTCGCTCGGCGCGAGCGTGCACACCGCCCTGAAGAACTGGTATGCGCTGCCCGCCGACCGACGTCGCCCGGAGGCGCTGGCCGCCCTGCTCAAGGGCACCTGGGTCCGCGACGGCTACCGCGACGACGCGCAGGAACGGGTCGCCTACCGGCGGGCGCTGTCCTGGCTGGAGGCGTACGTCGACACCCTCGACCCGGCCGACGAGCCGGTCGGGGTGGAACGGACGGTGGCGGCGAAGACCGCCGTGCTGGCGCTCAACGGCCGCGCCGACCGGATCGACTCCCGCCCCGGCCCGGACGGCCCGGAGCTGGTCATCGTCGACTACAAGACCGGCCGCGCCGGGCAGGACGCCGACGACGCCCGGGGCTCCCAGGCGCTGGCTCTCTACGCGTACGCCGCCGAGCGGGTGTTCCGCCGGCCGTGCCGCCGGGTCGAGCTGCACCACCTGCCGACCGGCACGGTCGCCGCGCACGAGCACACCCCCGAGTCCCTCGCCCGGCAGGTCGGTCGGGCCGAGGACACCGCGCGGGACATCATGGCCGCCGAGCGGGCCGTCGCCGACGGGACCGAGCCCGACGAGGCGTTCCCCACCCTCCCCGGCACGCACTGCGGCTGGTGCGACTACCGGCGGACCTGCCCCGACGGGTCGCAGGTCCCCGGCCGGGAGCCGTGGTCCGCCGTGGAGCGTCTCACCGAAGCCGCCCCCGGGGACTGACCCGGTGGGAGGCGGGCGTCGCCGGACCCGTCAGCCCGGCAGGGCCGGGGCGGCGAGTCGGGCCGCGCGGGCCTTGGCCGCCTGCTGGAGCGGGCCCTCCCGGTAACGCTGCGGCAGGGCGGCCAGCGCCAGGCGCAACGCCCGCAGGCCCACCTCGGCGGAGAGGGCGGTGGTGGGCAGTCCGAGACCGCCGTAGAGCCGTCGGGCCCAGCCGGGCAGCAGGCCCAGCGCCGTACCGGCGACGCCGAAGTAGGCCCAGCGGGGCGGGCCGAGGGTGAGGCCGAGCCGCACCGGCAGGCTGAACCCGCCGGGCAGCGGCGGGGCGGTGAGGAACAGTGCGGTCTCCGCCGCCTCCCGGGTCATCCGCAGCTCCGGGCGGACGCGCCGGTAGTACCCCGCCACCTCGGCGGCGGTGCCGGGGACGGTGTCCGGGTCCAGCCCGACCAGGGCCGCCGCCCGACGCTGCTCGGTGTAGTAGCCGTCCACCTCGGCGTCGGTCAACGACAGCCCGGCCCGTCGGGCGGTGGTGACGAACGACTCGACCTCGGTGACGTGCACCCAGCGGAGCAGGTCCGGCTCGTCGACCCGGAACCGTTCCCCGCTGACCGGGTCGACGGCCCGGAGCCGGGCGTGCCGGGCCCGCAGCCGGCGACCGGCCGCCTCCGCCTCGGCGGTGGTGCCGTAGATCGTGGTCGCCACGTAGGTGGCGGTGCGTTGCAGCCGCCCCCACGAGTCGCGACGGTAGTTGCTGTTCTGCGCCACCCCGGCCATCGCCCGGGGGTGCAGGGCCTGGAGGTAGAGGGCCCGGAGACCGGCGACGAGCAGGACGGGTTCCTCGTGCACCTTCCAGGTCACCGAGTCGGGACCGAAGAGACCGAGGTCATCGGATTCCACCGGTCAAGAGTGCCACGCCCGTGGCCGCGGGTGGCCCGGTGAGGTCCACGGTGGGGCTCCGGGGTCACCGCCGGATCAGACGTCGGCGCGACGGCGGGCCTGGCAGGTGGGGCAGAGCCCCCAGAAGGTCACCTCGGCCTCGTCGACCTCGAAGCCGTGCGCGGTGTTCGGGTCGAGGCAGGGGGCGCTGCCCACGGCGCAGTCGATGTCGGCGATGTCGCCGCAGCCCCGGCAGACCACGTGGTGGTGGTTGTCCCCGGCCCGCGCCTCGAACCGGGCGGGGCTGCCGGCCGGCTCGATCCGGCGGGACAGACCGGCCCGGGAGAGCGCGCCGAGCACGTCGTAGACCGCCTGGGTGGAGACCGAGTCCAGCCGTTCGCGGACCTGCCGGGTGATCTCCTCGACCTCGAGGTGCCCGCCGGCGGCGAGGACGTCCAGGACGGCGAGCCGGGGTCGGGTGACCCGCAGGCCCTTCGACCTGAGCAGCTCCTCGGCACGGGACATGGACGCATCACAGCACGCCGCCCCCGGGGCGGCGAACGGCCTCCGGGGACACGTGGTCCGGGCCACAGCCCCAGGTCACCGCCGTGGCATTGAACCGTCGTCGTGGCGGCGTGCGTGTATCCGGGCGGAACCCGGGCGCGACGTACGCTGGCGGGGCGCGGAAACCATCGGAGGTGGCGGGTGTTCGAGAAGGTCGCGGGGCTGCCGGGACACGTCCTGGTCGTGCACGCCGTCGTGGTGTTCGTGCCGTTGCTGGCGCTGCTGGCCGTCGCCTACGGGGTGCTGCCCCGGTGGCGTGACCGCCTCGGCTGGGCGGTGGCGGCGCTGGCCGTGGTGACGCCGGTGGTCGCCTGGGTGGCGACCGAGTCCGGCGAGGCGTTCGAGCGGGTGCTCCGGGACGGCGGCTACCCGCCGGAGATCCTCTCCCAGGTCGAGACGCACGCCGCGTACGGCGACCGGCTGCTCTGGAGCACCGTGGCGCTGGCCGTCGCGGCGATCGCGCTGCTGCTGGTGACGAGCGGCCGGGCCCGTGCCCGGGCGCTGCCGTCCTGGCTGCCGGTGGTGCTGACGGTCGTGGTGGTCGGCCTGGCCGTGCTCGCGACGATCTACGTCTACCTGACCGGCGAGACGGGTGCCCGCGCGGTCTGGGACGGCGTGGTCTGACCGGAGCCGGCACCCCCACCCGGGCTCGCCCCGAGGCGTCGGACGCCGCTCAGAACAGCACCCGCGAGCAGATCAGGCAGATCACCCCCAGCAGCACCACCCCGACCACCGCTCCCACGACCTGGGTGACCCGCTGGGCCCGCTGTTCGGCGGCGTCCAGCGCGTCCGCGTCCTGCGGTGGGAGCTGGCGCGGCGGCGGGGCCTGGAGGTGCAGCGGGGGACGCCAGCCCGGTGGGGGCGCGGTGGTGGGCGGGGGACCGGCGTAGCCGCCGGCCGGCGGGGTGGCCGTCGGCGGGGGCGGCGGTGGCGTGGGCTCGCCGTCCGGCGGCCGACGCCAGTAGTCGTCCTCGGAACCGTGGGGCGTCGTCACGCCCTCCGACGCTACCGGGAGCCGGCGCGCGGCACCGGGACGCGGCTCGCGGAGACGACCGTGGCGGTGGCTCGGCTACGCTCTCTGCTCGTGAGCACGGAGGACCGGCTGCCGCACCCGCCCGGCGACGACGACCGCGTCGTCGACCTGGGCGACGACTTCGTGGTGCTGCCCGAACAGACCACCGACGACACCGACCGGGGGTGGGGCGAGGCCGCCGGCGACAACGACGACCGGTTGCTCGCCGAGCGCCCGCCGCACTGGGACTGACGCCCCGCCTCGCCGGGACCGGGGCCCGCCGCACCGGGACCGAAATCCGGCGGGCTGGGACCCGGCGGGCTGCGGTCAGCCGCGCACGATGACCGCGAACCGGCTGCCCTCCGGTTGCCCGACCACCCGTTCCGCCTGTGGCGGCGCGAGCGCCAGGTAGAGCGCGGACGAGCCGTCCAGGTCACCCGCGCCGACCACGTCGAGGACCAGCGCCCGGGAGGCGAGCAGGACGGTCGTGGCCGGTCCGGCGGCGGGCAGCGCCAGCAGGTCCACCCGGCTCCCCGGCCGGACGACGGCGAGGGCGGCCGGCTCGGCCAGGCGTACCGGCACGCCGACCGTGCCGCCGGGCAGTGGAAGCGCCCCGCCTGGCCGGTCGTCGGCCCGCTCGCCGCTTTCCGCATCAGCCACCACCGGGGGCGCGCTTTCCGGGGAGGAAGCCGCCGGGGCGGGAACGGTCGGGGCAGTGGCCGTGGCGGCGGGAGCCCCGCCGGGGGCCGGACCGCAGCCGGGCGGGGCGTACAGGACGACGGCGGCCAGGCCGAGGAGCGTGGCGACGAGCCCCGCCCGTAGCAGCGGGCCCGCGCCGGGTCGGCCCGGCCACCGGACCGGACGTAGTGACCGTTCGCCGACCGTACGGCCGAAGCCCATGCCCGCCTCCCTCACCGGTGGTGGCGGCGTCGGGGCGGTCGAGCCGGCCCGGTCGTCGCCGTGTCGACGCGGGAACGCGTCGGGTCAGCAGGCTAGGCGGTGGGAAACGGCGACGCGGGCCGCCTGTGGACGACCCGCGTGCCTGTGGACGACGCCCGGCGGCGGAGTGGATCTGCTATGGCAGGGCCACCGCCGGTGCGGTCAGGAGGAGCTGGCGGCGGGGGCCTTGGTCGCCGACGAGCCGCCCGAGGAACCGCTCGACGAGCCGCCGGAGCCGTTGCCGCCGGCCGTGCCGGACGAGGACGAGGACGAGGACGACGAGGAGGACGACGAGGAGGACGACGAGCCGGAATCGCCACCGGACGACCCGTTCGACGAGTCGGACTTGCCCGCCTTGCTGCCGGTCAGCGAGTCCGAACCCGAGGAGCGCGAGTCGGTGCGGTAGAAGCCGGAGCCCTTGAAGACGATGCCGACCGAGTTGAACAGCTTGCGCAGCCGACCCGTACACGCCGGGCACTCGGTCAGCGGCTCGTCAGAGAAGGACTGCACCGCCTCGAGCTGGTGGCCGCACGCGGTGCAGGCGTACTGGTACGTGGGCACGTTCTCCTCCGGATCTGGCACAGCCTCTTGGCACTCGACCTATTCGAGTGCCAATGGTGCGTCATCCGACCCGGGTTCGTCCAGCCGGAGTGGTCAAGGTGTGGTCAACTCCCGTAGCCCGCCGGTCGGCGTGACCACCGCCCGCACCGGCCGGTCGTGCGCCTCCGCAGGCAGCCGGTCGAGCAGCTCACCGTCGTGCAGCAGGGCGACCGTCCACGCCCCGGCGGGCACCCGGGCCAACGCCCGGTCGTACGATCCGCCGCCCCGACCGAGCCGGATCCCGCGCCGGTCCACCGCCAGCGCCGGCACGACCACCAGCTCCGCCCCGGCCACCGCCGCCCGCCCCGACCGTGGACCGGCCGGCTCCCGCATCCCCCGGCCCGCCGCGACCAGGCCCTCCGGACCGGTGTACCCGGCCCAGTCCAGGTCCAGGTCGTCGCGGAGCACCGGCAGCAGCAGCTCCGCCCCCGGCGGGAGCGCCGCGCGCAGCAGCTCCGGCAGGTCGCCGCCCGGCTCGGAGCCCACCGGCACGTAAGCGGTGATCCGGCGCGGACGCAGCCGGCGTACCAGATCGACCAGCACGCCCCCGACGGCGGCTGCGGCGGCGGCCCGCTCGGCGACACCCAGGGCCCGACGGCGCGCGAGCAGGTCAGCGCGGGTCTGCCGCTTCGTCCCGGTGGTCGCTTCCGCTCCATCAGAAAAATCCGTCACGCAACACTCCTGACGCAACGCTCGTCCAACGGTGCCGTTGTGTCAGCATCGCAGCATCGGGCGTAATACTTCCGGGGGGAAGAGTGACGCTACGCGGGCGGTTGACCGCAGCCTTCCTCACGGTGGTGCTCGGTCCGGTCCTGCTCGGGGCGTTCTTCGTGGGCACCACCCTGGCCACGGTCGACCAGCGGCGCTCCACCGAGCGGCTCGGCCTGGCCGTCGGGGCCGTCCGGACCTCCGTCGACGCCCTCTGCCAGCAGCTGCGTGCCGCCGCCGACGCGGTCGCGCTGGCCGGCGCGGACCCGGTCGGCCGGGCGAGCGCCGCCACCCAGGTGGTCAGCCGGGGGCTCGCCGCCGCCGTCCTGGTCACCGACGTGACCGGGCGGGCCGCCTACACCACGCCCGGCGCGCCGGAACGTCCCTGGCTGGACTGCGCCGGCACCCGCCGGCTCGACGGCCCGGTGCGGGCGCTCACCGCCGAGGTGGAGCTGCGCGACCGCGCCGGAGCCGAGCTGGGCCGGGTCGCCGCCGCCCAGCTCGTCGACCCCGGCTTCGTGGCCCGGCTCGCCGCCGTCACCGGGGTCGAGGTCACCCTCACCGGCGACGCCGGCATCGTGCAGACCACCGAGGCGACCGCGGTACGCGACGAGGTGCTGGCCGCCGCCGCCCCGGCCGGCGACGACCGGGTCACCGGCACCGGTGGCGGGCGGTACGTCCGCCGCGCCGGACCGGCCCCCGGCCAGCCGCTGCCCCTCGTCCTCTCCGTCCCCGGCGACCGGTCACCGGGCCTGCACGCCGCCCTGGTCGCCGCGGTCCTGCTCGCCGGTCTCCTCGCCGTGCTCGCCGCCGCGCGGCTGGCCCGGGTCACCACCCGGCCGCTGGCCGAACTGGCGCACGCCGTCGACCGGGTCGCCCGGGGGGACCTGACCGTCCGGGTGCCGGTGCGCAGCTCCGACGAGATCGGCCGGCTGGCCGGCACGTTCAACCGGATGACCCGGGAGACCCAGTCCTACGTGGCCGCCCTGACCAGGAGCCGGGACCAGATGCGCGGCCACCTCACGGTGCTCGGCGACACCCTCGCCAGCACCCACGACCTGGACCGCATCCTGCGGGTCATCCTGCACAGCGCGATCGCGGCGACCGGCGCGCGGTCCGGCGCGGTGCTGCTGGTGGAGGAGGACGGCGTCCTCGTCGGGCGGTGCGTGACCGGCCCGGACGGTGACGACCCCACTCCGGAGCCTGCACTGCGGGTGCCGGTGGGCAGTGGCGTCGTGGGGACGGTGGCGGCCACCGGCGAGCCCCGGCGAGGGCGGGTCGAACCGGGCGACGGGCCGCCCGGCGGGGCGGACGGCCGGACGTACGTGGCGGTGCCCTTCGCCGCGCCCGGCGCGGCGGCCGACGTGCCCTGGCGGTCCGCTCCCACCGGCGAGGCCGCCCCCGGCACACTCGGCGTATTGGTGCTCTACGACCGGCTCGGCGCGGACGGGTTCGACGACCACGACCTGGTGACCCTGCGGACGTTCGCCGGGCACGCGGCGGTGGCGGTGGAGAACGTCCGGGTGCACGAGGAGGCGCAACGGCTCTCGCTGACCGACCCGCTCACCGGACTCTGGAACTACCGCTACCTGCGCGAGTCCATCCGCCGGGAGGTGGAACGGGCCAGCCGCTTCGGCCGGATGCTCAGCGTCCTCGCCCTGGACCTGGACCTGTTCAAGAAGGTCAACGACACGCACGGGCACGCGGTCGGCGACGCCGTGCTGGTCGAGTTCGCCCGCCGGGTGCGCGGCGAGATCCGTGAGGTGGACCTCGCCTTCCGGCAGGGCGGTGAGGAGTTCGTGCTGCTGCTGCCGGAGACCGACGCGCGGGGCGCGGCGATCGTGGCGGAACGGCTGGGCGCGGTGGTACGGGACGGCCCGATCGAGGCCGAGTCGCACTCGGGCGTGCCGACGGCCGCGCCCGTACGGATCACGGTGACCGTGTCGGTGGGCATCGCCGTCTACCCCGACCACGGCAGCACCGCCCAGCAGGTGCTCGACGCCGCCGACGACGCCCTGTACGCGGCGAAGGCGGCCGGCCGGGACACCTACCGGGTCGCCCCGGTGCCGGTCCGCCCCACCGCCGAGGAGATCACGGTGCGGGCGGCGGCGGTACCGCCGGAGGACGGAATGCCCCGCGCCGGTGCCGGTGGAGGCGCGCGTCACGCCGTCGACGGCGGCGCGTCTTCCGGGCCACACCCGCCACGGCAGAGCCGTGGCCGATAGTCTCGCGACATGTCGGAGCAACCAGCGAATCCTTCAACGGCGCCCACCTCGACCGGCCGCCCCCGGGCGGTCAAGGCCGTCATCCCGGCCGCCGGTCTGGCCACCCGCTTCCTTCCTGCGACGAAGGCGGTGCCCAAGGAGCTGCTGCCGGTGGTCGACCGGCCGGTGTTGCAGTACATCGTCGAGGAGGCCACCGCAGCCGGGATCGGTGACGTCCTGCTGATCACCGGCCGGGGCAAGACCTCGATGGTCGACCACTTCGACCGCCGCCCCGACCTGGAGACGCGGCTGGAGGAGAAGGGCGACGCCGAGCGGCTGGCCGCCGTCCGCCGCCCCAGCGAGCTGGCCGAGATCTACACCTGCCGGCAGCCCGAGCAGCTCGGCCTCGGCCACGCCGTCGGGTACGCCGAGTCCCACGTCGGCGACCAGCCCTTCGCGGTGCTCCTCGGCGACGAGTTCGTCAAGCCGTCCGAGCCGCTGCTGCCGGCCATGTTGGAGCTCCAGGCCCGTACCGGCGGCATCGTGCTCGCCTTCTTCGAGGTCGACCCGGCCGAGACCAAGCGGTACGGCATCGCCTCGGTGGAGCCGGCCGAGGCGGAACTGACCGACGTCGGCGAGGTCGTCAAGGTCACCGGCATGGTGGAGAAGCCGAAGCCGGAGGACGCGCCGAGCAACCTCGCCGTCCTCGGCCGGTACGTCCTGCCCGGCACGATCTTCGACGCGATCCGGCGGACCGGGCCGGGCAGCGGCGGGGAGATCCAGCTCACCGACGCGATGGAGCTGCTGCGCAGCGAGGGCACACCGGTGCACGCCATCGTCTACCGGGGCACCCGCTACGACACGGGCATGCCCCTGGGCTACCTCCAGACCGTCGTGCAGATCGCCTGCGAACGGGAGGACCTGGGCGACGAGTTCCGCAAGTGGCTGGGGGAGTTCGTGGCCTCCGACGCGTCGGGCGGTCCTAGTACATGACCGCGACGGCCGACGCCGAGGCGGCCGCGAACGAGTTGACGCCGCTCGCCGACTACCTGGGCAGTGTGCTGCGCAGGTTACGCGCGCTGCCTCCGCTCGACCTCGACCTCACCCAGGCGTACGGCAACGTCCTCGCCGAGGACGTCGTCGCGCCGCACTCGTACCCGGCCTTCGACCAGGCCGCGGTCGACGGGTACGCGGCCCGCTGGGAGGACATCGGCTCCGGCACGGGCCGGGGTGTCGGCTACGCCCCGGGCCGCGCCGGGTCGCCGAGCGGGCGTACGGTCCGGCTGAACGTGGTCGGTGACCTCGGCGCGGCCAGTTGGCGGCCGGTCCGGCTCACCCCCGGCTCGTGCTTCTCGGTGGCGGCCGGCGCGCCGCTGCCGTCCGGCGCGGACGTGGTGGTGCCGGTGGAGTGGACCGACCAGGGCATGGCCGCCGTCGAGATCTTCCGCGTCCCCAAGCGCGGGTACGGGGTCCGCCGCGCCGGGGAGGAACTACCCGCCGGCACGCTGCTCGCCCGCGCCGGCACGTACGTCTCCCCGGCCCTGGTCGCGGTCTTCGCCGCCACCGGCCTCGGGCACGTGGTGGTGCGGCCCAGCCCCCGGGTGGTCATCGTGGCCACCGGTGACGAACTGGTCGACGTGGGCCGGGGCAGCCAGCCCGGCCAGGTGGTGGACGCCAACTCGCACGCGCTGACCGCCGCCGCCGCCGAGGTGGGCGCGCTGGCGTACCGGGTGGGTATCTGCGACGACGACCCGGAGGCGCTGCGCGGCCTGCTGGAGGACCAGACGCTGCGGGCCGACCTGATCATCACCACCGGCGGCACCGGCACCGGGCCGGGCGACATGGTCCGCCGGATCCTCACCCGCCGGGAGGGCGGCCGGGCCGGACCGGTCACCTTCACCGAGGTCGCCCTCTATCCCGGCACGGCCCTCGGATTCGGTACGGTCGGAGCCGAGGAGGTGCCGGTGGTCTGTCTGCCCGGTGAGCCCGGTGCCGCGATGATCGGCTTCGAGGTGCTGGCCCGTCCCGCGATCAACCTGCTCGCCGGGGCGGAACCGGTGTTCCGGCCGAGCGTCCGCGCGCACCTGCTGGAGACCATCACGTCCCCCGGTGGGCTGCGGGAGTTCCGTCCCGCGCACGTGGCCGAGCGACGCGGCGGCGGCTACACCGTCCAGCCGTTGCCGGGCGGCCCGTTCACCCTCTCCGGACTGGCCGAGGCGAACGGCCTGATGGTGCTCGGCGAGCGGGTCACCACCGCCGCGGCCGGCTCCACCGTGGACGTGCTGCTGCTGGACCGTCGCCGGTGAGCGTGGACGGTGGGCCCGGCGGGTGGACCGGGCGATGACGTGGTTCGGTAACGCCCCCGGCTGGCCGGTCGTCCTCACCGACGGCCCGGTGACGCTGCGGCCGTACCGCCGGTCCGACGCGGCGGCCTGGTCGGAGGTCCGCCGGGCGAACCGTGACTGGTTGGCCCCCTGGGAGTCCTCGGTGCCCGGTCGCTGGGACGAGATGAACTCGCCCGCCGCGTTCCGCTACGTCCACCGTGACCAGCGCCGGTCCGCGCGGATCGGCGAGGGGATGCCGTTCGCGGTCTGCGTGGTCGACAACGGGCGTGAGCGCCTGGTCGGGCACCTGAACATCGGCAACATCGTCCGGCGGGCGTTCTGCTCCGGGTACGTCGGCTACTGGGTGGACAGCCGGGTGGCGGGGCGCGGGGTGATCCCGACCGCGATGGCGCTCGCCGTCGACCACGCCTTCGGCCCCGGCGGGCTGCACCGGATCGAGGTGAACATCCGCCCGGAGAACGGGCCGTCCCGCCGGGTGGTGGAGAAACTCGGCTTCCGCGAGGAGGCGCTCCACCGGCGGTACATGCACATCGACGGTGCGTGGCGCGACCACATCGGCTATGCGATGACCAGCGAGGAGGTGGCCGCCGAGGGCGGCCTGCTGGCCCGCTGGCACCGGGTACGCGCCGCCGCCGGATGATCTGTCCCACCGTCGGCAATCCGGCGCGGCGCACAATCTTCCTGCTCGGTCGCCCGTAACCTCAAGTAACTGCAAGCTGTGGCAAGCGCTGCGGTGGCCGCATGATCGGCGAAACGGGCGATGTCCGGTCGAAGATCCTGCGGCCGGCGCGCGGATGTCCGAACTTCGGTGACGGGAGGGGTGAGGGTGCCGACCTCGGTGCTCCTCGCCGTCCTCGCCGCCGCCGGCCTGCTGGCTCTCGCCCCGGCGCTCGTCCGCCGGTACGACGCCACCGAGCGGCTGGTGGCGGAGCGGGCGCAGTCGACGGCGCGGGTGCTCCAGCGCCGCCGGCGGCGTCGTACTGTGCCCGGACGCCGCCCGGTGAACCCGTCCCGTTCCCTGGTGGTCACGCTCGGTCCGGACGGCACCGGCGGGACCACCGCTGCCACCTCCGCCGTTGCCCGTTCCGCGCCGAACGCCGGACCGGCCGCCGCCACGTCACCCACCACCGGACCGGCCACCGACCCCCCGGGCACCACGCCCGGCCGGGGCGTCGGCCGCCGGTCCGGGCGGCTGCGCGCCGTGCCCCCCGCTCCCGGCCGTCCCCGCCGCCGGACGCCACGCCGGCAGCACGCCCCGGTGGTCTACCGCCGCCGCCGCGTGCTCGCCGCGCTGCTGCTGCTGAACTTCGTCGAGCTGATCGGCGTGGTCGTCGCCGGCCCCGGCTTCTGGATCAGCGTTTCGGTCACCGGCACCCTGCTCGTCGCGTACGTCGTCCACCTGCGGGCACGGGCGGTGGCCGAGCGCCGTCGACGGCGGGCGCGGGCCCGGGAGGCGGCCTGGCTGGCCGCACGGCAGGCCGAGGTACGCCGCGAGCAGGCCCGCCGCGCGGCGGCCCGCCGGGAGCAACAGCGCCGCCTGGCGGCCCAGCGCGAGGCGGTACGGCGTACCGCCATGGGCCTGGACCGCCCCGACGACCTGCCGGCGGCGGCCAGCGGAGGCGGCTCGGTCTCCTACCGGCGCAGCGGCGGCCTGCGGGGCCGCCCCTACCAGTCCCGCCGCTGAGGGCTCCCAGGCCGGGACGCGGGCGCCGCCCGGTGGCGGGTCCCGTGGGCGGCGGGTGGTCGCGCCTCCTGGCGGGTCGGGTCCTGTCGCGTCGGCCCTCCTGGCGGGTCGGGTCCTGTCACGTCGGCCCTCCTGGCGGGTCGCGGCGTGCCGGGCGGGGTGGTCGGGTGGCGGGCCCTTTAGAGCTGCCCGCACAGACGGGGCACCGGCCGGTGCTGGTCGTCGTCCGGGATCGTGACGCCTTCCGGCCCCTCTGGGGGACGTCTCCCACCACGCTCCCGGCTGGGAGGGGTGGGGCGATTCGCTCTCGGGGCGGGGAACCTGTTAGCCTTGTCGCCGGCCCGCCCGGTGAATGCCGGGTGGGACCGAAGCCGGTTCGCCGGCGGAGGGGCTGTGGCGCAGACCGGTAGCGCACCTCGTTCGCATCGAGGGGGTCAGGGGTTCAAATCCCCTCAGCTCCACCCAGTTCAAAGGCCGTTTCCGGTAGTCGGAGACGGCCTTTTCGATCTTGTACAGCAGCAGCGGCTCAGGTGCCGAACTGCTCGCCGAGGCGTTTCAGGGCGGCTTGGGTGGCCGCCGAGGTGGCCTCGCTGTAGATGTTCATGGTCACGGCGATCTGGCGGTGCAGGAGCTGCCGGCGGATGCGCTGGAGTTGGTAGGCCACCGCCAGCTGACCGGCGGTCAGGTCGACGTCCTCCCAGCGCAGGCCAAGCACCTCACCCCGGCGCAGCCCGAGGACCAGGATCAGCACGTACGCGGCGTAGAGCGGGTCACCCTCGGCGCGGGCCGATTCCAGGAACTGGCGTACCTCGTCGGCGGACCACGGTCGGGTCTTGCGTGGGCGGGGCTTGGCGACCCGGAGCAGGGCGGCCGGGTTGCGGGTCAGCAGTTCGTCGCGGACGGCGTTGTTGAGGGCGGCCCGCAGGGTCGTCCAGGCGTCGCGGGCAGTGCGTTCGGTTCTCTCCTCGGCGGTGGCAGGGACGGATACGAACTGCCACCGGTTGTCGGAGCGGTGTCCGTCGGTGGTGTTTGTGATGTCTCCTGGCACCGCCGGGAGGGCGGAAGCGTGGCCGAACCACTGACCGCCGATCGGGGAACCTCCTTCCGGTTCGCGGATCGTGGGTGTGGTGCCGGGACGGGCGGGGTGCCTGGTCGTCGGCTTCCGGCGGGGTGCCGCAGGCGATCCCCACCCGTCGAGGTACGCGAATCCGGGCCATGTGCGGCTCCAGTTGATCCGTTGCGGATCCGCGTCAGATGATGCGTGACACCGACGGCGTGGTTTAGTGCTGGCCGTCACTGACCGCGATCGGATCTGTAGAGCCGCGAGGACCGCCGGCCGCCGCCGTCGGAGGACAACGGGATGCTTTCGGACTATCAACATCAACTGCGGGCCAAGCTGTTGACCGCCCCAGTCATCGCACCGCCAGAGCCCTGGCGGCACCTCAACCAGATACTTGTGGGCGGGCTGCAAGGCGTCGGCTTCGGCGTCCATCCAGAGACTGGCGACGACCTGCTGATGGTCGCTTCGCTGGACGGCTTTGGCCTGGTCGATGCGACCACGGGTACGAAGATCGCCCGAGACCGCCACCCCGACCCCGACGACGCTTCACCGTCTGGGCCAGACCTGGCCTGTCCGGGCATCGGAGTGCTGGCCGGCACTCAGGTACGCATCGCCGGGCTGTTCGGCGGCGGCCTGCACGCCACGACCGACGATGGCTGGACCATCGACGTGGTAGCCCCCGAGTGGCCGAACCACCGCGTCCTGCTGTCCGCCGACGGCGGGGCCTACAACGGCCCAGCGGGCACGACCTGGTGGCACGTCTTCCACGCCGATCACTCGGAGCTACGCGCTGCCGGCTTCTCCCCGTCCGGCCGCACCCTGGTCATTGCAACCAGCAGCGACGTGACACTTATCGTCCGCCCCGAACTCACCTGACCGCACACAACGAGCGAGGCCCTCCAGGCCGTCAGCAGGAGAGCGGCGAGAGTCAGAAGGTCAACGACTGCAACATGAGGCCCGATTCAAACCGGCCGCCAGACCCGGACCAAACAGGACGAGGGTCAACCGGCAGAGCATGAGCTGCTTCAAGGTCTGTACTCCGCAGCGCTAGCCGGCTATGCCATCGATAGCAGGACCGTCGGTTGACGGCACGCTGACGAGCGCAGGCACGGATGAAACTTCCGAGTTGCCGTCGCATGCGGACCAGACGCGAGCGCTTGTAACGGGGCATCAGGCAGCAAGAAGGCAGCGTAAGCGTCGACATGGGCCGACCCCGAAAGTAACCCGACGACCGTTCGGCACCTGCTCAGCGACGCCGAGCACCACCAGTTGTACAGACCGACAGGTTTAGACCGCATCCCCTCGGCGGGGTTCCAGTCCTCGCCGGGAGATGTCCCGTGCTGTCTCGGCAGCCGGTGGCCGTTACGCGGGCGAGGTGGAGCGTTGTACCGTCCGTAGTGGTTGTTCGCCGACGAGAGCTGGGCGCGTTCCTCCTTCCTACGCCGGGAGCGTCGTTGTGTCGCACGTCGATCCGCGTTTCGGGGTCCGGTTGCGGGCTCTGCGTGCCGAGCGGGGTCTGTCCCTGCGGGCGCTGGGGCAGCTCGCGCATCGGGGTAAGAGTCATCTGCACGACCTGGAGACGGGTGCGAAGGCTCCGACGCCTGAGAGAGTGTTGTGATACCTCGGTGTGATCTTCGCTGACTGTGTCAGCGAAGATCACGTCTGTGTCGCTGTGTCTGTAAACCGGCGTACGAGTCGTCGCTGACGGACGGGCAGTGGGCGGTGA
>NZ_BSTB01000038.1:0-21716 GCF_030269285.1 Micromonospora sp. NBRC 101691
GCGGCGTGTCACGGCACTCCTAAGTTGTGAAGGGGTCGTTCCGCGGCAGTGTAGTCATTACCGCCCACCGTGTGGGGTGCTCTCGGGGTCACGCAGGGGTCGTGAGCCGGGGCACCACGAGATCCCAGACGTCGTCGGCCAGGTCCTCCTTGGTGCGTTCCGGGATCACCCGGGTCGAACCGTCCGCACCGACGACGGTCGCCGCGTTCGTCTCGGCGCCGAAGACCTTGTCCACGCCGACCTCATTGATCACAATGAGGTCGGCGCGCTTGCGGGCGAGCTTCGCCCGACCGTTGGCCTCCGCGTCGCCGGTCTCGGCGGCGAACACCACCAGCACCTGTCCCGCCCGACGACGCCCACCCCACTCCGCGGCGATGTCCGGGTTGGTCACCAGCTCGATGGTGGGGGCGCCGCCGTCCTCCGACTTCTTGATTTTGCCAGGCGCGTAGGTCGCCGGACGGAAATCGGCCGGAGCCGCCGCCATCACCACCACGTCGGCCGTCTCGGCCGCCGCCAGGGTGGCCGTGCGCAACTCCTCGGTGGTGCCGACCCGGACCAGGTCCACTCCGGCGGGGTCGGGGAGCGAGACGTTGGCGGCGATCAGGGTCACCCGGGCGCCCCGGGCGACGGCGGCACGGGCGAAGGCGTACCCCTGCTTGCCGGAGGACCGGTTGCCGAGGAAGCGCACCGGGTCGAGCGGCTCACGGGTACCGCCGGCGGTGACCACGACCCGGCGTCCGGCCAGGTCGGCGGGGGCGTCGGCACCCCGGCGCAGCGCCCGTCGCGCCACCGCGAAGATCTCCGCCGGGTCGGGCAGGCGACCCTTGCCGCTGTCGGCGCCGGTCAGCCGGCCGACCGCCGGCTCGATCACCAGGACGCCCCGGGCGCGCAGGGTGGCCACGTTCGCCACGGTCGCCGGGTTCTCCCACATCTCGGTGTGCATCGCCGGCGCGAGCACCACCGGGCAACGCGCGGTCAGCAGGGTGTTGGTGAGCAGGTCGTCGGCGAGCCCGTGGGCCGCCTTGGCCAGCAGGTCGGCGGTGGTCGGCGCGACCACGACCAGGTCGGCCCGCTGGCCGAGACGGACGTGCGGCACATCGTGCACGTCCGTCCAGACGTCGTCGGCCACCGGTTGACCGGACAGTGCCGCCCAGGTCGGCGCCCCGACGAAACGGAGCGCCGACGCGGTCGGCACGACCCGGACCCGGTGGCCCGACTCGGTGAAGAGCCTCAGCAGCTCACATGCCTTGTAGGCGGCGATGCCGCCGCCGACTCCCAGGACGATCTCGGCGGACATCGGTGCGGGGGCGGGTTACGGCTGGTCGGTCGGCTCGGCGGTGAGCAGACCGGCGTTGATCTCGCGCATCGCGATCGAGAGCGGCTTCTCCTGGGGGGTGGTCTCCACGAGCGGGCCGACGTACTCCAGCAGGCCCTCACCGAGCTGGCTGTAGTAGGCGTTGACCTGACGGGCGCGCTTGGCGGCGAAGATCACCAGCGCGTACTTCGAGGAGGTCTTCTCCAGCAGCTCGTCGATCGGCGGGTTGGTGATGCCCTCGGGGTTGGCGATGGATCCCACGAATTTGAACCTCTGCGTCTGAGTGGCCGGCCGGGGCGCGGCGGGCGGTCAACCGCGCGGTCGCGGCTGGACCGGTGCCGGAAAGGACGAACCGAGCAATCCTACCAGCTCGCCCGCGACCCGTTCGAGCAGGTCGTGCCGGAGGGTCAGCTCGAACGCGGCGGCGGTCCGCGCGTCGGGGCGGAACCCGGGCGGGACGAGCAACACCAGCCGGGCGTCCGGTTCGACCTCGCGGACGCGCAGCGCGCCGTCCGGGTCGAGCGGGAGGAGGACCGGACGCCCGGCGACGAGCCGGGCCCGTACCGGGCGGTGCGGTGTCCCCCGCAGGTACGGTCCGACCCGGCTCCACTCGATCAGTCGCCCTTCGGCGACCAACCGTGCGAATCCGGCCGGGTCGAGGAAGATCCGGTCCACCCCGTGCACCTCGTGCCCGCGTCGCGGCCGGGTGGTGGCCGGCACGGGCGTCCACGTCGCCGGGAAACGCGCCCGGACCGCCTCGACCACACTGGCCCGGCCAGCCCCGGAGGGACCGGCGAGGACAGTCAGCCGAGCCGCCGGGCGCGTCTCGTCAGCCGTGCTCACCGCTTGTTTGTACCCGCTGTCACGGGTCAGTTCCCGGCGAACTCTCCAAGCAGAGCCTTGCGCTGCTGGTCACCGAGGCCACGCAGCCGGCGGCTGTCGGCGATCTTGAGCTTCTCCATGATCTGGGTCGCCCGGATCTTGCCGATGCCCGGCATGGCCTGGAGGACGGCCGAAACCTTCAGCTTGCCCACGACGTCGTCGGCCTCAGCCCGCTCGAGGACGGAGGCGAGGGTGGTCTTGCCCTGCTTGAGCTGCTCCTTCAGCTCAGCACGGGCCTTGCGGATCTCCGCGGCCTTCTCCAGCGCGGCCGCGCGCTGCTCAGGGGTAAGTGACGGGAGCGGCACCAGTTCTCCTCAGGTCCCTATCGCGGCGGGCGGGACGCACCGCCGCTTCTGTGAAACGTGGTGTCGCTGGGAACCAAAGGGGTCCGTGGTTCCCAGCGCGGGGAAAACTAGCGGTCAGCGGAGCTTTCGGCAACGTGGACGCGCGCTCGTCACCGCGCGGTGACCGACCCGTCAGTCAGTTTTTCCGCGCCCAGGACCCGCCGGCAGTCGGTCAGGACCTGCTCGGCCGCCGCCCGCAGCGCGGCCGGATCGGGGCCGGCGGAGAGCACCTGACGGGAGTACGACGGCAGCACCGCAGAGAGTGCGGAGCCGAAGACGGTACGCAGATCCGCCGCCGTCCCGCCCTGCGCGCCGAGCCCCGGAGCGAGCAGCGGACCGTGGACCCGGGAGAGGTCGTGACCGGTGTCGCCGATCGTCGCCCCGACCACCAGCCCGACGCTGCCGAGCGGGTCCGCACCGGCATTGAGCTGCGCAATCTCGTCGATGACCGTCTGTGCGACGGTGCGCCCGTCCGCGCCCCGCGCGCGTTGCACCGCGCCGCCCTCGGGGTTGGAGGTCAGCGCCAACACGAAGACGCCGCCGCCGTGCCGGGCCGCCGTGTCGAACATCGGGGCCAGCGAACCTACTCCCAGGTAGGGGCTCGCCGTGACCGCGTCGACATACAGCGGGCTGGATGGATCGAGGTACGCGTCGGCGTACGCGGCGACGGTCGACCCGATGTCGCCCCGCTTGACGTCGAGAAGAACGAGCGCGCCAGCTTCCCGCAACTGTCGGATAGTTGACTCAAGCACGGCCACTCCACGGGAGCCGTATCGCTCGAAGAAGGCCGACTGTGGCTTGACCACCGCAACCCGGTCACCGAGGGCTTCCGTGACGGTCCGGGTGAACCGGTCGAGACCCGAGACGTCGTCCGGCAGACCCCAGCGGGCCAGCAGCCCGGGGTGCGGGTCGATCCCCACGCAGAGCGGCCCACGTTCCCGCATCGCCCGGTGCAGCCGGGTTCCGAAGCTCTCCATCTGTCCCTCTCCCTCTCGTGTCCCGCCCTCTGCGGGCGGCCTGCCGGCCCACCGTCCCCGCGAACGGCGTCGTGCCTCCACGCACCCACCCCGTGCCACCTTCGGCCGTCCACGTGGCGGTCAGGGCCCCTGGCGTCCACTACGGACGGTGGTTCAGCCCGCCGCCACCGCGGCGGCGACGCCCGTGGCGATCCGGGCCAGGTCCGCGTCGTCGGTCAGGTACGGCGGCATGGTGTAGACCAGGTCGCGGAACGGACGCAGCCAGACGCCCTCGGCGACCGCGGCGGCGGTCGCCGCCGGCAGGTCCACCTCGTGGTCGAGCTGCACCACCCCGATCGCGCCGAGCACCCGGACGTCACGCACCCCGGCTGCGCCCCGCAACGGCGCCAGTCCGGTCCGTAACGCCCGCGCCACCCTGGACACCTCGCCGGCCCAGTCTCCGGCCCGCAGTAGCCCGATGGAGGCGTTCGCGACCGCACAGGCGAGCGGGTTGCCCATGAACGTCGGGCCGTGCGCCAACACGCCGTCGGTGGAGATGCCCCGGGCGATCTCGGCGGTGCAGAGCGTGGCGGCCAGGGTCAGGTAGCCGCCGGTGAGCGCCTTGCCGACGCAGAGCACGTCCGGGGCGACCCCGGCGTGCTCGGCGGCGAACATCGTCCCGGTCCGGCCGAACCCGGTGGCGATCTCGTCGAAGACGAGCAGGATCCCGTGGGCCCGGGTCACCTCGCGCAGCACCCGCAGGTAGTGCGGGTTGTGGAACCGCATCCCGCCGGCCCCCTGCACCACCGGCTCGACGATCACCGCCGCCAGTTCGTGCGCGTGCCGTTCGACCGCGTCGACCAGCTCCGCCTCGTACGCCGGGTCGACCGGACCGTCGAAGCCGCCCGGCGGGGCGGGGGCGAAGACCTGGCGGGGCAGCACCCCGCTCCAGAGGCGGTGCATGCCCCCCTCCGGATCGCAGACGCTCATGGCGTGGAACGTGTCCCCGTGGTAGCCGCCCCGCCACGTGGCGAGCCGGTGCCGTTCCGGCCGTCCGGTGGCGCGCTGGTACTGCAGGCACATCTTCACCGCGACCTCGACGCCGACCGATCCGGAGTCGCAGAGGAAGACCCGCTCCAGGCCCGGCGGGGCCAGCTCCACCAGGGTGCGCGCCAACTGGACGGCCGGCTCGTGGGTCAGCCCGCCGAACATCACGTGGCTCATCCGGCCGAGCTGGTCGACCACCGCCGCGTCGAGCACCGGGTGCCGGTAACCGTGGATCGCCGCCCACCAGGACGACATCCCGTCGACCAGCTCGCGCCCGTCGGCCAGGCGCAGCCGTACCCCCCGCGCGCTCTCGACCACGTACGGCGGCACGGCCGGCGGCAGCGGCGCGTACGGATGCCACACGTGCTCCCGGTCCCCGGCCAGGATCTCCTCAGGCGTCACGGACCTCTCCGGTTCCTCGTGGCGGGCGTGGGGTCGGCACGGGGCCTAGACCGCCGGGGCGGTGGCGCGCTCCGCGCGGGCGACGGCCCGGACCGCGGCCCGCACCAGGGCCGGGCCCCGGTAGATGAAACCCGTGTAGAGCTGCACCAGGCTCGCCCCCGCGTCGACCATCCGGGCCGCGTCGTCCGGGTCGACGATGCCGCCCACCCCGATCACCGGCAGCCGGCCGCCGGTCTCCCGGTGCACGAAGGCGACCACCTCCCGGGCCCGGGCGGCGAGCGGACGCCCGGAGAGTCCCCCGGTCTCCGCGCCCCGCGTGCGGTCACCCGGGGCGAGTCCGTCGCGGGCCAGGGTGGTGTTGGTGGCGATCACCCCGGCCGCGCCCCGGTCCAGACAGACCTCCAGCAGTTCGGCGACGGCCGGCTCGGTCAGGTCCGGGGCGATCTTCACCAGCACCGGCTTCTCCCCCACCAGCGCGGCGAGCAGCGCGTCGAGGTGCTCCCGGTCCTGGAGGGCCCGCAGGCCCGGGGTGTTCGGCGAGGAGACGTTGACCGCGAAGTAGTCGCCGTGGTCCCGCAGCGCCCGGTAGGAGGCGAGGTAGTCCTCCACCGCCTCCTCCAGCGGGGTCACCTTGGACTTGCCGAGCGAGATGCCCAGCGGCACACCGAGCGGACGGCGCAGCGTGGCCAGCCGGGCGGCGAGCGCCTCGGCCCCGGCGTTGTTGAAGCCCATCCGGTTGACCACGGCCTCGCTGTCGCGCAGCCGGAACAACCGGGGCCGGGGGTTGCCCGGCTGTGGGCGGGCGGTCACCGTGCCGACCTCGACGAAGCCGAAGCCCAGCGCCGGCCAGGCCGGCAACGCCACCCCGTTCTTGTCCATGCCGGCGGCCAGTCCGACCGGGTTCGGGAACCGCACGCCGAAGACGGTGCGCGGCGCGGACACCGCGTACCGCGCCCGCATCCCGGCGAGCAGGGCCGGCCGTCCGGAGAGCGCGGCGAGCCGTCGCAGCGTCCACTCGTGCGCCGCCTCGGCGTCGCCGCCCCCGATCCGGAACAGCCCCGGCCGCACCAACCGCTCGAACATCACGGGGTCGTCCCCCGCCGACGGGCGGTCACTCGGCGGCCCGCAGGGCGGCGTGGAGTTCCTGGAGCGGACGGACCTGCATGTCGCCCCGGATCCGCGCCTCGATACCCATGACCGCCGCCGCCGCGCCGGGGACGGTGGTGATGCAGGGGATGTCGGCGGTGACCGCCGCGCTGCGGATCTCGTACCCGTCGGAGCGGGCGCTCGCCCCGGAGCCCTGCGGCGTGTTGATCACCAACGCCACCTCGCCGCCGAGGATCAGCGACACCGCGTCCTCCCCCGCGCCGGACTCGTAGTGCTTGCGGATCTGCTCGCACGCGATGCCGTACCGGCGCAGCACCTCGGCCGTACCGGTGGTCGCCAGGATCTCGAAGCCCAGGTCGGCCAGGCGCTTCACCGGGAAGATCATGGCGCGCTTGTCCCGGTTCGCCACCGAGACGAAGATCCGACCGGAGGTGGGCAGCGAGCCGTACGCCGCGGACTGGCTCTTGGCGAAGGCGTGCCCGAACGAGGTGTCGATGCCCATCACCTCGCCGGTGGACTTCATCTCCGGGCCGAGCAGCGAGTCCACGCCCTGGCCGGCGGGCGTGCGGAACCGCTTGAACGGCAGCACCGCCTCCTTCACCGCGATCGGGGCGTCCGGCGGCAGCGTTCCGCCGTCCCCGGCGGCCGGCAGCAGGCCCTCGGCGCGCAGCTCCGCGATGGTCGCGCCGAGCGCGATCCGGGCCGCCGCCTTGGCCAGCGGCACCGCCGTGGCCTTGGAGACGAACGGCACGGTCCGCGAGGCGCGCGGGTTCGCCTCCAGGACGTAGAGCACGTCGTCCTTGAGGGCGTACTGCACGTTGAGCAGTCCCCGCACCCCGACGCCCCGGGCGATCGCCTCGGTGTACCGGCGCACCTGCGCCACGTGCGAGCCGGCCAGGGTGATCGGCGGCAGCGCGCAGGACGAGTCGCCGGAGTGGATGCCGGCCTCCTCGATGTGCTCCATCACGCCACCGAGGTAGACCTCGCCGTCGGCGTCGCAGAGCGCGTCCACGTCGATCTCGATCGCGTCGTCGAGGAAGTGGTCCACCAGGACCGGGTGGTTCGGCGAGATGTCGGTGGCCCGGCCGATGTAGTCGCGCAGCGTCGGATCGTCGTAGACGATCTCCATGCCCCGCCCGCCGAGCACGTACGAGGGACGGACCAGCACCGGGTAGCCGATCTCGTCGGCGATCGCCTTCGCCTCCTCGTACGAGGTGGCGGTGCCGTGCGCGGGCGCGCGCAGGCCGGCCCGGGCCAGCACCGCGCCGAACGCGCCCCGCTCCTCGGCGAGGTGGATCGACTCCGGGGAGGTGCCGACCACCGGCACCCCGGCGTCCTTGAGCCGCTGCGCCAGGCCGAGCGGGGTCTGCCCGCCGAGCTGGACGATCACCCCGACCACGCCCGGCCCGCCGGCCGCCTTCCCGGAGGTGTCCTCGGCGTGCCACGCCTCCAGCACGTCCTCGAAGGTGAGCGGCTCGAAGTAGAGCCGGTCGGCGGTGTCGTAGTCGGTGGAGACGGTCTCCGGGTTGCAGTTGACCATGACCGTCTCGTAGCCGGCCGCCCGCAGCGCCATGACCGCGTGCACGCAGGAGTAGTCGAACTCGATGCCCTGGCCGATCCGGTTCGGCCCGGAGCCCAGGATCAGCACCTTCGGCCGGTCCGAGCCGACCACCTCGGTCTCCGAGTCGTAGGAGGAGTAGTGGTACGGCGTGGTGGCGGCGAACTCGGCCGCGCAGGTGTCCACCGTCTTGTAGACCGGCCGGACACCGAGGCGGTGCCGCAGGGTACGCACGCCGTCCTCGGCGGCCAGCTCCGGCCGGAGCGCGGCGAGCTGCCGGTCGGAGAGCCCGGCCCGCTTCGCCCGGCGCAGCAGGTCCCCCTCCAGCACCGGGGCGGCGACGATCTCGGCGCGCAGCTCGACCAGACCGGCGATCTGGTCCAGGAACCAGGGGTCGATCCCCCCGGAGGCCGCGACGACCTCGCCGACCGACGCGCCGAGCCGCAGCGCCCGCTCGACGGTGTAGAGCCGACCGTCGTGCGGCACGCGCAGCGCCTCGAGCGTCGCCTCCTTCGTCACGTCGGTCGGGTCGAGGCCCGTCGCGGCGGCGACGGCCGAGTCCGGGAGGGTCCAGAACCCGGCGCTCTTGGTCTCCATCGAGCGCATCGCCTTGTTCAGCGCCTCGGTGAAGTTCCGGCCCAGGCTCATCGCCTCGCCGACCGACTTCATCGTGGTGGTCAGCTCCCGGTCCGCGCCGGGGAACTTCTCGAACGCGAACCGGGGAATCTTGACCACGACGTAGTCGAGGGTCGGCTCGAACGCCGCCGGGGTCTTCAGCGTGATGTCGTTGGGGATCTCGTCCAGGGTGTAGCCGATGGCGAGCTTCGCGGCGATCTTCGCGATCGGGAAGCCGGTCGCCTTGGAGGCCAACGCGGACGAGCGGGACACCCGGGGGTTCATCTCGATGACCACGATCCGGCCGTCGGCCGGGTTCACCGCGAACTGGATGTTGCAGCCGCCGGTGTCCACGCCGACCTCGCGCAGCACCGCGATGCCCAGGTCGCGCAGCCGCTGGTACTCCCGGTCGGTCAGGGTCATCGCCGGGGCGACGGTGACGCTGTCGCCGGTGTGCACGCCCATCGGGTCGACGTTCTCGATCGAGCAGACCACCACGACGTTGTCGTTGCGGTCCCGCATCAGTTCGAGTTCGTACTCCTTCCAGCCGAGCACGCTCTCCTCGATGAGCACCTCGTGCACCGGGCTGGCGGCCAGCCCGGCCCCGGCGATGCGCTCCAGGTCCTCCGGCGTGTGCGCCATGCCGGAGCCGAGGCCACCCATGGTGAACGACGGCCGGATCACCACCGGCAGGCCCAGCTCGGCGACGGTGTCCCGGACCTCGTCCATCGAGTGGCAGACCCGGGAACGGGGCACCAGGGCGGCCGGGTCGTCGAAGCCCAGCCGGACACCGGCCTTGGCCACGATCTCCTTGAACAGCTGCCGGTCCTCACCGCGCCGGATCGCGTCGATGTTCGCGCCGATCAGCTCGACGCCGTACTTGTCCAGCACGCCCGCCTCGTGCAGGGCGACCGCGGTGTTCAGCGCGGTCTGGCCGCCGAGGGTGGGCAGCAGGGCGTCGGGGCGCTCCTTGGCGATCACCAGCTCGACGAACTCCGGCGTGATCGGCTCGACGTAGGTGGCGTCCGCGAACTCCGGGTCGGTCATGATCGTCGCCGGGTTGGAGTTGACCAGGCTGACCCGGACCCCCTCGCCGCGCAGCACCCGGCAGGCCTGGGTGCCGGAGTAGTCGAACTCGCAGGCCTGGCCGATGACGATCGGCCCGGAGCCGATCACCAGGATGTGTTTGAGATCGGTCCGCTTAGGCATTCTTTCCGCCCTCACTGTGGTTCCGGTCGAGGCCGCGGCCCTCGATCAGCTCGGCGAAGCGGTCGAAGAGGTAGTCCGCGTCGTGCGGGCCGGCCGCCGCCTCGGGGTGGTACTGGACGGTGAACGCGGGCACGTCCTTCGCCCGCAGGCCCTCGACCACGTTGTCGTTGAGGCAGACATGACTGACCTCGACCCCGCCGAACTCGGTGTCGACGATCCGGTCGGGCACCACGGCCCCCGGCTCGGCCCCCGGGAACTGGACGGCGAAGCCGTGGTTGTGGCTGGTCACCTCGACCTTGCCGGTGGCCCGGTCGAGCACCGGCTGGTTGATGCCGCGGTGGCCGTACCCGAGCTTGTAGGTGCCGAACCCGAGGGCCCGGCCGAGCAGTTGGCTGCCGAAGCAGATGCCGAACAGCGGCACCCGGCGGCGCAGCACCTCGCGGGCCAGCGCGACCGGGACGTCGGCGGTGGCCGGGTCGCCGGGGCCGGGCGAGAGGAAGACCGCGTCCGCCCCGGTGGCCAGCACCTCGTCGATGGTCGAGGAGGCGGGCAGCACGTGGGTGGTGACCCCCCGCGTGGCGAGCCGGCGCGGCACGTTGCGCTTGATACCCAGGTCGAGCGCGGCGACGGTGAACCGGTGCTCGCCCTCGGCGGCGACCACGTACGGCTCGGCGGTGGTCACCTCGGCGGAGAGGTCCGCGCCGACCATCGGCGGCGACTGCCGGACCCGGGCCAGCAGGGCACGCGGGTCGGACTCGACGCTGGACACGCCGACCCGCATCGCGCCGCGTTCCCGCAGGTGCCGGGTGAGCGCCCGGGTGTCCACCCCGCTGATGCCGACCACGCCCTCGGCTTCCAGGCGCTCCTCCAGGCCGCCGGTGGACCGCCAGTTCGAGGCGGACCGGGCCGGGTCGCGGACCACGTACCCGGCGACCCAGATCCGGCCCGACTCGTCGTCCTCGCCGTTGACGCCGGTGTTGCCGATGTGCGGGGCGGTCTGCACCACCACCTGCCGGTGGTAGGAGGGGTCGGTCAGGGTCTCCTGGTAGCCGGTCATGCCGGTGTTGAAGACCGCCTCGCCGAAGGTCTCGCCGACGCTGCCGTACGCCTCGCCGTGGAACGTCCGCCCGTCCTCCAGTACGAGGATCGCGGGCCTGCGCTTCGTCATGCTGCGTCTCCTTCGATCCGGACTGCGGGGCTCCGCTCCGCTGCACTCCTCGCTCGGATCACGTCTCCTTCGATCCGGACTGCGGGGCTCCGCTCCGCTGCACTCCTCGCTCGGATCACGTCTCCTTCGATCCGGACTGCGGGGCTCCGCTCCGCTGCACTCCTCGCTCGGATCACTTGACAGCCTTTCCGTCCAGGACCGTCGGCTCGCCGCGCAGGAAGGTCGCCACGATGCGACCCGGCAGCGTCATGCGGGCGTACGGGGTGTTGCGACTGCGGCTGGCCAGGTCCGCCGGCTCGATCACTCGGCGGGCGGACGGGTCGACCAGGGTGAGGTTCGCCGGGACGCCGGGGGCCGGGTTCCGGCCGTGGGTGTCCAGGCCGGCGATCCGGGCCGGGGCACGCGACATCCGCTCGGCGATCAGGTCCCACTCCGGGCCGAGCACGTCGAGGGCGATCGACAGCGCCGTCTCCATCCCGAGCATGCCCGGCCGGGCGTACGCCCACTCGCACTCCTTGTCCTCCACCGCGTGCGGGGCGTGGTCGGTGGCCACGATGTCGATCACGCCCTCGACCAGCGCGGCCCGCAGGGCGGCGATGTCGGTGGCGGTGCGCAGCGGCGGGTTGACCTTGTAGACCGGGTCGTACGTCTCCGCGCGCTCGTCGGTGAGCAGCAGGTGGTGCGGGGTGACCTCGGCGGTGACCCGGATCCCGCGCGCCTTGGCCTGGCGCAGTACCTCGACGCTGCCGGCGGTGGAGACGTGGCAGACGTGCAGCCGGCTGCCGACGTGCTCGGCGAGCAGCACGTCCCGGGCGATGATCGCCTCCTCGGCGACCGCCGGCCAGCCGGTCAGCCCGAGCCGGGTGGAGACCTCGCCCTCGTGCATCTGCGCGCCCTCGGTCAACCGGGGCTCCTCGGCGTGCTGGGCGATGATCCCGTCGAACGCCTTGACGTACTCCAGCGCCCGGCGCATCAGCTTCGGGTCGGCGACGCAGTGCCCGTCGTCGGAGAAGATCCGCACCCGGGCCGCCGAGTCGGCCATCGCGCCCAGCTCGGCGAGACGCTCGCCGGCCAGCCCGACGGTGACCGCGCCGATCGGCTGGACGTCGACCAGTCCGGCCTCCCGGCCGAGCCGCCAGACCTGTTCGACCACCCCGGCGGTGTCGGCGACCGGGGAGGTGTTCGCCATCGCGCAGACCGCCGTGTAGCCGCCGAGGGCGGCGGCCCGGGAACCGGTCTCGACGGTCTCGGCGTCCTCCCGGCCCGGCTCGCGCAGGTGGGTGTGCAGGTCGACCAGGCCGGGCAGGGCGACCAGGCCGTCGGCGTCGAGCACGGTGGCTCCCGCCGCGGACAGGCCACGGCCGGACTCGGCCACGACGCCGTCGCGGACCAGCAGGTCGGTGGGGTCGCCGCCGACGACGCTGACCCCCTTGATCAGGTACGCGGTCATTGGTTGTTCCCCCCGAGCAGCAGGTAGAGGACGGCCATCCGGACGGAGACCCCGTTGGTGACCTGTTCGACGATGGTGGAGCGGGGCGAGTCGGCCACCTCGGGCGTGATCTCCATCCCCCGGTTCATCGGGCCGGGGTGCATGACGATCGCGTGCTCCGGCAGGCGACCCATGCGGGCGCCGTCCAGGCCGTAGCGGCGGGCGTACTCGCGGGCGGAGGGGAAGTAGGAGTCGGTCATCCGCTCCCGCTGCACGCGCAGCATCATCACCACGTCCGCCTCGGGCAGCACCGCGTCGAGGTCGTAGGACACGGCGGCGCCGGGCGCGAGGGCCGCCGCGATGTCGACCGGGATCAGCGTGGGCGGGCCGACCAGGGTGACCTTCGCGCCGAGGGTGGAGAGCAGCAGCACGTTGGAGCGGGCCACCCGGCTGTGCAGCACGTCACCGACCACGGCGACGTGCAGGCCGGCGATCCGGCCGAGCCGGGAGCGCATCGTGTACGCGTCCAGCAGCGCCTGGGTCGGGTGCTCGTGGGTGCCGTCGCCGGCGTTGACCACGCTGCCGTCGACCCAGTTCGCCAGCCGGTGCGGGGCGCCGGAGGCCGGGTGGCGGACCACCACCGCGTCGGCCCCCATCGCCTGGAGGGTGAGCGCGGTGTCCTTCAGGCTCTCGCCCTTGGCGACGCTGGAGCCCTTCGCCGAAAAGTTGATCACGTCGGCGCTGAGCCGCTTCGCCGCCGCCTCGAAGGAGATCCGGGTGCGGGTGGAGTCCTCGTAGAAGAGGTTGACCACGGTCCGGCCGCGCAGCGCCGGCAGCTTCTTGACCTCCCGCCCGGCGACGGTGGCCATCTGGGCGGCGGTGTCCAGGACCAGGGTCGCGGTGGCCGCGTCCAGGTCGGCCCCGGAGAGCAGGTGACGGATCATGCGGGCGCACCCCCGTAGAGCTTGACCTCGTCGACGCCGTCCACCTCGGCGAGGGTGACCTTGACGCTCTCGGCGAGCGCGGTCGGGATGTTCTTGCCGACGTAGTCGGCCCGGATGGGCAGTTCCCGGTGTCCCCGGTCGACCAGGACGGCGAGCTGCACCGAGGAGGGGCGGCCGACGTCGTTCAGCGCGTCCAGGGCGGCCCGGACGGTCCGGCCGGAGAAGAGCACGTCGTCGACGAGGACGACCCGCTTGCCGTCGATGCCGCCCGGCGGCACCTCGGTCGGGCCGACCGCCCGGACGGCGTGCCGGCGCAGGTCGTCGCGGTAGAGCGTGATGTCGAGCACGCCGACCGGTACGGCGACGTCCTCGAAGGCGCTGATCCGGGCGGCGAGGCGGCGGGCCAGCGGCGCGCCCCGGGTCGGGATGCCGAGCAGGACGGTGTCGGCGGCGCCCTGGGTCTTCTCCAGGATCTGGTGGGCGATGCGGTCGACCACACGCTGCACGTCAGCGCTGGCGAGGATCACCTTTACCGAGGGTTGCCTCGGCACCGGGGATCGGGCAGCCGACGGGTAGGCCACGGCGGACCTCCTTCCCCGCCTCACGGGACGGGTCGTTAAAGGACGTCTGACTCCCCCGGACCGGCCGTGAACGGCTCCGACCGGGGGCTTCACGCCACGTTACCAGTGGTCACCGCCGCCCCGGTCGGGCGGCTGCTGATTCGCAAATCAGTCCCGAAATGCGGATAGATCGACCCGGCGTTCCCAACAGGTGTGTCACGAGCACTTGACCACGTGTCGCAATCCCCGTACCGTCACGCTCCGTAGCGATAGCTGGGAGAACCCCGAGCAGCACTGGGAGTGTCCGAATGCCCTCTGAATACGCCAAGTCGCTGGGCGCCCGCCTGCGCTCCATCCGCCAGCAGCAGGGCCTGTCCCTGCAGGGCGTGGAGGAGAAGTCCAACGGACGGTGGAAGGCCGTCGTGGTCGGGTCGTACGAGCGCGGTGACCGGGCCGTCACCGTGTCCCGCCTGGCGGAGCTGGCCGACTTCTACCGCGTACCCGTCTCCGAGCTGCTGCCCGACGGCAGTGGCGTACGGCACGAGCCGACCAGCAAGATCGTGCTGGACCTGGAGCGGCTCTACGACGAGGCGTCGGAGGAGCTGGCGTACGTGGCCCGGTACGCCCGCGCCATCCAGCAGCAGCGCGGTGACTACAACGGCCGGGTGCTCTCGATCCGCGCCGACGACCTGCGGGCGCTGGCCATCGTGTACGACGCCTCGCCCTCCGGCCTGATCGAGCGGCTCAACGAGCACGGTGTGCTGGTCGCCGACCCGCGGGCGTTCTTCGCGTCCTGACACCCGCTGCCGTAACCCGAGGGGCCCGCGCCGGTCGGCGCGGGCCCCTCGGGTACGTACGGTGTGGTGCGGTGTGACGGTGGCGCGGACCGGCTCAGCGGGTGGCGTAGTCGGCGATCCGGCCGAGGATGCCGTTGAGGAAGCGCGGCGAGTCGTCGGTCGACATCTGCCGGGCCAGCTCGACCGCCTCGCTGATGGCCACCGCGTCGTCGATGTCGTCGTGGTAGAGCAGCTCGTAGACGGCGATCCGGGCGAGGTTGCGGTCGATCACCGGCATCCGGTCGAGCGTCCACCCCTCGGCGTAGCTGGCGATCAGCTCGTCGATCCGGTCGAGGTGCGCGGCGACCCCCTCGACCAGGCTCACGGCGTAGTCGAGGTGCTCCGGACGGGGCTTCTCGATCCGCTCGATGTAGCCGGCGAGCACCTCCACCGGCGGCCGGCCGCGCAGGTCGGCCTCGTAGAGCACGTCCAGCGCCCGCTTGCGCGCCTTGCGGCGCGCCGGCATCTGCTGCTTCGGAGCCTCGGCCATCAGGCGCGGCCGAGGTAACGACCGTCGCGGGTGTCGACCTTGATCTTCTCGCCGGTGGTGATGAAGAGCGGCACCTGCACGGTCGCGCCGGTTTCGACGGTGGCCGGCTTGTTGCCACCGGTGGAGCGGTCGCCCTGGAGGCCCGGCTCGGTGTAGGTGACCTCTAGCACGACGCTGGTCGCCAGCTCGACGTAGAGCGGCACACCCTCGTGGGTGGCCACGATCGCCTCCGCCTCGGGGAGGAGGTAGTTCGCCGCGTCACCCACGGTCGCGCCGGGGACGGTGATCTGGTCGAACGTCTCCAGGTCCATGAAGACGAAGTCCTCGCCGTCGGCGTAGAGGTACTGCATGGTGCGCTTGTCGACGGTCGCGGTCTCGACCTTGGTACCCGCGTTGAAGGTCTTGTCGACGACCTTGCCGGAGAGCACGTTCTTCAGCGTGGTGCGGACGAAGGCACCACCCTTGCCGGGCTTGACGTGCTGGAACTCCACGACAGCCCAGAGGCCCCCGTCAAGGTTGAGTACGAGGCCGTTCTTGAGGTCGTTGGTGGTGGCCATTTCCTGCCTTGATCATCAATTGGCGGACAGACCTGGGAAGTCTACTAGCTGCGCCGCAGGGCGGCTGCCGCCGTCCGGCCGGGCCGCCACCTCCGCCACGATCCACCCGGCCGGGTGATCACTCTCCGACACGGCCGGCACCCGCAGCATGGCCACCCCACCGACGCTTTGCTCTGCACCCACGGACGCGCCAGCCACGTAGCGTGTGGAAAGTCACCACCGTCTCCCAGCCGGCCGGCATCAAAGCCCAGCTCAACGCGGTGTCGCCTCGGCAGGTGCAGAGCAGAGGACGAGACGAACGGGATCGCGGCGACAGCGGAGGCAACCGAGAGCGACGACAGCGGTGCGACTACTCTGCGTTATTGCATGGTTGGATCGACCACCCGGCGTGGCCGGTCAGCGGGCGAGGGTGGCCAGGTGGTGCAGGGCCAGGCGGTAGCCGTCCGGGCCCAGACCGCAGATCACCCCGGTCGCCACGGCGGAGATTACCGAGTGGTGCCGGAACTCCTCCCGGGCGTGGATGTTGGAGATGTGCACCTCGACCAGCGGCCCACGGAGCATGGCGCACGCGTCCCGCACCGCGTACGAGTAGTGCGACCAGGCCGCCGGGTTGAGCACCACCGCCGCGCCCTCGTCGGCGGCGTCGTGCAGCCACCCGACCAGCTCGTGTTCGGCGTCGGTCTGCCGGACCGTCACGTCCAGCCCGAGTTCCCGGCCGGTGCGCTCGCAGAGCGCCACCAGGTCGGCGTAACTGGTCACGCCGTAGACGTCGACCTGCCGGGTGCCCAGCCGGCCCAGGTTCACCCCGTTCAGCACGTACACCCTCACGCCGCCACCCCCTCGCGGAAGGCGGCGTGCAGCAGCTCGTCGTCCGGGTTCTCGAGGATCGCCGGCCGGGCCAGCCCGTCGAGCACCACGAACCGCAGCCGGGCCCCGCGCGCCTTCTTGTCCACCCGCATCGTGGCGAGCAGGTCCGGCCAGGCCTCGGCCGGATAGCTCGTCGGCAGCCCCAGGGCCGTCACGACCGTGCGGTGCCGCTCGGCGGTCGCCGCGTCCAGCCGCCCGGCCAACCGGGAGAGCGTGCCGGCGTAGACCAGCCCCACCGAGACGGCGTGCCCGTGCCGCCAGCGGTAGCCCTCCACCTTCTCGATGGCGTGGGCCAGGGTGTGGCCGTAGTTGAGCACCTCCCGGACGCCCGACTCGCGCAGGTCACCGGAGACCACGTCGGCCTTGACCCGGATCGCCCGCTCGATCAGCTCGCGGGTCACCGCTCCGGTCGGGTCGGCGGCGGCGGCCGGGTCCCCGGTGACCAGGTCGAGGATCACCGGGTCGGCGATGAAGCCGCACTTGACCACCTCGGCCAGGCCGGCGGTCAGGTCGACGGCGGGAAGGCTGTCCAGCACCGACAGGTCGCAGAGGACACCGGCCGGCGGGTGGAACGCGCCGACCAGGTTCTTGCCGGCAGCGGTGTTGATCCCGGTCTTGCCCCCGACGGCGGCGTCGACCATCCCCAGCAGCGAGGTCGCCACCGGCACCCAGCGCACCCCGCGCAGCCAGCTCGCGGCGACGAACCCGGCCAGGTCGGTGACAGCGCCGCCGCCCACCCCGACCACCGCGTCGTTCCGGGTGACGTTCGCCGCGCCGAGCCGGTCCCAGCAGTGGGCGGCCACCTCGATCTGCTTGCCGGCCTCGGCGTCCGGCACCTCGATCGGCAGGGGCTCGACGCCGGCCGCGCGCAGTCGGCCGCCGAGCAGGTCGGCCAGCCACTTCAGCGGCGGGGCGTACAGCACCGCCGCGCGGGTCGCGCCGGGAAGCAGGCCGGGCAGCGCGTCCCAGAGGCCACGTCCCACGAGTACGTCGTACGGGCGCTCGCCACCGACCGGGATCCGGGTCATCTCGTCCATCGTTGCGGAGCCTAGCCGAGCGGTGACCCGATCCGGCCCGACCGTCCACCTGGTGACCGCAGACCGGACAACGGCGTTGAACCCGGCAGGGACCGGGCAGCTTCCGCCCGGTCCGGATCCACGACGTGGGAGGTCCCGCATGGCAACCCGCACGATCGGGGAGGCCGACATCCGGCTTCCCGCCATCCTGCTCGGCGTCGGCCTGGGCGGCTTCTTCGACGGCATCCTGCTGCACCAGGTGCTCCAGTGGCACCACATGCTCAGCGCGACCGGCAGCGACAACGTCGGCATCCGGGAGTATCCCGTGGACACCGTCCCCGGCCTGCGGGTGAACACCCTCTGGGACGGCATCTTCCACGTGGTGACCTGGGTGTCGGTACTGGCCGGTCTGGCGCTGCTGCACGCCCGGGTGACCCGGTCCCGGAACCGGTTGTGGCGCTCCCGCACCCTCTGGGGCTGGGCGCTGGTCGGCTGGGGCCTGTTCAACCTGGTGGAGGGCATCGTCGACCACCACCTGCTCGGCATCCACCACGTCCGGGAGGGCGCGAACCGGCTCTGGTGGGACCTCGGCTTCCTCGCCCTCGGCGCGGTCCTGGTGGCCGGCGGCTGGCTGCTGCAACGCCGCGACGGCCGGGGCGGACCGCCCACCGCCGACGAGCCGCACGTCACCGAGAAGCGGTCCGGCGACACCGCCTCGCCCGGCGGGCGACGGTGATCGTGCTGGCCCATGGCGGCGGACACGCCGCGCCGCCCGGCGTGGACCCGGCGCTGGTCGTACCGCTGCTGCTGGCCGGCGGCTACCTGGCCGGCGTGGTCCGCGAACGCCGCGCCGGCCGCCGCTGGAGTCCCTGGCGGAGCGCCGCGTTCGGCGGCGGGGTGCTGCTGCTCGGCGTCGGCCTGGCCGTGCCCGCGCCCGACCTCGTCGGCCACATGTGGCAGCACCTGCTGCTCGGCATGCTCGCGCCGCTGGGCCTGGTGCTCGGTGCCCCGGGAACGTTGGCCCTGCGCACCCTCGACCGGTCCGCCGGGCGGGCCGTGATCCGCTGGCTGGGGCACCCGGCGGCCCGGGTGGTCGCCCACCCGGTGACCGGTCTGCTGCTCACCGTCGGCGGGCTCTGGGTGCTCTACCTGACCCCGCTCTACCGGGCGAGTCTCGACCAGCCGGCCGTGCACCACCTGTTCCAGGTGCACTTCCTGCTCAGCGGGCATCTCTTCACCTGGTCGATCGCCGGGCCGGATCCGGGACCGCACCGTCCCCGGGTGCCGGTGCGGCTGGTCGTGGTCGGCGTCGCGGTCGCCGGGCACGCCGCCCTCGCCCAGCTCCTGTACGCCGGGCTGCTGGTCGACGTGCCGGCCACCGTCGGGGAGCTGCGTGCCGGGGCGACGATCATGTACTACGGCGGGGACCTGGCCGAGATCCTGCTCGCGCTGGCGTTGCTGGTCACCTGGCGGCCGGAGGCACGGCCCGCGCGCCGGCCCCGCCGGGTGGTGGTCAGCGGTCGAGCAGCGTCCGCACCTCGGTGACGATCTCCTCGGGGTCACGCGCGTCGGTGACCACCGTGGCGGTCGCCACCTCCTGGTAGAACGGTCGGCGCTGGTCCAGCAGGTACCGCAGCGTCGCCCTCGGGTTGATCGCCAGCAGGGGGCGGCCGACGCCCAGGTCGACCCGCTTGAGCGCGTCGGTCAGCTCGACGCTGAGATACACCACGGTGTGCCCGACCAGGGCGGCGCGGTTCTCCTCGGCGAGGACCGCGCCACCGCCGAGGGCGAGCACGCCCGGGCAGGATGCCAGCCCCGCCGCCACCGCCGCCCGTTCGAGGGTACGGAAGTGCGCCTCCCCCTCGTCGACGAAGATCTCCGGGATCGGCTTGCCGGCCATCCGCTCGATGTCCTCGTCGGTGTCCCGGAACTCCACGCCGAGCGCGGTGGCGAGCGCCCGGCCGACGGTGGTCTTGCCCGCCCCCGGCGCTCCCACCAGCACACAGACCGGCCGACCTGCGTTCACCGGATGACCAGGGCGTCGAGGTAACCGGCGAGGTTACGGCGGATCTCGGCCACCGAGTCACCGCCGAACTTCTCCGTGGTGGCCTCGGCGAGCACCAGGGCGACCATCGCCTCGGCGACCACCGCCGCAGCCGGCACGGCGCAGACGTCCGACCGCTGGTTGATCGCGGTGGCCGGCTCACCGGTGGTCACGTCGACCGTGGCCAGGGCCCGGTTCAGCGACGAGATCGGCTTCATCGCGGCCCGCACCCGCAGCGGCTCACCGGTGGTGATGCCGCCCTCCAGGCCACCGGCCCGGTCGGTCACCCGGCGCACCCCGGTCGGGGTCGGCACCATCTCGTCGTGCGCCACGGAGCCCCGGGACCGCGCCTGCTGCCAACCGTCGCCGATCTCGACGCCCTTGATCGCCTGGATCGACATCAGCGCGGTGGCCAGCCGGGCGTCGAGCTTGCGGTCCCACTGCACGTGGGAGCCGAGGCCCGGCGGCACCCCGTACGCGAGCACCTCGACCACGCCACCGAGGGTGTCGGCGGCCTTCTTCGCGGCGTCGACCTCGGCGACCATCCGGGCGCTCGCCCCGGGGTCGAGGCAGCGCAGCGGGTCGGCGTCGATCCGCGCGGCGTCCTCCGGGCGGGCCCGCAGCCCCGGGTCGACCGCGATCGGGCCCAGTTCCACCACGTGCGAGACGATCTCGATGCCCAGGGTCTGCCGCACCAGCGCCTTGGCGACGGTCCCGACGGCGACCCGGGCGGCGGTCTCCCGGGCGCTGGCCCGTTCCAGGATCGGCCGGGCGTCGGTGTGTCCGTACTTCTGCATGCCGGCCAGGTCGGCGTGACCGGGGCGGGGGCGGGTCAGCGGCGCGTTGCGCGCCTGCTTGGCCAGCTCGTCCGCGTCGACCGGGTCGGCCGCCATCACCGTGCGCCACTTGGGCCACTCCGAGTTGCCGACCCGGATCGCCACCGGGCTGCCGATGGTGACGCCGTGCCGGAGCCCACCGATGATCTCGATCTCGTCCTGCTCGAACGACATCCGCGCGCCCCGGCCGTAGCCGAGTCGACGGCGGGCCAGCTCGGCGGAGATCTCCCCGGTGGTGACCTCGACCCCGGCGGGGACGCCCTCCAGGAGCGCGACCAGGGCGGGACCGTGCGATTCACCTGCAGTCAACCAGCGCAACACCGGATCAGTCTGGCACGCCCCGCATCCGGAGCGGCGCACCGGCCACCGCGTCCCGCCCTGCGGACCGTCGACGACGCGGAGTCGTCCCGGCGGGATCCGTCCCGCCCCAGGCCACCGTCGAGAGCACGGCTCGAGTCAACCTGGAGAAGCGCTCGTACCCGCTCCCCTAGCGTCGAGGGCGCTACGACACCGGCGACGGGCGATCCCGGGAAGCGGACGTGACATGACGAGCAGGCGGCACCGGACGGACGTGCTGGTGGTCGGCACCGGCCCGGTCGGGCTGACGATGGCGGCGGAACTCGCCCGGTACGGTGTCGCGTCCACCGTCTGCGGAAGCGGGGGACGCTGGCACGACCTGCCCTGCCGGGTCGACACGGTCCGCCCGTACGACGACCGGGTGGAGGCCCGGCTGGTCGACCTCCGCGACGGCGCGGTGACCGTGGTGACCGCCGACCGGTTGGTCGCCTGCGACGCCGCCGCCGCGCCACTGCGCCCCGGAGCCCTGCGCCCGACCGACGGCGGTCCCCCGGCCCCGGGCGGCCACGGACGGGTGTTCCGCTGCGGCGGCGACCGTCCCCGCGCGGGCGGGCCCGGCACCGGCGGAAGCGACGGCGCCGGGCACGGGGGCGTCGGCGACGCGGTCAACCTCGGCTGGAAGCTCGCGGCCACGCTCCAGGGCTGGGCCGGTGCCGTACTGCTCGACAGCTACCACGAGGAGCGGCGGCCGGCGGACCCCGACGAGCCGGTGGGCCACCACTACCGCTCGTCGATCGTGGCCGACGACGAGACCGACATCCCGCCGGACCCGTTCGACGAGGCGTTGCCCGGGATGCCCGCGCCACCCGTCCCGCTGGGCGCGAGGATCACCGTCCACGACCTCGTCCGGCACGGATTCGCCCTGCTGCGCCTGGCGGATCCGTGGTCGCCGCGCGCCGACGTTCCGCACCCGCCGGGCGTGCCCGCGCTGCGGGCCGCGTTCGCCGCCGCCGGGGTGCCGTTCACCGTCCACGACTGCCGCGACACGGCGGTGGCCCACCGGTACCGGCGGCCGTTCGTGCTGCTGCGGCCGGACGGGTACGTGGCCTGGCGGGGCTGGCGCCCACCGGCCGACCCGGTGGCCCTGGTGGATCTGGTCCGGGGCGCGACCCGACGTCCCGTCCCCGTTCCGGCAATCGTCTGAACCGAACCCGAGAGGAACACTGTGGCACGTCGT
>NZ_BSTB01000039.1:0-10979 GCF_030269285.1 Micromonospora sp. NBRC 101691
GGGTGCGGTCGTCGGTGTGCATGGTCCAGCTGGGGTCGCGGACGAGGTCGACGACGCCCTGGTGGGTGATCTGGATGCCCTTCGGTTCGCCGGTGGAGCCGGACGTGTACATCACGTAGCAGAGCTGGTCGGGATGAACGTCCGGAAGGTCAATGACCTCGACCGACGGGTCCGCCTCGCAGGCCAGCACCTGCCGTCCCGCAGCGCGCTCCCCGGCCACCAGCTCGTGGTCGCCGAACGCCGCGTCCACCAGGAGGACCGGTGACGTGCTGTCCGCGGCCACCGCCCGCATCCGCTCCAGCGGGTACGCGGTGTGGATGGGCAGGTAGGCCCCACCGGCCTTGAGCACAGCGAGGATGCCCACCACGAGGTCCACCGAGCGTTGCATCAGCATCGGTACGGGCGTCTCGGCGACCACCCCCGCCGCCCGGAGTGTGGCCGCGAGCGCCTCGGACCGTCGCCGCAGGTCGGTGTAGGTGAGCGAGGTTTGGCCGTCGGTGACGGCGACCAGGTCGGGGGTACGGTCGGCCTGCTCGTCGAAGGCCCGCACCACGCTGCACGCCACGGACGGGGCGGCGGTGCTGGCAGCCTCGGCCCGCATCTGCTGCCGCTCGGCGGCGGTGAGGATGTCCAACCGGCTGATCGGGGTGGCGGGCTGCCGGGCGACCTGGCGCAGGATCGCGTCGAGGCGCTGCCCGAGCAGTTCGACGGTCTCCTGGACGAAGAGGTCCGTGGCGTAGGTGATGGTGATGTCCAGGTCGGCGTCGACCGGTTCGTCCGCCACGGTGATGTCGAGGTCGAACTTGGCGATGGCCAGCCGGGTCGGTTCCGGCGTGCAGTCCAGCCCCGGTAGGGGAGTGGTGGTGGGCGTGCGGTCGGCCCGGGACAGGGCGATCTGGAACAGCGGGTGTCGGGCGAGCGAGCGTGTGGGCTGGAGGTGTTCGACGAGGCGTTGGAAGGGGAGGTCCTGGTGGTCGTAGGCGGTGAGGTCGGTGTCGCGGACCCGGCTGATGAGGTCGGTGAAGGTGGGGTTGCCGGTGGTGTCGGTGCGCAGGACGAGGGTGTTGACGAAGAAGCCGATCAACTGGTCGAGGGTGTCGTCGGTGCGTCCGGCGACGACGGTGCCGAGGGGGATGTCGGTGCCGGCGCCGAGTCGGGTGAGGAGGGTGGCGATGGCGGCTTGGACGACCATGAAGAGGGTGGCGTCGTGGTTGCGGGCGACGGCGCGTAGTGCGGTGTGGGTGGCGGGGTCGATGGTGAGGTCGACGCGTCCGGCCCGGTAGGTGGCCTGGGCGGGGCGGGGGTGGTCGGTGGGCAGCGGCAGTTCGTCCGGCAGCCCGGCGAGGGTGGTGCCCCAGTAGCGCAGTTGGCGGCTGATCTCGCTGTCCGGGTCGTCGTCGGCACCGAGCAGTGCCTGCTGCCAGAGGGCGTAGTCGGCGTACTGGACCGGTAGGGGTTCCCAGTCGGGGGCGTGGCCGGCGAGCCGGGCGCTGTAGGCGGCGGCGAGGTCGCGGGCGAGGGGTGCCATGGAGGCACCGTCCCCGGCGATGTGGTGCAGGTTCACCAGCAGAAGGTGGTCCTGTTCGCCGGTCGAGATCAGGTGCACCGCGAGCGGCGTCTCGCGGGTGAGGTCGAAGGGGTGCGCCGAGGCGGTGGCGAGAAGCTGTTCGGCCTGCTCGGGGGCGACGGTGTGCCGCGTGAACGTGGCGATCCCGGGGGCGGGGTCGAGGATCCGCTGAACGGACTCGCCGTCGGTCTCGGTGTAGAGGGTGCGGAGGATTTCGTGCCGGTTGACGAGGTCGTCGACGGCGGCGCGGAGGGCGTCGGCGTCGACGGTGCCGTGCAGGCGGGTGGTGACCGGCACGTTGTACGTCGCCGACGGACCCTCCACCCCGTGCAGGAACCACAACCGGCGCTGGGCGAACGAGAGCGGCAGCGGTTCCGGACGACTCTCCACCGCGCTGACCGGGGGACGCGACGAGCCCGTGGTCAGGTGGGGTTCGAGGGTGGCGACGGTGGGGTTTTCGAAGAGGTGACGGACGGTGAGTTCGACGCCGAGGGTGGTGCGGATGCGGTTGACGAGGCGGGTGGCGAGCAGGGAGTGGCCGCCGAGGTCGAAGAAGTTGTCGGTGGTGCCGATGTCGGGGAGGCCGAGGACGGCGGCGAAGAGTTGGCTGAGCACGGTCTGCCGGGCGTTGCGGGGCGCGGCGTGGGTGCTGGTGGTGGTGTGGGCGGGGGCCGGTAGGGCGGCGCGGTCGAGTTTCCCGTTCGCGGTCATGGGGAGGGCGGTCATGGTCACGTAGGCGGTGGGGACCATGTAGTCGGGCAGCTGTGCGCCGAGGTCGCGGCGGAGGTCACCGAGGTCGACGCTGGTGTCGTCGGCGGGCACCAGGTAGGCGACGATCCGCTTGTCGCCGGGTTGGTCTTCGCGGGCGATGACGGCGGCGTGGCGGATGTCGGGTCGGGTGGTGAGGGTGGTTTCGATCTCGCCGAGTTCGATGCGGAAGCCGCGGATCTTGACTTGGTCGTCGGTGCGGCCGAGGAAGTGGAGGTGGCCTGTGGTGTCCCATTGGACGAGGTCGCCGGTGCGGTACATGCGGGTGCCGGCGGGGCCGTAGGGGTCGGCGACGAACCGGGCGGCGGTCAGGGCGGCGCGTTTGACGTATCCCCGGGCCAGGCCGGGGCCGGCGACGTAGAGTTCGCCCGGCACGCCCACCGGCACGGGCTGCAACGATCCGTCGAGGACGTAGAGGTCGGTGTTGGCGACCGGGACGCCGATGGTGACCGGCTGCCCGGCGGGCAGTGGTCCGCCGCTGGCGCAGACGGTGACCTCGGTGGGGCCGTAGGAGTTGACCAGGCGGTAGTCGACGGACCAGGTGTCGACCAGCCATTGCGGACACGCCTCGCTCGCGGTGATCACCATCGCCCCGGCGGGGATCGTGCCGGCCGGCAGGGACGCCAGCAGCGACGGGGTGACCGTGACGTGGGTGGTCCGGGCGATCAGGCCGGCGTGCTCGTCCCCGGGGTCGAGGAGCCGTTCCGGGGCGAAGGGGACGACGGTGCCGCCGGCGAGCAGGGCCATCAGCATCTCCCAGACCGAGCCGTCGAAGCCGATCGAGGCGATCTGGAGGATGTGACTGCCGGGGCGGACCTCGAAGTCCTGCTGGTAGCGGTGGGCGAGGCGGCTGATGCCCCGGTGGGTGACCGTGACACCCTTCGGCGCGCCGGTCGACCCCGACGTGTAGATCACGTACGCCGCGTTGTCCAGGTGCAGCGGCGGCTGCGGGTCGGTGTCCGGCAGGGTGGAGACCTCGCGCCACAGGTCCTCGCCGACGACCAGGATCTTCGTCGCGGTGACCTCGGGCAGAAGGCCGGGGTCGTCGACGAGGATCACCGGCGGTGCGGTGTCCCGCAGCACGTACTCCTTGCGGGCGGTCGGGTAGGCGGGGTCCAGCGGTACGTAGCAGCCACCCGCCTTGCTGATCGCCACCAGCACCGTGACCAGGTCCAGTGACCGGCTCATCGACACGGTCACCGGGACGTCCGGCCCGACCCCCTGACCCATCAGGTGGTGGGCGAGCCGGTTGGCCCGGACGTCCAGCTCCCGGTACGTGATCTCCACGCCGCTCTGGACGACCGCGACGGCGTCCGGGTGCTGCCGTACCTGCCGGTCGAAGAGCGCCGGAAGGGTCTCGCACGGCACCCGGGGCGTGGCGCGCTGGAAATCGTCCAGAACCTGGCGGCGCTCCTCGGCGGCCAGGATGTCCGTGGACCCCAGTCGTCGTCCCGGGTCGGCGGCGACCTGCTCCAGCACCGCCACCAGCCGCCGCCCCAACGCCTCCGCTCCGGCCCGGGTGAAGAGGTCCTTCGCGTACGTGACGGTCAGCTCCAGCTCACTGGACCCGTCCCGCGAGACGAACCCGAAGAACACGTCGAACTTCGCCGTCTCGAACGGCGCCTTCTCCGCCACCACGTCCAGCCCGTCCATCTCCAGGACGAGCCCCCGGTCCACCGCGAAGGCGATCTGGAACAGCGGGTGCCGGGCGAGCGAGCGTGTGGGCTGGAGGTGTTCGACGAGGCGTTGGAAGGGGAGGTCCTGGTGGTCGTAGGCGGTGAGGTCGGTGTCGCGGACCCGGCTGATGAGGTCGGTGAAGGTGGGGTCGCCGGTGGTGTCGGTGCGCAGGACGAGGGTGTTGACGAAGAAGCCGATCAACTGGTCGAGGGTGTCGTCGGTGCGTCCGGCGACGACGGTGCCCAGCGGGATGTCGGTGCCGCAGCCGAGTCGGGTGAGGAGGGTGGCGATGGCGGCCTGGACGACCATGAAGAGGGTGGCGTCGTGGTTGCGGGCGACGGCGCGTAGCGCGTCGTGGGTGGCGGGGTCGATGGTGAGGTCGACGCGTCCGGCCCGGTAGCTGGCCTGCGGCGGGCGTGGGTGGTCGGTGGGCAGCGGCAACTCCTCCGGCAGCCCGGCCAACGCCGTGCCCCAGTAGTCGAGCTGCCGGCTGATCTTGCTGTCCGGGTCGCCCTCGGAGCCGAGCAGGGCCCGCTGCCACTGGCTGTAGTCGGCGTACTGCACGGGCAGCGGCTCCCACTCGGGGGCACGACCGGCGGTACGCGCGGCGTAGGCGGTCGAGAGGTCCTGGCTGAGCGGCCCCATCGACGTGCCGTCCCCGGCGATGTGGTGCAACGAGATCACGAGCAGGTGGTCCCGCTCGGCGACGGTGAACAGCCGTACCCGCAGCGGCAACTCGGTGGCCAGGTCGAACGGACGCGCGCACGTCTCGGTCACGGCGGCGTCGGCCTCATCCGCCGACAGCACCGCGTGGGCGAAGTCCACCCGCGCCTCGGTCACCGGCAGCACCCGCTGGACCGGCTCCCCGTCGACCTCGACGTAGACCGTCCGCAGGATGTCGTGACGCCCCACCACGTCGGTCACGGCGGCCTCCAACGCCGTGGCGTCGATCCGGTCCCGCACGCGGGTCACCACCGGGATGTTGTACGTCGCCGACGGCCCCTCCAACCGGTCCAGGAACCACAACCGACGCTGCGCGAACGACAACGGGACCATCAGACTGCTCTCTTTCCGGGTGTGCGGAGGTGCGGGGAGACGCGACGGGCTGCCGGAGGCTGCGGGGGAGGCCGCAGGTCAGGACCGGACGAAGCCGGCGAGCCGGCGCAGGCCCTCGTCGATCTCGGCGGGGCTCAGGTGACTGAAGGACAACCGGATCTGCCGGCGCGGCCGACCGTCGCCGTAGAAGTGGTGGATCGGGGTCCACAGCACCCCGTGCTCCCGCGCGGACCGTTCCAGGACGTCGTCACCGGCCTCGAAGGGCACGTTCAGCAGTAGGAAGAACCCGCCGTCCGGGGAGTTCCAGGTGACCTCCGGCCGGCTGCCGGCCGGGAAGTGTTCGGCAAGACCGTCGAGGAGCTGCCGGAGGTTGCGCTGGTAGACGTCGATCTCCCGCTTGTTGGCGGCGCGCATGCTGAACCCGTTCTCCAGCAGCTTCCCGCCGATCACGGCCTGCCCGATCGGGGAGGTGTTGACCGTCACCATGCTCTTCAGCCGGGCGAGCTGGTCGGCCAGCGACTCCTGGCGTCCGTCCCGGTCGACCCGCTGGTCGGCGACGACGTACCCGACCCGCGCGCCCGGGAAGCCGGACTTGGCGAACGAGCCCACGTACACCACCCGGCGGGAGCGGTCCAGTGCCTTCAGCGTGGGCGGGCCCGCCTGCTCCGGGCCGAAGATGCCGTACGGGTTGTCCTCGATCAGGAGGATGCCCTCGTCCTCGGCGGTGCGTAGCAGCTCCTCGCGGGCCGTCCGGCTGAGGCTGCGGCCGGTCGGGTTGGCGAAGTCGGTGTTCAGGTACAGCGCCCGGGGGGTCAGCCCCTCGGCCCGCGCCGCACGCAGCGTGTCGCCCAGGTCGGTCAGGTCGACACCCTCGGGGCCGCCGCGCACCGGCCGTACCGGCATGTCCACCAGCTCCGCCGCGCCGGTGAGCCCGACGTAACCGGGCTGGACCGCCAGGACCACGTCCCCGGCGGTCCGGCGTAGGGCCCGCAGCACCAGGTAGAGCCCCTCCTGCGCGCCCACGGTCACCACGATCGACTCCGGGTCGACCTCGATGCCCTCGTCGACGGAGAGACTCCGGGCGACCAGGTCGTGGATGAGGCCCTTGGTCCGGCCGTACTGGAGCAGGGCCTGGCACACCCGCATCTCGTCCCCGTCGTACGCGCGCAGCAGGTGCTCGGTGTACGTGTCGAGGTACCGCCGGATCAGGTCGACGCTGAAGAAGCCCTCGTGCGGCCGGCCGGCGGCGAACGAGACGGCGTCGGGGAACCGCAGCGCGATCTCGTTGAGGAAGTTCATGGTGTCGGCCTGCGGTGAGCTGAGGAACGCGAAGAGTTCGCCGCCGCGCAGGTCGACGTCGGCGGCCGTGGGGCTCACCGTCACCGCGCGTCGCCCGCCCGCATCGCCTCGACCAGGCTGCGGGGCCGCATGTCGACCCAGTTCGTCTCGACGTAGGCCAGGCACTCGCTACGGGGGGAGTCGGTCAGACACACCGTCCACCCGGCCGGCACCTCCGCGAACGCCGGCCAGACGGAGTACTGGCCCTCGTCGTTCACCAGGACCTTGAACTGGGCGTTCTCGTCGTCGAAGGGGTTCACCGGGAGCGCTCCTCGTGTCGTCCGACCCTTGTGCAGCCGCCTCCGCGAGGCGCTGGCACACAAGACTGACGGTCGCCACTCACCGGGCGCTTCCCGCATTCTTCCCGTCACCGCTCCGCCGGTTCCCACACCGGCGGCGACCGGTCAGCGGTCGAACGACGCCCAGATGTGCTTGGTGGTGTCGGTGGCGTACCAGCCGACGTCCAGGGACAGGGCGAGCGCGAGTTGGAGTCCCCGACCGCCCGAGCCGGTCGGCTGGAAGTCGACCAACTCCGGAACGGTGCTCAGGTCGTGGTCGGCCACGTCCAGGTAGAAACACCCCTCCGAGGCCGAAAGGGTGACGATCGTCGGCGGCAGCCCGTGCCGCAGCGCGTTGGTCGCCAGCTCGGTGGCGACCAGCACCACCAGCTCCGGCACCTCGTCGAGACGTGCCCCGTCGACAAGGTCGTCACCGGTCAGCGCCTCGTGCAGCGACGCCCGGAGGGCACGCAGGTCCTGGGGGTGGCACAGCATCCAGCGCCGCAGCTCGACCGCCCGGGGCGGTGGTGGCGACGTCCGCAACGTTCCCATGCCCCAGGTCTACCCACCTCGGGCCGGTCCGAAGCGGATCACGGGGGTGTGCCTGCCCACCTGCGGCTCCGGTGCCGGATGCGGGAGGACGCGGCAGACGGCGGCCCCGCCGCCCGCCGCGTCCGCTCAGGCGCCCGCGCCGACCTTGCCGCCCGCCGGGTCGGTGGCCGCGTGCGCGCCGTTGGCCGCCGCACGGGGCGCGACCTGGGGGTACTCGCTGGTCGGGGCACCGCCGGCGGCGGCCATCACCGCCGCCGCGGCCAGGTCGGCGACCCGCTTCGCCTCGCGCTGCACCCGGGCCCGCACGTCCTTGGCGTGCCGTTCGGCGGATTCGGCCGCCTGCCGCACCTCGTCCAACCGGCTCAACTCACCGGCGAGCTCCTGGCGGGTCTCGGTGAGCCGCTGCTGGAGCTGGGCCACCTCGCGTTCCACCCCGCCCGCCTCCTGGCGCGCCTGTGCCAGGTGCTGCTGGGCGGCGTCCAGCTCGCTCTGGAACTGGGTCAGGGCCTGTCGCCGCTCACGGATCTCCTGCTGCACGGCGGTGACCTGCTGCTGGTGGACGGCGGCCTGCTCGTCGGCGTGCTGTCGCAGCTTGGTCGCGTACTGCTGGGCCTCGGTGACGAGCGTGGCGATCTTCTGCTCGGCCGTGGTCCGCTGTCGGGTCAGCTCCTGCTCGGCCGCCGCGCGGTGCTCGGTGAGTTCCTGCTCCGCGGCGGCACGCCGTTCCTCGATCTCCCGCTCCACCCCGGCCTGCCACTGGGCCAGTTCCTGCTGGGTCTGCGCGCGGGCCGCGTGCACCTCCTGCTGGATCTGCGTACGGGCGGCCTCCAGCAGCGCCTCGGCCTCGGCCCGGGTCCGCTCGACCTGCTGTGCGGTCTGCTCGTTGATCCGCTGCGCGTCCTGCTGGGCGCGTTCGTGCGCGGCCTCGCCCTCGGCGCGCAGCCGCTGCGCCAGCTCGCGGATCTCGGCGAGTTCGGCCTGGGCGGCGGCCGCCATCTCCTCGTGGGCCTTCTCCTGCTCCGCCCGCCGGCTGGACAGCTCCTCCTCGAGGTCGCGTAGCCGCTGGTTCGCCTGTTCCCGGGCTTCGGTGAGCACCCGCTCCGCCTCCGCCTCCAACCCGGACACCCGCGCGGTGGCCGCCTCGGTGATCGCCTCGGCCTGCTTCTCCGCCAGGGCCAGGATCTGGTCGACCATCGGGCCCAGGTCACGGAAGGAGGCCCGGTCCACCTGGGCCGGCCGTTGGCGCAGCTCGACCAGCTCGGTCTGCACCTGCTGGAACTGCCCCGCCAGGGACTGGAGCTGACCGGAGGCCCGGTCGCGGGCACCCGCCAGCGCCGCGATCTCGGCGTCGACCTGTTCGACGTACCGGTCCACCTGTCGTTTGTCGTAGCCGCGCAGCGCGAGTTCGAAACTCGGCCGCGAGATCATGACATCGCGTAGTGCGAACGGCTCCTCGCCGTGAGACATGCGCCACCCTCCGTACGATCGCGGGCGTCACGTCGACGGATGTCCCACCGCATGACGCGGCGCAAGGCTACCGCCGCCCTGTCCCCGGTCGTCACCGAGCCCCGTCCCGGTGCCCCGGGACGTCGCGGCGGCAACCGGTCGGGCCGCGCCGCCGGGTCCGTCAGTCGTCCGTCGACGCTCCGATGTGGGCGGCCACGTCGGTGGGCAGCGGGTACGGACGTTCGTCGGGCAGCAACGCCCGAGCCCCCGCCCGGTCCCCGTCGACCAGCCTGGCCCGTACCGCGTGGGCGGTGGGAGTGACGTCGCGGATGTCCACGATCCAGTCGTCGACGTACCGGTCGACGGCCACACCGGAGAGGCCGACCTGGAGCGAACGGTGGGGCAGCGGACGCAGGTCCAGGTCGCGCTCCGGGTCCCACTGCACCCGGACGGGGCTCTGCCGGAGCCGACGGGACCAGGCCGCGCGGTCGGCGTACCGGTCGGGGTCGTGGTGGCTCAGGCACGAGTTGGCCAACGCCCACTCGAACCCGGCCCGGCTGATGTCGACGGCGAGCACGCACTCCTGGTCCGGCTTGGCGCCCCAGCCGCAGCGGTACATCATCCAGCGGAACGACGGCTTGATCCAGGTCATCCGCTCGCGTTTGAACGGTGCGACGAAGCGGCCGTGCCGCAGCGCCGGTCCGGCGACCGCCGGGGCGTACGCCTGGTAGACGGTGATCGTCTCCGGGCCGTACCCGGCCCGGATCTCGCGGTACGGGCGGTCCATGGCGCTGATCGTGGCTGGCCGGGCGGCTCGGGGCGACCGGTTTTCGCCACCGCCCGGCCCGGACACCGGGCGGCCCGGACCGCGTCACCCGGGCGTCGGACCGGGATCACCGATCGGCCCGGCCGGGTCATGACGAGGTGGCCCGGGGCCGCCACCGGCTGCGGGCGTCCGCACCGGGCCGTCGGCCGATCCTCTGCTCCGGCTGCTGGCGGGCGGCGAGGTGCCGGTCGCCCCACTGCGTCACGGCCATGACCACCGGGACCAGTTCCCGGCCCCGGTCGGTGAGGTGGTACTCGTGCCTGGTCGGGCGGTCCTGGTAGGGCACCCGGTCGAGCACGCCGACGCCCATGAGCGTGTTCAGCCGGTCGGTCAGGATGTTGCGGGAGATGCCCAGGCTGCGGAGGAAGCCGTCGAAGCGGGTGGTGCCCTGCAGCGCCTCCCGGACGATGAGCAGCGTCCATCGGTCACCGATGACGTCCAGGGCGCGGGCGAGCGAGCACGCCTGGACCGAACTGAGGCGGTAGTGCATCGGGCCAGTCTAGGCAATGCAACGTTGGAAATCGATACTTGTCGAATGCTCGGTGGCTCTCCGGTGTCCGTTTCGGATCGGACCGTCACGCCGGGCGGCCGGCTGTCCCGTCGGGCTCCGGTCCGGTGTGGACGCGCCCGTGCCCGGCCGGCGTCGACCCCGCTGGGGTCGGCGCCGGCCGGGCCGGGGTGGCCGGCGGGTTCGCCGCCGGCCGTCGGGGGCGTCAGTTCACGTACACCGGGCCGCCCGGTCCGGTGACCGGGGCGTAGGTGACGGTGAAGTACCCGGTGGGGAAGCAGGTGCCGGGTCCGGAGACCTTGGTGAACGGCTGGTTGACCATGGTGATGGAGTTGTCGGCGTTGTTCGCCGTGCCGACCAGGCGGTTGCCGTTGGCCTGGTAGACGCAGGTGATGGTGCCGAGCAGGGTGCTGAGTACGGCGGTCGTCTGGATCGGTCCGGCGGCCCCACCGGTGATGGTGAGGACCTTGCTGCTGGTCACCGAGGCGGTGAACGGCAGGTTGTTCACGGTGATGCCGCGGACGCCGATCACCCCGATGACGTTGCTCGTGCAGTTGCTCACGGTCTGCGTGCCGACGTTCTCGGTCGCCGTGCCGGGGTTGGCCGGGTTGCTGGTGACCGTGGCCGCGAACGTGGACTGGGCGCACTTCACGCCGGTGCTGCCGGTCGTGGAGTTGTAGAGGTTGGCCGTGGTGCCGGCCTTCAGGTTCGCGGTCAGCGTCTGGCCGACGCCGACCGAGGCCCCGGTCGCGCTGCCGTAGGTGAGCACGTTGCCCGCCGCGGCGGCCGGGCCGGCGGTGGCGAGCACGGCCAGCAGCGCCGAGGTCGCGGCGAGGGTGAGGTACGCGTACCTGCGCATGACTTCTCCCTGGGTGTGGTGGTGGGGGGTGGGAAGTCGGAGCGGAGCCATGTCGTTCTGGGGGCCAAGGGGGTGGCGACATCGGGTGTCTTCCTAAGACCGCT
>NZ_BSTB01000040.1:0-5629 GCF_030269285.1 Micromonospora sp. NBRC 101691
ACGAACACCTCCGGCCGTCTACCCACCAGCCACCACCTCCCACGGTCGAATCACTGGGAGACAGCCTGCCCGATAGATCCTCAGAACCAGCGGATTACACGATCAACGTTCCAAGACGAGGCACTAGTACGCTCGCACCGCCGCACGGCCGGCGTGGGGCGGTACGAGTGTCTGTGGGGAGAGCATGGCTGACGAGGCGACACAGGAGCTGGCCGTGACGCCGGGCGCGGTGGCGGGTGGCACGACCGTCGTCTCCGACGAGGTGGTGGAGAAGATCGCGGTGGCCGCCGCGAAGTCCGTGCCCGGGGTGACCGAGCTGGGCGGTGACGTGGCCCGGTTCTTCAACGCCGTGCTCGACAAGGTCGGTCTGGACCAGGTCGGCGACGCCCGGCGGGGCTGCTCCGCGCACGTCACCGACGGCGCGGCGGTGGTGAACCTGGTGATCGTGATCGACGCCGGCCGCCCGGTGCCGCAGGTGACCGACGGGGTCCGGGCCGCCGTCACCCAGGCGGTCGAGGCGTACGGGCTGCGGGTCGACGAGGTCAACATCCGGGTCGACGACGTGGCCCTGGGCGACCCGGCCACGCCGCCGGCCTGACCGCGCGGGACGACTTCCTTAGCCATCGTTCAGGATGGGCTCTACACTCGACGTGCAGTCGAGGACTCGAGGAGGAGCCCTGCGCATGAACGCCGACGAGATCGCCGCCGGCCGGGCCCGCTGGCAGGCCCGGTACGACGCCGCGCGCAAGCGGGACGCGGACTTCACCACGCTCTCCGGGCTGGAGGTCGAGCCGGTGTACGGCCCGCCGGAGGGGGTCGCCCACCCGGGCTTCGAGCGCATCGGCTGGCCGGGGGAGTACCCGTACACCCGGGGCCTGTACCCGACCGGCTACCGGGGCCGCACCTGGACGATCCGGCAGTTCGCCGGCTTCGGCAACGCCCAGCAGACCAACGAGCGCTACAAGATGATCCTCGGCGCGGGCGGCGGCGGCCTCTCCGTGGCCTTCGACATGCCCACCCTGATGGGGCGGGACTCCGACGACCCGCAGTCGCTCGGCGAGGTCGGCCACTGCGGCGTCGCCATCGACAGCGCCGCCGACATGGAGGCGCTCTTCGACGGCATCGACCTGGCCGGGGTCACCACCAGCATGACCATCTCCGGCCCGGCGGTGCCGGTGTTCTGCATGTACCTGGTCGCCGCCGAGCGGCAGGGCGCCGACATCGGCACGCTCGACGGCACGCTCCAGACCGACATCTTCAAGGAGTACATCGCGCAGAAGGAGTGGCTCTTCGACCCCGAGCCGCACCTGCGCCTGATCGGCGACCTGATGGAGTACTGCGCCCGGGACATCCCGCGCTACAAGCCGCTGTCGGTCTCCGGTTACCACATCCGCGAGGCCGGCTCGACCGCCGCGCAGGAACTGGCGTACACCCTCGCCGACGGGTTCGGCTACGTGGAGCTGGGCCTCTCCCGGGGCCTGGACGTGAACGTCTTCGCCCCCGGGCTGAGCTTCTTCTTCGACTCGCACGTCGACTTCTTCGAGGAGATCGCCAAGTTCCGGGCCGCCCGCCGGATCTGGGCCCGCTGGCTGAAGGAGGTCTACGGCGCCACCAGCGAGAAGGCGATGTGGATGCGGTTCCACACCCAGACCGCCGGGGTGTCGCTGACCGCCCAGCAGCCGGTCAACAACGTGGTCCGTACGGCGGTGGAGGCCCTCGCGGCGGTGCTCGGCGGCACCAACTCGCTGCACACCAACGCCCTCGACGAGACGCTCGCGCTGCCCACCGACGAGTCGGCCGAGATCGCCCTGCGCACGCAGCAGGTGCTGATGGAGGAGATCGGCGTCACCAACGTCGCCGACCCGCTCGGCGGCTCCTGGTACGTCGAGGCGCTGACCGACCGGATCGAGGCCGAGGCGGAGGAGATCTTCGCCCGGATCCGGCAGCTCGGCGGGGACGGTCCGCACGCCATCGGTCCGATGACCTCCGGCATCCTGCGGGGCATCGAGGACGGCTGGTTCACCGGGCACATCGCCGAGGCGGCCTTCGTCTACCAGCAGGCGCTGGAGAAGGGCGACAAGAAGATCGTCGGGGTCAACTGCCACACCGGCACGGTCGCCAAGGACCTGGAGATCCTGCGTATCTCCCACGAGGTGGAGCTGGAGCAGCGGAAGCTCCTCGCCGAGCGCAAGACCGGCCGGGACAACGACGCCGTCAAGGCCGCGATCGAGCGGATGGTGGCGGTCAGCCGTACCGACGAGAACATGATCCCGGCGATGCTCGACGCGGTCCGCGCCGAGGCCACGCTCGGCGAGATCTGCGACGCGCTGCGTGCCGAGTGGGGCGTCTACCGCGAACCCGCCCGGTTCTGACTTCCGGCGCGGGCGGTGCGGGGGCCTCCACCGCCTTCCGCACCGCCCGCGACCAGCCGTGGAAGTCACATGTGTCGGCACGTCGGCTGATCTGTTCCGGACCGGGTACGTGCGAGACTAGATAACCATGAGCGACCCACGGATCACCTCGTCGATCTTCACCCGTGGCGCGGTCGACCTCAGCGCGCTGCGCCCGTCCGCCCCTGCCCGTCCCGCCGCCCCCGCCCAGGGCGGCCCGCCCGCCGGCGTGCCGGGTGGTGCCACACCGGGCGCCGGGGTCGCGGTGATCGACGTTACCGAGGCCACCTTCCAGTCCGAGGTGCTGGAACGGTCCCTCAGCACGCCGGTCGTGGTCGACTTCTGGGCCGAGTGGTGCGAGCCCTGCAAGCAGCTCTCCCCGGTGCTGGAGAAGCTCGCCGCCGAGGGTGGTGGCGCGTGGGTGCTCGCCAAGGTCGACGTCGAGGCCAATCCCCGACTGGCCCAGATGTTCCGGGTGCAGGGCATCCCGATGGTCTTCGCGGTCGTCGGCGGACAGCCGATCGACGCCTTCTCCGGCGTGGTGCCGGAGGCGCAGCTGCGGCAGTGGATCCAGGCCGTGCTGAAGGCCGGCGGCGTCACCGTCGAGCCGGCCGGTGACCCCCGCCTCGACGAGGCCGACGACGCGCTGATGGTCGGCGACCTCGACGCGGCCGAGGCGGCGTACCGGAGGATCCTCGCCGAGACCCCGGCGGACGCTGCGGCCGAGGCGGGGCTGGCCCAGGTGGGGCTGGTCCGCCGGGTCGGCGCGGCCGACCCGGTCGCCGTGTTCGCCGCCGCCGAGGCCAACCACGACGACGTGGACGCGCAACTTCTCGCCGCCGACGTCGAGGTGCTCAGCGGTCAGGCCGAGGCGGCGTACGCTCGGCTGGTCGCCCTGGTCAAGCGGACGGCCGGCGACGACCGGGAGAAGGCCCGCCAGCACCTGGTCTCGCTGTTCACCGTCGCCGGCCCGGACGACCCCGCGGTCGGCAAGGCCCGCCGAGCCCTGGCGAGCGCCCTGTTCTGACCACCCCTCACGCCCGCGCGGGCCGGCGGTGGCCGGCCCGCCCGACCCTCACGAGGACGGGAGCCCATGACGCGCCGAATCGCCGTCCTCGACGCGCCGACGAACCTCGGTCTGCGGCCACCCACGCTCACCAGCGTGCCGGGCTGCGCCAAGGCGCCGGGGGCGTTGCGTGACCACGGGCTCCTCGCCCGGCTGCGGGCCCGGGACGCCGGCTGCCTGACCCCACCCCGGTACGACCCGAGCGACTGGCGTCCCGGCGACGGCGTCTGCCACTCGTTCGAGATCGCGGAGTACTCGGTGGCGCTGGCCGGGCGGATCGGGGACATCATCGACCGGGGCGAGTTCCCGGTGGTGCTCGGCGGGGACTGCTCGGTCCTGCTCGGTTCCGCCCTGGCCATGCACCGCCTCGGGGAGTCGGTCGGCGGCCGGATCGGCCTGGTCTTCGTCGACGGGCACTCCGACTTCCGGCACCCCGGCAACGCCTCCTACGTCGGGGCCGCCGCCGGTGAGGACCTCGCCCTGGTGACCGGGCGGGGGCAGGCCGACCTGGCCGCGATCGAGGGTCGCCGGCCGTACTTCCGGGACGTCGACGTGGTGGTGCTCGGCATCCGGGCCCAGGACGAGTACCGTCTCGACCTCCAGGCCGCCGGCATCGTCAACCGGCCGGTGCCGGCGCTGCGGGCCGAGGGGGCGGCCCGGACCGCGCAGTGGGCCCACGAGCAGTTGGCCGACTGCGCCGGCTACTGGCTGCACGTCGACGTGGACGTGCTCGACCCGGCGGTGATGCCGGCGGTGGACGCCCCCGACCCGGGCGGCATCGCCTTCGCCGAGTTGGAGATCCTGATCGCCGGGCTGGTCGACACCCCGCACTGCCTCGGTGTCGAACTCACCGTCTTCGACCCCGACTACGACCCGGACGGCGCGTACGCCGCCGAGATCGTCAACACCCTGGTCGCCGGTCTGGCCCCGGTCACCGCCCCGGGCGCGGTCCCGCCCAAGCTGCTCCCGCCGCGCCCGGTCCCCACGCCCCGTCTGCTGTCGCCCCGCCGGGCATCCCCGACGCTTCCCCTCGGCCCAGCCCACGACGCGGCACCGACCGTCGACCCACCCCCTGCCGACGACCTGGACACACAGGTGGCGACCGGCGGTTCGTGATCGTCCCGGCTCGCGGACGGCGAGGCGTGCGCGGCGCACTTGTTGGCAGCTCAGCTACACGACACGCCGACCGCATTCCACCGCAACCGGCCACTGATCGGGGCCGACCGCACGCTCATGGGTCCGATCACCGCCGGCTGACGTTGTACACGGTGTACATTCTGTACATGACTGAGTATCCGTTGAAGGACGCCCGGGACCAGCTTGGCTCGATCGTCCTGGACGTCCGGCGGACCAGGGAGCCGGCCATCATCACCCGGTACGGCCAGCCTGAAGCGGTCATCGTCGACTTCGACGAGTGGCAGGAGTTGGAGGCGCTCCGGGACGCCGCCGACCTGGCTGTGGTGCGTGCGCGAGTGGCCGACGGTCAGCAGCCCGTGGCGCTCGATGATGCGCTTCGGGACCTGGACGCGGCATGACCTGTCGGGTCGAGGTCCATCCCGCCGCACTTCGTGAGCTTCACAAACTGCCCAGACCTGCCTTCGGGGAGGCCCTGAAGGTGATCGTCGCGTTGGTGACGGATCCTCGGCCAGCAGGGGCGAAAGCTCTGGTTGGTGAGCCCTCCGGGACCCTGCGGGTGCGCATCGGCGACTACCGGATCGTCTACCTGGTCGATGACGCGCAGCGTCTGGTCACCATCTACCGTGTCGCGCACCGCCGTGAGGTCTACGAGCGCTGACAATCGTCCGACCATGGGCGAATCGATGTGAGGACGTAAGGACGGCACCGGCGACGACGATGTCGGAAACAGCACCGGCCTTGCCCGAAGTCGAGGGCCGGTACGTGGGCCGACAAGTCCCGCAGCCGGACCGAACCAGCACCGCCCGTCCCCAGCGGTGCAGCCGGCAGGGATGCGGCGTACGGTCGTGCCTTACAGCCCCGTGCACGCGTCCGCCCCTGCGGCGGCGCGTCGCGCTGCCGGGCCGCCTAGCTAGTGCCTCGTCATGCAGCCTTGAACGGGTAATCCGGGTGGCGGATCTTGGAGTTGGTCGCGAACCCGGTTTTCGGTCGGGTGTGTTGGTTGCGCCATCGGATGTAGGCGCCGATGGCGGCGTCC
>NZ_BSTB01000041.1:0-3607 GCF_030269285.1 Micromonospora sp. NBRC 101691
TGAAAGAAGTCCGGCGGTGTCCTACTCTCCCACACCCTCCCGAGTGCAGTACCATCGGCGCTGGAGGGCTTAGCTTCCGGGTTCGGAATGTAACCGGGCGTTTCCCCTCCGCCATGACCGCCGTAACACTATCGACATATCAAACAACCGGCTCGGGTTGTTCGTTAGCCGTGAATCACACAGTGGACGCAAGCAGAACCTTGTAGTCAAGTCCTCGGCCTATTAGTACCGGTCAACTGAACCCGTTACCGAGCTTACATTTCCGGCCTATCAACCCAGTCGTCTAGCTGGGGGCCTTACCCCTCCAAAGAGGGTGGGATACCTCATCTTGAAGCGAGCTTCCCGCTTAGATGCTTTCAGCGGTTATCCCTTCCGAACGTAGCTAACCAGCCGTGCCCTTGGCAGGACAACTGGCACACCAGAGGTTCGTCCGTCCCGGTCCTCTCGTACTAGGGACAGCCCTTCTCAAGTATCCTACGCGCACGGCGGATAGGGACCGAACTGTCTCACGACGTTCTAAACCCAGCTCGCGTACCGCTTTAATGGGCGAACAGCCCAACCCTTGGGACCTGCTACAGCCCCAGGATGCGACGAGCCGACATCGAGGTGCCAAACCATCCCGTCGATATGGACTCTTGGGGAAGATCAGCCTGTTATCCCCGGGGTACCTTTTATCCGTTGAGCGACACCGCTTCCACACGCAAGTGCCGGATCACTAGTCCCGACTTTCGTCCCTGCTCGACCTGTCAGTCTCACAGTCAAGCTCCCTTGTGTACTTGCACTCAACACCTGATTGCCAACCAGGCTGAGGGAACCTTTGGGCGCCTCCGTTACCTTTTAGGAGGCAACCGCCCCAGTTAAACTACCCACCAGACACTGTCCCTGAACCGGATAACGGTCCGAAGTTAGATACCCAAATCAACCAGAGTGGTATTTCAAGATTGCCTCCACCCGTACTGGCGTACGGACTTCACCGGCTCCCACCTATCCTACACAAGCTAATTCGGATACCAATGTCAAGCTATAGTAAAGGTCCCGGGGTCTTTCCGTCCTGCCGCGCGTAACGAGCATCTTTACTCGTACTGCAATTTCGCCGGGCCTGTGGTTGAGACAGTGGGGAAGTCGTTACGCCATTCGTGCAGGTCGGAACTTACCCGACAAGGAATTTCGCTACCTTAGGATGGTTATAGTTACCACCGCCGTTTACTGGCGCTTAAGTTCTCCGCTTCGCCCCGAAGAGCTAACAGGTCCCCTTAACGTTCCAGCACCGGGCAGGCGTCAGTCCATATACATCGAATTACTTCTTCGCATGGACCTGTGTTTTTAGTAAACAGTCGCTTCCCCCTGCTCTCTGCGGCCATACAACGCTCCACCCGCGCGGGGCTTCACGTCTCCGGCCCCCCTTCTCCCTAAGTTACGGGGGCAATTTGCCGAGTTCCTTAACCACAGTTCGCCCGATCGCCTCGGTATTCTCTACCTGACCACCTGTGTCGGTTTGGGGTACGGGCCGCTAAGAACTCGCTAGAGGCTTTTCTCGGCAGCATAGGATCACTGACTTCACCTGAATCGGCTCGGCATCACGTCTCAGCCTACATGCACCACGGATTTGCCTATGGTGCGGCCTACACGCTTACCCCGGCACAACCACCGGCCGGGCTCAGCTACCTTCCTGCGTCACCCCATCGCTTGACTACTACCCGCCAGGTTCCCACGCTCCCCAACATTGGTCCGAAGACCGCCGCCAGCTCGGGTGGTTAGCACAACGAGGTTCATCAGGGTCGCTCTTTCGCGGGTACGGGAATATCAACCCGTTGTCCATCGACTACGCCTCTCGGCCTCGCCTTAGGTCCCGACTCACCCAGGGCGGATTAGCCTGGCCCTGGAACCCTTGGTCATCCGGCGGAAGGGTTTCTCACCCTTCTTTCGCTACTCATGCCTGCATTCTCACTCGTGCCGCGTCCACACCTCGATCACTCGGATGCTTCACCCCCGGCACGACGCTCCCCTACCCATCCACACACCTGCACGCACCATCAAGGGCACGCGAAGTAAAATGTGAATGCCACAGCTTCGGCGGTGTGCTTGAGCCCCGCTACATTGTCGGCGCGGAACCACTTGACCAGTGAGCTATTACGCACTCTTTAAAGGGTGGCTGCTTCTAAGCCAACCTCCTGGTTGTCTATGCGACCCCACATCCTTTTCCACTTAGCACACGCTTAGGGGCCTTAGCTGGTGATCTGGGCTGTTTCCCTCTCGACTACGAAGCTTATCCCCCGCAGTCTCACTGCCGCGCTCTCACTTACCGGCATTCGGAGTTTGGCTGATTTCGGTAAGCTTGTGGGCCCCCTAGACCATCCAGTGCTCTACCTCCGGCAAGAAACACGCGACGCTGCACCTAAATGCATTTCGGGGAGAACCAGCTATCACGGAGTTTGATTGGCCTTTCACCCCTAACCACAGGTCATCCCCCAACTTTTCAACGTTGGTGGGTTCGGCCCTCCACGCGGTCTTACCCGCGCTTCAGCCTGCCCATGGCTAGATCACTCCGCTTCGGGTCTAGAGCATGCGACTAAAAACGCCCTATTCAGACTCGCTTTCGCTACGGCTCCCCCACACGGGTTAACCTCGCCACATGCCACTAACTCGCAGGCTCATTCTTCAAAAGGCACGCCGTCACCCCGCAAGGCTCCGACGGATTGTAGGCGAACGGTTTCAGGTACTATTTCACTCCCCTCCCGGGGTACTTTTCACCATTCCCTCACGGTACTCGTCCGCTATCGGTCACCAGGAAGTATTTAGGCTTACCAGGTGGTCCTGGCAGATTCACGGCAGATTTCAGGAGTCCGCCGCTACTCGGGAACACCCACAGAAGACCAGCCACTTTCACCTACCGGACTTTCACCGCCTACGGTCAGCCATTCCAGACTGTTCGGCTAGCAACTGGCTTTATAACTCCTCGAACACGTGTCAGCATGTTCAGCAGGGTCCCACAACCCCGACCACGCAACCCCTGACAGGTATCACACGCAGCCGGTTTAGCCTCAATCCGCTTTCGCTCGCCACTACTCACGGAATCACTAATTTGTTTTCTCTTCCTACGGGTACTGAGATGTTTCACTTCCCCGCGTTCCCCCCATACACCCTATGTGTTCAGGTGCAGGTGACATCACATGACTGATGCCAGGTTTCCCCATTCGGACACCCTGGGATCACAGCTTGGTTGACAGCTCCCCCAGGCCTATCGCGGCCTCCCACGTCCTTCATCGGCTCCTGGTGCCAAGGCATCCACCGTTCGCCCTTGACAACTTGACCACAAAGATGCTCGCGTCCACTGTGCAATTCTCAACCAACGACCAACCCACAACCCACCACATCCCACACCAGACCCGACAACCGCCGGCGGTATGCGAGACCAGGTCATGCCTGGCAGCTTTCGCCCAAAGAAACCAACCACACGGGTTGTTCCTTCAGGACCCAACAGGGTGCCATCCGCCCCTCCCCAGCCGCACCACAACCCCCGTTCCACACCACCGAAGTGGCCGTACTAGAAGATCCGTGGCCGTTGCCAGGAAAAGACTCACCAGTGTCTCCGCCATCGAGCACCCCG
>NZ_BSTB01000042.1:0-4350 GCF_030269285.1 Micromonospora sp. NBRC 101691
CGACATCAGCGACACCCAGGCGGGCGTTGGCGAGAGCCTGCCGGATCACCCGCTGCTGCGACGGACCATTCGGCGCAGTCAAACCGTTCGACGCACCATCCTGGTTCACCGCCGTACCCCGCACCACCGCCAGAATCCGACGACCATCCCGCTGAGCATCGGAGAGCCGCTGCACCAGCAGCACACCCACACCCTCCGACCAGCCGGTCCCGTCCGCGCCCTCGGCGAACGACTTGCACCGACCGTCCGGGGCGAGGCCGCCCTGCCGGGAGAACTCCACGAAGGTGGCGGGGGAAGCCATGACCGTGACGCCACCGGCGAGGGCCAGGTCGCACTCACCCGACCGCAACGACTGCGCCGCCAGATGCAACGCCACCAACGACGACGAACACGCCGTGTCCACGGTGACCGCCGGCCCCTCGAACCCGAACGAGTACGCCACCCGCCCCGACAGCACGCTGGTCGCGTTGCCGGTGAGCAGGTGTCCGCCGACCTCCTGGTCGCGGCCCATCGCGGTCGAGGCGTACCCCTGGAAGCTGGCACCCGCGAAGACGCCGACCCGTTCGCCCTTCAGGCGGGACGGGTCCACCCCGGCTGATTCGATCGCCTCCCAGGAGACCTCCAGCAGCAGTCGCTGCTGCGGGTCCATGGCCAGGGCCTCACGGGGCGAGATGCCGAAGAACTCCGCGTCGAAGGCACCCGCGTCGTAGACGAAGCCACCCTGGCGGGGGAAGGACGCGTCGGTGAGCCTGCCGTCGAGGAAGCTGTCCCAGCCCCGGTCGAGCGGGAAGTCGGAGATGCCGTCCCGGCCGGTGGTGAGCAGTTCCCAGAGGCGGTCGGTGGTGTCGACGCCGCCGGGCAGGCGGCAGCCCATGCCGACGATGACGATCGGGTCGTCGTCGGCCGCGACGGTCCGGTTCTCCGCCACCGTCGCCGCCGGCGTCCCGGTCAGTTCGGCGCCGAGGTGGGTCGCCAGGGCCAGCGGCGTCGGGTGGTCGAAGACCAGGGTGCTGGGCAGGGCGAGGCCGGTCTCGGTGGTGAGCCGGTTACGCAGCTCGACGGCGGTGAGCGAGTCGAAACCCTGACGTTGGAACGCCCGATCGGCCGGTACGGCGTCCGACGCCGCATGCCCGAGCACGGCGGCAGCCTGAGCCCGGACAAGGTCCAGCAGGTACGCGTCCCGCTCGACGGTCGTCATACCGGCGAGCCGGCGGCCGAGTCGCGTGCCGTCGCCGGTGTCTCCGTCGGCGTCGGTCTGCGCGGGTCGCGCCTCGGGGATCTCGTCGAGCAGAGGGCTGGGACGCAGCGCGGTGAAGGAGGCGGCGAACCGGTCCCACACCACGTCGGCGACCACCACCGAGACGTCGTCCCGGTCCAGGGCACCCTGCAACGCGGTCACCGCCAGCTCCGGAGCCATCGCCGGCAGACCACGCCGGGCCAACTGCTCCTGCGCCTCGCCCTGCACGGCCATGCCTCCACCGGCCCAGGGCCCCCAGGCGACGGCGGTGCCGGCGGCCCCCCGGGCGCGTCGCCGCGCGACCAGCCCGTCGAGGTACGCGTTGGCCGCCGCGTAGCCGGCCTGTCCCGCCGAACCCCACACCCCGGCGATGGACGAGAACACCACGAACGCGTCCAACCCGTCCGGCAGCAACCCGTCGAGGTGGGCCGCGCCGTCGACCTTGGCCCCGAGCACGTCGGACAGTTCGTCCTGGCTGACGTCAGCGAGAGGGGTGAACTGGGGAGCTCCGGCGGTGTGCACGACGGCGCGGACGGAGTCGCCCTGCTCGGCCAAGCCGTCCAGCAGCGCCGCGACCTGAGTCCGGTCGGCCACATCACAGGCCGCCACGGTCACCCGCACACCCGACGCCCGCAACCGCTCCGCCAACTCCACCGCCCCCGGAGCCCGCTCACCCCGACGACTCGTCAACACCACGTGACCGGCACCCGCACCGACCGCCCACTCGGCGACCCGCGAACCGAGCGCCCCCGTACCACCGGTGACCAGCACCGTCCCCGACAGCCGGAAACCCCGACGCACCGGATCACCCGAAGCCCGCACCAACCGCCGGACGAACACCCCCGACGACCGCACCGCGACCTGGTCCTCGGCACCGGCCGTCAACGTCCCGCAGAACCGGCGGACCACCTGCGCGTCCACCACCTGCGGCAGATCCACCAGGCCACCCCACCGACGCGGCTCCTCCAACGCCGCCACCCGACCGAGGCCCCACACCGCAGCCCCGACCGGATCCATGGGCTCGTCGCTCCTGCCCACCGACACCGCGCCCCGGGTCACCCACCACACCCGGCCGCCGGTCCCGCTGTCACCGCACGCCTGCACCACCGCCAGCGCCGCACCGACACCCGCACCCGCGAGCGACAGCAACGACACCACTCCGGCGAGGTCACCCGGGTCGGTCACGGCGGTACGCAGCCGCTCGGCCACCTCGTCGCGACTCAGGGCCGTCGGGTCGAGGACCACTGTCAAGACCTCGGCACCGTGCGCGGCCAGGCCCTCGGCCACGGGGTGGTCGGCCTGCGTCGGCGGCGCCAGCACCAACCAGGTTCCGGTCAGATCCGCCTTCGGTACGGAAGCCGTCGGTCGCCATTCGATACGGTAGCGCCAGGAGTCGGCGGTGGAACGCTGCTGCCCCGCCCGCCGCCACCGAGCCAGCCTCGGCAGCAGCGCACTCAACGGCTCGTCCGCGTCGAGCCGGAACTCCTCCCCCAGCCCGGCCAGATCCTCCCGCTCCACCGCCGCCCAGAACCGCTCGTCGACGTCACCGTCCCGCCGCGATGCCGTACCCCCGGTGGCCGTCACCTCCGGCCAGTACCAGGTGCGCTGGAAGGCGTACGTGGGCAGGTCGACCGTGCGGGGCTGCTTCCCGTCCTGGGTGAACCAGCCCGTCCAGTCCACCGCAGTGCCCGTCACGTGCAGCCGGGCCAGCGCGGTGACCAACGCGGCCGTCTCCGACTGGTCCCGCCGCGACACCGGGATCAGGTGCACCGTCCGGTCGGTCGGGATGTCGGCCGCCATCGGCGTCAACGTCGCGTCCGGCCCGACCTCCAGGACCGTGCTCACCCCCAGCCCGTACAGCGTGGCCACCCCGTCGGCGAACCGCACCGCCTCCCGGACGTGCCGCACCCAGTACTCCGGGCTGGTGATCTCGGACGGATCCGCCACCGCCCCGGTCAGGTTCGACACGATCGGCACCCGGGGCGCAGACCAGTCCAGGCCGACGATGGCGGCACGGAACCCGTCGAGCATGGGTTCCATCCACCGCGAGTGGAACGCGTGACTCACCGGCAACCGCTTGGCCCGCCAGCCCCGCCCGGCGCACAGCTCCGCCACCCGATCCAGGTCGGCCACCGGCCCGGACAGCACCACCGACGCCGGACCGTTCACCGCCGCGACGTCGACATCGTCACCTGCGACAGCCCGGACCTCGGTCTCAGTGGCACCGACCGCCAGCATCGCCCCACCGGCGGGAAGTGCCTGCATGAGCGAACCCCGGGCCGCCACCAGAGTGCACGCGTCCTCCAGCGAGAGCACCCCGGACACGTACGCCGCGGTCACCTCACCGATCGAATGACCCGCCACGACGTCGGCCGTGACACCCCACGAGGCGAGCAGCTCGTACAGCGCCACCTCCACCGCGAACAGACCCGCCTGGGTGTACGCCGTCCGGCCGAGCAGCCCGGCCAGCTCGGTGCCCTCCCCGGCGAACACCACCTCCCGCAGCGGGTGTGCGAGCCGGCCCTCGAACAGGGCACACACCCGGTCGAACGTCTCCGCGAACACCGGGAACCGGTCGTGCAGCTCCCGTCCCATACCGGGCCGCTGCGCGCCCTGACCGGCGAACACCAACGCCCGGCGGCCCGACACCACCCCGTCGGTCACCACGCCGGGAGCCGACCCGCCCTCGGCAAGGGCAGTCAGCGCCGCGACCAGATCATCGCCGCCGGCACCCAGCACCACCGCCCGGTGTTCCAACGCCGCCCGCGTCGCCGCCAACGACCAGCCCACATCGATCGGGGACAGCCCCGGGTGGTCCTGGGCGAAGCCGGCCAGCCGACCCGCCTGCCCCGCCAGGGCCTCCGCCGACCGCGCCGACACCAACCACGGCACCACCGGAAGGTCGCCAGCCGCTGGTCCGGTCTCCAGCGACGCCACCACCGGCTCCGGCACCGGTTCGGCTTCCGGCTGTTCGAGGATGACGTGGGCGTTGGTACCGGAGATACCGAACGACGACACCGCCACCCGACGCGGCCGATCCACCACCGGCCACGGCCGAACCTCGGTCACCAACTCCACCGCACCCGCCGACCAGTCCACCCTCGACGACGGCA
>NZ_BSTB01000043.1:0-3968 GCF_030269285.1 Micromonospora sp. NBRC 101691
GGCCGCCCGGGTTGCTGCCGCCGGCGTTCAGGGCGTTCAGCACGGCGGTGTACGCGGGCTTCTTGTTGCCGTTGTTGTCGAACAGCAGCGGGTTCGCGCCGGTGCGCCAGGAGTCGCTGTCCCGGATGCCCCACACGGTGATGCCGGTGCAGCGGGCCACGGCCAGGCAGGCGCGGGTGACGGTGTCGTAGACGGCGGCCTGGTTGGTGCCGGCGATGTCGAGTTCGGTGATCTGCACGTCGACGCCGAGGTCGGCGAAGCGCTGCAGGTTGGCCTGGTAGTCACCGGGCACCGAGTTCGTCAGGTGGGACTGGAAACCCACACAGTCGATGGGTACGCCGCGGGCCTTGAAGTCGCGCACCATGTTGTAGATGCCGGTCGACTTCGCGTTGACCCCGTCGGTGTTGTAGTCGTTGTAGCAGAGTTTGGCGTTCGGGTCGGCGGCCCGGGCGGCCCGGAACGCCGCCTCGATCCAGTCGTTGCCGGTGCGCTGGAGGTTGGAGTCACGCCGGCCGCCGCTGCCGCCGTCGGCGAACGCCTCGTTCACCACGTCCCAGGAGTGGATCCTCCCCCGGTAGTAGCTGGCGACCTGGGTGACGTGGTTGATGGCGGCGCTGCGCAGGGCGGAGCCGGACATGTTCTGAGCCCACCCCGGTTGCTGGGCGTGCCAGAGCAGGGCGTGGCCGCGGATGCTCATCCCGTTGGCGCGGGCGTGGTTCACGATGCGGTCCGCGTTCGTGTAGGAGAACCGGCCCTGGGAGGGCTCGGTGGCGTCCCACTTCATCTCGTTCTCGGCGGTCACCGAGTTGAACTCGCGGTTGAGGATGCCGACGTACTGGCTGTCGGAGAGCTTGTGCGCCGCCACGGCCGTGCCGAAGTAGCGGCCCTTCTCCGCGGCCGAGGCGCCGAGGGTGCTGGCCGCTTCGGCGGGGGCCGGAGCGACGAACGCCATGGAGGCGGCGACGAGTCCGACGCCCAGCGCGGAGAGGGCGGCTTTCCACCCTCGTGGCCGGTGGACGGGGGACGGTCGGGTCCTGGTGGTGGTCATGTCTGTTCTGTCCTTCCGGAGGTGGGGTCCGGTGGGCGGCGGGCCGCCGGTCACGTGCCGGGATCAGGGAGTGGTCATCTCGAAACGCCGCACGGTGACGGCGCCACCGAGGGCCTGGGTGGCGTAGTTGAAGATCCCGTATCGGTAGCCCATGAAGAACTGCCAGGCGTTGTTCAGGGTGAAGGCCGGTCCGAGGGCCGTGAAGTTCACCCCGTCGGTGCTGTACGAGAAGCGTGCCTGCCGGCCCGTACCCGGCCGGATGTCGGCGCTGACCCGCAGCCAGGTCCGGCTGCCCGAGATGGCGGCGCCGGCCGCCTCCACACCGGTACCGGTGGTGTTCCAGCTGCTGTCCATCGTCAGGCCGTTGGTCATCACCACCCGGGTCGTGCCGTTGTCGCGTTTGACCCCGATCCACGCCGAGGAGTCGCGGAGCATGGCGAGGCCGGCCCGGTCCCCGTTGCTCATGGCGGAGTGGTCGAGCTCGATCGTCGCGGTGGAGGTGGGGCCCTGGATCCGGTGGGTGACGGTGTTCCGGGCGTTGTAGAGGTCGTTGGTCACGGTCGCGGTCTGCAGGCGCAGTCCGTTGTTGACGCTGTACCGGCTGGTGTCGGGGTTGTGGTTCCACTCCCACCGGTGGCCCAGGCCCGGCCCGGTGAAGGTGTCCGCGCCGGTCATCGGTTGCACGGTCTTGGACGTGGTGATGTTCGGCTTCGGGTAGGTGACGCCCCACCGGCCGTTGACGGTCTGCAGGACCGGCCAGCCGTCGCCGCTCCAGGTGATCGGCGCGAGGGTCGGCACCCGACCACCCGGGTACGCGTCGGTGAACGCCATGTAGTACCAGTCGCCGTTCTGCGTCTGCACCAGGCCGCCCTGGTGCGGGACCCCGCCGCCGGAAATGGGGCCGGGCAGGTCCAGCAGCACCTGGCGCATCTCGTACGGCCCGAACGGTGAGCTGGACTTCAGGACGTACTGGCCGTTGGCGGGGCGGGTGAGCCAGATGTAGTAGCTGCCGTTGCGCTTGTAGAAGCGGGCCCCCTCCAGGGTGCCGATGTTCGACGGCGTGGTGAAGACCTGCTGCGCGCGGACCTGGGACAGGCCGTCGGCGGACAGCTGCGCGACGCTGATGGTGCCGTTGCCGTAGGCCACGTACATGGTGTCGTTGTCGTCGACGAGCAGGCCGGCGTCGTAGTAGCAGTTGTTGATCTGCGACCTCTTCTGCCAGGTGCCGTCGACCGACGCCGCGGTGTAGACGTACGTCCGGTTGAACTCGACGCAGCCCATCCAGTAGTAGGTGCTGTTGCTGCGTCGGTAGTTCAGGGTCGAGGCCCAGATGCCCTTGACGTACGCCCGCCCGCCGGTCAGGTTGTAGGCGTTCGACCCGAAGTCCAGGCTCGGTACGGAGTGGCCGGCGTACTCCCAGTTCACCAGGTCGTAGGAGCGCAGGATCGGCGCTCCGGGGGAGTAGTGCATGGTCGAGGCCGAGTAGTAGTAGGCGTCCCCGACGCGGATGATGTCGCCGTCGGCGAAGTCCTGCCAGACCACCGGATTGGTGAACTGCTCCCCGCCGCCCGGGGGTGTGGTGGGGGTGGTGCCGCCGTCGACCCGGACGAGTTGCCACTGCTGGTTGCTGCCGCCCCAGTCGGCGTACTGCACGACGTTCGCGCCGTCGGCGGTGGACGCGTTCTGCACCTCGACGGCCTTGCCGCTGTTGCGGTTGATCAGACGGACGTAGCCACCGGTGGAGTCGGCCAGTCGGAACTGCTGGTTGGCGGCGTTGCCGTCGGTCCACTGCACGATGCCGGCACCGTCGGCGGTCGACCGGTTGTACACGTCGAGGACCTTGCCGGAGTGGCGGGACCTCAACCGGTAGTAGCCGCCACCGGAGTCGACGAACTGCCACTGCTGCCAGGCCCCGTCGCCGCGGGCCCACTGGGTGATCCGCGCGCCGTCGTTGGTGGCGAGGTTGTACACGTCCAGGGCCTTGCCGCTGTTCCGGTTGACCAGCACGTACCAGGCGTTCGTGTCCACCGTCGCGGCGGAGGCAGCCGGCGCGCCGACGACCGCGGCGACACCACCGGCGAGGACGGTCACGACCGCCGCCACCATTGCCAGCCATCGTCGGTGCTGTCGAGGCGGCGGCGGGGGAGCCACATGGATGTCGTTCATGCCTCTCCTTCGATAGGAACTCGGTCGCAGCCGACATCCGCCTCGACCGGCGGCCCGTCCGACTGCGGAGAGCGCAACTCATGCCCGGGAACGGGCTGCCGCACCGGCCCAGATGCGGCAACTCCCTACTTCGACACCTTTGCCACCGGCCGCTGTTAGCGCTAACAACACTGCCCGAGCGCTGGCTACTCAAAGATGAGGAACGGATCTTCCGGCGAAGGCCATCGAAGTAAGGCGATGTTACGCGAGGATTTCGAGAGCATCAAGGGCGGTGTGGACCGGGTGTGTGGGGGCAGTTCGGCAGGCCTGTCGGATCGGCGGTGAGCCATGGGTGCCGTCGGCCCCGACCCGCCGGGGTGTGGCGCGTCGTCGCCCGGTGAGCCTGAGGTGCTTTGGCTTGACGGACAGCATGTTATCGCTCACAGTCAATGGTCGGGGAGATGGTGGCGGCGGGCGTACCGGGCAGGCCCGCCTCGTCGAACCCTGGTCCAGGTGCGCGTCGGGACGCGCGGATTCCTGGTGAGTGCTCATGTCGCGTCGCACACACCCCGTTGTGTGTGTTGTCCACCCATCGAGTGGACGTTCGACTCTCGTCACCGAAGGAGGATCATGTCTGTCCTTGGTAGTGCTCCATTGACCGCGCCGCCGTCCCGGCGGCGCGGGTGGTTGTTGCGGGCCGTCGCCGCCGCCGTGGCGACGGTGGTGGTCGGTGGTGCCGCCGCGGCGGTGATGTCGACACCCGCCGCCGCGGCGA
>NZ_BSTB01000044.1:0-3076 GCF_030269285.1 Micromonospora sp. NBRC 101691
CCCCCGACAACACCTCCACCCCCACAAACCTGTCCGCCGCCACCGCCAAACCCTCCGGCGCCAACCGCAACACACCCGACGCCGGAAAACCCGGCCCACGCAACGCAAACTGATCCCACAACCGCCACCGGTCGCCCAGCGGCACCCCTGCCTCAGTCATCGCTGCCTCCCTGCAGGTCGTCGATGGCGGCGGCGAGGTCCGCAGGTGACGGGTAGGCGAACACCAGGGCCACGGGGACTTCCCGGCCGAGCGCGTCCTGCAACCGGGCGGTGATCTGGAAGGCGGCCAGGGAGTCACCGCCTGCCTCGAAGAAATCGCTGTCGACGTCGAGGGCGTCGTCGCGCAACGCCTCCCGGTAGATCGCGACGATCAGCCCACAAACGTCGGTGGGCCGTACCTGCTGCTCGTTGGTGATGGTCATCGTCGGTTCCTTCCGGTTCGGTCGGTGGTCTTCTGGTCAGTGGGCGAGGGCGCTCGTCGCGCGGTGGGAAGCCGACAGGGTGGCGGGGATGTTGCCGCCGGAGATGACGGCGACGGCCCGGCCGGCGGCACCGAACTGCAGTACGCCGGCGAGGGCCACGCTGCCGGTGGGTTCGGCGGCGATGCCCGCCCCGTGCAGGAGGTTCATGGCCGAGCTGATCGCCTCGTCGGTGACCCCGATCAGCTCGTCCACCCGGTGTCGGATGATCGGGAAGGGGACGGCACCGGGTCGTTGGCCTCGCAGGCCGTCGGCGATGGTGTCCGGCAGCGGCAGCTCGACCGGCCGGGCCGCCGCCAGGGAGTGGGCGTAGCGGCGACCGTGGGCGGGTTCGACGCCCACGATCCGCACCGGGGTGGCCAGGCACATCGCCGCCAGGCAGATGCCGGCGAGCAGGCCGCCGCCTCCGGTGGGCACGAAGATCAGGTCGGTCTCCGGCGCGTCGGTGAAGACCTCCAGCCCTACGGTGCTCTGGCCGGCGACGACCAAATCGTGATCGGATGAGGGGATGAGGGCCGCGCCGGTGCGGGCGGCGTGCTCGCGGGCGTACCGGTCCCGTTCCACGACCCCGCCGGGCACCTGCAGCACCTCTGCGCCCAGGGACCGGAGCGTCGCGGCCTTGGCGGTGCTGGCGCCGGCGGCCATCACGACCGTGACCTCGACGCCGAGCCGGCGGCCCAGGGTCGCCAGGGCGATGCCGTGGTTGCCGGAGGATCCGGCGACGACGGCACGAGCGTTGCCAGCCAGCAACGCGTTGGCCGCGCCGCGGGCCTTGAACGATCCGCCGAGCTGCAGGTGTTCGGCCTTGAGAAGAACGGCGGGCAGGGAGTTCACGGCGAGCAGGGGGGTACGCCGGACCACGCCGCGGATCCGGTCGGCCGCGGCCAGCACGTCGCTGGCGCCGAGACGGGTGTCGGGGTGGGTCATACCGATGGGTCTCCGGCGAGCGGGGCGGCGGCGCGCAGCGTCGCCCGGTCGGCCTTGCCGCTGGCCGTGGTCGGCATTATGGCCACCCGCACGAACCGACGCGGCATCATGTAGTACGGCAGCGTGCGGGCCAGGTGGGCACGGAGCGCCGGGTCGGTGACGGTCGCCGGTTCACCGGCGATGTGGGCGACCAGGTAGGTCCGTCCCCGGTCGTCGGTCTCGGCGACGACCACGGCGTTGGTGACCGCGGGGTACCGGAGCAGTGCACCCTCGATCTCGGCCGGGTCCAGCCGGTAGCCCCGTATCTTGATCTGCCGGTCGGCGCGTCCGAGGTACTCCAGGTTGCCGTCGGGGTGCCGCCGAGCCAGGTCACCGGTGCGGTACATGCGTGCCCCCGGCGGTCCGGACGGGTCGGGAACGAACCGGTCGGCGGTCAGTCCCGGCCGACCGCCGTAGCCGCGGGCGACCCCCACGCCCCCGATGTGCACCTCTCCGATCGCGCCGTCGGGCACGGGGCGCAGCCGCGCGTCGAGCAGTTGAACGGTGACCTGGTCGATGGGCGTGCCGACGAGGTCACCGTCGGTCTGTGAAACGGGCGGCACCCGGAACCGGGTGGAGGTCATGGTGCACTCGGTCGGGCCGTACTGGTTGACCAGGTCACCGGTGATGACGCGCCGCCTGCCGGACAACAGGAAGGGCCGCAGCGACTCACCGCTGGCGAGTACCAGCCGCAGCGGCGGTAGCCCCTGCGCGCCGTCAGCGGCGAGGACGGTGAGCAGGGACGGCGTGGCGCTGAGCACGGTGTTGCCGTCGAGGGCACGGACCGCCGCAGCGAACCCGTCGGGCCGCAGCAGCGCGGCGCGGGGCACCAGGATCAGTCGGCCGCCGGCGGTCAGCGGCGCGAAGATATCCCGGATCGAGGCGTCATAGCCGAGCGGGGCTACCTGCACCGACGCGGTGTGCGGGCCGAGGCCGTGGTCCCAGCGGATGCGGCGTAGGTAGTTCTCCAGCCCTCGGTGCTCGATCAGCACCGCGTTGGGGGTACCCGTGGAGCCGGACGTGTGGCTGACGTAGGCGAGTGAGCGCGGATGGATCCGGGGCGGCAGCACCGGGTGCGTGGGAGTGTCGGCCGGTCGGTCCAGCAGCACGGTGCGGCCGGGAACGGGGAGCGCGAGCCGCTGTGCGAGCCCGGTCTCGGTCAGCAGGTGGCGTGCGCCCGCGCTGTCGACCATGGCCGCGAGGCGGACCAGGGGCAGCTCGGTGTCGAGCGTGAGGAACGCGGCCCCGGCCCGGGTGACGGCGGCCATGGCGATCACCGCGTCCAAGACCCTGGGTACGGCGATGGCACAGACCTGCTCGGGGCGTATCCCGTCGCCGATGAGCCGGCCGGCGAGCCGCTCGATCCGATTGGCGAGATCGCGGTAGGACACGACCTCGTCGGTGGTGACCAGGGCCGGGGCGTCCGGGGTGAGGTCGGCGTGCGCGTAGAGGGCGTCGACGTAGGTGACGCCGGTGTCGGTGCTGCTCATGCCGGAGTCCTACTCGTCCGGGTCTGGTCCACCGCCACGAACCGCAGTTCCGACGTGTACCGGTTGCCCACGTCATCGGTCAACCACACCTGCTCCGGCGTCGGCAACATCTCCGTCACCGTCAACCGCCCACCCACATCC
>NZ_BSTB01000045.1:0-2557 GCF_030269285.1 Micromonospora sp. NBRC 101691
TGGCGAAGAGGTCGTGCCATTTTTGGGGTGGGCCGAATGTGGTGCCGGTGGAGAGGGCGATGATGACGTCGGCGGCGGTGGTGGGTCCTTGGGTGAAGGTGATGATGTCGTCTTTGCCGTCGCCGTTGACGTCGCCGAGGGCGGGAAACTCGCCGGTGATGGAGAAGTAGTCGTGCCATTTGACGGCGGTGCCGGCGAACGACGAACCGGTGGAGAGGGCGACGTAGACGTCGGCGTTGGTGTCGTGGGTGAAGGTGATGATGTCGTCGCGTCCGTCGCCGTTGACGTCGCCGACGGCGGCGACTTCGTGGTGGGGGGCGAACCAGTCGTGCCATTTTTGGCTGCTGGTGAAGGTGGTGCCGGTGGAGAGGGCGACGTAGACGTCGGCGAGGGTGCCGTGGGTGAAGGCGACGATGTCGTCGCGGTTGTCGCCGTTGAAGTCTCCGGTGAGGAGTGTTTCGCCGTTGAGGCCGAAGAAGTCGTTCCATTTGACGGAGGTGCCGGTGAAGGTGGTTCCGGTGGAGGTGGCGACGTAGACGTCGTTGAGGGTGCCGTGGGTGAAGGTGACGATGTCGTCGCGTCCGTCACCGGTGAAGTCCGTCGGCGAACCCGCCAGATACCTGCCACCTGACGACGTCCCGCAGTTGTCGCTGACCAGGAACTTCTCGTGGTACCGGCCGGGGTAGGGCGCCAGCGACGCTCCGTTGATCACGATGGTCTGGCCGACGCCGTTGTAGAGCTGCTCGTAGTGGATGTGCGCTCCGGACGAGTTGCCGGTGCTGCCCGTGATGCCGATCTGCTGGCCCTGCTGGACGTACGCCCCGTCGGGCACCGAGTAGGCGCTGAGGTGGAAGTAGTAGGTGGTCCACCCGCCGCCGTGGTCGATGACGATGTAGTTGCCGGCGCCGCTGGGCTGCGAGTGCCGCCGGGCGACACCGGCCGCGGAGGCGACCTGCGGAGTGCCGCCGGTGGTGCCGCCGTCGGCCCGTACGAAGTCCAGGGCCAGCCGGACCTCGGCGCTGTGGTGGCCGTAGGTCCACCGCTGCCCGCACGGGAACGGCGCCTTGAAGTTCGGTGCGGCGAGCGCGGGGGAGGAGACCACCATCGCGCCGGTCAGGACGCCCACCGTCAGGGTGAGCAGGGAGGCCAGGACGCGACGCACCCTGCTCCTGGAAAGCCTCGACATGGATGCCTCCGGTCAGGGAAGACTCGACTGGGTGGGGTGGCGTGCCGTCGGCCCCGGTCGGGGCTCGTCGGGCGTGGGTGCGAAACAGCCGCCGGAAGGTCTGCGACCCGGCGGTGGCCGTGCCGACGACGACGCGCCGCCGGGCGTGCGTGGCGGCGCGTCGTCGGGCGGAGGTCAGCCGGCGCGCCGCAGGCGTCCGAGCATCCCGTTGAGATCCTGGACGAACATGTCGTGCCGGAAGAAGTGGCCGCCGGGGCGTTCATGCCACTCGTGCGGGATCCCGGCGCGGCCGAGGGCACCCCGGAACTCCCGCTGACCGGCCAGCACCTGCGTCTCGTTGACGGTGTCGAACCAGTTGACCGGGTCGGGCGAGGTACCGGCGACCAGGAAGATCCGCTTGTTGCGGTAGCTCTCGATCCGTTGCATGGGGTTGTCCGCGGTCACCCGCGCCTCGTCCCACAGGGGCGCGCCGTACACGGTGCCCCCGCCGAGTTCCACGGCCGCCGAGGAGAGGTTGGCCCAGTGCACGACGAGGCCGAAGTCGCGGCGCAGGCTGGCCGGGCCGGAGTGGGAGCTGACCGAGCAGAAGTGCCCGTAGTACTTGGCGGTGTACTTCAGCGCACCGAACCCGCCCATGGAGAAGCCGGCCACCGCACGGCCGTTGTACTCCGGGAAGGTACGGAAGTTCGCCTCGATCCATGGCAGGAGCTGGGCCATGTGGAAGGTCTCCCAGTTACGGGGACCGGTGTTGCTGTGCACCGGGTTGCAGTACCAACCGGTCGCCGCGTCCGGCATGACGATGATGATCTCCCGACCGGCGGTCAGGTTGATGATGTTCTCGTGCATGTGGAAGTGCCGGAAGTCGGACGCTCCGCCGTGCAGCAGGTACAGCACCGGGTACCGCTTGCCGCTGGTGTGGTAGCCGTCCGGCAGCAGGACGTTGACGCCCGGGTCCCACTCGATGGCGTCGGTGGCGAACCGGTAGTACTGCAACCGGCCGCCGTTCTCGTTCCGGTCGACGATGCGCAGACCCTGGCCGTCCCGCGCGGCATGCGCCGCCGTCGACGACAGCAGCGGTCCGGCGAGCGCGCCGGCCACGGTGGCACCCGCCGCGCTGGCCAGCAGGCGTCGGCGGCTCAGGGGGCGACGGGTGGTGGGGATGTTGTCCATTGCTCCTCCAGGAGGTGGGGCGCGCCGCAGGTCACGTCCCTGCGGCGCGGCGGCGTCTGTTCACTCAGGACGGGTCAGAGGGTGGTTTCGCCGTTGAGGCCGAAGTAGTCGTGCCATTTTTGGCCGGGTGTGAAGGTGGTGCCGGTGGAGAGTCCGACGTAGACGTCGTTGGTGGTGTTTTTGGTGAAGACGATGATGTCG
>NZ_BSTB01000046.1:0-2160 GCF_030269285.1 Micromonospora sp. NBRC 101691
TGTCGGTTCCGCCTGAAAACTGACCACGTGGTTCCGGCTGAATCGGGACCACCTCCTGAAGCATCGGGAGGTGCTGAGCGTGGAGGACTGGGCGGAGATCCGGCGGCTGCGGCGGTCGGAGGGTATGGCGATCCAGGCCATCGCACGGCGGTTGAGGATGTCTCGCAACACCGTGAAGAAGGCCCTGGCCAGTGATGAGCCGCCGCGGTATCGGCGGGCGGCGAAGGGCTCGATCGTGGATGCGGTCGAGCCGCAGATCCGGGCGTTGTTGGCGGAGTTCCCGGAGATGCCCTCGACGGTGATCATGGAACGGGTCGGCTGGTCGCGGGGCAAGACGGTGTTCTGTGATCGGGTGCAGCAGCTGCGGCCGTTGTTCCGCCGCCCGGACCCGGCGCAGCGGACGGAGTATCTGCCGGGTGAGTTGGCGCAGTGTGACCTGTGGTTCCCGCCGGCGGACGTGCCGTTGGGCTTCGGGCAGGTCGGCCGGCCACCGGTGTTGGTGATGGTGTCGGGGTATTCGCGGTGGCTGACGGCGGTGATGATCCCGTCCCGGCAGTCGCCGGACCTGCTGGTGGGGCACTGGACGCTGATCTCCGGCTGGGACCGGACACCCAAGGCGTTGGTGTGGGACAACGAGTCCGCCGTCGGGCAGTGGCGGGCCGGCAGGCCGCAGCTGACCGAGGCGATGAACGCCTTCCGTGGAACCCTCGGCATCAAGGTGATCCAGTGCCGGCCCGCAGACCCAGAAGCGAAGGGCCTGGTGGAGCGGGCCAACGGCTATCTGGAGACGTCGTTCCTGCCCGGCCGCCGGTTCGCCTCACCGCAGGACTTCAACGCCCAGTTGGCGCAGTGGCTGGTGCGGGCGAACCACCGCCGGCATCGGACGTTGGGCTGCCGACCGGTGGATCGGTGGGACGCCGACCGGACCGCGATGCTGTCGCTGCCGCCAGTGCCGCCGGTGGTCGGCTGGCACCAGACCACACGCCTGCCTCGCGATCACTACGTTCGCTTGGACGGCAACGACTACTCGGTTCATCCGTCGGTCGTCGGGCGTCGTGTCGAGGTCAGCGCCGACGCCGGTCAGGTGGAGGTGTTCTGCGACGGCCGTCTGGTGGCCCGGCATGACCGGTGCTGGGCGAAGCATCAGAGCATCACCGACCCGGCTCACCGCCAGGCCGCCGTCGACCTGCGGACAGCCGCCCGACAGGCGCCGGCGCCAGCGGTCACGACTGAGGTCGAGCATCGCCGGCTGGCCGATTACGACCGGATGTTCGGCCTCGACGTCGAGGTGGCTGCGTGATGGCCGCGAAGACCAGCAACCGAAATGTCTCCTCGGAGATCGCGTTCCTCAGCCGGGCACTGAAGGCACCCTCTCTCGCCGCGTCAGTGGAACGTCTGGCGGAGCGGGCCAGGGCGGAGTCGTGGACGCATGAGGAGTTCCTCGCCGCCTGCCTGCAACGGGAAGTGGCTGCCCGGGAGGCTCACGGCGGTGAAGGGCGCATCCGGGCCGCCCGGTTCCCGGCGCGCAAGAGCCTGGAGGAGTTCGACTTCGAGCACCAGCGGTCGTTGAAGCGGGAGAGGATCGCTCACCTCGGCACCCTCGACTTCGTGGCGTCGAAGGAGAACGTCGTGTTCCTGGGCCCGCCCGGCACGGGCAAGACCCATCTGTCCATCGGCCTTGGGATTCGGGCCTGCCAGGCCGGATACCGGGTCGCGTTCGCCACCGCCGCCCAGTGGGTGTCCCGCCTCGCCGACGCCCACCACGCCGGCCGCCTCCAGGACGAACTCGTCAAGCTCGGCCGGATCCCCCTGCTGATCGTCGACGAGGTCGGCTACATCCCCTTCGAAGCCGAAGCCGCGAACCTGTTCTTCCAACTCGTCTCCAACCGCTACGAACGAGCGTCGCTGATCGTCACCAGCAACAAGCCCTTCGGCCGGTGGGGCGAAGTCTTCGGAGACGACGTCGTCGCCGCAGCCATGATCGACCGCCTCGTCCACCACGCCGAAGTCATCTCGATGAAAGGCGACAGCTACCGACTCAAGGACCGCGACCTCGGCCGCGTCCCCGCAGCCAGCAAGACCAACGACTAAAGATCAACCAAACCAAGGTGGTCCAGTTTCAGCCGGACCACGGTGGTCACGATTGAGGCGGCGTTGACA
>NZ_BSTB01000047.1:0-1915 GCF_030269285.1 Micromonospora sp. NBRC 101691
CGTCCTTGTTCAGGGTGGTGAGGGCGTTACGGGCGGCGGCGGGGCCGCAGTAGTAGAAGTTCGGCTGCGCCTCGTAACGCACGTTCAGTTCCCGCTGGCCCTTGCCGGGCTTGTCGGTGCGGTCGTGCCCGCGGTCGGTGGTGACCGACGACGTGGGGGTGTGGGTGGGGGCGGCGAAGGCGGTGGCGGGGCCGGCGAGGGCGCCTGCGGTGAGGGCGGCGCCGGCGGCGGTCAGGGCGGCCTTACGGATCAGCGTGGTCATGGGGGTGCCTGCCTTTCCGTTGCTTACGGGGGATGCGTGGGCGCGGGGGCGTCACACGCGAAAAGAACGGGGGTCGCGGGCGCGGGGGCACCACGCGGGAAGTTCAGGGGGGCGCGGGTTCCGGGGCATCGGCCCACTCGGGTGCGCCAGCCTGGTACAACGCCACCCGGCCGGCCGGCATTCCGGGTGCGGGGCACCCGGCTGGAGGGGCTCGGCTCGACGGGCCCGGAGGCGAACCATGCACAACGCCTCCACCCCCGGACCGATTCCCGGACGGCGCCCCGCGCGAACCGGACAAGACCACCGACTACGGCGATACCGAACGTTCGGTGCGTACCTGTCGACCGTAGAGGCGGTCTCACGGCGAAGCACCGGACAGCCGGCGGCCGGCCGTACGGCGGCTCTGGTGGCGGCCCGGCGTGAACGCCCCGGCCACCTCCTGGTGCCGAACGGTTGACTTCAGGCGCGCACCCTGGAGGCGCACCGGACCAGCGGCGTCGACATTCGGACCTGGATGATGACGGGATGTCTCGCGAACAGAAGCTCGTTTACGGAATGCTTGTGCGTGACCGCATTCCGGAGATGATCGTGGCCGACGGTCAGACTCCGAAGCTCCGGGCCCTGGCAGACCGAGAACTTCTTCCAGCGCTGATCGCGAAGCTGCACGAGGAGGCGGAGGAAGTCGCATCCGCCGAGCCGGAGGCGCGTCTCGGCGAGCTCGCTGACGTCCGTGAGGTGCTTGCCGCCCTGACGCTCGCGCTCGGCTTCACCGAAGCCGAGGTAGACGAGGCGGCTGCCGACAAGCGGGCCGCGCGAGGTGGGTTCGCGCGGCGCCTCTGGCTCGACGAGGTGCACATTCCCTGACGCGCAGGCCAGTGCCGGGCAGGGTGTGCGCCGTGGCTCCCCGGCGGACAGTGTTGCCGACAGTTACGACCCGGATGTCACGGCACACCCCGGTCACCTGTCCCGGAGGGTCTGCCACCATGCCCGGTATGGAGATGTGGCACAACCCGTCCTGTTCGAAGTGCGCCGGCGCGCGGGAGACCCTGGACGCCGCGCGTGTGCCGTACCGGCTGCGGCCCTACCTGGAGCAGCCGCCGAGCGCGGCGGAACTGACCGAGGTGCTGCGTCGCCTCGACGCCCGACCGTGGGACGTCTGCCGGCTCGGTGAGCGCGCCGCCGTCGAACGGGGCATGGCCGACTGGCCGCGCGACGAGGCGTCCGTGCCCCGCTGGATCGAGGCGATGGTGACCGCGCCGGAGCTGATCCAGCGGCCGATCCTGCTGCTCGACGACGGCGGGGCGGTGGTCGGTCGTACGCCCGAGGCGGTGGCCGAGGCGGTGGACCGGGCCGGCGCGGCGGGCTGACGGAGCCGGCTACGCGACGACGGGCCGCCCCCTGGTGGGGGCGGCCCGTCGTGTATCTATGTGTGTCAGGCGGAGTAGCCGCGGGTGGCGATCCAGTCGGCGAGGGCGTCGGTGGTGATCCAGTAGCTGGCCTGGTTGGGGTTGGCGGAGTCGGCGATCTTGACGGTGTCGGCGTTGTCGCGGTAGCCGACGACGCTGATGTAGTGGCCGCCTTCGAAGGAGTGGGTGGTGCCGTTGGTGTCGGTGGCGGTGCCGGCGATGTTGGCGACGACGGCGCGTCCGTTGT
>NZ_BSTB01000048.1:0-1379 GCF_030269285.1 Micromonospora sp. NBRC 101691
ATCATCGTCTTCACCAAAAACACCACCAACGACGTCTACGTCGGACTCTCCACCGGCACCACCTTCACACCCGGCCAAAAATGGCACGACTACTTCGGCCTCAACGGCGAAACCACCCTCTGACCCGCGAACGGGAGACCACCATGCCACCCACCAGACTCCCCTGGCGCGGGGGCGTCGCCGCCGTCCTCGCGGCAGCGCTGCTGAGCCCCGTCGCACCGGCCACCCCCGCGACCGCCGCCGGCCCGCTCGACTCGGCCTTCGCCCGTGCGGCCGGTGAGTTCGACGTCCCGAAGGATCTGCTGGTCGCCGTCGGCTACGGCGAGACCCGGCTCGACGGACACGAGGGTCGCCCCAGCCAGGCCAACGGCTACGGCGTCATGCACCTGGTCAGCAACCCCCGCCAACGCACTCTGGAACGGGCGGCCGAGTTGACCGGGCAACCGGTGTCCACGCTCAGGTCGGTGACTTCGGCCAACATCAGGGGCGGCGCGGCCCTCCTGCGGGACCTCGCCGACGCCGAGCGGTTGACCGCCGCCGATCGGGACCGGATCTCCGCCTGGTACCCGGTGGTCGCGCGGTACGCGCACGCCGTCGACGACGCGACGGCACGCCTGTACGCCGACCACGTCTACGACCTCCTCCACACCGGCATCAGCACGGCCGCCGTACGGGTCGCGCCGCAGCGGGTCCAGCCGGAACTCGGCCGGTACGCCCGCGTCGCCCCCGCCGGATCGGCCACCTCGGGCGTCGGCGCGGCGGCGGTGCCGGAGTACCCGCCGGCCCGGTGGATCGCCGCGCACGGCGGCAACTACTCGGCCGGCCGGTCCTCGCGGATCACCACCGTGGTCATCCACGTGACCCAGGGCTCGTACGCCGGCACGATCAGCTGGTTCCAGAACCCCGCGTCGGGGGTGAGCGCGCACTACGTGGTGAAGTCCAGCAACGGCGAGATCACCCAGATGGTGCGCGAGGGCGACACCGCCTACCACGCGCGCTCGGGCAACCCGTACACGGTGGGCATCGAGCACGAGGGCTACGTCGACAACCCGGCCTGGTTCACCGACGCCATGTACCGGTCGTCGGCCGCGCTGACCCGCTACCTCTGCGACAAGTACGGCCTGCCGAAGAACCGCACCGCGATCAAGGCGCACTACGAGATCCCCGGCAACAACCACACCGATCCCGGTCCACACTGGAACTGGGACTACTACATCTCGCTGGTCAACGCCGGCGGTGGCTCAGGTGGTAAGTATCTGGCGGGTTCGCCGACGGACTTCACCGGTGACGGACGCGACGACATCGTCACCTTCACCCACGGCACCCTCAACGACGTCTACGTCGCCACCTCCACCGGAACCACCTTCACCGGCACCTCC
>NZ_BSTB01000049.1:0-1290 GCF_030269285.1 Micromonospora sp. NBRC 101691
GGCGGATTCGAGGGGTCGTTGCAACACAGGTGATCAACTGGTTTCGGTGAGGAGTTTAGCGAGGCGCTCGGCTGGGGTGTCCCAGCCGAGTGTTTTGCGTGGTCGGCCGTTGAGTTCGGCGGCTACCGCGGCGAGGTGCTCGGGGCTGTGGGTGGTGAGGTCGGTGCCTTTGGGGAAGTACTGGCGGAGCAGGCCGTTGGTGTTCTCGTTGGATCCGCGTTGCCAGGGCGAGTGGGGGTCGCAGAAGTAGACGGGCATGTCAGCGGCGGTGCTGAACTGGTGGTGCAGGGCCATCTCCGCGCCTTGGTCCCAGGTCAGAGATCGTTTCAGATGGGTGGGCAGGGTCGCGATGGTGGTCAGCAGCGCGTCGCGGACGTGTTCGGCGGTGCGTCCCTGACCCAGGTGTGTCAGCAGGACGTAGCGGGTGGTGCGTTCCACGAGGGTGCCGATCGCGGAGGCGTTGTCCTTGCCGATGATCAGGTCGCCTTCCCAGTGGCCGGGTACCGCCCGGTCGTCGACTTCGGCGGGCCGGTCACTGATCATCACCATCGGGGCGGTGAACCGGGGCTGGCGTTGTCCGGCCGGGCGGCGGGGACGGCGGGCCGCCCGGCCGGTGCGCAACGCCCGGGTCAACTCCCGGCGGAGCTCACCACGGCCTTGGACGTAGAGCGCCTGGTAGATCGTCTCGTGGGTCACGTGCATCCCTGGCTGGTCGGGGAAGTCTCGCCGTAACCGTCGCACGATCTGTTCCGGGCTCCACCTGCGATCCAGGCCGTCCTGGACGGCCTGACGCAACCGCGGGTTCACCGCGAGCTTGCCGGTCTTCGGCCGTGCCCGCCGCGCGTCAGCCCGTGCCTGCGCCGCGTGGGGACGATAGTCCCCACTGCCCGGATGGGCGTTGCGGCGCACCTCACGACTGACCGTGGACGGATCCCGCCCCAACTCGACCGCGATCGACCGCACCGACCGGCCCGCACGCCACAGATCAGCGATCACGATCCGCTCGTCCACCGACAGGAACCGGCCAGAACGAGACTCGGACCGGACCGGAGACGACACCTCCCGCCCGGCCCGACTCGGCCGCCCGAACCGCCAACGATGCCCCGTACGCCGGCTGACCCCGACCATCCGACACGCCTCAACGGTCCCCACACCCCACGCCACAAGATCAAGATAAGCCTGCCGCTCGGCAGACAACTTCACCCGACCCTGAGGAGCCCGCACCCCACGCAACCCGAACACCACAACCCCTGCACACGTCAGGTGTTGCAACCACCACTAGAACCCAAG
>NZ_BSTB01000050.1:0-1184 GCF_030269285.1 Micromonospora sp. NBRC 101691
CTGTTCACGTCCGAGTCGGTCACGGAGGGCCACCCGGACAAGATCGCTGATCAGATCAGTGATGGGATTCTGGATGCGTTGTTGAGTCAGGATCCGCGTTCGCGGGTCGCGGTGGAGACGTTGATCACGACGGGGCAGGTGCACGTCGCGGGTGAGGTGACCACGAAGGCGTACGCGGATATTCCGTCGATCGTGCGGGAGACGATCCTGGGGATCGGCTACGACTCGTCGCGGAAGGGGTTCGACGGGGCGTCGTGTGGGGTGAGTGTGTCGATCGGGGCGCAGTCGCCGGATATCGCGCAGGGTGTGGACAACGCGTTCGAGTTGCGGACGGGGTCGTCGGAGTCGGCTCTTGATGCGCAGGGAGCCGGGGACCAGGGCATGATGTTCGGGTTCGCGTGTTCGGAGACCCCGGAGTTGATGCCGTTGCCGATCGCCCTCGCCCACCGGTTGGCGCGGCGGTTGTCGGCGGTGCGCAAGGACGGGACGATCCCGTATCTGCGGCCGGACGGTAAGACGCAGGTGACCATCGAGTACGAGGGGTTGCGGCCGGTCCGGTTGAACACGGTGGTCGTCTCGTCGCAGCATGCGGCGGACATCAGTCTGGAGTCGCTGCTGACGCCGGACGTGCGGGAGCACGTGATCGCCCCCGAGGTCGAGGGCCTCGGGTTGGACACCGACGGGTACCGGTTGTTGGTGAACCCGACGGGTCGGTTCGAGATCGGTGGGCCGATGGGTGACGCCGGTCTGACCGGCCGGAAGATCATCGTGGACACCTACGGTGGGTATGCCCGGCATGGTGGTGGGGCGTTCTCGGGTAAGGATCCGTCGAAGGTCGACCGGTCCGCGGCGTACGCGATGCGGTGGGTGGCGAAGAACGTGGTCGCCGCCGGCCTCGCCGAGCGGTGTGAGACGCAGGTCGCGTACGCGATCGGTAAGGCGCATCCGGTGAGTTTGTTCATCGAGACGTTCGGCACGGAGAACGTGCCGGTCGAGCGGATCGAGAAGGCCGTGAACGAGGTGTTCGACCTGCGTCCCGCCGCGATCATCCGGGACCTGGACCTGCTCCGGCCGATCTACCGGCAGACCGCCGCGTACGGCCACTTCGGCCGGGACCTACCCGAGTTGACCTGGGAGAACACCGACCGCGCCGCCGACCTCAAGTCAGCCGCAGGAGCCTGACC
>NZ_BSTB01000051.1:0-1099 GCF_030269285.1 Micromonospora sp. NBRC 101691
GACTCAAGGACCGCGACCTCGGCCGCGTCCCCGCAGCCAGCAAGACCAACGACTAAAGATCAACCAAACCAAGGTGGTCCAGTTTCAGCCGGACCACGGTGGTCACGATTGAGGCGGCGTTGACAGCAACTCGCCATATTGGCGATCATTTCTGCCGGCGGAGCTGGGGCAGCCAGTCCTCCGGCTTGCTTTCGTGGGTGGCGGGCGGCGCCCAGCCGTCCGTCAGATCCGGATTTCGTGGTGCCCATGTCGACGGAGTGTCTAGCGCCAGCACCTTTCGGAAGTTGGCGGCGGCGGCGCGACTCACCGGCCGCACCACGTAATTGAGCAGCAACGGGAAGCCTGTCTCCGCGTCGAACTGCGGGTTCCAAGTGCGGCAGAAGACCTGGCAGAAGCCGTGGATCTCGAAGACCACATGGGCGTGATCGGAGAGCCAGCTGAGTCGGTCGCCGGCCACGAGCCGTTCCCGGCCGATCAGGTGTCCGTTGGGTGCGCTGCCCTCACGGTTGAGGTATGGCAGCGGATCCTCCTCTGCCCCTTCATCGCCATCGCTCAGGCCGCGGACCATCCCGGGATCGTCGGTAACGTGCAGTTCGAGCAGGTCTCCGTCAACGTGCACCTGCCACATGTCGACCGCCTCGGCTGACGACGCCATAAGGCTCGGGTACGCCGTAACGACAAACGTCTGGCCTGCCTTCAGCGGCAACGCGACCCGATCGCCCGCACGAAGGCGGTGTACCACTGGCATGGGTTCCCAGCTGCCGATCCCGGTCACCCGCTCCTGGCAGAAGCGGATCGCCTCCTCCACCGTCGCCTGCCCGACCCGGAAGAATTCGCGGCCGGGGGCGACCCGCTGGGCGTCCAGCAGGCGGTGGACTGCCTGCTCGACCTCGTGGGCGCGCATGGTCAGGGCGCGGTAGGTCACCTCGAAGGGAAACGGCACCGGGGTGCTGAACAACTCTTCGGCACGGTCCTCAGAGAGTGTTGGGTAACTGGAGGGCTACTTCTGGTTGAGTTCGTTGTTGAGGCGTCGGGCTGCTTCGGTCTCGATGGGGCCTTGCGGTTCGATGTCCTCACCGGCGAGGCGGGCAGCCATCAG
>NZ_BSTB01000052.1:0-1062 GCF_030269285.1 Micromonospora sp. NBRC 101691
GCCCGCACGAACCGCCGCGACTCCACCCGCTCGTCCACGAACCCCAACTCACCCGCCACGAACCGCCACGACTCCCGCGCCACCACCATCCGATCCACCGTCACCCGCGGCGAGTGGTCCGCCTCGGGCAGGATCCGGAACAGGTCCATCACCAGCGTGGTGAGCACGTGCGAGAAGGCGTCGACGACGTCGAAGACCGCGCCGTCGGGCAGCACCACGACGAGCTGGTCGGCACGCGGTTCGACAACGGCGTCGGCGCTGTTCACAGCGCGCGGCAGTTCCGGGTCAGCGGTCTGGTCGACGAGCGCGACCTGGTAGTCCTCGGGTCGGACCAGGCACTGGCGTACCCGAATGGACAGTCGGGCCCGGTGTTCCTTGGGCAGCAGCGGCAGCAGCCTCGGACCGGGATGGTCGCGGTCGGTCTGCGCATACAGTTCCGCAGGCTCGGGGTGCTGCTGGACGAACAGGTTCGCCCCGAGGGTGTTCGTGGCCACGTGCAGCTCGCCGAGGACCAGGGTGAACTCGCCGCGCTCGACCGCGTCGGCGTCGGTGGCGACGATCAGCACGTCGGGGCTGAGGTAACGGGCCGCGGTCCAGCCGCCGCCCGACCCGGCGAACGCACGCCGGAGCCGGTCGGCTACGTCCCGCCCGTCGCGCTGTACGCGGCGGGCACCGGCCGGGACGCCCAGCACGTCGGCCCAGCGCCGCTGGAACTCCTCCTGCAGTTCCCGCGCGTCGGCGACCGCATCACCGTGCAGGATCGGCATGCAGGCGAACCAGAATGCGGCCAGGTCCACCGGGCCGTCGGTGCCGGCGCGAAGCCGGTCGTACACCGCACGGGCCCGTCGGCGTACCCGGTCGGTGAGGGCCGTGGTGAGCCAACTGGCGGAGGTCAGCAGTCCGTCGAGGGGGGCGAGGGCGTCCAGTACCGGCCGGCCGAGGCGGATGGTGGCCGAGCGGCGGCTGTCGGAGTAGACGACAGCGCGGCAGGGAGCGGTACCGGAACCCTTCTCCCGAGCGGCAGCGGTACCGGTCAGCGACACGAAATCGGCCTCCAACACG
>NZ_BSTB01000053.1:0-1059 GCF_030269285.1 Micromonospora sp. NBRC 101691
GCCGAGGCGGATGGTGGCCGAGCGGCGGCTGTCGGAGTAGACGACAGCGCGGCAGGGAGCGGTACCGGAACCCTTCTCCCGAGCGGCAGCGGTACCGGTCAGCGACACGAAATCGGCCTCCAACACGGCCAACGCAGCCACGAGCGCGTCCACACCGGTAGCCGCCCGGACACGGTCACGGCCCCGCTCCAGAACATCGAGCGCCTCCAGACCACGCCGCCGGAGACCCGGATCACCCACCCCCTCCAGCCAACGGCGCAGATGACGTTCCGACCGCACATCGGCAGGAACCTCCAACCGCCAACTGACCCAACGACGCCGGACAAGGTCCCCAAGCACACCGACACAATCCGGCAACGACACCCCCGCCGCCGCAGCGATCTGCCCAGCCGTACGACGCCCGTCACACAACTCCAACACCCGACGCCACCGCCGGTCCACCGCCCGCACCGGAAGCCCCGGCACCACCACACCCTCCCCCGTCACCCGCACAAACGGCACCCGACGCGGCGCCAACCACTCCCGCGCCCCCCCACCACCACCCACCACCCTCGCCACCGCATCAACCGCCCACGGCGAAAAAAACACCTCCGAACCCGCCACCAACCCCACACCCGCATCCACCACCACACCCCGACCCGACAGATCCCACCGACCCCAACCCACCGGACCGAAAAACCCAATCGTGTCGTTCTTCACACAAAACCGCTGCCAGTAATGCGCCACCAACTCCTCCCGCTGACGCGGCATACTCGTACGCCCCGCCACCGACGGCACCCACGACAAAAACGGCCCCACACCCGACCGCAACACCGCCCGGTTCTGCCACGCCACCGCAGACCGGAACAACCCCGAACCCGCAATCCCCTGCAACACCCCCGCCAACGACACCACCGCCGCCCCGAACACCTCCTCAAACGCCTCCCAATCCGCCCCCGACAACACCTCCACCCCCACAAACCTGTCCGCCGCCACCGCCAAACCCTCCGGCGCCAACCGCAACACACCCGACGCCGGAAAACCCGGCCCACGCAACGCAAACTGATCCCACAACCGCCA
>NZ_BSTB01000054.1:0-1059 GCF_030269285.1 Micromonospora sp. NBRC 101691
GCCCGCACGAACCGCCGCGACTCCACCCGCTCGTCCACGAACCCCAACTCACCCGCCACGAACCGCCACGACTCCCGCGCCACCACCATCCGATCCACCGTCACCCGCGGCGAGTGGTCCGCCTCGGCGCGCAGTGAGAAGCGGTCCATGACACGGTTGGTCAGGGCATTGCCGAACACGTCCAGCAGGGGGAAGACGGCTCCGTCGGGGAGTACGACCACAAGCTGGTCGCCGCGCGACTCGACCCACACGTCGGCGGCCGGTAGCGTGCGGGGCCGGTGCGGGTCGGCGGTCCAGTCGACCATTCCCACGAGATAGTCCTGTGGACGCACCAGCGCCGGTATGCTCCGCGCCGACCAGCGTGGCGGTTGTTCCTTGGGAAACTGGGGCATCACCCGCGGCCCGGGGAAGTCCAGGTCGGTCTCGTGCAGCAGCTCCAGGTCGTGCGGGTGCTGGGTGACGAACAGTGACGCGCCGACGGTGTTCATGGCCACGTGCAGCTCGCCGAGGACCAGGGTGAACTCGCCGCGCTCGACCGCGTCGGCGTCGGTGGCGGCGATCAGCACGTCCGGGCTGACGTAGCGGGCCTGCCACCAGCCCCGGCCCGCCTCGGCGAAGGTACGCCGGACCTCGTCGGCGATGTCCGCGCTGGCCAACTGGACCCGACGGGCGCCGGGCGGGGCGTTGATGATGCGGGTCCAGTGCGCCCGCAGTTCGGCCTGGATGCGGGTGATGTCGGCGATGGACTCCGGGTGCGGCACCGGAAGGCAGGCCAGCCACAGGGAGCCAAGGTCGACGGCGCCCTGCGCCGCGTGGAGCCGGTCGTACACCTCCCGGATCCGCGCGCCGACCACGTCGGCGACCCGGTTGGTCATCCACCGGGCGGCGGTCAGGCAGAGCCCCAGGGGAGTGAGCTCGTCGCGGACGGCGGTGCCGAGGCGGATGGTGGCCGAGCGGCGGCTGTCGGAGTAGACGACAGCGCGGCAGGGAGCGGTACCGGAACCCTTCTCCCGAGCGGCAGCGGTACCGGTCAGCGACACGAAATCGGCCTCCAACACG
>NZ_BSTB01000055.1:0-967 GCF_030269285.1 Micromonospora sp. NBRC 101691
AGAGAGTGTTGTGATACCTCGGTGTGATCTTCGCTGACTGTGTCAGCGAAGATCACGTCTGTGTCGCTGTGTCTGTAAACCGGCGTACGAGTCGTCGCTGACGGACGGGCAGTGGGCGGTGATCGAGGCGCTGCTGCCGGTGCGAGACCGGCGTCGGGGTGGTCGGCCGTTGCGGTATCCGCGTCGGTTGGTCATCGACACGATCCTGTACGTGCTGCGTACCGGTACGGCGTGGCGGCATGTGCCGCACGATCTGGTGCCGTGGGATGTGGCGTACCGGTGGTTTCGCTGTTGGAGCGCTGACGGGACCTGGGATCGGGTTCATGACCTGCTGCGTACCGCGGTGCGGGTGGCCGAGGGACGTGACCCGCAGCCGTCGGCGGCGGTGTTGGACTCGCAGACCGCGCACAGTCACCAGGGCGGCGAGGCAATCGGCTGGGACGCGGGCAAACGCACGCGGGGTCGTAAGCGGCATGTCCTGGTCGACACCGGTGGACTGCTCCTGAAGGCCGTCGTGCATTCCGCGTCGATCCAGGAACGCGCCGGAGCCAAGCTGGTCCTGGACAGGATCACTGAGGCGTTTCCGCTGCTGGGCCTGGTCTGGGCCGACGCCGGCTACGTCAACCGCGTCGACAAGGGGCTTCTCGCATGGGCGCGTACCCACGCCGGGGTGGACCTGCAGATCGTGGCCCGCAACGCCGACGTGAAAGGCTTCCGGGTGCTACCCCGACGATGGGTGGTGGAACGAACCTTCGCCTGGTTGGGACGGTGCAGACGGTTGGCCCGCGACTACGAACGCAAACCCGCACACGCCGAAGCGATGATCAAAGTCGCCATGATCCGCCTGATGGCTGCCCGCCTCGCCGGTGAGGACATCGAACCGCAAGGCCCCATCGAGACCGAAGCAGCCCGACGCCTCAACAACGAACTCAACCAGAAGTAGCCCTCCAGTTACCCAACACTCTCT
>NZ_BSTB01000056.1:0-935 GCF_030269285.1 Micromonospora sp. NBRC 101691
CTAGTGCCTCGTCTTGGAACGTTGATCGTGTAATCCGCTGGTTCTGAGGATCTATCGGGCAGGCTGTCTCCCAGTGATTCGACCGTGGGAGGTGGTGGCTGGTGGGTAGACGGCCGGAGGTGTTCGTCCGGCAGGTGTCGATGGCCGAGGGGCAGAAGTTGCAGCGGATCACCCGGACCGCGAAGGACCCGGTGAAGCTGCGCCGGGCGATCGTGGTGCTGATGTCCGCCCAAGGACAGCCCGCGCCGGACATCGCCCACCTGCTGAAGGTGACCGAGGACTACGTGCGGGACGTGATCCACGCGTTCAACGACAGGGGGTTCGACGCACTCGACCCAAAATGGAGCGGGGGCGCACCGAGACGGATCGATGAGCAGACCCGCGACTGGATCTGCGTCATCGCCCGGTGCGACCCCCGCTTCCTCGGCCAACCGTTCTCCTGCTGGTCCCTGGCAAAGCTTCGTGACTATCTGATCGCGGCCGGCTATGTCACCACGGTCAGCGTCGAGACGATCCGCCGGATCCTGCACGAACGAGGCGTGTCGTGGCAGGCCACCAAGACGTGGAAGGCCAGCACCGACCCGGACTTCACCACGAAGATGCGCCGGATCCTGGACCTCTACGACCACCCGCCCGCCGACGGCAGGGTCCTGTGCGTGGACGAGTTCGGGCCGTTGAACCTGCAACCCCGACCCGGCCGCGCCTGGCGAGGTGTCGGACACCCTGTGCGACTACGGGCCACCTACACCCGTGACCAGGGCGTCCGGCACATGATCGCCGCCCTCGACCTCGCCACCGGCAAGCTGCACTACCGCATCCGTGACCGCAAACGCTGGCGCGAGTTCCTCGGCTTCCTCAAGACCCTGCGCCGCCGCTGGCCGACCGAGGAGCTGTACCTGATCTGCGACAACTTCTCCCCACACAAGCACCCCGAA
>NZ_BSTB01000057.1:0-567 GCF_030269285.1 Micromonospora sp. NBRC 101691
TGGTCGACGCCCGGAAGGGCCTGGTCGAGCAGTCCCGCCGCCACGCCTTCCTGTGCAGTCTTCTGCGGGTGCCGCACCTGGTGCTCTGCGTCAACAAGATGGACCTGGTCGACTGGTCGCAGGAAGTGTTCGAGCAGATCGCCGACGAGTTCACCGCCTTCGCCGCGAAACTCGACGTCCCCGATCTGGCGGTGGTGCCGATCTCGGCGTTGAAGGGCGACAACATCGTCACCCGCTCGGAGAACACCCCCTGGTACGAAGGCCCCTCCCTGCTCCACCACCTGGAGCACGTGCACATCGCCTCGGACCGGAACCTCGTCGACGTCCGCTTCCCCGTGCAGTACGTGATCCGTCCCCAGTCCACCACCGTCACCGACTACCGCGGTTACGCCGGTCAGGTCGCCTCGGGTGTGTTGAAGCCCGGGGACGAGGTGATGGTCCTGCCGTCGGGGTTCACCTCCCACATCGCGTCGGTGGAGACCGCTGACGGACCCGTCGGCGAGGCGTTCCCGCCGATGTCCGTGACCGTCCGTCTGACCGACGAGATCGACATCTCCCGTGGGGACA
>NZ_BSTB01000058.1:0-490 GCF_030269285.1 Micromonospora sp. NBRC 101691
CCGTATCGCGGGCCTGGCGGATCCCCCCGGATCCCCCTTCCGGCGCGACGCGAAATCCCCCGGTACGTCCCTCAGAGCGCCCTTACGTGTGGTGCTTACGCCCTGTCCTGTCACCTGCCCGGTTGGGTGGTTTGTCGGGATGGGCGCGTCAACCCCCGAACGGAGCTTTGACCATGAACAAGCTTATCCAGCGTGGTGTGCTGTCCATCGCCGGTCTGACCGCCGTGGCGGGAATCGCCGCCGGTTCCGGCCTGTCCCCCGACACCACCCCGGCGGTGACCACCACCCCGGTCGCCGCAACCCAGCAGGCGTCGGCCGACACGCCGGTGTCGATGGACAAGCTGCTGCCCCACGGCACCCCGGCCGGGCAGTCGACCGTTCCGCTCTCCGCCGAGCAGAAGGACAACGCCAAGGCCATCATCGAGGCCACCAAGAAGGCCGGCATGGACGAGCGGGCCGCCGTGGTCGCGATCGCCACCAGCCTCCAGGA
>NZ_BSTB01000059.1:0-486 GCF_030269285.1 Micromonospora sp. NBRC 101691
CTGCCGTCGGGGTTCACCTCCCACATCGCGTCGGTGGAGACCGCTGACGGACCCGTCGGCGAGGCGTTCCCGCCGATGTCCGTGACCGTCCGTCTGACCGACGAGATCGACATCTCCCGTGGGGACATGATCTGCCGGCCGAACAACGCCCCGACTCCGACCCAGGACGTCGAGGCGATGGTGTGCTGGATGGACGAGACCCGACCGTTGCAGATCGGCGGCCGGTACACCATCAAACACACCACCCGCACCGCGCGGGCGATCGTGCGGGGCCTGCACTACCGCCTGGACGTGAACACCCTGCACCGCGACGACACCGCCACCGAACTCAAACTCAACGAGATCGGCCGGGTCCGGCTACGCACCACGGTGCCGCTGCTCGCCGACGAGTACCGCCGTAACCGCACCACCGGCGGGTTCATCATCATCGACGAAGCCACCAACCGCACCGTCGCCGCCGCCATGATCGTCGAAACCACCTGAACC
>NZ_BSTB01000060.1:0-473 GCF_030269285.1 Micromonospora sp. NBRC 101691
GCGTTGGTACCGGAGATACCGAACGACGACACCGCCACCCGACGCGGCCGATCCACCACCGGCCACGGCCGAACCTCGGTCACCAACTCCACCGCACCCGCCGACCAGTCCACCCTCGACGACGGCACATCCACATGCAACGACGCCGGCACCACACCATGCCGCATCGCCAACACCGACTTGATGATCCCGGCAACACCCGCAGCCGCCTGCGTATGCCCGATGTTCGACTTCACCGAACCGAGCAACAGCGGCTCGGTCCGGTCCTGGCCGTACGTGGCCAGCAACGCCTGCGCCTCGATCGGATCACCCAGCGTCGTCCCCGTACCGTGCGCCTCCACCACGTCGACATCAGCGACACCCAGGCGGGCGTTGGCGAGAGCCTGCCGGATCACCCGCTGCTGCGACGGACCATTCGGCGCAGTCAAACCGTTCGACGCACCATCCTGGTTCACCGCCGTACCCCGCACCAC
>NZ_BSTB01000061.1:0-459 GCF_030269285.1 Micromonospora sp. NBRC 101691
AACGGCGACGGCAAAGACGACATCATCACCTTCACCCAAGGACCCACCACCGCCGCCGACGTCATCATCGCCCTCTCCACCGGCACCACATTCGGCCCACCCCAAAAATGGCACGACCTCTTCGCCATCACCGGCGAACAACCCCGCGTCGGCGACATCAACGGCGACGGACGCGACGACATCGTCACCTTCACCTGCAACACCAACGCCGACGTCTACGCCGCCACCAGCACCGGAACCACCTTCACCGGCACCACCATCAAATGGAACGACCACTTCTGCCTCACCGGCGAATTCCCCTACCTCGCCGACGTCAACGGCGACAACAAAGACGACATCATCGTCTTCACCAAAAACACCACCAACGACGTCTACGTCGGACTCTCCACCGGCACCACCTTCACACCCGGCCAAAAATGGCACGACTACTTCGGCCTCAACGGCGAAACCACCCTCTGA
>NZ_BSTB01000062.1:0-453 GCF_030269285.1 Micromonospora sp. NBRC 101691
CTCAGTGGGTGTCCGAGGGGGACGGTGGTGCCGGCCTGTTCTCCGTGTTTCCAGGGGTACTGGGTGACGCAGAGGGTCATTTCGGTGGGGCCGTAGGTGGTGCGGACGATGGTGGTGGGGCAGTTTTCGAGGGTGTGGTTGACGGCTTGGGCGGAGATGATGTCGCCGCCGGTGGTGACTTCGGTGAGGTCGGTGAAGGCGTTGACGAGTTCGTCGGCGACGACGCGGAAGAGGCCGGCGGTGAGGCTGAGTCGGGTGATTTTGTGTTGGTGGATGAGGTTCTGGAGGGCGGCGGCGTCGAGGTTGCCGGGTGGGGCGATGACGACTTGTCCGCCGGCGAGGAGGGGTCCCCAGAGTTCCCAGGTGGAGGCGTCGAAGGCGTGGGGGCTGTGGAAGAGGGTGCGGTCGTCGGTGTGCATGGTCCAGCTGGGGTCGCGGACGAGGTCGACGACG
>NZ_BSTB01000063.1:0-395 GCF_030269285.1 Micromonospora sp. NBRC 101691
CCGAGGCGGACCACTCGCCGCGGGTGACGGTGGATCGGATGGTGGTGGCGCGGGAGTCGTGGCGGTTCGTGGCGGGTGAGTTGGGGTTCGTGGACGAGCGGGTGGAGTCGCGGCGGTTCGTGCGGGCGCGGCAGTGGCGGGCGGGGTTGGATCTGCCGCGGTGGGTGTTTGTGACGGTGCCGGGGGAGCCGAGGCCGTTCTTCGTGGATTTCGACTCGCCGGTGTACGTGAACATCTTCGCCAAGGCGGTGCGTCGTCTGGCGCGTCGGGATGTGGGTGGGCGGTTGACGGTGACGGAGATGTTGCCGACGCCGGAGCAGGTGTGGTTGACCGATGACGTGGGCAACCGGTACACGTCGGAACTGCGGTTCGTGGCGGTGGACCAGACCCGGACG
>NZ_BSTB01000064.1:0-392 GCF_030269285.1 Micromonospora sp. NBRC 101691
GGGTCAGGGTGCGCAGCGTGCCGGGATGGGTCGGGAGCTGTCCGAGGCGTTCCCGGTGTTCGCGGGTGCCTTGGATGAGGTGTGTGCCCAGCTTGGCCCGCTGGTGCCGCAGCCGTTGAAGCCGGTGTTGTTCGCCGAGGCGGGCACGCCTGAGGCGGCGTTGTTGGATCAGACCGTCTTCACGCAGGCCGGGTTGTTCGCGGTCGAGGTGGCGTTGTTCCGTCTGGTGGAGTCGTTCGGGATCGTTCCGGACTTCGTGGGTGGTCATTCGGTCGGTGAGATCACGGCCGCGTACGTCGCCGGGGTGTTGTCGCTGGCGGACGCGTGTGCGCTCGTCGCCGCGCGGGGCCGGTTGATGCAGGCGTTGCCGGCCGGGGGCGGGATGCTCGCGG
>NZ_BSTB01000065.1:0-367 GCF_030269285.1 Micromonospora sp. NBRC 101691
ACCTCACCGCCACCCGCTTCGTCGCCAACCCCCACGGACCCGCCGGCACCCGCATGTACCGCACCGGCGACCTCGCCCGCTGGGACGCCGCCGGCCAGTTGCACTTCCTCGGCCGCACCGACGACCAGGTCAAGATCCGCGGCTACCGCATCGAACTCGGCGAAATCGAAACCACCCTCACCACCCGACCCGACATCCGCCACGCCGCCGTCATCGCCCGCGAAGACCAACCCGGCGACAAACGACTCGTCGCCTACCTCGTCCCCACCGACAACAGCACCATCGACATCGGCGACCTCCGCCACGACCTCGGCGTGAAACTGCCGGACTACATGGTCCCCAGCGCCTACGTGACCATGACCGCCCT
>NZ_BSTB01000066.1:0-363 GCF_030269285.1 Micromonospora sp. NBRC 101691
CGGGCAGCGTGATGGCCTTCCGCTGGTGCGAGAGTTTTCCCCTTGTCTTTTGTTCGGGTGCCGTGACGGTGCTCGTGTGCCCGGTGTCCCCCGTGCCGGGTGTCGATCCCCCGATGGGAGTTCCCCCATGAACACGAAGCTTCTGCGTAAGAGCGTTCTCGGTGTTGCTGGTCTGGCGTTCGCTGGTGGTGTGGTCGGTGGTCCGGTCGGTGCCGCGCTGGACAGCCCCGCCCACGCGGCGACCCCGGTGGCGGTGGTGCAGGCGGAGAAGCCCGACACGGGCAAGTTGATGCCGCACGGTGAGCCGGGTTCGCAGTCGCGGATCCCGCTGAACGCCGAGCAGACCGCGAACGTGAAGGCCAT
>NZ_BSTB01000067.1:0-361 GCF_030269285.1 Micromonospora sp. NBRC 101691
TGGTCGTCGGTGCGGCCGAGGAAGTGCAACTGGCCGGCGGCGTCCCAGCGGGCGAGGTCGCCGGTGCGGTACATGCGGGTGCCGGCGGGTCCGTGGGGGTTGGCGACGAAGCGGGTGGCGGTGAGGTCGGGGCGGTTGACGTAGCCGCGTGCGGTGCCGGCTCCGGCGAGGTACAGCTCTCCGGCGACACCCACGGGGACGGGTTGGAGGTGTTGGTCGAGGACGTGGAGGTGCGTGCCGCTCAGTGGGTGTCCGAGGGGGACGGTGGTGCCGGCCTGTTCTCCGTGTTTCCAGGGGTACTGGGTGACGCAGAGGGTCATTTCGGTGGGGCCGTAGGTGGTGCGGACGATGGTGGTGGGGC
>NZ_BSTB01000068.1:0-349 GCF_030269285.1 Micromonospora sp. NBRC 101691
CGGTCGACACGAACGCCTGGTACGTGTTGGTGAACCGGAACAGTGGCAAGGCGTTGGACGTGTACAACCTGGCGACCAACGACGGTGCGCGGATCGTGCAGTGGGCCCGTAACGACGGCAACCAGCAGCAGTGGCAGTTCGTGGACTCCGGTGGTGGCTACTACCGGCTGCGGTCCCGGCTGTCCGGCAAGGTCCTGGACGTCTACAACTTCTCCACCGCCAACGGGGCCAACATCGTGCAGTGGGCCGACGGCAACGGTTCCAACCAGCAGTTCCGGTTGGCCGACTCCGACGGTGGCCACGTCCGTCTGATCAACCGCAACAGCAACAAGGTGGTGGAGGTGCAGGG
>NZ_BSTB01000069.1:0-339 GCF_030269285.1 Micromonospora sp. NBRC 101691
TCACCCGCTCGGAGAACACCCCCTGGTACGAAGGCCCCTCCCTGCTCCACCACCTGGAGCACGTGCACATCGCCTCGGACCGGAACCTCGTCGACGTCCGCTTCCCCGTGCAGTACGTGATCCGTCCGCAGTCCACGACGGTGACGGACTACCGGGGTTACGCCGGTCAGGTCGCCTCTGGGGTGTTGAAGCCCGGGGACGAGGTGATGGTGCTGCCGTCGGGGTTCACCTCCCACATCGCGTCGGTGGAGACCGCTGACGGACCCGTCGGCGAGGCGTTCCCGCCGATGTCCGTGACCGTCCGTCTGACCGACGAGATCGACATCTCCCGTGGGGACA
>NZ_BSTB01000070.1:0-332 GCF_030269285.1 Micromonospora sp. NBRC 101691
ACTTCCTGCGACCAGTCGACCAGGTCCATCTTGTTGACGCAGAGCACCAGGTGCGGCACCCGCAGAAGACTGCACAGGAAGGCGTGGCGGCGGGACTGCTCGACCAGGCCCTTCCGGGCGTCGACCAGGATCAGAGCCAGGTCAGCGGTGGAAGCACCGGTGACCATGTTCCGGGTGTACTGGGTGTGCCCGGGGGTGTCCGCGATGATGAACTTCCGCCGAGGGGTCGCGAAGTACCGGTAGGCGACATCGATCGTGATGCCCTGCTCCCGCTCCGCCCGCAACCCGTCGGTCAACAACGCCAGGTTCGTGTACTCGTCACCACGAGCAGC
>NZ_BSTB01000071.1:0-289 GCF_030269285.1 Micromonospora sp. NBRC 101691
TTACTCACCCGTTCGCCGCTCGAGTACCCCGAAGGGCCTTTCCGCTCGACTTGCATGTGTTAAGCACGCCGCCAGCGTTCGTCCTGAGCCAGGATCAAACTCTCCAACAAAAACTTGTTGAACAATCGTCCCGGCAACAAAGTGTTGCCAAAGGAATCCCCGCCAGCCAGACATCAAGCCCGACCAGCACGGGGTATAACTTAATTGGCACTGGCTTATCAAGCACCCTGTTGAGTTCTCAAAGAACAACCACACACCATCCGGCAACCCCCTCAGGGGCCCCATCCGG
>NZ_BSTB01000072.1:0-273 GCF_030269285.1 Micromonospora sp. NBRC 101691
AGGGAGCCGTCGAAGGTGGGGCTGGCGATTGGGACGAAGTCGTAACAAGGTAGCCGTACCGGAAGGTGCGGCTGGATCACCTCCTTTCTAAGGAGCACCTTCCACCGAAGGGTGGTAAGGAGCCCGCACCGTCCGAATGTGATGGTGGGGTGCTCGATGGCGGAGACACTGGTGAGTCTTTTCCTGGCAACGGCCACGGATCTTCTAGTACGGCCACTTCGGTGGTGTGGAACGGGGGTTGTGGTGCGGCTGGGGAGGGGCGGATGGCACCCT
>NZ_BSTB01000073.1:0-273 GCF_030269285.1 Micromonospora sp. NBRC 101691
CCCAACCGGGCAGGTGACAGGACAGGGCGTAAGCACCACACGTAAGGGCGCTCTGAGGGACGTACCGGGGGATTTCGCGTCGCGCCGGAAGGGGGATCCGGGGGGATCCGCCAGGCCCGCGATACGGGCTGCTGCATCGGCGTCGACATGGTGTAACGACCGGCCGGCCGCCCCCATTCCCGGGGCCACCCGGCCACCCGCCGCGCTCACCGGCAGCGGGCCACAGCCGCACGGGGGATACAACCACCCCGCCCCCACCACCATTCCCCGCCC
>NZ_BSTB01000074.1:0-273 GCF_030269285.1 Micromonospora sp. NBRC 101691
AGGGAGCCGTCGAAGGTGGGGCTGGCGATTGGGACGAAGTCGTAACAAGGTAGCCGTACCGGAAGGTGCGGCTGGATCACCTCCTTTCTAAGGAGCACCTTCCACCGAAGGGTGGTAAGGAGCCCGCGATCTGCGAATGTCAGGTCGGGGTGCTCGATGGCGGAGACACTGGTGAGTCTTTTCCTGGCAACGGCCACGGATCTTCTAGTACGGCCACTTCGGTGGTGTGGAACGGGGGTTGTGGTGCGGCTGGGGAGGGGCGGATGGCACCCT
>NZ_BSTB01000075.1:0-255 GCF_030269285.1 Micromonospora sp. NBRC 101691
GACCGCAAACGCTGGCGCGAGTTCCTCGGCTTCCTCAAGACCCTGCGCCGCCGCTGGCCGACCGAGGAGCTGTACCTGATCTGCGACAACTTCTCCCCACACAAGCACCCCGAAGTCCGAGCCTGGTGCGCCACCAACCGGGTCGACCTGGTGTTCCTGCCGACCTACGCGTCCTGGCTGAACTGGATCGAGGCCGAGTTCGCCGCCGTCCGCTACTTCGCCCTCAACGGCACCGACCACCGCACCCACCCCGAG
>NZ_BSTB01000076.1:0-255 GCF_030269285.1 Micromonospora sp. NBRC 101691
TGGTCGACGCCCGGAAGGGCCTGGTCGAGCAGTCCCGCCGCCACGCCTTCCTGTGCAGTCTTCTGCGGGTGCCGCACCTGGTGCTCTGCGTCAACAAGATGGACCTGGTCGACTGGTCGCAGGAAGTATTCGAGCAGATCGCCGACGAGTTCACCGCCTTCGCCGCGAAACTCGACGTCCCCGATCTGGCGGTGGTGCCGATCTCGGCGTTGAAGGGCGACAACATCGTCACCCGCTCGGAGAACACCCCCTGGT
>NZ_BSTB01000077.1:0-255 GCF_030269285.1 Micromonospora sp. NBRC 101691
ACAGGCCGGAACCGGCGGCGATTCCCGCCACGGCGGTCAGACCGGCGATGGACAGCACACCACGCTGGATAAGCTTGTTCATGGTCAAAGCTCCGTTCGGGGGTTGACGCGCCCATCCCGACAAACCGCCCAACCGGGCAGGTGACAGGACAGGGCGTAAGCACCACACGTAAGGGCGCTCTGAGGGACGTACCGGGGGATTTCGCGTCGCGCCGGAAGGGGGATCCGGGGGGATCCGCCAGGCCCGCGATACGG
>NZ_BSTB01000078.1:0-255 GCF_030269285.1 Micromonospora sp. NBRC 101691
TGGCGGGTTCGCCGACGGACTTCACCGGTGACGGACGCGACGACATCGTCACCTTCACCCACGGCACCCTCAACGACGTCTACGTCGCCACCTCCACCGGAACCACCTTCACCGGCACCTCCGTCAAGTGGAACGACTTCTTCGGCCTCAACGGCGAAACACTCCTCACCGGAGACTTCAACGGCGACAACCGCGACGACATCGTCGCCTTCACCCACGGCACCCTCGCCGACGTCTACGTCGCCCTCTCCACCG
>NZ_BSTB01000079.1:0-255 GCF_030269285.1 Micromonospora sp. NBRC 101691
GGGTGCGAGGACGAGATGCCCCGGATGGGGCCCCTGAGGGGGTTGCCGGATGGTGTGTGGTTGTTCTTTGAGAACTCAACAGGGTGCTTGATAAGCCAGTGCCAATTAAGTTATACCCCGTGCTGGTTGGGCTTGATGTCTGGCTGGTGGGGATTCCTTTGGCAACACTTTGTTGCTGGGATGATTGTTCAACAAGTTTTTGTTGGAGAGTTTGATCCTGGCTCAGGACGAACGCTGGCGGCGTGCTTAACACAT
>NZ_BSTB01000080.1:0-255 GCF_030269285.1 Micromonospora sp. NBRC 101691
TCTGCTTGTCGTCGGCGTTGGGGGTGGTGATTTCGATGGTGCGCCAGTCGTTCTTGCCGCTCTTGGTGTTGAGGGCCTTGGTGATGAGGTGGGCGCTGTCGGTGCCGTTCTCGGTGGTGCCCATCTCGCGGGCGAGGTCGTCCTGGGAGACGTCCTTGTTCAGGGTGGTGAGGGCGTTACGGGCGGCGGCGGGGCCGCAGTAGTAGAAGTTCGGCTGCGCCTCGTAACGCACGTTCAGTTCCCGCTGGCCCTTGC
>NZ_BSTB01000081.1:0-255 GCF_030269285.1 Micromonospora sp. NBRC 101691
TGCAGGCGGAGAAGCCCGACACGGGCAAGTTGATGCCGCACGGTGAGCCGGGTTCGCAGTCGCGGATCCCGCTGAACGCCGAGCAGACCGCGAACGTGAAGGCCATCGTCGAGGCCACCAAGAAGGCGGGCATGGACGAGCGGGCCGCCGTGGTCGCGATCGCGACGAGCCTGCAGGAGTCGAAGCTGGAGAACCTGGGTCATCTGGGTGACCGCAACGACCACGACTCGCAGGGCCTGTTCCAGCAGCGCCCGT
>NZ_BSTB01000082.1:0-255 GCF_030269285.1 Micromonospora sp. NBRC 101691
TGGTGGAGTAGGCGGGGTCGGTGATCTGCTCGACCGTGCCCCAACCCGACGACGGGCGCTGCTGGAACAGGCCCTGCGAGTCGTGGTCGTTGCGCTCGCCGAGGTGGCCCAGGTTCTCCAGCTTGGATTCCTGGAGGCTGGTGGCGATCGCGACCACGGCGGCCCGCTCGTCCATGCCGGCCTTCTTGGTGGCCTCGATGATGGCCTTGGCGTTGTCCTTCTGCTCGGCGGAGAGCGGAACGGTCGACTGCCCGG
>NZ_BSTB01000083.1:0-255 GCF_030269285.1 Micromonospora sp. NBRC 101691
CCGATGCCCGTGCCCGGGTAGGCGTCCTTCGAGTGCAACCGCTGGAAGATCACGAAGATCTTGTCCGCGAACTCCGGCTCGATCCCGATACCGTTGTCCCGACAGGTGACCTCCCACTCGCCGTCCATCAGACGCGCCGAGACGTGCACCCTCGGCGGCACGTCCGGCCGCCGGAACTTCACCGAGTTGCTGACCAGATTGGCCAGCAGGTTCGTCAGCAACGGCTCCTCGCCCCGGATGGTCGGCAACTCCGAC
>NZ_BSTB01000084.1:0-240 GCF_030269285.1 Micromonospora sp. NBRC 101691
GGCATGGACGAGCGGGCCGCCGTGGTCGCGATCGCGACGAGCCTGCAGGAGTCGAAGCTGGAGAACCTGGGTCATCTGGGTGACCGCAACGACCACGACTCGCAGGGCCTGTTCCAGCAGCGCCCGTCCAGCGGGTGGGGCACGGTCGAGCAGATCACCGACCCGGAGTACTCGACGACCGCGTTCCTGAAGGGTCTGAAGCAGGTCGACGGCTGGCAGGACATGCCGCTGACCGAGGCC
>NZ_BSTB01000085.1:0-233 GCF_030269285.1 Micromonospora sp. NBRC 101691
GCATCGGGCGCGTCTGGAGGATGCTCCGCCGATGACTGCCCCCACATGGCCCCCAAATACAGGTGAGGGCCGGCAGAGAACCGGCCCTCACCTGGGGTAACGCATGGGGTGACTGATGGGAATTGAAACCGCCGCACGGTCAAGGTCACGGGTCCGAGACTGCGTCCGCCGTGCTCACAGCGGTGGCTTGCCGTGGGTCATCGTGGGTCATCGTGGGCTCTGTGCCCCCACCC